>CAPMFN010000005.1:0-9458 GCA_948658045.1 Christensenellaceae bacterium
ATTAATCTTAAATTGCCTTTTCTGTACTTTCTTTTTCTTTCTTCTCTATGCAGTTTTCAGTCTTCGCTTTGCCGAAAAAAATCGGCTGTTTTTCAAAAGAAAAACATCGCTGTCTAAACCGACAGCTTTTATATCTTATCAAACATTGTAAATTATGTCAACTGTTTTTATACAAATTTTTCGGAAATTATAAGGAATTTTTTACCTTAAAACGCCGCCGCTTTCTTTACACGAAAACGGCGGCGCCAACCATAATTATTTTATAAATATTTTAACTTAATTTTTGCACGGTTTCATTTAAAACTTCAAGCGATTTGCTTATACTTTCATTATCTTCGAAATCCTGCGTTTCGATTAACACCGTCCCGTCGAAACCCGAATCTTTAAGATTCGCCAAAACTTCTTCCAAAGATAAAGCCCCGTTACCCGAATCGGCGGAAGTTCCGCCAATGTTAAAATCGGTAATTTTAACGCTCAATATGCAATCTGCCATATCCTTTATATACATCTGATAAGGATAGCCTGATTTGCGCGCGCTTTCAATATTTAAAACCCCGTACAGTTCAGGGCAACGTCTTTTAAGTTCTGTAAAAACAAACGGGCGAGCATACAGTCCGTTCGTGGAATTTTCAAGGCAGAACCGCACGCCGTAACGCGCGCAGAATGATATGATTTCTCTTAAACGCTCCGCCGCGTAATCAATATTTCCGCAAATATCTTCTCTTACGCCTAATCCGCCGAACGCATAATTTTCCGCACCGAAAAATTGCGCAGAACGTAAAATCTGGTCCAACCAATAGAAACCGTCGCCCCTTACCCTGCGCGACGGCGAAAAAAGCTGAGCCTCAAAATTATACGGCGCGGCGCTTATAAGATTTACTTTTGCGCCCGAAAGTTTTTCGGCATATTTTTTTGCAAATTCGGGACGATATTCGTAAAATGTGCGCAAAAAAATTTCACACGTTTCCGCTCCGCACTCTTTTAATAGGGCAATGCCGTCTTCGGTTTCGTAACGGCTGATAAAACACCTGGTGGAAATACCTGTTTTCATAATCTTATTGTATCACAGCAAACAGGCAAAAGCAATATGTGTGGAAACCGAATTTAAACTGAAAAGGCGAACATTTTGCTTTTTACTCCCCACGACGCGATATTGCAGTTACACGTATAAATAGTTTATTTTAAATAAACGCTATAACTATTTAAGTTAATTTACCGACGATATGTACTTTGAAAGGCTGTATGTGATTTCTTTGTCGGCAACTGACGAAATAGGCGCAAGAGGGAAAGCAACGTCGGGCTCCTGCCGCACACCGCCGCTGAAAAGCTCTTCTTCTTTTACTTCTTCCGAAGACGCGCCCGTAAAATCACGGACGGCTGTAAGAACCTGAGAAATTTCCTCCGCGCTTTTCAAAGCTTCTTTGATTTCGTTTCCCCCGAAAGTTTCAAGCATAGGTTTTACTTCCGATAAAAGTTTTTGCGTGTCGGACTTACCCCCGAACATCAGCATAGCCAAAATAATTAAAAGTTGCATAAATAAAGTTCCTTGCATATTTTGTTAATATCATTATATGCTGAAAATTTTTTCAAGGGATTTTCGCAAAAAAGGACGTTATGAAAGATTTTAAAAGTTATTCGGAAGAAAACCCTCAGGGTAACCGCGCGCAGAATACAGGCGCAAACACCTCTGCTAATAGCTCTTCAAACGGTGGCGCTTACAACAACACCGTGGAAATGGCTAAAATAATTACCAAAGCCATGAGCGGAAAAAGCGAAGGACAGATTTTACATACTATAATTTCGGAAGCCGAGCGCGGCAAGCGCGAAGGAACGCTGACCAACGCGGATTTGGATAATTTTTACACCGCGCTGTCGCCTCTTTTAGACGGTTTTAAAAAGCGGAAACTGAAAGAAGTTATTATGCGGCTTAAAAGCATATAAAATCAATCGAATAAATCAGTAGACAAATACCTTTCTCCGCCGTCAGGAAACAATGTCACTATAATTTTACCTTTGTTCTCAATTCTTTGCGCGACAAGTTCTGCCGCGCAAAGCGCCGCGCCCGAAGAAATACCTGCCAGAATACCCTCTGTTTTAGCAAGGCTTTTTACGGCTGATTTTGCGCATTGGTAAGATATGTTTATAAAGCCGTCGCAAACCGACGAATCAAACGTTGCAGGCACAAAACCGGCGCCTATGCCCTGAATTTTATGCGGTCCGCTTTTCCCTCCTGAAAGAACGGGGGAATTCTGCGGTTCGGCGGCGTAAATTTTAACCGTCGGATTTTTCTCTTTTAAATATTTACCCACGCCGCTCAAAGTTCCGCCCGTACCAACGCCGGCAACAAAGATATCTATTTTGCCGTTCGTATCCGCCCAGATTTCACGGGCGGTCGTTTCATAATGCGCGCGCGGATTTGCATGATTTTTAAACTGTCCGAGAATAAAAGCATTTTTTAATCCGGAACAAAGCTCTGCCGCCTTTTCAATTGCCCCGTGCATACCTTCCGCCGCATCCGTAAGCACCGTCTTGGCGCCGTACGCCGCAATGAGCTTTCGTCTTTCCTCGCTCATATTTTCAGGCATTACAATTACAGCCTTATACCCCCTTGCCGCGCAAAGCGCCGCAAGGGCGATACCCGTACTGCCCGAGGTTGGCTCAATAACCGTACTGCCCCTTTTAAGAACGCCGCGCGTCTCCGCCTCGTCAAGCATATATTTAACCGCCCTATCCTTTACGGAACCGTACGGATTAAAATATTCCAGCTTTGCAAATATTTCAGCGCAAAGCCCGTGCGCTTTGCAGTAAGCGCCGAGTTTAAAAAGCGGCGTTCCCCCTATAAGGTTTTCAGTCTTGCTGACTAACGTCATTATTTCTTTCTGAAATTTCCTTTACTGCGGAAATAAACTCATTTACTTCGTTTTCGGAATTGAAAGGGGAAAGCGACGCGCGGACAAGCCCTTCGCTTTTCAACGCTTTGTGCATAAGGGGCGCACAGTGCAGACCGCCGCGCACGCATATACCGTAATCTTCCGAAAGCGCGGACGCCGTCTCTTCCGACTGCATATTGCTTAAATTGAATGTTACTATACCAAAAGGGTTGGGCTCGCTGTAAAGTTTAAGCCCGTCTATCTTCGCAAGTCCCGAAATCAGCGACGCCGTCAAGCGGAAAAGCTTTTCGGTATTTTCTTTCATATGGCTTTTAAGATACAAAACTCCCTCGCCCAGCGACACTGCGGCAGGATAATTTATCGTGCCGCTTTCAAGCGCGTCGGGATAGAAATCGGGCATATTCAGGTTATAGCTTTCACTGCCCGTACCGCCGAAAAGCACTGGCGACGGGTTTATCCTTTCGGAAAAAAGAAGCGCTCCGCTTCCCTGAATTGCAAGCATACCTTTATGACCTGCAACCGCAAGTGCGTCTATGCCGCACTCTTTCATATTTATTTGAATATGACCGCAAGCCTGCGCCCCATCGCAAATCAACAGACAGTCCTCGGGAATAAACTGTCTTATTTTTTTAATATCGGGCGCGGTTCCCGTGACGTTGGAGGCAAGCGTTATAATAACGGCGCGCGTATTTTCGGTTACAAGCTCTTTCAACGCGCTGACGTCTATCCTGCCCTCGCCGTCCAAAGGAACGTATTTTATTTTTACGCCTTTGCCTTTAAGATGCTGTAAAGGGCGCAGAACCGAGTTATGTTCGGCGACCGTTGTAACCACCTCGTCCCCCTTTTTAAAAACGCCCGATATCGCGATGTTCAATGCTTCCGTACAGTTTTTAGTAAATATAACCCTGTCATAGGAATAAGCGCCGAAAAACGAACACAGAAGTTTCCTGCACGAATAGACGCGTTCGAGACAGGCGAGCGAAAGTTTATGTCCGCTTCTGCCGGGGTTTGCGCAGAACTTCAAAGCCGCCGTAGCGGCAATAACCACGCTGTCAGGTTTAAAACCGCCCGTTGCGGCATTATCGAAATAAATCATAAAATTAACTCCTAACGGATTTTGTTTCTGTTCTGCTGAACTTATAAAACAGCCGAAACGCGAACCGAATTGCAATAGAACTTTCTTTATTAACCCGTTTAAGAAAAGACGGGTGGCGCTTTGAATGAACGCGGCAGCACAATTCACTACGCCGTTGCTTTTCGGCATATATAATAATATATGTTTATTACAAGAGGAAGAATTTATGACAGAAGTACTTGCCGTATTCCGCTCACGCTCGCAAGCGTTGGACTGCAATATGCGGCTTAAACAGTTCGGCGTGCCCGCAACTCTTATCAACACCCCCAAAGATGCGAATATCGGCTGCGGACTGTCGGTCAAATTTTTACAGAATTTTCTGCCGCGCGCAAAGGCTGTAATACGCGGTGGAAACTACTCGGCTTTTTACGGCTTTTACGTTATGAAAAACGTCTACGGCAGAAGCTTTTTCGGCAAAATTTAATTTACATCAAAAGGTTGTCTGTGATAAAATATATATATGGATATACACACGGACGGAATATTAAAAGAACTTGAAAACCTTTACCCCGACGCAAAACCTGCCCTGCATTACCGCAGCCCTTACGAGCTTCTGGTTGCCGTTATACTTTCGGCGCAATGCACGGACGAACGGGTAAACAAGGTCACGGCGGTACTGTTTGAAAAATACAGCACGCCTGAAAAAATGATTACCCTAACGCAGGAAGAGCTTGAAAAATACATCTATTCATGCGGCTTTTACCGAAACAAAGCGGCGCACATACTTTCTGCCAGCTATGACATTTTAGAAAATTTCGGCGGCAACGTTCCCCCGACTTTAAAAGAACTTAAAACCTTAGCCGGCGTAGGTCAGAAGACTGCAAACGTTGTGTATTCCGTTGCTTTCGGCGGAGACGCGATTGCTGTTGATACGCACGTTTTCCGCGTTTCCAACAGATTGGGGTTAGCCGAGGGAAAAACTCCCGAAAAAGTCGAAGAGGGTCTGCGCAACGCAATACCCAAAGAACTTTGGTCAAAAGCGCACCACTATCTGATTTACCACGGACGCAGGGTGTGCCACTCTCAACGCCCGAATTGCCCTGACTGCACATTAAAAGAGCTTTGTAATTTCTATAATAAAACAAAATAAAAAAAGCAGGTTTCAAACCTGCTTTTTTGTTATCAAAGATTACTCAAAGATAATAGGCAACCGATATTACAATATATAATATCATATAAACTACGGTGCTTATACAGCTAATAATTATTCCTGCAATAGAAAGCGCTTTTCCGTCGCCTGCGTATTCGGGTTTTTTGGAATTCGACAGACCCATTATACTGAAAATCAGTCCGAGCAAAGAGCCGAAAAACGAAAAAATAAAACCTATTATTGCAAAAGTGTTTTTCTGTTGCGCAACAGGCACTTGAACTTGTTTTTGCATATTATCAGTAGGAACGCCGCAATTGGGACAGACTAACGCGCTGTCGTGTATTTCTTTTCCGCAATTTCTGCAAAACATTTATCTTTCTCCTTTAAAGTTAAACGAAGCGCAATTAATACGCTTCGTTTTTTTACTTATTCTTAATTAAGCAACTGCCGCAATAAGAGACAAACCTACTACCAAAAGAATAACCCACATTACGATATCAATCGCACTGAGTACTACTCCGGCAATTGCAAGTCCTTTAAGGTTTGCGTTCTTTTTCGTAGCCCAAACGATACCGAGAATACTGAGTACCAACGCTGCTACGATGGCAATCCAGTAAACGATAACCTGTACAAACGCAAACACACCTGCAACAAGCGATAAAACAAAACCGATTATCGCAAATACGTTAGTTTTTTTCTTTTCTACAGGCTGTGCTTCCGTAGCTGCGCTATTCAGCTTTTCGGTAGGTACGCCGCAGTTGGGACAAACGACAGCTTCATCGCTTATCTCGCTACCACAATTTTTGCAAAACATATTCTTCTCCTTTTTATGTTTTGTACATTATATGTACATTTTTCTACATTATAGTACACATTTTTTACAATGTCAACATAATAGTTAACTTAGGACAAAAAAATGGTGTACATAGGAAGCAAATTGAAGGAGCTGAGAAAGGCGGAAAAAATAACCCAACAACAGCTTGCCGACGCATTGAATATAAGCCGTGTAAACTATACGCGTTATGAAACGGGCGCGGTTCGTCCCGATTATGAAACGTTAGTTATAATTGCCGATTTTTACGATATTTCTTTAGACGAACTGTTCGGCAGGGAAGTTGCGTTTGTAATTTAAACGTTAAAAATTGAAAGACAAACGGTGTCTGCAATAAAATTTTCTTGCGGTTAAAAAATAGCGCGCTGCTTCATTTACGAAGCAGCGCGCTATACTTTTTTCAGTTTAAACCGTTAAATTTCAATATCTATTTTAATGCCTTAAATAAAAATTTTTCAACCTCCCGATTAAATGTTATCGGTTTTTTGTTCGCAATAAAATGATTGCCTTTAATAATTGACAATTCGGCGTTCGGTATATTCTCAGCTATTTCTCTTGAGTGGCTTTCTTTAATCATATCGTTATTCCCAACGATAACGAGCGTGGGTATTATAATTGACTGTATTTCTTCGATTTTAATGTCGGGTTCATTGACCATTAAGCCCCATATTTCTTTTTTATTTTTGCGCTTTCCGATATTTTAGAAAAAATCTTTTTTATTTTATAATTTAATTCTATTAAAAATTGAGTAAATTTTTTTATGCCCGTTGTGTTTAAGTTTCCGCTGTTCAATATCAGCGCCTTTATTTTTTCCGGATATTTTATTGCATATTTCATTGCAATGTTAGCACCGTCGGAAAAGCCCAATATTATCACTTGCGACAGTCCTGATTTTATTAAAAAGTTATTTAAATCTTCCGCAAATTGTTCCATTGTAAACGGCACGTTGCCTCGCGGTGATTTTCCGTGACCTCTGGTGTCTACCGCAATCATTCTATAATTATTTGAAAAATAATCGATTTGATGTTTAGAATAATAACCCCCGTCCTCGCCGTTCCCGTGTAATAAAATAAAGGGTATTCCGCTTACTTTTTCTTGATAATATCACGAAATATCCATTTCATACCTTCTTAAAAATTCTGTTTATCGCAATTGTATCATATCAAAACCACAATAAAGAGCAAGGTCAATAAAATTGCCCTTGCTATTATTCCTGTGAGATAAACTGTAACCGATTAAATTTTATTTTTTAGAATTTTAACAATACCAGAAGTTCCACCAGCACGCACTGAACATAAGGGACATAAAAATTATAAAGTACAGAGCAAATGCGGAAGCGCTTATTGCGATGCCTGCAATGGCGAACCCTTTTCCCACGCCCGTTTTTTTGTACTGGGTAAGTCCTATTATGCTGAGTATAAACCCTGCCACAATCAACGGGGAAACATATATACCGAGTACAAACCCGACAAGCGATAGTATAAATCCGACCAATGCGCAGACGTTTGTCTTTTTTGATTCTTTCTGTCCGTTAATCTGTTCTAACGTAGCATTGTCCAATAAAACTCCGCAATTTACGCAGACGACAGCGTTTTCATTTATTTCTTTTCCGCAAGTTTTACAATACATAACTAAATTCTCCCTTTTCGTTATTCACAATTACAACGATTTAAAAACGCCATTTGTCCCCGATTTTAAAAAAATCATAAAATTTAATAAAACGGTCCGCGCGTAAACCGCGCAGACCGAGTGTTTCGAATTATCCGTAAATATATAAAATACATAAATGCCGTCGGTACGGAACTCAGCGGAAAACCGTTAAGTTTAATAAACTATCGTTAACCGACATCGTGCCGAAGCGCAAATTTGCGTTTTAACTATTAAAGAACCTTAACAACTGTACCCGAACCAACGGTTCTGCCGCCTTCACGGATAGCGAAACGAAGCTTTTCTTCAACAGCAACGGGCTTAATAAGCTCAACGCTGATTTCTACGTTATCGCCGGGCATAACCATTTCGGTGCCTGCGGGAAGGTCAATCGAACCGGTAACGTCGGTAGTTCTGATGAAGAACTGAGGACGATAGTGGTTGAAGAAAGGAGTGTGACGTCCACCCTCTTCCGCTTTAAGAACGTACACCTGAGCGGTGAACTTGGTAGCGGTTTTAACGGTGCCGGGTTTAGCGATAACCTGACCCTTTTCAATACCCTTTCTGTCGATACCGCGGAGAAGCGCGCCGATGTTGAATCCTGCGATAGCTTCGTCAACGCTCTTATGGAACATTTCAAGACCGGTAATAACGGTTGAAACGGGTTTAGCAATAAGTCCTACGATTTCCGCAGGGTCGCCTACATGAGCCTTACCTCTTTCTACTCTACCGGTAGCAACGGTGCCGCGGCCGGAAATGGTGAATACGTCTTCTACGGGAAGAAGGAAAGGCTTATCGGTTTCGCGCTCAGGGGTAGGAATGTGAGCGTCGATAGTGTCCATAAGCTTAAGGATGCACTGGCATTCGGGAGCTGCAAGAACTTCCGCGTCGGATGCGCCCGAGGTAGCCTTTTCAAGAGCTTTCAAAGCCGAACCCCTGATAATGGGGCAATCTTTGAAGCCGTAGCTTTCAAGAGTATCGGTAATTTCCATTTCAACGAGTTCGAGAAGTTCGGGGTCGTCCATCTGGTCGCACTTGTTGAGGAATACTACGATGTAAGGAACGCCTACCTGACGGGAAAGGAGGATGTGCTCCTTCGTCTGGGGCATGGGACCGTCGGTTGCTGCAACTACGAGAATTGCGCCGTCCATCTGAGCCGCACCGGTAATCATGTTCTTAACGTAGTCTGCGTGTCCGGGGCAGTCAACGTGTGCATAGTGACGCTTGTCCGTCTGATACTCAACGTGAGCGGTGTTTATTGTTATACCACGAGCTTTCTCTTCGGGAGCTTTATCAATCTCGTCGTATTTCATCTTTTCTGCCTGACCTTTGCACGCCATTACCATAGTGATAGCTGCGGTCAGAGTGGTCTTGCCGTGGTCAACGTGGCCGATGGTGCCGATGTTAACGTGGGGCTTGCTGTTGTCGTACTTAGCCTTTGCCATTTTTGTTTCTCCTAAAATTATATTTTTTTATAAAAATGATAACTTCCGCACGAGTGTGCGTCGCAGCTATCTATCATTATTGCTGCAAATAACGTATTTTTAACACGTTGCCTATATTATATATTAAAAATATTAAAAAGACAATTAAAAAACACGAAAAAATTGGAATTTTTTGCCGTTTCGAACGGCTTGATAAAATATGAACTAAGTTTTAAAATGCGAAAAAACGGGTTAAACGCGGCGCGCAAACGAACACCGGAGATAACGTACCGAGACGTAAACGACCGCGGCGCCTTGGAGCGCGACAACGTAAAACGGCTTTTATAACTTTTTAAAAAGGCTTAACCTTTCTTAACTCTTTCACCGATTACTTTTTCGGCTACCGACTTCGGAAAGTTTTATGGTTTGCCGCGGTTAC
>CAPMFN010000005.1:9558-131064 GCA_948658045.1 Christensenellaceae bacterium
TTTATTCTCTTTCAGAAATCGCCGAAAAATCTTTTTAACCTTTCTTAGCTCTTTCGCCGATTACTTTTTCGGCTACCGACTTCGGAAAGTTTTATGGTTTGCCGCGGTTACGCGGCAAGGCATTTTCTTTTATTCTCTTTCAGAAATCGCCGAAAAATCTTTTTAACCTTTCTTAGCTCTTTCACCGATTACTTTTTCGGCTACCGACTTCGGCACTTCCGAATAATGGTCGAACTGCATTGTGAACTGTCCGCGTCCCTGCGTCCTTGAACGGAGGTCGGTTGCATAACCGAACATTTCCGAAAGGGGAACTTCTGCGTCCACTACCTTTGCGCCTGCCCTGTCGTCCGTAGAGACAATAGTTCCACGGCGTGCTGTAACGTTACCCATAATATCGCCGAAATAGTCGTCGGGTGTTATAACTTCTACTTTCATTATAGGTTCCAAAAGCACGGGTTTAGCTTTTGCCATGCCGTCTTTAAAGCCCATAGAACCTGCAATCTGGAACGCCATTTCCGAAGAGTCGACTTCGTGATAGCTTCCGTCATAGACCTGAATTTTGAAGTCTACTACTTCGTAACCTGCAAGGAAGCCGTTTCTTGCGGCGCCCTTAATACCCTTGTCGATTGCGGGAATGTATTCCTTGGGAATAGAACCGCCGACAGTGAGGTCTTCGAAAACGTAACCCGAACCGGGCTCGCCGGGAATCATATGAAGTTTGCAGTGACCGTACTGACCTTTACCGCCCGACTGACGCTTATACATACCTTCGCAGTCAACCGCCTGACGAATTGTCTCACGGTAAGCAACCTGAGGCGCGCCGACGTTGGCTTCGACTTTGAATTCTCTCAGAAGCCTGTCTACGATAATATCGAGGTGAAGTTCGCCCATACCTGCGATAATGGTCTGACCCGTCTCCTGGTCCGTGTATGTTTTGAACGTGGGGTCTTCTTCCGCGAGCTTTACAAGCGCCATAGTCATCTTTTCCTGACCGGCTTTTGTCTTAGGCTCGATTGAAAGCTGAATAACAGGGTCTGAGAAAGTCATCTGTTCAAGAACTATAGGATGCTTTTCATCGCAGAGCGTATCACCTGTGGTCGTGTCTTTCAAGCCCACGATTGCACAGATATCTCCCGAATAAATTCTGGGAATTTCGGTACGGGTATTTGCGTGCATCTGAACGAGACGGCCTACGCGCTCTTTCCTGCCTTTGGTGGAGTTGTAAACGTATGAACCCGATTCGAGAACACCCGAATAAGCTCTGAAATACGCCAAACGTCCTACGAAGGGGTCGGTCGCGATTTTGAACGCAAGACCGGCGAAAGGCTCTTCGTCCGAAGTCTTTCTCTCTTCTTCTGCGCCCGTGTCGGGGTTTACGCCTTTGACATGCGCAACGTCTACAGGAGAGGGAAGATAATCGATAACGGCGTCAAGAAGCATCTGAACGCCTTTGTTTTTATATGAAGAACCGCAAAGAACGGGCGTGCACTTCATTGCGATAGTCGCAGCGCGGAGTCCTTTTCTGATTTCTTCGGGGGTAAGTTCCATTGTTTCAAGGAACTTTTCCATAAGTTCGTCGTCGCCCTCTGCAGCCGCTTCCATAACAGCCATATGAGCTTCTTCGGCGGCGTCTCTGAGTTCTGCGGGAATTTCGTCCCTGTGATACTGTTTGCCGTCGTCAGAATCGTAAATTTCTGCATTCATTTCGACAAGGTCTACAATTCCGCGGAACGTGTCTTCCTTGCCGATGGGAAGCTCGATGGGAACGGGATGAGCGTTAAGCCTTTCCCTCATCATATCGACAGCGCGCTGGAAGTTTGCACCGTTGATATCCATTTTGTTGACGTATGCTATACGGGGAACCTGATACTTGTCCGCCTGACGCCAAACGGTCTCGGACTGAGGTTCTACGCCGCCTTTGGCGCAGAAAGTAGCCACGGCGCCGTCAAGAACGCGAAGCGAACGCTCAACTTCAACGGTGAAGTCAACGTGTCCGGGTGTGTCGATAATGTTTACGCGGCACTCGTCCTTTTTGGTAAGTCCCGTTCTCGTCCAATGGCAGGTGGTAGCCGCGGAAGTAATGGTTATACCTCTCTCCTGCTCCTGTACCATCCAGTCCATAGTAGCGGTACCGTCGTGCGTTTCGCCTATCTTATGGTTGATACCCGTATAAAACAGAATACGTTCGGTAGTGGTTGTTTTACCCGCATCAATGTGCGCCATAATACCGATGTTTCTGGTATGGAATAAGTCGTATTCTCTTGCCATAATAAATTACCTCTTAGAAACGGAAGTGAGCAAACGCCTTGTTTGCTTCCGCCATTCTGTGCGTGTCTTCCTTCTTCTTGACCGCGCCGCCGGCATTATTGTATGCGTCGATAAGCTCGGCTGCGAGCTTTGCGCACATTTCGCGCTCGCTTCTCTTTCTCGTAGCTATAACGAGCCAGCGGATAGCGAGTGTCTGCCTTCTTTCGGGTCTGATTTCGATGGGAACCTGATAGTTCGCACCGCCGACACGTCTTGCCTTAACTTCAAGCACGGGCATAATGTTGTTCATAGCCTGCTCGAAAATTTCCATTGCGTCTTTACCGAGTTTTTCACTCATTATATTGAAAGCGTCGTAAACGATATTCTGTGCCGTTCCGCGCTTACCGTCGTACATAATCTGGTTGACAAGCTTAGTTACAACCTTTGAATTGTACACGGGGTCGGGTAATACGTCCCTCTTGGGAACGCCGCCTCTTCTGGGCATAATTCTTTCCTCCGATTTTTTATTTTTAAGGGCTTTTACCTTAAATAAGCTATTGCTTGCCTTTCGGCTGCCGCTTAACCTGCGGCGAAAGGTAGCAAACCTTCTCCGCCTTACGGCGAATACTGCCTACTTTTATTCGGTAAGGGTGAAACGTCCGAAAACAAGTAGGAAACTTTTCACAGAAATCAAGCTCTTCCGCATTAAAGCTTAAAGCCGAACTTTGCACCCGATTATCTTAAATAAGATAATAAACGTGCAGATTTTCCGTGAGCTGAGGGCAGAACGCCCTCTTTTCGCAATTCCTTGCAAACGCTTTTATTTGCGTTGCCGAAATTTTTGTATGCGCTTTAATTACTTCTTGGGTTTCTTAGCGCCGTAACGAGAACGGGCCTGCATTCTCTTGGAAACGCCTGCCGTATCGAGCGCACCGCGAATGATGTGATAACGAACGCCGGGCAAATCCTTAACACGACCGCCCCTGATTAATACGGACGAGTGTTCCTGCAAGTTGTGACCTTCGCCGGGAATGTAAACGGTACCTTCCTGCTTGTTGGTCAAACGCACCCTTGCAATCTTTCTTATAGCAGAGTTAGGCTTTTTGGGGGTCGTGGTCGTAACCGAAAGGCAAACGCCCCTCTTCTGGGGACAGTTGTCCAATATAGGTGACTTTGACTTGTAAACCTGTTTTTCCCTGCCGTTTCTTATAAGCTGGTTGATTGTAGGCATTTTTTACCTCCTTGTTTTAGTAAATGTTTCACCTCTTCCGCGTACCCTTAAAAGCGAAAGAAAGCTTTTTGACATAATTATAATAGCACGCCTATACAGCGTGCCAAATGATTTTATCAAATATGTATATTTTTGTCAACCGAATTTCGGAATTTTTTTATTTATTCCTTATTTTATATATAAAAAAATTATTGCTTAAATCGGGCGACGTTCCCTGCAAGCAAAGAACAAGCGTCATACTCACATCGCCCGAGGGCACAAAATCAGCTCTTATCCAATAATTTTCCTTTTTCACGAAGCTGTAAGTCGCGCTATCGCCGTCGTTTATAGTAAGGCTATCCTCCCTGAGAAGATACCTGATTTCGCCCGTAAACAAGGGCTGACCGACATAAGTTACGCCGTAGGCGAAGGTCAACGTTCCTATCTGTGTTTTCGCGCTATATTCGCCGTTAAGATACATTACGTTATAGACAGAATACGTCCCCTCTAACTTTTCTCCGCCCAAATTGCTTCCGCCGAAAAAACCGTCAAAAAGTTTGCATGCGGAAAGGGAAAACAAGCTTGCGAAAACCACCGTCAAAGCAATAGCGCCGGCAGCTATTCTTTTTTTCATACGTTACCTCTGCGATGCGGCAGAATTTTAGCCGCTTTTTAATAAAATTTTAACTCAATTGAATTATAATGTCAACTATTTTAAGTTAAAACAATAACTCAAAACAGTTAATCGCCGGACGGACGGCGAATATAAAAAATAATCTTATGTTCAAATCGACGCAAATAATATTTCCGCGCTATTGCAAAACGGGCTGATTGCTGATATAATTATGAAAATATTACTTATCGGGGGCGACTTATGAAAACTCTTACCGAGCTTTCCTCAGAATTTTTCGACTCTGTCGAACTGCGCGTAACAAAGAGCGCGGAGGAAACAGAGAGCGACAGAATTTGTTTTAAAAAATCTTTGGAGCAGTTTTTGGCGAGCGGCGCCAAAGAAGACGCTTTTATAGTCTATTTCTGTTTCAGCGAAATTTTCAAACTGTTCGGCAAAGGTTATGAAAACACGCAGAAACTGCTTGAAACGCTTTCAGACCACGAATACCATTCAGGCGAGCTCCTTTCCAAACACCGCGACCACTACTCTCATTCTGTCTACGTTTTTGCGTTAGGGCTCGCAGTTTACGCAAACGACAGAACTTTCCGCAACGCATTCAACGCGTTTTATTCGCTCAGCGACGACGGAAAAGCCTATGAAAAATTCCTGTATCTTTGGGGAATGACCGCGCTTTTCCACGATGTCGGCTATCCTTTCCAGCTTGCGCACGAACAGATAAAAAATTATTCCGAAGACCTTTGGGGCAAGGGCAACGCCGCAAACCCTTTTGTTTCGTTCGGAAATTTTGCTGGCTTCACTGCAATTGACGGCAACGCAGCCAAAACGCTTGCGCAAGGGCTAAATTGCAACAGACAATTTGAAAACCTTGACCAACTGTTCGCTTACGGACTGAAACTGAGGGAAGGCTATGACGAAAAAGAAGTTTGCGCAAAGCTGAGAAAAAGAGTGGAAATACAACCGGCTTTTATGGACCACGGTTATTTCAGTGCCGTAATAATAGCAAAACAGCTTATAGGAACGGACGACTTTACTTTCGACGTTTCCAAACTTGACGTTCTCACCGCAATTTTACTGCATAACAATTTCAATAAATACGACGCACCCGACGCGCACCCCATAAAACTTAACGAACACCCCCTTTCTTATCTTCTTATACTTTGCGACGAATTACAGAGTTGGGATAGACTTGCTTACGGCAAGGCAAGCAAGCGCGACCCCATTGCCTGGGACGTTGCGTTGGACGTAAAAGACAATTCCGTTACGGGAGAATATTATTTTGAAAGCTGTTCGGTAACAGATGCCGAGGGCGGCAAACGAATGAATAAACTTTTTGCCGAAATTCAGGACGGGGAGTTTACGCGTAAAATACATAAATTTTTGGACACAGACCTGAAAATTAACGCAAAAGCAGACGAAAAGCCCAAAAAGAAGCGCGCTAACCTTTACGCTTCCGACAACAGTTTTATTAATTTGTGCGACTTTGCCAAAGCCATACACGCAAGTTATCTGGAACACTGTACGGATATGGACGCGGACAGTATTAATACCGACTTTGCAAATCTGCCGTTGGAGTTCAAAGTTTCTAACATTCAGCAGGCAAAATCTTACGCTTACAAATTAGAGCTTATCAACTGTTTTTACAGCGGTAAAGATTTGGACTATCCCGTGGTCAATAATTTTGCAACCGACGGCGTTGGCGCTTACGGTTCGGATAATCTCGGATTCCTCTGCCGCGAAGAACATGTCCGCTGGGTTAAAGAAAAACTCAGCTTCGGCTGGAAATACGGCGTTGAAGGAAAAGATTATAAAAACAAAGACGAGCGGAACGCAAAAAAAGTGCACGCTGATATCGTGCCGTTCGAAGAACTTACGCCCCAAGAACAGAAAAAAGACGAATTAATGATTAACAACATAATTCCTCTTTTGAGAAAATTCGGCAACAACATACGCATTTACAGTTACAGAACGGGAAGAAAACCCGATTTGGAAATAGCCGGAACGGGGCACCGTTTCTTCACCGACGATAGAACAAAGTTGAAAGAAAAAATAAAAGCCGTACTTTTGAAGTACAGCGAAAATTACCGCGTAATCGTGCGGACATGCTTTGCTTACGGCGCGGACCAGCTGATTGCGGAATGCGCAAACGAACTCGGTATATCCACAAAAGCCGCAATACCCGACGAATACAAAAAATATATTGAAAACGTCAGGGACGACTGCAATAAAAACGGAGTTCATTTCGGAAAAGACGAAGAACTAAATCTGCGTCATCTGCTAGCGCAGACGGTTGTCTGCAAGACGGTTAAGAACCCTGATTTTTACTATTTGGGCGCAAGCCGTTACATAATAGAGCACTGTAAAAAACTTATAGTGCTTTGGGACGGAAAGGAAACCCCTTTATACGACGAAGCGGACGGCGGCAAATTCATAAACCGCGGCGGCACGTTCGACTGCATACGCATAGCAAAAGAGCGCGGTCTTAAAGAAAACGAAGACATACACATCATCCGTTGCCACAGATAAAAAGCAACTTTATATAATCAGTCTTTGCTTTTTTAATACGGTGATGCTATAATGACTATACGACAAACAGTAATTTAGAGGAGATTCGTTTATGAAAAAAATTTATCGGTATAGTGTAATATCGATTTGCGCATTGTTAGCGTGTCTGTTTATGACCGCGTGTAACAGCATATCAAAAGAAGATTACGATAATTTAAACAATGAGTATAATAATTTATTGGAAGAAAAACGCGAACTTGAAAAAATTTCAAATTGGCTTGAATTATATAAATCTATTGAACTCAATGCAACTTTCGATAAAATTTCAGCTATGTGCCAGGACTATACAATGGTGCACCACGGCGGTGGAACAGGCTTTTTAGATGATGGTAGCGCATATAGTATGGATGCGTATGCTTGGGAAAACAGAAACTTGTTTGATAGATATCATACCGAGGAAAATCAAATCGTAATTGTGTTCCTTGACAATGTTGCAATATTTAAGGAATATGGTTGGCAGAACCTTATTTTAGATGATGGAACAGTTCGTTTCCCTGCGCACAATTAAGACAAATTTCAATTTATTTTTATAATCTTTTATAAAGTATAGCGCACTGTACTTCGCAAGCGAAGAAAGTGCGCTATTTCTTTGTCCACAAAAACCCCCTATAACAGATAACTTTACGTTCGGGGGTTTTTTATATTAATTCAAAGCTACGTCTGAAAGCGTTTTATACTTTTCTGCGGCTATGCGCGAAAGTTCGGCTATATCGGTCGCCCCGTTGAAAGCTTCGTCCGAAAGCGCTTTTGCCGTAAACACCGTTTCTACGGGGAATTTCAGATTTTTTATATCCGACAGCATTCTGCCGCTCTGGCGCGTCCCCATAAAGTCGCCGCCGCCGCGGATGCGCAAATCCTCTTCGGCTATTTTAAAACCGTCAGAACAGTTTTTTATGACCGAAAGCCTCTCCCTCGCCTCCTCGGTGTCGGAACCCGACAGCAGAAAACAATAACTTTTTTTATCGCCCCTGCCGACACGTCCGCGGAGCTGGTGAAGCTGGGAAAGCCCGAACCTTTCGGCATTGTATATTATCATAACCGTTGCGTCGGGCACGTCCACCCCCACCTCTATTACTGTGGTGGAAACAAGGCAGTCGTACTTTTTATCTTTAAAATCGGACATAACGGCGTTTTTCTGTTTATCGTTCATTTTGCCGTGCAATAAAGCTATGCGCACATCCGAAAGCTTTGCCGTCAAATCTTCGTACAGCTCGGTTACGGACATAACCGTGCCCTCTTCGTCGCCCTCGATTTTCGGACACACAAAGTAAGTCTGATTGCCGAGTTTTGCCTGCGCCCTGACGTATTCCAGCATATCGCCGTACTTGCGTTCAGGAATTACCGCAGTTGAAATTTCCTGACGCTGACGCGGCTTATCTTTTATTGTCGTTATATCCAAATCGCCGTAGAAAATGAGCGAAAGCGTTCTCGGAATAGGCGTTGCAGACATTACAAGAACGTCGCACCCGTCCCCTTTTTCCAGAAGCGAGGCGCGCTGGGCAACCCCGAAACGGTGCTGCTCGTCGCAGACGGCAAAGGCAAGGTTTTTAAAAACCACGTCGCTTTGAATAACTGCGTGCGTACCGCAGACTATATCTATATCTCCGTTCGCAAGCCCTTTTTTAATTTCCCTTTTTTCCGCCGCCGGCGTAGAGCCAGTCAAAGCGGCGACATTATAATCGGGAAAATATTTTTTTATAAGTTCGGCGTTCTGCCGCGCGAGAACCTCTGTAGGAGCAAGCATTGCGGCCTGAAATCCCGATTTAACCCCCATATATATGCCGGATAACGCTACCGCGGTCTTACCGCTGCCAACGTCACCCTGTAAGAGCATATTCATTTTATGAGGAGAATGAACGCAGTCGAAAACGGCTTTGACGGCTTCGTTCTGTCCGTCTGTAAAAGCAAAACCGAATCTTGATATAAAACATTTAACATCCTCTTCGGTGACAGAATAGCGCCTTATACGCGCTTCGTCGCGTCCGCCTTTAATAACCTTAAAGGCTGAAATCAAAAGAAAATACTCTTCCAATGCTATCCGCTCAGAACCGCATTTTACGTCCTGCGAATTTTCAGGACAATGAACCTTAAAATACGCTTCTTCAAGCGGCATAAGCGAATATTTTTTTATCAAAGGTACGGGAATATGGCTTAAATAACGCACTTTTTTAAGCCCTTGGCGCACAGCCGTGCGAACTACGCCCTGAGTAAGTCCGCCCGACAGCGAATACACGGGGACAAGCCCTTTCAGACTCAAATTTTTATCTTTGCGTTCGAAAGACGGGTTGACCATTTGACAGCCCATACCGTACTTATTCTGCACCCTACCGTAAAAAAGATATTCCGCCCTGCCGAGTTTTGCAGCTACATAAGGCTGATTGAACCATATGGCGGTAAACAAATATCCGCCCTGTTGGCACAAAGCCTTGACGTAAGGGCGGCGCGAATAACGGTTTACTTCCACATTCAGAACTTCGCACATCGTTAAAATTACGTCGTTATGATAGGCGTCTTTTATAAGCGTCGCGTGCCTCAAATCAAGATAATCTCTCGGAAAATGACGCACAAGTTCTTCAACCGTATAAATATTGAGTTTATTAAAGTCCTTTTCGCGCTTTTCCGAAACGAACTTCAACGAAGTAAGGTTCATAATAATTTAAAAATAAGGGAAGACGCGCCCGTCTTCCCTTCCGTTTTGTTATTCCAAAGAAACCATATAATAATATACTGGCTGACCACCGAAATGGAAGTCCACGTCGCAGTCGGGATACTGTTTGGAAATTTTGTCTGCGAGCGCTTCGGCTTCCTCTTCCTTTACGCCTTCGCCGTAATAGAGGGTAATCATTTCGTGCTCGTCGTTTTTAAGCGCCTTTACAAGCTTTACGGTCGTATCGTCTATGTTGTCGCTTTTTGCGAGTATACGCTTGTTGTCAAGCCCGATTATATCTCCCTCTTTAAGCTTGAATCCGTTCATTGTCGTTTCCCTTACGGCATACGTCACCTGACCGGAAGCCACGTTGTCAATGGCGTGAGTCATATTTGTCTTGTTTTCGGGTACGGACGCTTCGGGATTGAAAGCAAGCGCCGCCGCAAAACCCTGCGGAACGTTCTTGGTAGGTATAACGTGAATAGTACGGTTATTTACAAGCCCTTTCGCCTGTTCCGCCGCAAGAATTACATTTGAATTGTTAGGGAAAACAAATACGTTGGCAGCGTTAATCTTCTGCACCGCATCCGCAATGTCCTGAGCGGAAGGGTTCATTGTCTGACCGCCCTCAATCACTCTGTCGCACATCAAATCCTTGAAAATTTCTTCAAGCCCTTTGCCCGCGCAGATTGAAAGCATACCCATCTCTTTCTTTTCCGCTTCAAGCTTTGCTTTGAGCGCGCGATTTTCTTCAAGCATATTTTCTATCTTTAATCTGTCAAGTTCGCCTAGTTCAAGCGCATAAGTCAAAGCGATACCCGGTGTATTAGTATGGACGTGAACTTTTATAAGCTCCAAGTCGCCTATACAAATGACGCTGTCGCCGATGTTCATAAGCTTCTCTTTGAGCCTGTCTATATCGGCAAGGGTTGTTATGGGCTTTATATTAATAATGAAAAACTCGGTGCAATAGGCAAATTCGATTTCGCCTAAGTCAAGGTTTATAATATCGGAATTGTCGCCAAAGACGTCTTCTTCGCTTTTACCGACAGCAACTTCTGTGGGGATGTCGCCCAAATCTGCTTCTTCGCCCGTAAGCGCCGATAAAAAGCCGCGCATAATCGTCATAAGACCGTAACCGCCGGAGTCAACAACGCCTGCTTTTTTAAGAACGGGCAGAAGTTCGGGCGTTTTTGCCAAAGCTTCGTCGCCCACTTCGATTAACGCCGTAAGAAAAGGTACAAAGTCCTTATGCTTGCTTGCAAGTTTGGGGGCGCTTTCCGCCATAAGCCTTATGACGGTTAAAATGGTTCCTTCTTTGGGAATGGAAACCGCGCCGTAAGCTACCTTGGAGCCTGCCTCCATAGCTTTTGCGAAAGTTTTAGTATCAAAAGCGTCCTTAGTGTCCTTTACGACCGAGCAAATTCCCCTGAAAATCTGCGAAGAAATAACGCCTGAGTTGCCTCTTGCGCCCCTTAAAGCGCCCTTGGACACAGCGTCGCATATCTCCTGAAAGCGGTTTGAACTGCAAGCGTTCATTTCCCTTACAGCCGACTGAAGGGTAAGCGACATATTCGTACCCGTGTCGCCGTCGGGTACGGGGAACACGTTGTAAGAGTCTATTTTAACTCTGTTTATTTCAAGCATTCTTGCACCGGATGCAACCATCTTGCGGAATTCGGTGCTGTTTACCGTTTTTGACATATTAAATTACACCATTTATCTTTAAATTAAAATTAAAGCTTCCTGAAATCAGCAAATTCGCACAAACGGTTTTTAAACGGTTTGTGCGGATATTACAGTTTTACGCCTATGATGTTGACGTTCACGGTATCGACAATCATTCCCGTAAACTTTTCAACTTTGTATTTTACGCCCTCTTTCAAGGACTCTGCAACTGCGTTAATGGATACGCCGTATTTAATAATGACGTTCACGTTTATAAAAATTCTGTCGCCTGCCGTCACTACTTTTATACCTCTGCCGTCGGGCTGTCTTTTTAAAAGTTCAGAAAGAGAATCCGTCAGCTTGCGAGATACCGTATCCACAATGCCGTAGCATTCCAGCGCAGCGTTTTTAGCCACCTTGGCGATGGCTGAATCGGATATTGAAATTTTACCGTATACGTTGCTGGTGTTTACCGACATTTTAATCTCCCGATACAGGTTGCGGCAAATTATGCCGCCCGAGCTTTATAATATTTTAAACTGTTTTTTTATAATTTGCAAGTATTTAGCCGAAAGTGTTGGAATTTTTACCTTTTAAAAGCAACACATTTATAAAATTATTTTGCAAAATAAACAAAAAAATAAAACTTTAAATGCGTTTTTGATTGATTTTTTTTAAATTGCGTGCTATATTTAGTTAGCCGCTTTATTAAAACGGCTTTATTTAAGTTATTTATTTTGAGTTAAAACCCACGGAGGTACAGATATGTCAAGAGTATGCACAGTTTGCGGAAAGGGTCAGACCACAGGCAACAACGTAAGCCATTCCAAAAGGAGAACAAGAAGAACGTTTAAAGCAAACGTTCAGAAAGTTTCTTACGTCAGCGGCGGCAAAACCGTAACGGGTTACGTTTG
Organism: Christensenellaceae bacterium; assembly: GCA_948658045.1. Lineage (GTDB taxonomy): Bacteria > Bacillota > Clostridia > Christensenellales > Borkfalkiaceae > Coproplasma. The sequence goes on from CAPMFN010000005.1 coordinate 21,441, forward strand.
CACCAGATGCCTTAAAACCGTTGAAAGAGCTTAAACAAAGCTCTTTTTTATCGTAAAATTTATTTTTCGCGCCGATGTTTCAACATCGGCGCATTTTTTATTTAAACGCACATTCAAAACGTCAGCCGCACACCTCTTTAAATACTCTGTAAAAATTTTTGAAAGCAAGTTTTTCGAGAACGCGCGGCGAAATGCCCATTACCGACAGATATTCGAACATCCGCGGCACCGCCGTACAGTCTTTTATATAAGCGTTTTCAGGAATTCCGTCGAAATCAGAACCCAAAGCAACGACCTCTTCGCCGCCCTTATTAATAATATGACTTATATGCCTATATAAATCGTCAAACGTGCCATTGCCCAAAAAATTTGCGCAAAAATTCACGCCAATCACACCGCCGCAAGCGGCAATTTTTTTTATCTGCCCGTCGGTGAGGTTGCGCGAAACGTCGCGCACAGCCTGCGCGTTCGAATGGCTTGCCGCAACGGGTTTTTTCCTTCCTGTCAGAATTTCATCTGCGCCGCCGTCGGAAAGGTGAGAAATATCAATTATAATTCTGTTTGCGTCAAGCCTTTCAACCGCCTCCGCGCCGAGCGCCGAAAGCCCTTCGCCGTTGCGTTTATATGGCAAAACCCCGTCGCAAAAAACCGAATTCGGACTTGCAAGAACATTTTTGTTATTCCACACCAAAGATGCCATTTTTACGCCCAGCGAAGCAAGCCGGTCTATTTTATTTATAACGCCGCCAATAAAACCGAGGTTTTCAACCGTGAGAATTATGCCCGTCTTATTCTGCTTTTCACAAACTGCAAAATCGCTGAATTTTTTAATTGGTGCCGCAATATGGCTTATTTTAGGCAGTATTCCCAAGTAATAGTTTATGTATTTTTCAAAATTTAAAGCGGCGAGGCCGCCGTCCGTAAAGACCGCAAAGCACTGCGCCGCGCATTCGCTTTTTTTAAGTTTTTCCAGGTCTGCCTGCAAGCTGCATGAGCGGATATCAAGACCTTTATCCGCACAGACCGTAAGTGTGTCGCAATGTAAATCGACGTATTTCATCCCTTTAAGAACAGCCTTAAAATCTTCCTTATTGCCTTAGGCGGTTTAACACAGATTACGGTCATAATTCACCCCATAAAAATCGATATTCCATTATATTCGGGGGAAATAAATTTTGTTACATTTCATTTTTTGAGGCAGGCAATCGCCGCCGCCATATCAGCAGCGCGGAATACTGCGGAACCTGCAACAAGCACGTTTGCGCCTGCCTTTTTAATTTCTGCCGCGTTTTCTTCGGTTACGCCGCCGTCGATTTCGATATCGAGTTCGGGGCGCCCCGATTTTATCGCGTATTCTCTTGCCTTTACGACTTTTTCAAGAACTTCGGGAATAAACTTCTGACCGCCGTATCCGGGATATACAGACATCAACAGCACCATATCGCACAAATGGAACACGGGGAAGATGTTTTCAACCGGCACGTCAGGGTTGACCACTGCGCCGCATTTTACGCCGAACGATTTTATAAGGCGCAACGTTTCTTCCAGATAAGTGTCAGAAATCTTTTTGCAGGCTTTATAATGCACTGTTATCATATCGGCGCCGGCTTCGGCAAAAAACTTTATCTGTGTTTTAGGATGTTCAATCATCAGATGAACGTCAAGCGGCAGTTTGGTTAAAGGACGTATGTTTTTAATCATCTGTCCGCCGAAAGTTATGGGTTCCACAAAACTTCCGTCCATAACGTCGCAGTGTATCATATCCGCGCCGCACGCTTCAAGTTTTTTAACAGTTTCGCCCATTACGGAAAAATCCGCCGAAAGTATTGAGGGGGCTATTTTCGTTTGCATATTCTACTCCTTATTTCCGTTTTCCAGAAAGCTTGCGCGAAGCTGTCCGCACGCGCCTCCGACATCCACGCCTATCTGCCGCCTGAGCGTTGCAGACAGTCCGCCGGACACAAGCATACCCAAAAAAGAATACGCTTGCTTTTCGATTACGGTTTTTAAATTTCTTTCTTTAACTTCGTTCAGTCTTATAAGGTTGACGTGACAGGGTCTGCCCTTTAAAAGCTTTATAAGCTCTTCCGCATGCTTTGCGTCGCAGTTTTCGCCGTCTATGAGCGAATACTCGAATATATATCTTCTTCCGGTCTTTTCAAAGTAAAATTCACAAGCTTTCAAAATTTCTGAAACGGAGTATTTTTTAGCTATCGGCATAGTCCTTGCGCGGCCCTCATCCGTCGTTTGGTGCAGGGATATGGTCAAATTAACGGGTATTTGCTCTTCGGCAAGCCTGTAAATTTCAGGCACCAATCCGCATGTGGAAAGGGAGATATTTCTTGCTGAAATGTTGATACCCTCGGGCGCGGAAATATTCTTTAAAAAGCTAACAACCTCGCTGTAATTGTCAAGCGGTTCTCCGCTGCCCATAAGCACGACGTTTGTAACAGAACGCTTGTCCGCAGTGCCTCCGTGCAATGAATTAACAACGAGAATCTGGCTGAGAATTTCACCCGAAGTCAAGTTGCGTTTAAGACCGCCCAAGGTGCTTGCGCAGAATTTACAACCCATTCTGCACCCGACCTGTGTAGAGACGCATTGCGTGTTGCCGTACTTGTACTTCATAAGCACGCCCTCTATAACATTGCCGTCGGAGAGCGCAAAAAGATATTTTTCAGTTCCGTCCGAGGAAGTAAGGGTCTTAATTACTTTAACAGGCTCGTCTTCGTACTCTTCTATAAGTTTCTGTCTCAAACTTTCGGGAACATTTATTTTTGATATGGGTTTTCCGAGCATAAGCCCTGTATAAAGTTGCTTTGCGCGGAACTTTTTTTCGCCCATATTTAATATTAAATTTTCAAGCCCCTGAAAGCTCAAATCCTGTAAAATCTTTTTCACTCTGTTATACCAATTAATTTCAGAACGCCTAAACTAAACTTCGCGAAATATATAATAAAAATCTATTAACTCTTTGATTTTAACGCCACGCTTTTGCTAATCTTTACCTTTTTTACAATCTTTAAAATTTATTTCAGCCACTTAATGCAGAAAAACCGCTGTTTATAAAAGGCAACGCGTCAACGCGTATATTTTCCAATACGCACAACTTCTATTTGCTTTCCCGAGTTCAGAAATCCTGTTTTCTTTTGAACGCCGAAATATAAAAACCTGCGCCCATCGAAATGTGCGGAAGAAACTGCAAACCGTACTTTGTCGCCCTGTGTCCGAGAGGCGAAATAAGGTTAATTAAAGCATATTCGGGGTGCAATTCCAAGAATCTGCAAACCGTACTGTCATTTTCTTCGGGTAAAACCGAACAGGTTGAATAATAAAGCACACCGTCTTTTTTAACGTAACGCGAACAGTTTTCAAGAATTTTCAACTGAGTCTTGGTAAGAGAAACCAGATCGCTTTCCTTGCGGAAAAGCTTTATATCGGGGTTTTCGTTTATAACGCCCGTACCCGAACACGGCACATCGCAGAGCACGCCGTCAAACGCCTGCTCCCACTCGGAATTATATACTAAGCTATCCGCCTGAATAGCATTAACATTTTTCGCGCCCATACGCTCTGCATATGATTTTATAAGTTCCACCCTGTGAGGGTGCAGTTCGCAAGCACAAACGCTATCGCATTTTTTTGAAAGCAATACCGATTTACCTCCGGGCGCGGCGCAAGCGTCCAAAAAACTGCCGCACGGAGCAATTGCGTTGCATATTGCAACCGAGCCCACGGACTGAAAGGTGTAATCGCCGCAGAAAAAGCCCCCGTCGCGAACAAAATTATCGAAAAAGTAAACGTTTTCAAAAGGCGAAACCTTGTGCGGCTTATTAAGATAGTTTTCTTTGTTCCGTTCAAAACGCACGCAGACGCCTAAACTTTCCGCGCACAAAATCTGCGCCGCCTCGCTTTTATAACTGCGTCTGAGCCGTTTGACTAACCAGACGGGCGCGCTGCACTCTACGGCCAATCTTTCATCTGTTTTTTCGGGCAAAGGCGGAATTTTATATGAACGCAAAAATGCGTTTACAAAGCCCGACGCGCCGTCCTTGCCGGTTTTTTTAGTGAGTTCAACCGCATAATCGACAACCATATAGTCGTGCTTTTGCATAAATTCAAGCATATAAAGCGCAATTTTTATAATAATTTTAATTGCGTTTTTAGGCTGTTTTTTTACGTTTGCCCCTATAATATGCTCCAAATACACGTCTTTTTCAAGAACGCCGTAACAAATTTTTACGGTACGCGCTTTATTTAAAGGTTCAACGGGAGTTTCGGCTATCGCCTGTTTTAAAAACTTGCCGCCTATATAAACTTTACTGAGTATAAGATAGGGGTCTGTAAGCGGATTATTCAAGCACGTCACCCGTTTTTATCTTTCTTCCGTTGACGAAATCGGCGGCTTTCATTCTTTTTCCGCCCGAAATCTGCAAATCTGTTATAAGTATTCCGCCACCGCCGCATTTTACGGTTATACCACGCTTGCCGACGGCAACGACTTCGCCGCACTTGCCTTCAAAAGCTTCACACTCTTCGGCGTTGAAAATATTCAAGTCAGCCCCTCCGAAGCGGCAAAAAGCCGCAGGCGAAGGACTGAAAGCTTTAATTAAACGGCATATATGTTGGGGGGAATTTGAAAAATCAAGCTTTCCGTCCTCTTTGTTAAGCTTTTTGCAGTATGTCGCTTTTGAATCGTCCTGCATAAGAAGCTGACGGTCGCCTCTTTCCAAAAGTCCGACGGCTTCCTCCGCGGCTTCGGCTCCAAGCAACGCAAGTTTTTCCGTAAGCTCGCCGCAGGTCAAACCGCCTACTGGACATCTTTTAACAAGAAGCATATCGCCCGTGTCCATTTCAAGCTCGGTCTTCATTACGGTTACGCCCGTATATTCGTCGCCCGAAAGAATAGCCGCCTGTATGGGTGAAGCGCCCCTGAACCTTGGCAGAAGCGATGCGTGAATATTCCATACGCCGCCTTTGAAAACGTCCAGAACTTCCTTTGAAAGCATCTGTCCGTAAGCGCAAGTAATCATAATGTCGGCGTTAAGGCTTTTTAGCGTCTCCACTTCGCTTCGGATTTTAGGAAAGCCGTATACGGGAAGCCCCATTGAAAGAGCATATTCTTTAACAGGTGTCGGAGTAAGGACGCGCCGCCTTCCGACCGGCTTGTCCGGCTGGGTTATTACAGCTACAACTTCCCTTTTGCACTCCAAAAGCTTTTTTAACGACGGAACCGCAAATTCGGGCGAGCCGGCAAAAACTATTTTCATATCAGTCCTCCGCAGGCAGGTCGTAAAGCTCGTCGGCTTTGTCAATATAGAGCACGCCGTCCAAATGATCGAGTTCGTGACAGACTGCACGGGCAAAAAACCCTTCTGCGGTGATTTTATGCTTCTTACCGTTGCGGTCGCGATACTCCGCCTTTACTTTTAGTGGGCGGCGCACAGTGCCCTGTACTCCTTTTACAGACAGACAGCCCTCCGGACCTACCTGTTCCCCTTTTTGCGAAACTATGACGGGGTTAATCATTTCGAAATAGCCCTCGTCCACGTCGATTACTACAACGCGTAGCGCAAGACCTATCTGAGGCGCGGCAAGTCCCGCTCCGCTTTCGGCGCGCACGGTTTCTTTCATATCCGTAAGAAGATTATGCAATTCCGCATTGAACGCTTTCACTTCTTCGCACTTCTGTCTTAAAACAGGGTCGTCTTTCTGAACGACGTATCTTTTTGCCATACTTTGCTCCTATGATAAATTCGTGGGGTTTTCTTCCACATAGACAAGCACGTCCGCAGTGGAAGACTCAGCCGCAATTTTATAGATTTTTTCCAAAAGTTTGCCGCTTTTAAGCCGCATAAGCGTCTGATAACGGTGTTTGCCCTGTATTTTCTTTACGGGCGAATGCATTTTATTTAAAAATATAAATTCCTCGGGATTTTCCGAACGGAGTTCTTCAATCGCCAAATACGCTTCTTTAAGAGCCGCAACCGTCTTCTTTTCGTCTTCGCCCGTCACCATTACACGGCAAATGAGGGAAAAAGGAGGAAAAAACGTAGCTTTGCGAATTTCTATTTCGTTTCTGAAAAAGCCGTTATAATCGTAATTGACGGCATACCGCAAAATATAATTTTCAGGGCAATAGGTCTGAAGAACTACTTTACCTTTCATATCCGCCCTGCCGCTTCTGCCCGAAACCTGCGTTATAAGCTGAAAAGTTCTTTCTCCGCTCCTGTAATCGGAAAACTGCAAACTCATATCCGCGTCCAAAATGCCGACAAGGGTTACAGAAGGAAAGTCGTGCCCTTTCGCAATCATCTGAGTTCCGACAAGGATATCCGCCTCTTTTTTCGCGAACTTACTCAATATTTTATAATGTCCGTCTTTGCCGGACACAGTGTCGTTATCCATTCTTATTATACGCGCCTCGGGATAAAGCGCATTGAGTTCGGAAACCACCCTTTGCGTGCCCGTGCCGCTGTATCTGACGTGGGTTCCTCCGCAATCGGGACAGGCGGAAAGCATCTTATACCTTGCGCCGCAGTAGTGGCATTTCAAACAGTCGTCCTCGCTGTGATATGTAAGGGAAACGTCGCAATTTTCGCATTTTGCGACATAGCCGCAGTCCCTGCAAATTACCTTTTGCGAATACCCCCTGCGGTTCAAAAAAATTATCGCCTGATTTCCGCATTTCAACGTTTTGTCAAGCTCTTCTCTGAGCGCTGAAGAAAAGGGCGACGCATTGCCCCTTTTTACTTCTTTGCGCATATCGGCGATAATTATTTCCGGCATAGGTTGCTTATTTATTCTTTCAGGAAGTTCTATTAAATTGTATTCCCCATCCGCCGCCTTTGCAAAACTTTCAACGGAAGGGGTTGCGCTTCCGAGAATGAGCTTACAGCCGTTGTATTCCGCGCGCATTTCTGCGACAGTCGCGGTGGAATATCTGGGCGCCGTTTCAGAAAGATAAGAGGAGTCGTGCTCTTCGTCTATTATTATAACCCCGAGATTTTCAAGCGGAGCGAATATGGCGCTTCTTGCGCCTATGGCAATTTTTGCTTCGCCGGAACGGAGGCGCCACCATTCGTCGAATCTTTCGCCTGCCGTAAGACCGCTATGCAATATTGCGGCTTCGCCTTTAAAACGCGCGCGGAGCTGCGTAAGCATCTGCGGAGTTAAAGAAATTTCAGGCACCAAAAAAATCGCGGTTCTGCCGGCGGCTATTTCATCCGCTATAAGTTGAAGATAAATTTCCGTTTTTCCGCTGCCCGTCACCCCGTGCAGAAGATGCACGCGTTTTTGCGAGTTTTTTATGCTTTTAATAGCGTTGCCCTGCGAATATGTTAAAGTTTTGGGGGGTTCTTGCTTTTCTTCGCCGACAAACGGATTGCGGTTAATTTTGCGTTTTTCAACTTTAATTACGCCCTTTTCCGCCAAAGAATTGACGGCGCCGCGTCCGAAACGTTCGCAAAGCAAAGTATAATCATACTCTTCGACATTTTGCAAAAACTCCGCAGTCTGCCTTTGTTTTACCGCATTTTTCGGAATTGGTGCCGTAATATCACTTAGTTTCGCGTATTTTTTATAAAGTTCGTGTACCTTTCCGTGACGCATTTCGGACGGCAAAAAAAGCCTCAAAGCTGAAGCCTTGGGAACTTTATAGCGCGAAGAAATGCGCTCCATCAGCGAAAAACATTCGGGAACGAGCGCAGGCAATTCGTCGAATACTTCCTTTACGGGTTTAACCTTTTCGGGGGGATATTCAGACGTTTCGCTCAAACCGAGAACAAATCCGTCTGCAATTCTGCCGCCGAAAGGCACTTTCACCCTGCTGCCGACTTTTACATCTTCAGCGCAGGAATATTCGAATATTCTGTCCACCTGAGAATGGACTATGTCTACTATAACTTTTGCGAACACCTAAGCTGTCAGTCCTTGACGCACTTGATTTTGCCGCCAGCTATCTCTTTGCTTGCAATAGCAAGTTCTTTTAAAACTTCCTTGCTATTCGCGTTGGAACCTGCGGTCTGATCGATAATCTGCCTTGCGCGCTTAGCCGCGACAACGCAAAGGCAATAGCGCGAAACGGGCTGTCCGTCCGTGCCGAGCTGTTCGATAAGTAAGTCTACGGGGGGTTGATTAATCATTGTTCACACTTCCTTTTAATCTTTTATTTTCCTTGTTTTTTCAAAACCTATAATTTCTTTAAGCTTTTGTACGCATTCGGCAAGGTCGCCGTTTACAACCGCGTAATTATATAAATCTTTTTTCGAAAGTTCGTAATCCGTTCTGAGCAATCTGCTTTCTATCTTTTCGTCGCTTTCCGTGCCCCTGCCTTTAAGCCTTCTTTTAAGCTCTTCCGTATCGGGCGGTAAAATCATAATAAGCAGAGCTTCCGGATACGATTTTTTTACCTGAAGGGCGCCGTCAACTTCTATTTCGAGAATAACGTCCTTTTCGGCAAGCTGGTTTTCAACGAATTTGCGCGGCGTACCGTAATAATTTCCGAAGTGATTGCTGTATTCGAGAAAACCGCCCTCTTCAATCTCTTTTATAAACTCGTCTTTGCTTATAAAAAAGTACGACTCCCCGTCCTTTTCGCCCTCGCGCATTCCGCGCGTAGTGCAGGAAACGCTCAAAGCGTAGCCTCCCTCTTTTAAAAGCTCCTTTACCAAGGTGCCTTTGCCGACGCCGGAGGGCCCCGAAAAGACGATTAAAAGATTATTCGACATTCTGCACCTGCTCCCTTACTTTCTCGATTTCGTTTTTAAGCGCAAGCGCAACGCGCGTAATTTCCAAATCATTGGACTTTGAGCACACGGTATTCGTTTCACGGTTGAATTCCTGCACAAGAAAATCAAGCTTTCTGCCGACAAGCCTTTCTTTGCATATCTGTCTGAACTGTGAAATATGCGAACGTAGGCGCGTAAGCTCTTCGTCTATATTGCTTTTATCGGCAAACAACGCCGCTTCGGTTAGCAACCTGTTCTCGTCAGGCTCCGCCCCGTCGAGAATCTTTTTCATCTTGGCTTCAAGTTTCTGCCTGTAATTTTCGGCAACGGACGGGGCGCGCGCTTCAACTTCGCCGACAAGCTTTTCTATCTCGCTCATTCTCGCAAGCATATCCGCTTCAAGTTTCTTCCCCTCGGTTTCGCGCATTGCATTGAGTTTTTCCAGCGCCGAACGCAAAGCGCAGTCCAAAGCCGATATGATTTCACCGTCGGCAGACGAAACGTCCTCTGTTTTTATGACGTCGGGATAACGCAAAATATTGGTTACGCTCAAATCGTCGGCGACATTGTGGAAAAGACTTTTTATTTTTTCAGCCGCGGAAACGTAAGCTTTCGCAGTTTCCTCGTCAAGATAAATATTTTTTTCCTTACCTCGCTTATCCGAGAGGGAAATATAGACGTCCGCGTGACCTCTTGTCAATTTTTCCCGTACTGCGGCACGGATATTCTCTTCGTGCGCGGCAAAAATTCTCGGAGCTTTGATGACAGCGTCAAGGTAACGGTTATTCACCGTTTTTATTTCTACGGTAAGTTCAACTCCGTTTTCCTTATATTCGCCCCTGCCGTAACCGGTCATACTGTACATAAAACGCTTTCCTCCGACGCAAACCGCGCTTTTTTACGCGATAAATTATTTTATAATTTAATTATAACAACTAAAAACGGAAAAAACAAGCTAAATTAAAAGATGCGTAAATTTTACGCATCTTTTTTAATACAGTTCTTTTTTCAAACTTAAAGCGTCGGCTTCCGTTATTTTTCTGACGGGGCGGCAAGGGTTGCCATAAGCGAGCGTATCGGGAGGGATTTCACCCGTGACGACCGAACCAGCGCCTATCACACAGCCGTTTCCAATCTTAGCGCCTGCAAGCACGGTAACGTTGCCTGCAATCCAGCAGTTGTCGCCGATAGTTACGGGCGCGCCGTATTCCCTGTCGGTAAATACTCCTTTGTCAGAGAGATAAATATTTCTGTCATCATATCTTAACGGATGCTTTGGCGTAAGAATCGATACGTTAGGTCCGATGAAAACATTGTCGCCAATATGTACGGGGCATACGTCCAGAACGGTAAAGTTGAAATTGGCGAAAAAATTTCTGCCGATTTTTGTGAAAACCCCGTAATCAAAATAGACAGGACCTTGCAGATAACCGTTTTCGCCCATATCGGGAAGAAGTCCTGCAAGTATTTTACCGCGCTTTTTTACCTGCTTTTCATATGTGCGGTTATATTCGCCGCAAAGCTTATGGGCGCGGCTTCTCAAAGCTAAAAGTTCCTCATCGGTCGGGTCGTAAATTTTACCCGAAATCATTTTTTCTTTTTCAGTCATACAAAGCTCCTATACGAGCAATATTATAATCTTTTATAGTATGACCGTCAATCTTTTGCGGCTAATAATCGGCCTTTGCGTCCGAAGTAATCCCCTTAACCCTTGTAGTTACCAGATGATACTGGTTTTTCGGGCTTACCTCAAAAAGGGTTATATTCTGCGCGGAAGTTGCGATTGCCCCCGATATATCAGCGAAATAAGCCGTTTTGCCCGCGCACATAACAATGGGCATTCCGTACAAATACGAATATGCGCGTATCAGCAGAGGCGGCACGTTATCGCGCACTTCTTCAAGCATCGCAACAATTGCGTTACAGCCGCACATAGACAAACTTTTAACCGTTTCCGGGAACAGCAAATCGTTGCCTATGCACAGCCCTATTTTGAAACCGTTGACTTTGTAAAAACCGAGCGACGAGCCGCTTTTAAAGTCTTCGCAGTCAAGCACATGGAGCATATCCGAAATACCTAAAAGCTTACCCCTGTCCGACACCGCGGCGGATTTGCGCACAAGTCCGCGGCTCACCGTCCTGCATCCGCAAACCAAGCCGCATCCGCAGTCCTTGGAAAGTCTTGCTGCCTCTTCAAACTTTTCCGTTTCGCCCCTCAATTCTTTTTCGTAATCGACTTCGCCCAGTCCTTCAAAACCGAAAACAGCCAAATCGCAGTCGGGCAAACTCTCGGTTTCCGCAACTTTTCCGCCCGTTACAACGCAAAATACCATATTGTACATTTTATTAAAGCGGTTAAAAATATGTTAAAAAAGTTTTATAAGCGCTTTTTGCAGCATAAGATATGAAAAAGCGCGTTTTAGCGCCCTTTGACAGAGGTGACACGTTGAAAAAATTTATCTCAATTCTACTAATCGTATGCGCCGCGGCGCTGACCTTGTCCCTTGCCGCCTGCAACAAAGACAGCGGTAAAGCTTCCTCATACGAAATATTCTGTATATATGAAGAGGACAGCGGCAAGCTTGACGGCACCGTTGATTTCACTTTTTACAACGATACGGAAAACGAACTCAGCGACCTGAAATTCAACCTTTACGGCAACGCTTTCAGGGAAGACGCTCAGTATAAACCCGTGTCGGAAGTGTATAAACAGAAAGCTTATTATGACGGCGACAGCTACGGCGCATTGACCGTTGAAAACGTTGAAAACTGCGCAGGCTGGAACATAGGCGGAGAGGACGAAAATATCCTTGTCGTAAACCTGTTGACCCCCATATATCCCGAAGAAACCGTGGTTTTAAAGATTAGCTATACCCTTAATTTAGCAAAGGTAAACCACCGTACGGGCATAACGAGAAACACAGTAAATCTGGGCAATTTCTACCCCGTACTCTGCGCTTATTCAAACGCCGGTTTTATCGAAAACGAATACTATTATTGCGGAGACCCCTTCCTTTCGGCTTGCGCAGATTACAGCGTTACAATTGACATACCCGAAACTTACACTGCGGCAAGCAGCGGTAAACTTGTGAACGAAAGCACGGCGAACGGCAGAAAAAAATGCGCCTATTCGTTGCAGAACGCAAGGGACTTTGCTTTGGTTCTTTCCGACAAATTCGAAGTTATTTCGGAAACCGTGGACGGGGTTGACGTTAAATACTATTACATTGCGGACGCCAACGCGCAGGCTTCGCTTTCCGTAGCGACGCAGAGCCTTAAATATTTTTCAGACACTTTCGGAAAATATATATACCCTACGCTTTCCGTTGTCCAGACGGGCTTCTGCTACGGCGGTATGGAATATCCCGCCCTCACCATGATTGCCGACGGTCTTGACCGCGATAACAATTTTTACACTATTGTACACGAAAACGCGCACCAGTGGTGGTACGCAATGGTCGGAAGCGACCAGATTAACGACGCTTGGCAGGACGAGGGGCTTGCCGAATACTCTACCCTTGCATTTTTTGAAGCCCATCCCGATTACGGCTTTACGCGCAAAGGCATTATAAATTCGGCGACAAGTTATTACAGGGCATTCTTTACCGTATTCAGCCAGCTCAACGAAACTGCCGACACGCGCATGCACCGCCATTTAAGCGAGTACAAGAGCGAGCTTGAATACAACAACGTTACATATAATAAAGGACTGCTTCTTTTCGAAACATTGCGCACTTCGGTCGGCGACGACAAATTTTTCGGCGGACTGAGAAAATACTTCTCCGATAACTGCGGCAAAATAGCTTCGGCAGACGATTTGTGCGGCTGCTTTATCAAAAGCGGCGTGGACGCCGAAGGACTTTTCAATTCGTTTACAGAAGGAAAAATACTTATTTAAAACTTTCTTTCGGACCTGCGTCCGTCGCAACAAAGCGGCGGACGCTTTTTGCTGAAAAATTATAACTTAAACTTGCATTTTTTAATATAATGGTTTATAATGGCGATAATAAGTTTAAACGCCTTGGTGGATTTTTATGGACGTACCCGACAGTTGTAACTTAATTAAATAAACGGTTCCGTACAACTGCGTTAATTCGTAATGCACGGAATTGTTTCGTGCATTTTTTTTACGGATTTACAGGAGGACACCCTATGGTTAAGTATTTTTTCTCCGCCGGCGACGGAAAACTTACCCGTTCGGAAACGTTTTTAAATAAATGCTGGGTTGATATGGTAGACCCGACCGACGACGAATGCGAAGACGTTGCGGCTATAAGCGGCGTGCCCGAAGACATGATTAAAGCGGCTTTGGACGAACAGGAACGCGCGCGTTCGGAATTTGACGAGGGTTGCAGCATGTTCGTTGTGGACTGCCCCATACCGGAAGAGGGCGAGGGCGGCGACAGCTATACCACTCTTCCGCTTTCAATTATATATAATTCGCGTTGCGTTATAACGGTTAGCCTTAAAGGCAACACCGTTTTAAAAGACTTTATTACGGGCAGGGAAAAAGTTTTCTGCGACAGACCCGTACATTTTGCCCTAACTTTTATGCTGAACAACGCTAAAAGGTTTTTGTACTGCCTTAAACAGATAGACAGAAAAAACCACCGCATACAGAACGAAGTGGGCAGAACGATGAAAAATACCGAAATCATTCAGCTTCTAGATTTGCAGAACTCTTTGGTTTACTTCTCTACCTCGCTGTCGGCAAACGAAAGAGTACACGCAAAGCTTTCCAAGGCGGAAGCCGTAACGACCAGCGAAGACTATCAGGACCTTTACGAAGATTTAAGTATCGAGAACAAACAGGCAATCGAGACCTGTAACATTTACAAAAACATATTAAGCGTTACCATGGACGCGTACGGTTCGGTCATTTCCAACAACTCTAACGATTCGATGCGCAGGCTGACTATTATAACCATTCTTCTTGCAGTGCCGACGATGATAGCCGGTTTTTGGGGAATGAATATGCCCGTACCCGGCGAAAACGGAGTAAGCTTTCTTGAAACAGGTTGGTTCTGGCTTGTAATTGCCGCAACCGCGGTTCTGACTGCGGCGATTGCGGTATTTATCGTACGAGGCAATCCGCTTAAAAGGGCGCAACGGCAGAAAAGAAGGCGCAGAAGAGATAAAAAAGACAAAAATAAATAAAATTTTTACAAAATCGACGGTCTTTACATACGACCGCCGATTTTTTTATGCTTTAAAAAATTTTTTAACATTAATGTTTAATTTTATATTTTAAGGCAATAACCCTTGTGTAAAAGGAGGGGTTAAAATGCGTCTTGCTAAATTGCTTTTATTGACGATATCAGCTGTATTCGTTTTAGCGGCAGTCGCATTCTTTCCTGAAAAGCTATGCTTTGAAGGAGGTAAAACCTACACTTTCTACTGCGGAACCAGCTCGGCAGACTGCAAAATAGTTACAGTAAACGGGCTGGCAGGCTTTGAAAAAACCTGCCTTAAAAACGTTTGCGGCGAATGTACGGACTATGAAAATTTTGATTTAAAAAGCTTTTTGAAAAATGTCGGCGGAAAAGTCGTTTTTGTAGAAGAGCTTTCCGACAGCACCAACTATTATTGCACCGCTAACCTGCCCTATTCCGCAAAGCTTTACGGCAAAGAGATAAATCTGCACGTTTCCGTGCGCGGAGATACTGCAAGAGTAGCCTCGCCCATTATTTTCGGTGGGTACTGAATAAAAGGCTTAAAAGCTGTCAAGAAATAAAAAAAGGAGTTAAAAACTATGAAAAACAAGCAAAACACCAAACCTACGAAGAAAAGAATTTTAATGTATTACCTGATTCTGGCGGCTTGCCTTTTGGTAATTGCCGCAATAACCGTCGGCGTAGTATTCGGCGTTAAAAACAGCAACGCCGGCGACCTTACGCTGGACGGCAGCCAGAACGAAAAACCCGACGACGGCGATAAACCCGACGATAAGGACCCCGTAGAGGATACCTCCTCTAAATACGAGTTTATTGCGCCTGTCAAGGACATAACCGTTTCCCAGGCTCACGTTTTGTGGCACGACAAAACTTTAAACAAATTCTGCCTGCACAAGGGTATGGACTTTGCGTGCGCGGCAGGTACCGAAGTGCTTGCGACTGTTGACGGAACGGTTAAAGGCGTCTATACAAACGACAGACTTTACGGCGCATACGTCACAATCGAGCATGCGGACGGCATAACCACAGTTTACAAGTATATAGAACCTGCGCAGAACCTTAAAGCAGGCGACACCGTTTCAAGAGGCGATGTCATCGGCAAGGTAGCAACAGCAACGGGCGCTGAAAACGCAGAAGGCGACCACCTGCACTTTGAAGTGTATAAAAATAATATTATGCAGGATCCCGACACCTATCTTAAACTGATTTCAAAATAATAAATCCCCCAAACCTTAATAAATTGCCGCAGTTGAATTGTTTCGGCTGCGGCAATTTGTCTGCCTCCGCTTATTCGGAAAACCTTAAATTTATGCCTGTTTATCAAAATTAACAACAATTATTTATCTATTAACAAACACAGAACAAAAAATGTTAATTAACAAAATTTATTGTTAATTTTTGTAAATTTGTACCATTAAAATTTTGTTACATTTGTTAAGTTCACAAAAATTATCGTAATTAACATAAAATAGTGTTACAAACTAACAAAAATGCAATTTTTAAAAATTTTAAAAATGTTATTGACTAACATTTATCACAATGCTATACTGCAAGTGCATTCGATATTCGGAGGTAAAAAAATGATATACGACGTATTAAATAAACTTTATGAAAGCGAAGGCGTATCCCCCCTTTCATACGAAGTATTAAACTGCGCAAGATAAACAGAAAGAGATAGTTATTTTAGATACCGCATACACAAGGAGGTGTAAATTATGTATATTTATGACGAACTTAACGAGCTTGACGCAAACAACGAAACTTACGGTATTTCACCTTTAAGCTACGTTACGCTGAACTGCGCAAGATAAAGAGAAAAGAGAAATAGATGAGAATAAGTCTTTAAAGGAGATAGGTATGTTTTGGTTTGACTATGATGAAGAGACTTGCGACGAGTCCAGAAGAAAACAGTTGACCACTTATATGTTTTTATACGGACTGATGCACAGACAATTTTAATTTAAACGCCAACGGGCGGCAGGAAATTCCTGCCGCCCGTTATTTTTTTACCCATATTAAGTTATTTAATCAAATCTTTTGTCAGTCCGCAATAATTTATAACCGCCATCTTTTCCGCACCCTGCATAGGCGCAAGAAGATAATCTGAAACACACTTAATATTGACCCCCCACTCCTGCGCTTTAAGTTTTATTTCTTCATCCGACTTCGCCCACGGAAATTTTACCACAAAGTGCAATCCGCTACCCGTATCGAAAATTTCACACTTTTTATCCCTTTTTCTTATTTCCTCCAAAAGAACGCGCCTTACACCCCTGTAATGGTTCCTTAAACGGCTTAAATGCCTTTCGAAAGAGCCACTGTCAAGCATTGCCGCCAATGCCTTTTGTTCAAAAAGGGGAACCATGCTTGCGCTTGAAGAAAAAACCTGCTCAAATTTATTGTATAAATCGGGCGGAAGCACCATATAGCCAATACGCATCGAAGGAGCCAGCGTTTTGGAAAAAGTATTCATATAAATTACGCGTTCGGGACACAGACAATAAGTGCATTGAAGCGGCTTGCCTGTAAGACGGAATTCACTGTCGTAGTCGTCCTCAATTACATATCCGTCGGTAGCTTTTGCCCAGTCTATAAGCTTTGACCTGACCGAAACGGGCATGACGGCGCCCGTAGGAAACTGGTGCGCAGGCGAAACGTGAACAACTTGCGCACCGCTCTTTTCAAGCAGGTCCGTATTCATACCTCTGTCGTCCACATCCACAGGTACAACGCGTGCCCCGTTCAGCGCATAGGTTGAAGAAATTCTGCCGTAACCGGGGTTTTCTACAGCAAATATGCAATCACGTCCCAAAAGCTGAACAATGACGCCGTAAAGATGCTCTGCGCCTGCCCCGACGACAATGTATTTCGGGTCGACGTCAATTCCGCGAGAGCGATACAAATATGAAGAAACCGCCTTTTTAAGTTCATAATCCCCGTCGCAGGGTACCCTTTCCAGAAGATGTTCGCCGCAGTCCGCAAGCACGGCGCGCATCAGCCTTGCCCATACCGAAAAAGGGAACATATTCGGGGGTGTATTGCCGTTTACAAGGTCGATACGGTATTTCTGAGGTACAGATTTTTCCTCATTAAAATATTGTTTTGCAGCCTGATTTAAAGAAACGGAGGCAACTTTTTCCACATAAAAACCACTGCGCTCTTTCGAGCGGATATAACCCTCCGCAAGAAGCTGGTCGTATGCAAGCTGAACTGTCATTACGCTTACGCCCAAATCGGCGGCGAGCGCTCTTTTGGATGGCAGGCGCTCCCCTTCGGCTATCTTTCCGCGCAAAATATCGTCGCGTATATAAGAATACAGTTTATAGTATTTGTTTTTGCCGCTTAAATCGTAGTTAAACATTTTTTGGTATTATAAAATTATATTAAATTGATTATTTTAATAATATCAGAATTAGATATAATAGTCAAAGATAAATTACAACAAACGGTGAATACAATGAAAAAAATAAAGAACAAAAAGACGCTTTTTACTACAAAATGGATTACCTCCACCGCTCTTATGACTGCGCTTGTTATTGCGACAGGTTTTCTTCCTGCAGTTCAGATAACAGCAAGCGGCAGGCTCTATTGGTGCGACTGCGTAATCTTTTTAGCGGCATACATTTTAGACCCCGTCGCAGCGTTTATAGCAGGCGGAATAGGGACAATGCTTTACGACGTCATCGCAGGAAGCGCATATATGATGGCGGCATCGCTAATAATACACGGATTGCAGGCGGCGACGGTTTCGGCTGTTCTACGTTTTGTATTTAATAAACTGCCTAAGAAGCTTGAACCTGTATGGGCTGTAATTGCTTCGATTTTAGGCGCGGTTATAGTCGTATTGGGCTATTTTATTCAAAGATATTATATTCTGCAGACCGAATGGATTTACATAGGCGACAAAGCTATCGCCAACGTAGTTCAGGAAATAACGGGAATTACCGTTGCAATGATAATCTGTTATGCAACTTCTTTTAAAAAACAGCTTGAAAAGAACAACCTTTTACCTGACTTTCACGCCGAAGTAATCGGAAAGAAAAATCTTACGCCTGACGAAAGTAAAGAATCGTCTGAAAAGCACGACACGGCGGAACTTACGAAAAAAGAAAACTCTGACATGCCAGAATAAATACAAGCATTGAAATAGCCGCCGTGATATATTGTCACGGCGGCTTTTAACTATTTGCTACCGAGTTTAATATTCCCCGGTTTTATACTTTCAAGTATCCCCGTGTGCAGAAGTTTTTTATTTTTTTCTTCCTTATCGTCTTCAACCGCCTGCCTTATCACCGCATTCAGAACCGAAGCAAAATCTTTAAAACCGCTTGACAGAAGATAATAAGAAAGCGAGCCGGGCACCGTATTCACTTCGCTGAGATAAACATTATCGTCCTCTAAAATATAATCAAACCTAACTATTCCGCGCATATCGAGCGAAGTGTATACTTTTTTTGTAGTTTCTTTGATTAACTGCGATATATCAAGGGGGATATCGGCAGGAAGCGCGCTTTTGCCGCCCCCTTGATATTTATCTTCAAAGCTTAGAATATCCCCCTTTGTGAACGCCTCTTCACACTCAGAAGTAATAACCTGACCGTTGGCAAAGTATGCCGCGCAGTTAATTTCACGCCTGTTCTCTATATATTTTTCAATCAAAGCCGCCTTATCGTAAATTAAGGCGCTTTCTACGGCGCATTTAAGCTCTTCTGTATTCTCAACCATCTCAACGCCTATGCTCGAACCTAAATTTACAGGCTTTACAATAAGCGGAAACTGCGGCATATTAGGGCATGTATCCAATTCTTGCATATTTTTTACAACTGCATAGTCCACCGTTTTTATTCCCAATGAAGAAAGTATAAGCTTTGTAAGGTATTTGTCCATAAACAGCGAAGATTCGAATATTTTTGCGCTTGCAAGCGGTATACCAGCAGTTTGGCAAAGTCCGCTGACCGCGCCGCCCTCCCCCGCTCCGCCGTGACAGCAGTTCAATGCTGCGTCAACCTTGACAAATTTTTTGAATCTTCCTTTCTTATTCAGAATATAAACGCCGCCCCCGGCTATCAGCGCTTTGGGAAAGCGGTTAAATTTTTCTTCCTTAAAATTAGAAATATCGGCAAGCTCTTCACTGCAATAAGCCGACCCGTCCTGCGCGATATAAAAAGGCACGACGGCGCAACCGCTGTTTTTCAGAACGTTTGCCGCCATCGTACCCGTTATAACGGAAATTTCGTTTTCGTTGGAAACTCCGCCGAATACAACCAAAATATTTTGCTGCATAAAAAAATCACCTCCGCTAAATTTTTCAGCTTTGGTGAAATATATAACTATGTTATGCAGCAGATTAAATTTTGGTGAATTTTCAGTAAATATCAGGCAAATCGTTCAAAAACAATACGGTATCGCCATCTTTTAAAATGTTTTTAAGCTCTTCCTGAGCCGCCTGCAACGTGGGCACGATTTTAAGCGCTTTGACATCTCCGCCGTTGTCAATATACCCTTTTCTTACGGGCGATATAAGCGTTTCGCCAACCAGAATGACGCAATCAAGCCCGACAAGCTGTTCTCCGAGGTGGTAATTTTCCTTTTCTTCCAGCATTCCCAATTCAACAAGTCCGGGGGTCACGGCAATTTTTCCGCCTCCGAAACTGCGCAGAACTTCAAGCGCCGCCGCAGCGCCTTTAACGTTCGAATTATATCCGTCGTCTAAAATGTTGACCCCACCCGATTTTATAAGCTGTAAACGGTGCTCGATAAAATCTATTTTTGCAATCGCCGCCGCAATCTCTTCACCGCTCATACCCAAAATGTATGCGCACTTTGCGGCAAGCGCAAGATTATCCACCGCGTGCCTGCCCAAAAGTTTAGTTCTGATTTTTACCTTTTCATCTCCCAAAGTGAGATTAAATGTGCCGCCGTTGCAGTCGCAAACTACGTCTGAAACTTCTATTGTATGATGTTTGCCCCCCGAATATGCCTCAAATAACGCATAACAATCAGATGCAATTACCGCATCCGAGCCGTTTGCCAAAATTTCGGCCTTGGCTTTGACAATATTCTCGACTGTACCGAAGCTTTCGAGATGCTGGGGGCAGATTCCCGTAATCACAGCAAGGTCAGGCGGACACATTTCACAAAGTTCGGCGATATCGCCGACGTGCCTCGCGCCCATTTCCGCGATAAAAATATCGTAAGAATTCAAGTCGTTATTGTTTAACGAAAGCGCAAGCCCCATAGGCGTATTGTGCGAACGGGGGGTAGAAAGCACTTTGAATTTTTCGCTAAGAATGTCTGCAAGTATCTTTTTTGTGCTAGTTTTGCCGTAACTGCCCGTAATTCCTATTACTTTTATTTGCGAAGAAGCAAGTTTCTTTTTTGCCTTTTTGACAAAAGTTTTGTTGTGGGGCACTTCGTATATCTTGCAAATCGCGTTTGCAAGAACGGTAACGGGCACAATCAATAAGGGAAAAACACCTAAGATACAGTATTTGAACAGTCCGAATATACTGTCGGCTAAAAGCGTTTGAGCAAAATTCAAAAGACAGATTGCAAGATACGATAAAACAAGGTTTACGAGCAGCAAAACAACGCAGAAACGTTTAAGACGGGGCGTGAACGCAACGGGAACTTTGAGCGCAACCTTTCTGTCCGCTACGGCGTAAACAACAAAGAAGATAATGTAAGCCGAAAATCCGATTAGAGCCGCCCATTCGCCGGCAAAGGAAAAACAAAGAGACAGCACTGCGCAGACAAGCGCGCACATTATCGCCAGAAGCAGGTGCCTGCCCCACAAAACGTTGTTGCGTTTTACCGACCAGACCGCAAAGCGCGTACAGCTGTATCCCCACGATTGAAGTATGCCGAATAGCTTATAAAAACACCCCGTATAAAATACGGCGAATATGACGGCGCATAAAACGCACTCTATTGTTTTTGGAACGGAAATGAAAAACATTATTTCTCCGATAAAAAATTATATATAATATTATTGAATTTTTCAGGCTGTTCAGAAAAGCAGAAGTGTCCGCCCTCAACAACCTGAAGAATGCTTCCTTTAATGAGAGAATGAAAAATTTCGCCCTCTTCGCAAGCAGGCGTCACATTGTCGTCCGCGCCGTAAACAAGAAGCGTAGGCACCGAAATTAAATTGGCGCAACACTTTAAATCTTCGTTTACAATTTTTTTATAACTCTCTTTCATTACGGGCGAAAGCTTTTTATATTCATCGCTGCCGTAATGTCTTTCCGCAAATTTCGGGAAAAGCCTTTTAACACGCCTATATGCCCTTATTCGGCGCATATATTGGGGGGAACGCGGTTTAACAAGCCCGGCGCCGCCCGTAATTATCAGCTTTTTTACCCTATCGCCGTGCGCAGAAAACAGCTTTAACGCCACCCTTGCGCCGAACGAATGCGCTATTACATAGGGGCAGAAAAGTTTTCTTGCATCCATAAATTTTAAAAGCCAATCGGCGTAATCGCCTACGCTCCACGCCCTTTCGTCCCCCTCGCTCAACCCGAAAAAAGGAAAGTCGGGGGCAGTCACGCAAAAGCGTTCCGAAAGGCGTTCCGTCTGATAGTAAAAACTTTCTTTTTTCGAACCGTAGCCGTGCAGAAGCAGTACGTTCGCACCTTCGCCGTGGTTCAGAAACGACACGAATTTACCGTCTATTAAAATTTTAAATCTCCTTTACCATTACCAGACAGTCCTCGCCGTCGGAATAATATCTGGTGCGCGCATAAACGCCTTTAAAACCGTTTTTAAGATACAGCCCCATAGCTACGGCATTGGATACGCGCACTTCCAAAAATACTTTTTCCGCGCCCTTTTCCTTTGCCACGCGCACAAGTTCGCCTATAATCGCCGTACCGACTCCGCTTTGACGGTAAGGCTCGGCAACGGCAACGTTGGCTATATCCGCGCTGTCTGCCGCAACGGTAATACCGCCGTAACCCGTTATTTCTCCGCCGTCCTCAGCAAGCACGCCGTAAAAACTTTCCGTTTCAAAGCTTGAAGCCAGCATCTGAAAGTTCCACGGCTCTTTCGGAAAACACTCCGCTTCAATCTGTGAAATCCGCAGAATGTCCTTATAATTCCATTCTCTTATTTGCACAAAGCGCCTCCTCCGCCTGACTTTTCCTGACGTAAAGCGCGTGCATACTATCCGACAGGATATTGCAACGCTCAACCGCGGTTTTCAGGCAGCCGCGGACATCCAAACGCGTGTATCCCTTAATATTCAAGTCTTCAAAACCGAAAACGGGAGCTTTTAACAATTCGACATCCTCTCCCGACATATAACAAGGGGCAAGGCAAATTTCCCCGGCCTTATAGCCGCAAACGTAATAATAGCCGTGCGCGGCGTCAATGGCAATATAAAAATTTTTGCTGTTGACATTATATGCCAGCATATCGAACGCCGTTACGGGCTTTAAAGGCTTGCCTGCCGCAAGTGCAAAACCTTTTGCCGCGGAAATACCTATTCTGATACCCGTAAAAGACCCCGGCCCCGTCACTGCCGCAAAAAAATCGCACTCGTCAGGCGTAAGTTCCGCCTCGCTTAAAGCGGCGTCTATTTCGTCCATTAAGACTACGGAATGACGCATAGCACAATTGCCCGTATGCCTTAAAACGCTTTTCGTCCCCTTTTGCGCAAGCACGGTAAGGTAACCGGAAGAGGTGTCTATAGCAAGATAATTACTCATAGCTTATTTTTCTTTTTTCCTCCCCAGTCTTTTCTATTAACACCGTCCTGCAATTTACAGGAAGAACGTCGGCGATATTTTCCGCCCATTCGATAAGGCAAACGCCGCCTGCATAAAAATAATCGCAAAGCCCGAGACTTTCTGCCTGCGCACCGTTTTTCAGTCTGTAACAGTCAAAATGATATAGTTTGCCATCGTAATCGTTCATATAAGCGTAAGTCGGGCTTAAAATTTCGTCATCGATGCCAAGCCCCTTAGCTACTCCCTTGCAAAACAATGTTTTGCCTGCGCCCATTGCGCCTTTTAAAATAACATTATCGCCGCTTTTTAAAAGCTTTGCGTATTTTTGCCCGAATAAATATGTGTCTTCGGGACTGCAAGAAATATACTCCGTCATAACTATATACAGGTATATGATACCACAATTTTCAGTTTTGTAAAAACGTTTGAACAATTATTTTTATTTATTTTGAATTAACCGAAACTTATAGTTTACAACGCTTGACAAGCACATTTCGGGCAATTATAATAAAAATACAATTTAAAGTTATTCTTTGGGGCGAGGCGCAACTCCTCACCGGCAGTAAAGTCTGCGAAGAACGCAAAAGCGTTCCCGAACGGGTGCAATTCCCGTACCGACGGTATAGTCCGGATGATAAAAGAATTCTTAAAGCGGTTTGTAATCGTTTTATTCGCCCCGAGCTTTTCGGGGCGTTTTTTAAAACAAAGAACAACTTTAAAAATAATTTTTTAAGAGGTTTTTTGAATGGAAGAACAAAGCGAACTTTCCGCAGAAATTGCGGAGCAGACCGTTGAAGAAACGGTGGCAACGGAAGCCGCGGCACAGTCCGTGGTAAAGCCAAAGAACAGAAAAAACATAGGCGAAGCGTTTAAAAACTACTTCACCGCAACAAGAATGGCGTATCTTGCGGTTTTTACCGCGCTGTCGTTCATTCTGCGCCTGCCTGTTTTCGAATTTCCGATAATACCTGCCGTTCCCTTTCTTAAAGTAGACTTTTCTGGCACATTTATAATGATTGCCGCGTTCGCTCTCGGACCTACCGCCGGAGTTGTGGTAAGCGTAATAAAAGAACTTTTGTACGCGCTTTCTTTTACGCAGACTGTCGGCGTAGGCGAGCTTGCAAACATAATCATAATGTTGCCCTACATACTTATTCCGTCGATAATTTACAAAAAGCATAAGGGCATCAAGAGCGTACTCATTTCCCTTGCTATAGCAAGCGTTGCGCAAGCCGTCATCTCTATACCCGTAAACTATCTTCTGACATTCCCTTTCTTCCTCATTGCTTATGCTGGAGCGGCAGACTGGGCTACGGGAATGGAATTTTACCTCACTGTATGGTATTGGGCGTTACTTTTCAACTTTGTAAAAACTGCGCTTTTAACTGCGGCGGTACTCATACTCTATAAACCGCTTTCCAAACTGATTAAAATTACAAACGCAAAATTCAATTCGCTTAAAAAGAAGAAAAAGAAAGAGCAAAATGCGGCTTAAACGGCACATATATAGGGGGCAATTGAAAAAAAGCGATAATATAAGCGGCGGCGCATAATTGCGCCGCCGCTTTAATAATTATCTCTATTTTACTATATCCGCATATAAAGGATACTTTTCACAGAGGCTTACAACCTCTTTATTAACGTACACGAACGCCTCTTCTTTTTCGTCTATAATTTTATTTATAAGCCTTGCAATGGCGCGCGCGTCCTCTTCTTTCATCCCTCTTGTCGTTATTGCCGGAGTGCCTATTCTTATACCCGAAGTTACAAAAGGTTTTTCCTTATCGAAAGGAATCGTGTTTTTATTGACGGTAATATGTACGGCGTCAAGCATTTCGGTAAGCTGTTTGCCCGTAATTCCTTTATCCGTAAGATTTAAAAGAATAAGGTGGTTATCCGTTCCACCCGAAACCATATTTACGCCGAGTTTATAGAACTCGTCAGCCATAGCCGCAGCGTTGAGAACAATCTGTTTCTGATACTGCTTGAATTCGGGGGTTAAAGCTTCCTTGAAAGCAACCGCCTTAGCCGCAATAATGTGCATAAGCGGACCGCCCTGAATACCAGGGAATACCGCCTTGTCTATGGCTTTGCCCCATTGCTCTTTACACATTATTACGCCGCCCCTCGGTCCCCTTAAAGTTTTATGCGTTGTTGTGGTCACAAAATCCGCATAGGGTACGGGCGAGGGGTGAAGCCCTGCCGCAACAAGTCCGGCAATATGCGCAATGTCAACAAACATCAGCGCACCGACCTTATCGCAAATTTCTCTTATGCGCTTAAAATCAATTACACGGGGATAAGCGCTTGCGCCCGAAATAATTACTTTGGGCTTGCAATCCAAAGCGATTTTTTCCATTTTATCATAATTGATTACTTCGCTGCCCTCTTCCACGCCGTATGAAACTATATTAAAATATTTACCTGAAATATTTACGGGCGAACCGTGGGAAAGATGCCCTCCGTGCGATAAATCCATACCCATGACGGTATCCCCTGTCTGACAGGCAGCGAACAGCACCGCAAGGTTTGCGCTTGCGCCCGAATGGGGTTGAACGTTGCAATATTCGCATCCGAAAAGCTTTTTAAGGCGTTCTCGCGCCAAATCTTCGGCAATATCCACGCATTGGCATCCGCCGTAATAACGATGAGCAGGATAGCCTTCAGCATATTTATTGGTAAGATGACTGCCTGCGGCCGCCAAAACCGCAGGCGAAACAAAGTTTTCGCTTGCAATAAGCTCAATATTATTCTGCTGGCGTTTCAGCTCCGCTTTTAAAGCTTCGGCAATTTCGGGGTCGGTCTGTTCTATTAATGAAATATCAATCATAATTTCTCCGTCTGGCAATTGCGCCCATTCAATAAATATATTCTATCACATTTCTTATTATAAAACAACGGTTTGAGAAAAAAGATTGTGTCAAGTTTTTTCCGCACATTTTTTTAAAAAACTTGATTTTCCTATTTTTTCACAATATACCGCAGAAATCTGCCTACTTCGTCATAAACGGCGTCAAGCCCTACTATGCGGCCACTCGGTATCGAGTGATCGACTTTGTAATTTTCTCGGATAGCGTGAACATTATAAGCGTTCAGAACTTCCAGTTCGCTTTTAACCCTGCCTTGATGCAGTTCCGAGAAATCTCCGCCATTAAAATAAAACGCTCTGAGCTGCGCCATTTTCTCAGCGCCGGCAAGGCTCCAAGCCATAGGCCGTGAAGATAAGCGCGCAGAAAGAACGTGCGAGACATGGCCTTCGGCAGAGCAATTACTCTCTGCAGTAAGGTCTATACTATCAAAATTGTTTTCAATGTACTGTAAGCTGTCATACAGTCTGTTTCGAGCTCGAGCCGTTCCCATACCGCCCCAGCGCTGCATGTACAAAGATTGGACGCTTTTACTATCGCCAAGCTTTATGCTATTTATTATCTGATTCCGCAGTCTCCTATCGCCAGCTGTAGCGTCTGTAACGCTTTTATAAACGTGAAATTTATCAAGGTGATATTGCGCCTTTGGAAATGCATTAAGCCCCTGTTTAATCCAATTTGCGCCATCACCGGAAAGATGAATTTCTGTGTTCCGAGTATCGTACTGGGCGTATAAGTAATCTGACACATACTCCCATATTTCGTTGCCATTACTAACAGAAACAAAATAACGTGCATCTCTCAACGCCGTCCGTCCTCGATTTACTCGTTGACGTCCTTCGTGCACGTATACAAGCTTTACCTCGGCGCTTTTACCGTTATTAAGGTGAATATGGTCTTCGTCGGCTTCGATATAAATTTGTTCAACAGCCTTTAAGCCCTTTGCTTGCACTTCGAGCTTTTTCGGCTCAACACCTTTTACAAGATTATGAACTGTTTGCCGAGAAACGCAACCGTTCGATAATTTGCTTGCTTTTCCATAGCTTGTGAGCGTAACATCGTTGATAAGCTTCGTTTTAAGCTCACTTTCAATACGGCTGTATTTTTCCATATTCAGTAGCTCATCCACGGCAAAAAAGTATTTGCCGGAAGCTTTGTCAAAGTAAAGCCGCCTCGTAAGATTAAGCTCACCCATTCCAGAAACCATTTTTCGGGTTTTAGTGTGTCTTAAAATTATAGAGTGCTTATCCCTTTGATTATTGTAGTTCTGGTCGATAATCTTTACTATTTGCTCAATAAGGCTTACACCCAAATTATTAACTGTCTTCTGCGTTGTATGTACAATATCAGAAAAACTTAATTCTTTTAGGTCTTTTGCAATTAAGGAAATAATTTCTTCAACTGCACACTCGATTAACGAATTTATAATTTCTTTCGTGCTTTCCATTTAAAATAACTCCTGTAAATAAAAATGTCCGTACAAAAAATGTACGGACATCAATGTGCGGACGAAAATGTACGTACAAAATTTGTCCGTACAAAATTTTACTGCAAAAGCAGATAAAAGTGAAACCACGAAAAAAAGTAAAATAAAAAGCCCTCTTAAAAAGAGAGCTTTTTGAGTAGATTTTTTTCTTATTTAGTCGCCCGCGCAAACAACAGTTGCCGACGAAGGGATACCGCGATTATCCTTTTGCACGTTTTCCCATTCTGCGCTCGTTCCTGCATAGATGACTTTTTCTAACGAGTTACAATTATAAAAAGAATCATATGGTATCTTTTGTATTCCCTTATACTTTTATAAAAGATTATAAAGATAAATTGAAATTTACTTTAATTTAAAATTAAACTGTTTTTCAAAATCATTAAAACATTCTTTACATATCCAAATTCCCTGTGCTGTTTCCGAACTGATAGTAAAATATCCTTCGTTGTCGCTATTCTCTATCGATAAGTCCGTAATTTTCTGCCAACAGAAATAGCAATGCTCGTGGTCATTTGTCGCAGATGATGTGAATTTTTTTAAACAAAAGGATTCCCCATTTAAAAATCCGTCGTATGGGTCAAGCCGCCAATCTTTATCTGTTGACTTATCCATAAATTCCCTCCGCTAAATTACTGTTTATAGTAGTTTCATTACAGTATAACCATACAAAAAAAGCAAGGACTGATTTTCATCCTTGCTCTAACCCCTATTTAATACAACCTTAAATAAGCCGTTCTTTTATGTTCTTAAAATTTCAGCTTAAATCAGTCCAAGTTCTTTTTAAGGAAAGCCTCTACGTCGGGCTTTGCCATATAGCCTAAGGATTTGTCGCAAATCTTGCCGTCCTTGAATACGCCTATAAGCGGAATAGACGTAACGTTATAGCGCACCGCAAGGTCAATGTTCAAATCTATATCCACCTTGACAAAAACAGCCTTGTCCGAGTACTTTTCCGCTGCTTCTTCCATTATAGGGGTAAGAAGTTTACAAGGTCCGCACCAGGTTGTATAAAAATCGCATACAACGGGCTTGTCCCCTTTCAAAAGTTCGTCAAAACGTTCGATGTTTACCTTTTCCATTTATTTTTCCTCCATTGTTAAGTATGTGTAAAGTTCTTCGCATTTAATCGGCAACTGCGTGCCGTCAGCCATTTTTTTAACTGTCAAAACTCCCGTTTCAAGTTCCGTTCCGCCAATTACGGCAACAAATTTTGCGCCTGTTTTATCCGCATATTTCAACTGTGCCTTTACGCTTCTGCCCATATGGTCAACTTCGGCATACACGCCTTTCATCCTTAAATCAGACGCTGTTTTAAAAGCAAACGCGCGGCTTTCGCCGTCCATACCTGCAAGATAAATAACAGGCTTTTCATTTTCAGGGAAAGGCACGCCCGTATTTTCCATTAAAAGCAACAAGCGCTCTATACCTGCGGCAAACCCCATTGCAGGAAGGCTTGCGCCGCCCAGCTCTTCTATAAGCCCGTCGTATCTTCCGCCGCCGCAAACGGCGCCTTGCGCGCCTATCTGCGTGGAAACAAATTCGAAAACAGTCCTTGTATAATAGTCTAAACCCCGTACTATGTTTGAATTAACGCTATATTCAACGTTTTGTCCGTCAAGCAGAGCGCGTACCTTTTCAAAGTGATTTTTACAATCTTCACACAGATAATCTGTAATTTTAGGTGCGGTTTCAGCTATTTTCTTACAATTTTCCTCTTTACAGTCGAGCATTCTGAGCGGATTTTTATCAAAACGCGAACGGCAGTTTGCGCACATATTTTCAAGGTGCGGTTTAAAGTGTTTTTTTAGCGCTTTATTGTATTCATTGCGGCATATAGGGCACCCAATCGAATTAATTTCAAGTTTTACGCCTTTAATTTTAAGCTTATTCAAAAAAGCTGAAGCCGCAAAAATCACTTCCGCGTCCGTTTCAGGAGACGGAGACCCGAACACTTCTATACCGAATTGATGAAATTCCCTAAGTCTTCCAGCCTGCGGTCTTTCATAGCGGAAAGCAGGAGTTATATAATAAGTTTTTAAGGGCAACGGAGAGTTTGCCAAACCGTTCTCTATAAACATTCTGGCAACGCCAGCTGTGCCTTCGGGCTTTAACGTAACCGAGCGTCCGCCTTTATCCTCGAAAGTATACATCTCCTTATTGACCACATCGGTGGTTTCGCCGACACCTCTGCGGAAAAGCTCTGTATACTCGAACACGGGGGTACGGACTTCTTTATAGCCGAACACCCTTGCGACTTCCCTTGCCGTATTTTCAATATGTTGCCATTTATAGGACTGTTCGGGCAGAACGTCCTTAGTCCCTTTGGGAATATTAATCATTTTTTCCTCTCAGTCTTCGTCGCTATCGACGGTTTCTCCGAAATATATTCTCAAACAGTCAATCGCGTCGTTATAACCTTCTTCTGCGGCATCGCGCCAATAACTGTTAGCTTTCTGTTCGTCCTTTTTAACCAACTCGCCCTTATAATAAATTTCACCCAGCTTATAAAGCGCTTCGCCTCTGGTATCCGCGTACCTGTCATTTACGGATTTTTCCAAATAGCCCACGCCGATTTTGACGTCTTTTTTAACGCCTTCGCCTTGCAGATAGCATATTCCAAGGGCATATTGGGCGTCGCTGTCATACTTTTCGGCTTCTTCGTAAAGCTTTACGGCTTTTTCAACGTCTTTTTCAATCCCTACGCCATCAAAATAGCACTTGCCGAGCAAATACATTGCGTGGACTGAGCCCATATCCACCGCTTTCTTAAACCAATCGACCGCGGCAACGGCATCTTTTAAAACGCCTTCGCCTTGTAAATACATTTCTCCGATATCGCACGCAGCAATGCTTTCACCGTGTTCTACCGCTTTTTTATACCATTCCAAAGCCTTTTCGTAATCGGGTTCATCCGCGCTGCGGTAATAATTTCCCAAAGACAATTCCGCATCGGTCGAACCGGCCTGCGCCGCTTTAAAATAAATTTCCAAAGCTTTATCATCTTGGTCATCGTCACCGAGATAATACATATCGGCAAGCGCGTTCAAAGCTTCAGCATTGCCCTGTTCAGCAGCTTTTTTGTACCAAAGCTCGGCTTCTTCATCATTGTCTTCATAATATTTAAGGTATTCGGCATATTCGTTTTGCGCCGCCGCATCGCCCGTTTCCGCCAAACGAAGGTACCATTTCTTTGCAAGTTCCTTATCTGCTTCAATTACAGGCTTACCGTATTTCACGCCGTACTTATAGCATTCGGCAAGCTCCAACCCAGCCTTTATGTCGCCGGCTTCGGCAGCGCGTTCAAGCCAAAGCAACGCCTCGTCGTTATTTCCGCACTTGCAATCTTTGCCGTATTCCCTCATAGCAGGCGCATAACCTTTTTCCGCCGCCGTGCGCATAAACTCGCCCCACAATCTGAAATCTTTTACTTCGCCCTCGTCGTCTTCAAGGTCTTTTGCAAGGGAAAAAAGTTGTTCGCCGTCGAGCATGGCGCAAAGTTTTTTGGTTTCTTTATCGCCGGAATCCGATTGCGCGCCTGTTCCGCCTTTGCCTTTCACTATTTTAACAAGGCTGATTATGACGCTCAAAATCATCACCGCGCCGATTGCAATAAAAATGTAAATCATACATTTACCCCCGATATATGCTTGAAATAACGCTATTTAACTATAAAACGTACTTCTTTAAATCACGGTTTTTTGTCACGTTTTCAAGGTGTTCTTCAACATACTTCGCGTTTACCTCTACAGGTATCACAGGGTAATCGTTCCCACCTGCATTGAATGATATATCCTCCAAAAGTCTTTCCATTACGGTATGCAGACGCCTTGCCCCTATATCTTCGGAAGTGGTGTTGATATCTTCGGAGACTTCGGCAATCTTTTCTATCGCGTCCTTTGTAAAACGCAAATCGATGTTGTCCACAGCCAAAAGCGCGGCGTACTGCGCGGTAATGGCGTTTTGAGGCTGAGTTAAAATATTTACGAAATCTTCCTTTGTCAGGCTCTTTAAGTCAACCTGTATAGGGAATCTGCCCTGAAGCTCGGGTATTAAATCCTCAACCTTTGAAACATGGAAAGCGCCTGCCGCAATAAACAGAATATAATCGGTTTTTATGGGACCGTACTTGGTCATTACCGTACAGCCCTCGACTATGGGCAGAATGTCTCTTTGCACGCCCTCGCGCGAGACGTCCGCCCCCTGATTTCCCTTTCCTGCAATCTTGTCTATTTCGTCAATGAAAATAATTCCATCGTTTTCGGCGCGGCGTATAGCCTCCGCATTCGCCGCATCGTTATCGATAAGCTTATCGGCTTCTTCGGCAATAATAAGATTTTTTGCCTCTTTAACGGAAATTTTACGCTTCTTTTTCTTGTGCATACCCATTCCGCTGAAAATTGAGCCCAAATCTATCGCGGCGCCGCTTCCCGGCGACAGTTCTAAGGGCTTGGGCACGTCGTCAACTTCTATTTCTATAAGCGTATTGTCGTATTTGCCTGCATGAATTTCTTCAACAAGCTTATCCTCGAACACTGCTTTCGCCGTTTCGCCGCGTTCGTCCTTTTTCATTTCAGAAAGAACTTTCGCAATACGCCTTTCGGCTACGGCGGAAGCTTTATAGCTGACTTCCTGCGTTTTTTCCTCTTTTACAAGCCTTATCGCACATTCGGCAAGGTCGCGCACCATTGATTCGACATCCCTGCCGACGTAACCGACCTCCGTATACTTGGTAGCCTCCACCTTTATAAAAGGCGCTTTGACAAGTTTAGCAAGCCGCCTTGCAATTTCCGTCTTGCCCACGCCCGTGGGGCCTTTCATAATAATGTTTTTAGGCGTTATTTCGTCCTGCAAGGCAGGTGAAAGCTGACTGCGGCGGTAACGGTTCCTCAAAGCTATTGCAACCGCCTTTTTCGCCTCGTCCTGTCCGATAATGTATTTATTCAGTTCGTGTACAATCTGTTTGGGTGTCAAATTCATAAAAAACTCCTTATCAAGCCGCCGCGCGCAGTTTTGCACGCATTTAATTTTTTCAGGGTGCACGCTTAAATGACTTCCGTCCGCGCGCAATTTCTTAAATTGTTTCGCACTTTATATTGTCGTTGGTGAAAACGCATATTTCGCTTGCTATTTTAAGCGATTTTTTCGCAATTTCAGCCGCAGAGTATTCGGTATTCTGATAAAGCGCCCTTGCAGCCGCCAAAGCGTAGTTTCCGCCGCTGCCGATAGCCGCTATACCGTCGTCGGGTTCTATCACTTCGCCCGTACCGGAAACGATAAGCAAAGTCTCTTTATCGGCTACAATCATAAGCGCTTCAAGCTTTCTCACCGCTTTGTCGCTTCTCCAAAGTTCGGCAAGTTCGACCGCGGAACGCATAAGGTTGCCGGAGAACTTGTTCAGCATACCCTCAAACTTTTCGCTCAGCGAAAAGGCGTCCGAAACCGAACCGGCAAAACCCAAAATAACTTTTCCGCCGTATATCCTTCTGACTTTCTGCGCAGAATTTTTAAAAATTACGCTTTCGCCCATAGTGACCTGTCCGTCACCTGCAATAGCCGTTTCACCGTTTCTTTTTACAGCGCAGATTGTAGTTGCATGAAATTCAGTCATAACTATTCTCCTTTAACTTTCTGCTTATTTAAGTTTTCTCTTAAATAACAGTTCTATAAATTCTTTCTTGTCTTTTTCAAAAAGCCTGAACATTTCGCCGTTAATAAGTTCTATATTTTTCTTCATTATAAAGTTAAACAGCGCGTTGTTCATTGTGTAAAACGCAATCAGTTCTTTACTTTCCGGATTTATCGCCGCTATTCCCAAAAACGCTTGCGTCCCACCCGAACCGGCGTCCATATAAACGGCTGTCTTATCAAACGGAACGCAGACCGTTCCAAACGCATCGTCGCCGCAGACGAATCCGCCATCCTTAATAACAGCCTCGGCTTTTAGAATTTCTTCCGCCTGTTCCAGCGGCATATCGGAAAAATTCCGTGTAATTTCTTCAAATCTCTGCATTTGCAGTTTTTTTCTAAGTTTTTGCCAAACAATCAAAAAGACGGCAAGCCCTATAAAAAATAAAGAAAATGCGCCTATCATTACGCCGTATGTAACAGGGCTTTCGTCATAGACACAACCGATAGCGACGCACAAAGGAACACAAACGACAAACCAGCCGATTATAAACGCAGTAAACACAACGTTGAATTTGAATATGTAGCCGGGCAGATTTTTCTTATCAAAGTTTAACTGTAAATATTTCATAAAAGTCTGCTTTTGAATTCCCTGATATTTTCCAAAGCCCTTCGGGCAAGGCAGGCATAGCGCTCTTTCTTGTCTTTTACCGTTTTTTCAAGCGGTTTCAAAATGCCGAAATTTGCGTTCATAGGCTGAAAATTTTCCGTTACCCCCGATATATGCGCCGATAACGCACCCATAACGGTTGTACAATCTAACTTTTGCGGAATATTTCCGTTCAGCTTTTCAAACATATGCGCGGCGGCAAGAATACCGCTTGCCGCGCTTTCGACATAGCCCTCTACGCCGGTAATCTGACCGGCAAAAAACACTTTGCCGTTACTTTTTAAAGAAAAATCTTCGTTAATGCAAGTCGGCGAATTTATAAAGGTATTTCTGTGCATAACGCCGTATCTTAAAAATTCTGCGTTTTTCAATGCCGGTATAAGCGAAAAAACACGTTTCTGCTCGCCCCATTTCAGGTTTGTCTGGCATCCGACAAGATTATAAGCCGTGCCGTCGGCGTTCTCCTTTCTCAGCTGTAACACTGCATAAAAGCGGTTTCCGTCTCTATCCCTGAGCCCTACGGGCTTGAAATTTGCATATCTCAAACTTTCGCGTCCGCGCGACGCCATAACCTCTAAGGGCATACAGCCTTCGAAAATTTCTCTTTTGTCAAAGTCATGCAGTACGGCCTTTTCCGCCTTTAAAAGCTCTTCAGTAAACGTTTCGTACTGCTCTTTATCAAGCGGACAGTTGACGTAATCATCTCCGCCCTTGCCGTATCTGTCACCAGTAAACGCGCTGTTAAAATCTATACTTTCCTTTGACACAATCGGCGCGGAAGCATCATAAAAATGCAATTGCCCCCCACATATGCCTGAAATACTCGCAGAAAGCCTGTCCGTAGTAAGCGGTCCCGTTGCAATAATACACCAGCAATCGGGCACGCTTTCGACTTCTTTACACACAATATTTACGTTTTTACATTGTTTTAATTTTTCCGTAACATAGGACGCAAAAGCTTCTCTATCCACGGCAAGCGCGCCGCCGGCAGGCACCGCACAGGCTTCCGCCGCCTCCATAGTCAAAGAACCGAGAACGCGCATTTCTTCCTTTAACAGTCCGCACGCGTTTGAATACGGGTCTTTGCCTTTGAGCGAATTTGAGCACACAAGCTCGCAGAAGTTTCCGTCCGAATGGGCAGGGGTAAACGACTTCGGTTTTATGTCGTACAGATTGACCTCAACTCCCCTCTGCGCAAGATAATAAGCCGCTTCACAACCGGCAAGACCTGCGCCGATAACGTCAATTTTCATTTTCGGGCAGTTCCGCGGTATAATCGCAGTCCTTATCGGAACATCTTATTTTACCGTTCTTTTTTATAAGATATTTGCCGCACTTAGGGCATTTACCGCCCGTGGCAACGTCCCAGCTCAAAAATTTACACTCGGGATACCCTGTACAACCGAAATAAATTTTGCCTGATTTTGAACTCATTCTCCTCATAGGCTTTCCGCAGTCGGGGCAGATACCTTCAAGTTTTTCGCCCTCTTTTTCAATATCCTTTGAAACATAGGGGCGTTTTGCCGAGCATTGGGGGCATTCAAGATACTTGCCGTATTTACCGTGCTTCAAAAGCATACCCGAGCCGCACTCAGTACATTTTTCGTCGGTAGCCTCCGCGTCTATCGGAAGAATAGAAGAACATTCGGGATAATTGGGGCATGCAAGGAATTTACCGTACTTGCCGCTTTTTACCACCATATTTGCGCCGCATTTGGGGCAACGCATAGGCGATATTTCAGCGTCGCTTTCGCTTACGATATTTGAACAATTAGGATAGTTGGAACACGCAAGATATTTACCGTACTTGCCTATTCTTCTAATCATAACGCTTCCGCATTTTTCGCATATTACGTCCGTTTCTTCATCGCCGTCTGTGGACGCCGTTTTAAGCTGTTCGGCAAAACCGGGGTAAAAATCTGCAATTATTTTATGCCAATCGCAGCCGCCCTCTTCGATTTTATCCAAATCGTCCTCCATATGCGCAGTAAACCCTACGTCCATAATGTCGGTAAAGTATTTTAAAAGCATATCTGTTATCAAGTACGCAACATCGGTCGGAACCATATATTTCCCGTCTTTTTTAACGTATTTACGTTTATTGAGTACGGAAATAATAGAAGCGTAAGTTGACGGTCTGCCGATACCCTTTTCTTCCATAGCCTTGACAAGCGAAGCGTCCGTATAACGGTAAGGGGGCTTTGTAAATTTCTGTTCCTTTGAAAATTCGTTCATTCCGAGTCCGTCGCCCTCGTTCAAAGGAGGCAGAAGCTTTGCAGTCTCTTCTTCCTCGTCCTTTTCTTTCTGTGCGTCCTGATATGCCGCCGTATAGCCTGCAAACAGCATAGCTTTGCCGCTGGCTTTGAATATATAGCCCGAATTTTCGGCTTCTATCTGCATTGAATTGTATTGCGCTTCAGCCATCTGTGAAGCTATAAACCTGTCGTAAACAAGCTTGTAAATATTGTAATGCTTTTTATCAAGACTGTTTTTAACGCTTGCAGGCGTAACGCTCAGATTAATAGGACGTATAGCCTCGTGCGCGTCCTGCGCGCCTTTCTTTGTGGCGTAAAAATTGGGCTTATCCGGCACATATTCGGCACCGTAAGTATTTTTTATAAACTCCAAAGCGTTGTCCTGCGCTTCCTTTGCAACGCGCACCG
The DNA here is from genome assembly GCA_948658045.1 of Christensenellaceae bacterium. GTDB lineage: Bacteria > Bacillota > Clostridia > Christensenellales > Borkfalkiaceae > Coproplasma. The sequence goes on from CAPMFN010000005.1 coordinate 57,384, forward strand.
AGTCCGTTCTTATATAAGTTATAAGCGCTATATGGTCGCCGCCGACATCCATACCTTCATACAGATGCTGCGCTATAAGCATGGTTTCAGGCGAGGTCATACCGAACTTATTGGAAGCGTCCTGCTGTAAAGAAGAAGTTGTAAAAGGCGCGGGCGCGTGCTGTTTTGTTACGCCCTTTTTGACTTTGGCAACGGTAAATTTGCCTGCCCTAACTTTCCTTTCAATTTCTTCGGCAACTTCCGGCGGCACGCTTTCGCCGTTCTTTTTGCACTGATATACGGCTTTAAAAGGCGCGTAATTTTTTTCTTCGTCCTGTAAAAAGGCGTTCATAACCCAATAGCCCTCGGGTTTAAATGCCTGAATTTCACGCTCTCTGTCAACAATAAGCCTCAACGCCACAGACTGCACACGACCCGCGGAAAGCCCGTTCTGTATGCGTTTATTTAAAAGAGGAGACAGTTTGTAACCTACAAGTCTGTCCAAAACTCTTCTTGCCTGCTGCGCGTCAACCAGATTGACGTTTATTTTACGGGGGTTCTTCAACGCGTTCTGCACCGCAGAGGGGGAAATTTCGTTGAATTCTATCCTGTTCGCCGCATTCTCGTCAAGCCCCAAAACTGACTGTAAATGCCAGCTTATCGCCTCGCCTTCGCGGTCGGGGTCGGTTGCAAGATAAACTTTACCGCTCTTTTTAGCCTCGGCGGAAAGCCTTTTTATAACTTCCTTTTTGGACGGTGTAATTTCGTATTTAGGCTCGAAATTTTCGGTTATTTTTACGCCCAAAGTGCGTTCGGGCAGGTCCCTTACATGTCCGCCGGAAGCGTCCACCCTGTATTTCCCCTTTAAATATTTGGAAATTGTTTTCGCCTTGGAAGGCGACTCAACTATAATCAAATCCATAAATTAATCTCCTTATATGAGAACGGACGAATCCGTAAGTCAGTTTGCGGCGGCATAGCGGTTACCGCCCAAACGTACAACCGCGCCTTTTATTTCAAGCGAAGAAATTACAGGTATCAGCCTGAACGGCGGAACGCCTAAAACTTCCGCAAGTTCTGAAATGCCTGACGCGCCGTTTTCCTTAATCGCGTCCAACAGTTTCTCTTCATCAGGCGTAAAAGTTTGCTGACCGTGCGTTTTAAAGTCTAAACCAAAATAAGAGAGAATGTCAAACGTATTTTCCGCAAGATGCGCGTAATTTTTTATAATATGATTGCATCCCTCGCCCGAAGTTACGCCTATGCCGTAAGGGGAAGCAAACGTCTCCCTGCCGTATTCTTCAGAATATTCGGCAGTAATAAGTGCGCCGCTCTTCTTGCCTGCAGAAACTATCAGTGTTCCCTCGGAAAGCCCTGCGATAATTCTGTTCCTTATAGGAAAATTGTGCCTTTGCGGAGGAATTTCAGGCGGATATTCGCTTAAAAGAAGTCCTCGCTTTTCAACGGTTTTTATAAGATTAGCATTCACCGCAGGATAAACGTGGTCGAAACCATAAGCCAAAACGGAAATAATTCTGCCGTTCTGCGCGCCGCCCTCGCATACCGCTGCATCGGCGCCGTCCGCCATTCCCGTGACAACCACAAACTTTTCGGAAAGCTCTTTCGCAATCTTTTTGGTCTTTGCGGTTATATCGGGCAAAGTTCTCCTTGAACCCACCACTGCAAAACATCTTTCTTTTAACAGTTTCAAATTGCCTTTGCAATACAAAACGATAGGCGGCAACGCAGTATTTTTAAGCGCCTGCGGATAATCTTCGGAAAAATAAGTTACGCACGTTACGCCTTTTATTTTCAGCGATTCGAGAACTTTATTTCTGTAATTAACGTCGTAAAAATCGGCTTTCACTTTATTATATACGCCGGCAGGAAGTGTTTTAATCAGATTTTTTTCATATTTCACAAAATCGGGACGGGAATTTTCAAGCCCCGAAAGCAGTTGTTTTCTCTGATTGTATGTAAGCTGAAAAAACGAACAAAGCGTTATTAAATTTATTTCATCCTCATTGTACATAAGCTCAGTTATCGGAATCGTAACTTCTGTACGACGCCGCCTCTAAAATATGTTCGGGCGCAATATCTTCGCAAAACGCCAAATCGGCAATCGTTCTTGCAACTTTTATAATTCTTGAACGGGCACGCGCAGAAAGACGCAAAGTTTCAAACGCGGCGCGTAAAATATCTTCGCATTCGGAAGAAAGCCTGCAATATTTTTTAATCTGTTTTTCACCCATAGCGGCATTGACGGCGCACTCTTCGCCCTCAAAACGCAGCCTTTGCACCGCGCGCGCCTTTTCCACCCTTGCTTTGACTTCCGCGCTCGTCTCGCCGTCCGTCGAACCTGCCAAATCTTCGTATTTTATCCCGTCGACTTCAACCTGCAAGTCTATTCTGTCAAGCAACGGACCCGAAATTTTACTTTTGTATTTATGAACCTGTGCAGGCGTGCAAGTACAGGTAAGGTAAGCTGAACCATAATTTCCGCACGGACAGGGGTTCATACTTGCACAAAGCATAAAATCCGCAGGGAAAGAAACCGCTCCGCCAGCTCTTGCAACGGTTATAACCCTGTCTTCAAGGGGCTGACGCAATGATTCAAGCGTTCTTCTCGAATATTCGGGCAACTCGTCCAAAAACAAAACGCCTTTATGCGCCATGGATATTTCGCCGGGATGTATTTTTGTGTTTCCGCCGCCGCAAAGCGCCACTACGGTGGATGTATGGTGAGGCGTCCTGAAAGGTCTTAAAGAAACTATTCCGTCCTCGGTAAGCGTGCCTGCGACGGAATGAATTTTCGTAACCTCCAAAGCCTCGTCAAAAGTCATATCGGGCATAATAGTGGGAATACAGCGCGCAAGCATAGTTTTACCCGTACCGGGAGGACCTGCCAAAAGCAAATTATGGCCGCCGGCTACGGCTATTTCAAGCGCGCGTTTTGCAACTTTCTGTCCGCGCACCAATGAAAGGTCGTAATTATACTTTTGGGCGTTCGCCTCGGAATGAAAACTTTTCTGCGCTACGGGCGCAAAAGTTTCTTCCCCCGTAATAAGCCCAACAACGTCCCTGAGGTTTTTCATAGCGTAAACCTCAGTCCCCTCTATATAACTTGCTTCGTTCGCATTTGCCGCAGGTATTATAAAGCGCTTAAAGCCTTTTGCTTTTGCGGAAATTAATATGGGCAAAATGCCCGTTACGGGTCTCAGCGAGCCGTCCAACGCAAGTTCGCCCAAAAACACCGTACCTTCGGTATTCGCCGTAAAACGGTCGGCGGCGATAAGAATACTGACTGCAAGAGGCAAATCGTATTGCGAACCCTCCTTTTTAATGTCCGCAGGGGCAAGGTTTATTGTGATTTTGTTTACGGGGAAGTTCATCGCGCTGTTTTTTATAGCCGCGCGCACCCTTTCTTTGCTCTCTTTTACCGCGGCGTCGGGCAAACCGACCAAATCAAAAGATACCATGCCCTTATTTATGTCAGTTTCCACCTCTACGGGCACCCCGTCAAGTCCGCAGAGCGTAAAACTCGTTATTTTAGAAAGCATTTTTCCACCTTTGCATACAAAATTTAAAAGCTCTCGCGCATAGCGAGAGCTTTTTTTAATTACTTTATTTCTGCAATCTTTGCAGCCTTGCCGGTCAGACCGCGCAGGTAGTAAAGCTTGGCGCGTCTTACCTTACCGCGTTTAACAACGGCAATCGACGCGATTTTGGGCGAGTGAAGAGGGAACGTCCTCTCTACGCCTACGCCGAAAGAAAGTCTTCTTACGGTGAAGCTTTCTCTTATTCCGCCGTGCTTTTTGGCAATTACAACGCCTTCGAAATTCTGAATTCTTTCTTTCGTACCCTCGATGACCTTGAAGCCGACCTTAACGGTATCGCCTACGTTGAATACGGGCACTTCCGCCTTCATATTCTCCTTTTCTATGGCTTCCACTAAACCTTTCATCTTAAACCTCCATATAATTAAGACATTCTTGCATAAGCAGAGGACTGTCCGAAGTCGAAAACTATATTATCAAATAAAACCTGAAATTGCAACTCATTTTAGGGGGTGTGTCGCAATTTTCACAAAACTATTTTAGGGCGGTTTTGCCATATTATATATAATATGTATGCGATTTGCCCGTAAACAGCCGTTATATTATTTTGCTGTACCCGTAAGAATTTACCACAGCGTCCACTTTTACGCCTTTACGGCAAAGCGGACACTCCGCAGCCGTATACGACGAATAGTCGGGAACATCCTCAACGCCGAACAATTTATAAACGGGCACATTGCATTTAAATTCACCGCCGAAAACGTTTGCGACGGCAACAGGCATTCCTCCGTAATAAATTATTCCCTCTACAACGCTTTTAACGTCCTTACCCGTCGTAGCCGAAGCCGTCAAAAGCATTACCCTTTTACCCTTGACGTAAGGAAGAAAGTTATCGCGCAGAAGTAGTTTATCGTTAGAAATTTCAGGTGAAATAACGGCGATATCCTGCCCTTTGTTTATATGCGAATGGCTGAGGTAGTGCGCAATGAAAGACCCGACCATTTTCATCCTATCCAAAGTTATAATGGTATCTACGGGCGTCGCGTTCAGCATATCGGCAAAAAGTTTTGCCGCCGCTTTTGACGAATTGAGCCCTGATTTGACCTCGGTCATGTCCACGCAGTAATTTACATGCGAATGGCGCGTGGCAAAGTGCCCGGGGATTATCTTTATTTTAACGTCCCTTGTCACTTTTGAAAAAATGTCGTAAGCTCTTCTTTCCATTTTTCACCTCTTGAATTATTTATGCGCTGAATGCGTTTTCTATATGGTTAAGCTCGCCCTTGAAAATCTCTATTATATCAAATCTTACGGTACAGTCAATTACTTGACCTGAAAAAAAATAGTTTGCCCCCATAATATATCGCCGTTTCCTGCTTTCCGTCACCGCTTCGGACGGCGCCCCGAAATCGTCTGAAAGTCTCGTTTTTACCTCTACAAAGGCGTAAACGTCGTCTTTTTTGGCTATTATGTCTATCTCGCCGAAAGGGTTTTTGTAATTTTTTCCGATTATCTTCCAACCAAGACGTTTAAGATACTTCCGCGCCTGCTTTTCCCCTGCTTTCCCTAGATTTAAATTGTGCGTGTCTTCACTTCTTAACTTTGCCATTTTTTTGTAAAACTTTTTCGGTGGATAGGGCATATCCCTGCACGAATTATACCTTCAATATGCTTTTTAGTACCGTAACCTTTATTTTCCTCAAAGGCGTAATCGGGGTATTTTACTGCATATTCGTCCATTAACGCATCCCTGTATTCTTTTGCTATAATCGAAGCCGCGCCTATGGAATAACTGTAGAAATCCCCTTTTATGATGCTTTTCTGCCCGATTTCTATATCAAGTTTCATATTGCCGTCCACCAAAACGAAATCAGGTCTTATTTCAAGGCTTTCAATAGCGTTTTTCATACAAAGCCTGGTGGCTTCGAGTATGTTTATTTCATCTATAATCTGCGGTTCAACGCAGCATATTGCGTAGGCAATCGCTTTTTCTTTAATTAATTCGGCAAGATATGCGCGTTTTTTATGCGTAAGTTTTTTACTGTCGTCAACGCCGTCGATAATGTCATTATGCGGCATAATGACCGCGGCGCAAACCACAGGTCCTGCAAGAGGACCTCTTCCGACTTCGTCCACGCCGCAGACGTTTTTAAAGCCGTCGGCGGTTAGCTCTCTTTCGTATTTCAGTTTGTCCATTAAAATTTAAGCCCCTTTACGTCCTCGGGAGTATCAAGGGTAATTCTGCCCAATTTCCCTTTACGGAAATCGTCTATAACCGCCCTTTCCCCTCTTTCATAGTCAAATTCGCCGCCACGCACGAGAAACTGCCTGACTTCGCATACTTTTTCAAGCATTTCGAGGGGCGTACCGCCCGTAATAGAGTATCTTTCAAGCAGTCTGCGCGGATATTTTTCAGAAAGTTCTTTCAAAAGCGCAAGCGCAATATCGTCAATGTCCAAAATGTCGTCGTTAATGCTTCCTGCAAACGCGAGGTGAGTTGCAAGATATTGGTTCTCAAACGCAGGCGGCATTGTTCCGGGGGTGTCTAAAAGCTCAAAGTTTTCACACCTAATCCATTGCTTGCCCCGAGTTACGCCTGCCTTGTCGCCCGTCTCCGCGCGTCTTGACCCGGCAAGAAGATTTATTAACGTAGACTTGCCCGTGTTGGGCACGCCTGCCACCATAAAACGGAAGACTTTATTATACCCTTTTTCAAGCGCCTTTGCGCGTTTTTCGGCAACGATTTTTTCAATTGCCCCCAATATATCACGCTTTGACGAGGTGTTTACCGCATTTATCCTGACCGCCACCGCACCCTGTTCTCTGATTAATTTCAAAAGAACGTCCGCTCTTTCGTCTGCGAGGTCGCCCTTATTCAAAACGTACAAAACAGGTTTGTTATTGGCTAATTTTTTAAGCCTGAGATTGAACGAAGCCGCAGGACAGCGCGCGTCCAGCACAAAAATAACACCGTCCACAAGCGACAGATTTTCTTCCATCATTCTCATTGCTTTGGTCATATGACCGGGAAACCATTGTATCGTTTTCATTTCTTATCTCCGCCAAGCAGGTCGGGACGGCGCATACGCGTCAGTTTTAATCCCTCGGACGCACGCCAATCGTCTATTTTTTTATGGTCGCCGGACAAGAGCACTTCCGGCACTTTTAACCCCTTATACTCCGCAGGTCTTGTGTACTGAGGATATTCCAGCCCTGCGCCCGAAAAACTTTCATCGACCAATGAGCCGCCGGAAATTACACCGTCCACATAGCGCGCCACACAGTCGCAAACAACCATTGCAGGCAGTTCGCCGCCGGTAAGAACATAATCGCCGATGGAAATCTCTTCGTCAATGAAAAGGTCAATAACTCTTTGGTCGACCCCCTCGTAATGACCGCACAGCAAAAGAAGACTATCATACCCCGTAAGTTCGAAAACCTTGCTTTGCGTAAAAGTCTGCCCCTTTGGCGAAAGATAAATTCTTCTTGCCTCGTGACGGGGGTCTACTGCCTCTATCGCAGAACCTATTGGCTGGGGCATCATAACCATTCCGGCTCCGCCGCCGAAAGGATAATCGTCGCACTTGAAGTGCTTATTTTCGGCAAAATCTCTTATATTGACTATTTCTATGCTTATTTTTCCCTCTGCCTGCGCTCTGCCTATTATGCTCTCTTTAAGCGGCGCAAACATATCGGGGAAAAGCGTCAGTATTGTAATTTTCAAACCGAAACTTCCTTAAACCTCTTTTTATTCACGGTTATTTGTTTATTCTGCACGTCAACGCTTTCTATGACGCCCTCCGCCGCCGCAAAACTTACTTCTCCTTTGGCGCATTTAAGCGTATAGATGTCCGTTCTTGCAGGAGTGACGGAAATCACTTCGCCTATGATTTCGCCCGACGACGTCACAACCTCGCAACCCGTTAAATCTGCGATATAAAACCGCCCTTCGGGAAGTTCCGGCATATCAGAACGCTCCGCCTCTATTTCTTTTCCGCGCAGAAGTTCGGCCGCGTTTCTGTCAAACACGCCTTTAAAAGAAATATAACCTATTTCCCCTTGTGCGCGCACGTTCAGAACGCCGTAATCTACGCCGTCAATATACACGCGCTTTACGCCTATAAGGTCCTCCGCGCTGTCGCAAAGCGCCTTAAATTTAACTTCACCCCTTATTCCTTGGGGCTTAACTATCAACGCAACTGTCAATCTGTCCATAACCGAATAATAATTCCGTAAAATTCCTGATTTTAAAAATCGCACAACGGAAATTGTGCGATTTTACAGTTTTAAACTTTTTCTTTAATTTCCACGGTATAGCGCTTAGAGCCGCGCGGCGTGCAGGAGCCGACAAGCGTTCTCAGCGCCTTAGCTATTTTGCCCTGCTTGCCTATAACTTTACCCATATCGCCCGAATCGAGAAGAACGGTAACTTCTATTACCTGTTCCTTTTCCTCAACGACGTATTCTGCTTCATCCTTTTTTTCGGCAAAAGTGCCTACGACGTATTTTATAAGTTCCAATACGTTGTTTTCCATTTTTTACTCCCTCGGGCGCGTTAAATAAGGGATATATGCGCCCCAATTTAAATTTTACAATACCCGAAACGTCCGTCCGCCGCCCAAAAAAAACGAGTTGTTTTAAGCGACAGCGCGGCAAAACCGCACGGAAAATCAGACGGTTCTATCAGTCTTTCTTTTTCTTGTCGTTGGTCTTGGGCGCGGAAAGCTTCTTGCTCTGTTCCATTGCGCCGACCTTTACAAGGTAGCTTTTAACCGTTTCCGTGGGCTGAACGCCTTTTGCAAGCCACTCTTTCGCCTTTTCTACGTCAATATTGATTTCCGCAGGGGTTTTAAGGGGGTCAACGTAACCGATTTTGTCGATATATTCGCCCGAACGCGCCTTTCTCGAATCGATAACCACTACGCGGTAGAAGGGGCTCTTTTTGTCGCCCATTCTCGTAAGTCTCATTTTAACTGCCATTTTTTCTTTCTCCTGAATATATAAAAATTTTTATTTTTTATCGTTATTTAAGGCATATATGGGGGTCTACGCAATTTTTCTGCAATTTTTTACCCCTTTAAGCCGTTTAAAAAGGCAACCGCCTTTTACCGCCTTTAAGCTGTTTCATAAGCTGCTTTGTCTGTTCAAACTGCTTTAAAAGCTGGTTTATTTCCTGCACCGTAGTTCCGCTGCCCTGCGCTATGCGTTTTTTGCGCGAACTGTTGATAATAGAGGGTTCTGCACGCTCGCGCCCCGTCATCGAAAGAATTATCGCCTTTGTGCGCTCTATCTTCTTTTCGTCGATGTCGTCGGCTTTGACCTTGCCGCCCATATTCGGCATCATCGCAAGCAACGCCTGAGCGCCGCCCATCTTCTTCATACTTTCAAACTGTACCAGATAGTCTTCTAAGGTAAAGGTGTTTTCAAGCATCTTTTTCTGCATTGCCTTCGCCTGCTCTTCGTTTACGACTTCCTGCGCCTTTTCAATCAACGTCAGCACGTCGCCCATTCCGAGAATACGGGAAGCCATTCTGTCAGGGTAAAAAGGCTCCAAATCGGTCAGTTTTTCGCCGACGCCTATAAACTTGATGGGTTTGCCCGTGACCGCCTTTATGGAAAGGCACGCGCCGCCCCTTGTGTCGCCGTCTAGCTTGGTAAGGATAACACCCGTTACCTCAAGTCTTTCGTTGAAAGTCTTTGCAACGTTTACGGCAACCTGTCCCATCATACTGTCTACGGTGAGAAGAATTTCGCAAACGTCCACCGTCTTTTTGATGTTTTCAAGCTCCTGCATAAGCGGCTCGTCTATTTCAAGCCTGCCTGCGGTATCTATAACAACCGTGTCATATCCCATTGAACGGGCGTAATCTACGGCTTCCTTTGCCGTTTTTACAGGGTTCTGAGTACCCTTTTCAAAAACTTCGGCGCCAGCCTTTCCGCCAACGACTTTAAGCTGGTTTATCGCCGCAGGGCGGTAAATATCACACCCCGCCAAAAGAGGCTTCTTTCCGCTCTTTTTTAAGTTGACCGCAAGTTTGCCGCACATCGTCGTCTTGCCGGCGCCCTGCAAACCGCACATCATTATGACAGTAGGCGGTTTGGGCGAAACGTTGAGTTTCTGGTTTGTTGAACCCATCAGCGCGATAAGTTCTTCGTTTACGATTTTAATAACCTGCTGCGCAGGGTTAAGACTTTTTAAAATTTCCTGTCCGACAGCTTTTTCCGATACCAGCCTGCAAAACTCTTTGGCGACCTGAATATTCACGTCGGCTTCCAAAAGCGCAACGCGCACCTCTCGCATGGCAGTCTTTATTTCAAGTTCGGTAAGTCTTCCGCGCTTAGTCAGCTTGGAAAATATGTGGTTTAATCTCTCCGATAAAGAGGAAAATGCGCCCATACGCCACCTAATCTTCGCCCGATTTCTTTCTTCCGTACACCGCTCGGGTGCCGTCTGAGTTTAATGTCTCTGCCGATTGCGGATTGTCCAACAGCCGCTCCGCCTCTTCGGCATAGTCCTTTTGTAAAATTAATTCAAGCTTTTTCAATTCGCCCGACGCTTCGGGAAAAGCCTTTTTAAACTTTTCCGCCCAAGCTCCTGCCTCTGTAAACGCAAGCGACGTTTCAAGGCACATTTTGGCAAGTCTGCGGCTGAACTGCAGCTTTTCTTCATATTCTTCAAGCTGTTTTTTGCAGGTCTTCAAACACTCCGAAACGCCCTGTCTTGTAATTCCCTTTTGCTCGGCTATTTCCGAAAGGGTCAAATCAAGGTTAAAATACAAATCGGTAATTTCCTGCTGGGTCGGGGTCAAAAGCCCCCTGTAAACATCCCAAAGCCTGATAAAAGAAACTTTGTCCATAGTTTGCTTTTTAATTTTACAACGCACAACACACCATTGTCAAGTATTTTTACTTTACAAAACGCTTTATTTTTTTGCGCGTTTTAACATAAAGCTTTATTTTATAACAAAAAACCGCGTAAAAATTTCACAAATGCTTTAAATTGACACAAAACCGCCGTTTATGATAGAATTTTATTGATTTTAGGGGAAGTGATTTATATGTGTAAAGATATAGACAACATTCTTTACGACACAGCGTCCTCCACGGTAGACAAAAAGTTCACGTTCGGCATCCCGGGCGACGCCGACGGCTATGAAGAGACTTTATATATTACACGCGACGGCAAATATTTTATCTACACAAACGGCGGACCTATGTCTAAATATCCGAAAGAAAACATTACGCCTATCGCGCGCGAAGACGTTAAAAACTGGATGCTTTCACACTGAAACAATAAAACAAACCCTGCGGCAAAGCCGCAGGGTTTTTATAATTTATCTTAAATTTAAGCGCCTTATTTGCTTTCCGCTTCCGCATCGGGGCTGTTATAACCCAAATGTTCGGCGGCAGAGCTATCAATAAGCGCTTCGCCGTCGACGTTCGGTCCGTCCTGTCCTCCGCCGGACAAAGGCAAACCGTTGTTCTTATCTTTACCGTAAAGCACTTTAAGAAGTATAGGCGTAAGAATCGAGGAAATCAGAATAAGGAATACCGTCATAATCATAAATTCCGACGGAAGAGCAAACGCGCCCAAACTTTCGCTTGTAACCGTTCCCGTAACTATCAGCGCAACCTCGCCCCTCGCCATCATTCCTACTCCGCCGATTGCACTTTCACGCCAATTGTACTTGAAAGCTTTAAATACAGCGCCGCAGCCTAAAATTTTACCTATAAGTCCCATAAGCACGGCAAGTACGGCAAAAAGAAGTATGCTCGGGTTCAGCCCTGCAAATTTAATACTCGATATACCGATATTTGCAAAGAAAACGGGGGCAAAAATCGTATAAGTATTGACTTCTACTTTTTTATCCGTATATTCGCTCGCGCGGTGAACGGTGGACAGCACTACGCCGGCAAGGAACGCGCCTGTTATATCCGCAACCCCGAAAATTTCTTCCGCAAGCCAGCTGTATAAAAAGCATACGGCAAGCGAAAACACGGGTATTCTGTGAGTTGCGGGCCATCTTTTATCAAGCCATTTAAAAAGTTTTGAAATTCCCCAGCCTGCAAGTATAGCAAAAACAAAGAACAGGATAATCATAATTATCGTGCCGTAAATCTGCCCTTTGAACCACTCAAAACCGTTTGCGTAGTTTTCTCCGCCGCCTGCCTGCGACTTTGCAATACCCGTAACTACGGACAGAAGCACAATGCCGATTACATCGTCTATGATAGCGGCGGAAACAATTGTCGTGCCGAGTTTCGTATTGATTTTACCGAGTTCTTTAAGCACCGAAACAGTGATTGCAACGCTTGTCGCGGTGAGTATGGTACCTATGAAAATACTGCGGAAAATGCCTGCCGTGTCCTGCACGCCGAGCCCGACCCCTCCGAAAGGAATTGAAATGACAAAACCCAGAATAAGGGGAATCATTACGCCTGCAAGCGCAACCAAAACGGCGACAAGCCCCGTAGATTTAAGCTCTTTAAGGTTTGTTTCCAGACCTGTCGAGAACATCAGAAGCAATACGCCTATCTTTGAGAATATTCCCAGCGCATTGTCTTTTGGCAACGCAAGCAAGGTCCAATATCCCTCTCCCTCGAAGCCGATAAGCGAAAAACCGCAGAAATCGCCGAAAATTGCGGGGCCGACCAATAGACCGGCAATAATATAGCCCAGCACCTGCGGCATTCCGATTTTTCTGAAAACCAACCCCAAAAATTTGGTAGTAATCAGAATAATCGCAAGCACCATACAAAAGCCGAGCGCAGAATTACCTTCAAACATAACCTTCTCCTAAAAGTAAATATAGAAAGCCACGCTGTTGCCAAATGCCTTGCACGAGCGTAGCCGAAGTGTAAAGCCACCTGTCAGGCAACCACCATATTATACGCTTAAAATAAAAAAAAGTTAAGCATTTTAACGCGTATTAAAGCAAGTAAAGCGCAAAATGATTTGCGTTTACAAAAAATGTTTTAAAAATTTTAAAAAAAGTATTGACAAATTAAAATTATATGATAAAATGTAATTGAAAAAGAAAATAACTTACAAAAAATGTTAGGTGCCAACATTATTGGAGCAAGTCCAATGCAGAACATTTAGCCGTAAAATCGGCAGATAAGTATTTTCCGCAGGCGGAAGTAAGCTTGCACCGCCTCTATATGATAAGGGAAATGTTTTAGGAGGTAATACCGATGGTAATTTACGCTAAAACAAAGAAAGGAAAAGGAAGGTAAACTCCGATGTACAAGTTTACGAATGGAATCTGATTCCGAAAGCGGTAATTTTCAGGCAGACGAAATTTAGGGTCTGCGCGGTTTTGACCGATTAGCTTTACGCACCGTGCGGAGGCGATTCCAGAAAACCAAAATTGAATATGAACGCCCCACTCCGACGCATTGGTGTGGGGCTTGATTTTTTATAAAACTTTTTACAACACGTTTTGTTTACCCCTCCCGTCATTATGCTCGAAATCAGCAAAAAGCCTTGAATATCTGTCATTCCGAACGCAGTGAGGAATCCCCCCGGCAAAGCTAAAATGCAGGGTGACGATAATTACAAGTTATTAATTTAATAAAGCCGCCGACACAAACTGCGTCGGCGGCTTTTAATCTTCTTCTATTCCCAATAAATAATCTGCGCTTACTTCAAAATATCTGCATAATCTTTTAACCGTCAGCATCGAAGGTTCCCTTATCCCTTGCTCATAATTCGAATATGTACTAACTTTGATATTTAAAGCATCCGCAACGGCTTTTAGCGTCAACCCCTTATCCGTCCGTAATTGCTTCAATTTTTCATTAAATTCCATATTTTTATTTTACACCGAATGTGAATAAAACGCCCGACTTTACACAAATTGTGTAATAAAATATTTACACAAGACGTGTATTTTGAAATATAGCTATAACTTATCATTCTATTTTTTGTCGTAGGCGTAATGCTCCACCGGTCATGTTGAGCGTAGTCGAAACATCTTATCGTTTCTTCGCATAGCCAATAAGATTCTTCGATTCCGCTATGCTACACTCAGAATGACAACATAACAGTCGCTCTGACTGAGGGCAAAGATTATCGAGGTGTGGTATTATCATTAATAATTTTAAACTTTTTAGAAACAATGTAAATATTTAGCAATTAAAATAATTTGTCCACTATTGTGGAAACGCAACAATTATTTAAATTATTATGATAACTTGTTACAGAGGTGATTAAAATGTATTCGATAATAAAAAATTTGTTTTACGGAAACGAGGCAACCACAGACCAGATAAAAGACAGTGAAGCTTACAATAAAACTTTGGGCAAACTTGTTAAACTAAAAAACAAGCTTTGTGAAAATTTGACGGACGAACAAAAGGAAATTTTACAAAATATTGATGAGCTTTACAATGACCTTGAAGTGGAAACACAGGATTCCGCATTCGTCTACGGTTTTAAATGCGGACTTAAAATTGCCGCAGAATGTTATAACGATTAATCAAGCTCGTCCAAAGTCAACTGAAAGGCAGGTATAAAGTTTTTGAAAAAATACTCCGCTTCGGGAATGTTGCGCGACAAAATATCGTCCTCTATACTCTTTTTAGCCTTTGCAAACTCTGAATTTCCGCACCTTATTTCTTCAAGACATTTGACATACGCGGCAAGCCTGTCCGCCGCTTTCATTAACTTATACTCATAGCAATCGGCGTCGGGCTTTACCGAACAGAACAGCGCTTCCCTTAATTCTTCGGGCAGAGTCAAAAGCAGCTTGTCGCAAGCCTTGTCTTCAAGCTCTTTATACGCGCCGTGAATTGAATTATTGAAATATTTTATTGGCGTAGGCAAATCGCCGGTCATAACCTCGCTGCACTCGTGATAAATCGCGTACAGCACGGTTTTTTCGGCGTCGGCTGTTCCGCCGAAAATTTTATTGTTTATTACGGCAAGCGCATGCGCGAACATTGCAACCTGCTGCGAGTGTTCCATAATGTTTTCTTCCCTTACGGAACGCATAAGTTGCCAGCGCTTTATATACTTCATTCTATCCATGAAAGCGTAAAAATTGTATGCCATAACATTCCTCATCAACTGTGTTTTTTACATTATAGCGCATTTTTATTGACAATGCACCAAATTTACAATATAATTTAGTCACAATAAATTAAATACCGTCGGGGGTGTCTGCGGACAGCGCAGACTGAGATTATACCCTTTGAATCGGCAACGTAATGGTTGAGCGATAAGACAAAGAGATTTTCGGCGTTACCCTTTTTTTGTGTAGCGCTTTTTATATTTTTCGGCGGTAGAAGGAGATTTTTATGTTTCTTGCACACCTTGCAGGCGCTTACTTCGACCGCATACCCATCGGCGACGGCAAGTACTATCTGTACAAAGAAGTATGGACGGAATACGCCTCAAACTTCCTTACAAGCGTTTTCCTTTACGCCGCGCTTGCCCTAATCGTCTCGCTTATCGGCATAGGAATTTTTGTAAGGTTTAAAAAAAGAGACGCGCTGAAAGGCTTTGTGAAAGGCGCGTCGGCCATTTGTTGCGGATTTGTCGTAACCGTAATTGTTGCAATGCTTTCTCTCGATTTTGCAAAAATTGCGGAAAAGGGTTACGCCGAATACGACAACATTTTAGGGCTTGTGCTTATACCGTCTATTATTCTTAGCTGTATTACCGTTCTGGGAATTGCCGCCGCATACATTGCAAGTCTGTTTTCGGCAAAACCTTTCAAAATAACGCTTATCACTGTCGGGGCTCTATTCGGCGCCGCGCTCTTAGCTTTGTTGGTTTGCCTTGCCGTTTACCTTTCTACGGGCACGGCGGAAAGCAACAACGACGTTGAAATTACCGTTACCGAAAACATAGTGCTTTACGTCGGCGCGGCGGCTTTGGTTCTTACGGTCGGGCTTTGCGCTTTCTTTTTCGGAAAAGGCGAAAAACGCGAGTTTGATTCAAAATCGATTTCATACGCGGCTGTCTGCATAGCAAGCAGTTTTGCTCTGTCATATATAAAAATTTGGTCTATGCCTCAGGGCGGTTCGCTTACCCTCGCTTCTTTTCTGCCTCTTCTGCTGTACGCTTATATGTTCGGGGTCAGAAAGGGTGTGATGGCAGGCGCGGTTTACGGCGTTTTGCAAGCCGTTCAAAATCCTTGGTTAATTCATCCGGCGCAGTTCATTTTAGACTATCCCGTAGCTTTTGCGGCGATAGGCTTGGGCGGAATTTTTACAAAAATCAAAAAACTTGACAAGCTGCCGCAGGTACAGTTTGCTCTCGGCGCGGTTATAGCGGCAATACTGCGTTTTACCGCGCACGTTCTTTCGGGCGTATTCGCATTCTCAGAATATTCCACGCTCGACAACGTATGGATATACAGTCTCGGCTATAACGCGTTTGTGTTTGCCGATATAGCGGTGACAATTGCGGCAGGCGTAATAATTCTTTCCGTCAAGCCCTTTTTCACCCAGATTAAAAGAATACAGGCGGCGGCGCTGATAAAACCGAAAGCGCCGCAAGCACAACCGCCCGAAGAGACCTATACTCAAGCTTAAACATAATAATAGCCTAATCAAGCTTAAACCAAAACAATAGAGACACTTAATCAGGTTTAAACATAGTCAATAGAGAAACTTACTATTGATTAAACCTAAAAATTACCGCCCGAAGGCAAAAGCCTTCGGGCGGTTTAAATTTATATTTTGTTAAACTGTTTTATCGCGGCGGAAACTTCTGTTCAAGCTTAACATCGCACGAATTGAAGTATATCCACAAGCACCGCAAAAACTATTATAAGCATAAAGCCGACAGTGTGTATAATCGCTTCTATCTTCCTCGGCACAGGCTTTCTGAATATCCACTCTATCAAACAGAATACGACTTTGCTTCCGTCCAACGCAGGTATCGGCAACAAGTTGAACACGGCAAGGTTCACGCCTATATAAGCCGCTATTTCCAAAAAGCTTTGAACGCTTTGCGTCGCAAGTTCTGAGGTAAGTTTTATCGTTGTTACAGGTCCGCCCATTGCGCTGAGACCGATGTGCCCCGTCAAAAGCTCGCCTAAAACTTTGAAAATTGTTCCCGCTATTTTAAACGAATATATAAAAGAACTGCCTATCGTATCAAAGAACCCGAGGCGGTAACTGTCTGCGGAAACGTTCCAATAACTGCCGTCGTTCCTTTCAACCGTACCCACGCCGAGCGCGCGCCAGATTTTACCCGTTTGGGAGGAGCTTTCAAAATCGCAATCCGCGCGGAGCATAACCTCCCTTTCGGTCTCCTCCCCGTTGTTGCTTACCTTAACGGCAACGGTGTCGCCCTCGTGCTTGCCTTTTAGCGCAGACATCATATCCGTCACCATATAAATTCTTTTGCCGTTTATATTTAAAATGAGGTCGCCCTCTTCAAGAGAATGCTCGGCGTAGATTGCCGCATTTTCGCTTGTAGTGTCAATGCCGTTGACCTTAAACACCTGCAACCCGAAAACGGATGTGGAAATTATAATCAAAAGAAGGGCTAAAAGATAATTCATCAAAGGTCCTGCAAGCAGAACCAGAATCCTTTTCCACGGCGCTTTGGAAGTAAATGTTTCCTTTGCCTCTCCGTTTTCATCCGTGCCGTCCTCGCCCTCGAAAGCGCAGAAACCGCCCAAAGGCAGAAGCCTTATTGAAAACATTTCGCCGCTTTTTTTGGAAACGCGCTTAAACAGCTTAGGACCGAAACCTATGGCAAATTCGTTAATCTTGAATTTTAAAAGCTTGCCTGCAAGATAATGCCCGAACTCGTGCACGGTTATCATCACAAGCAAAATAAGTATTGCCAGCGCAATTGAACCGATAGTCGCCATTACCGAGGAAACAGAAAGTAAATTCATCCAATCCCCTGTCCGCAACTTCTGCGCGGACTATTTTGAAAGTTTATATATAAATTTCTGCGCTTTCCAACGCGCGGTGCGGTCTACTTCTTCAAGCTGTTTAAAGCTTACTATTTCGTCGCGCTCAGTAGATGACATAATGTGCTCTACCGTAAGGTAAATGTCGGTAAACTTTATTTTACCGTCAAGGAAGGCTTTGACGGCGACCTCGTCCGCAGCATTGAGCGCGCAGGGCAAAGTGCCGCCCTCTTTACCGCAGCGCACAGCCAAATCGAAAAGAGGATACGCTTTGCGGCTTAAAGGCAGGAATTCAAGGTTCATTGCTTTTTTAAACGACAAGGGCTGAGCCGCCGTAGACATCCTCTTCGGATATGTCAGGGCAAGCTGTATGGGCACTTCCATATCGGGCGCGCCCATCTGCGCCAAAACTGCGCCGTCGTTAAATTCAACAAGCGAATGAACTATGCTCGTCGGCTGTATAACTGTTTCTATTTTAGAGTAAGGCGCGCCGTAAAGCTCGTGCGCCTCTATTACCTCGTAGCCCTTGTTAATAAGGGTCGCGCTGTCCACCGTGACTTTTTTACCCATCTTCCATGTGGGATGGTTCAAAGCCTGCGCCGCCGTAACGTTTTCAAGCTGAGTCTGCGTATAGCCCCTGAAAGGTCCGCCGCTCGCCGTAATTATAAGTTTTTTGAACGACGCGTTTTTATCGTAATTGAGACACTGCCAGATTGCGGAATGCTCACTGTCGACAGGAATAATTTGCGCGCCTTTAGCCGCGGCAAGACGAGTTACTAGCTCGCCGCCACATACAAGAGTTTCCTTGTTTGCAAGCGCAATATTTTTACCTGCTTTGACAGCCTTGATACTGTATTCCAAACCGGCAAAACCGCTGACTGCGTTAAAAATCAAATCCGCGTCTTTATAAGCGGCTATACTCAAAGCCTTAGCCTTGTCCTCGGAAGCCGCGGCATAAACCTCGGGCGAAAACTCTTTTATTTGCTGTAAAAAAGTTTTTGACAAGCTGTAAGCCGAAAGAGCAACGATTTTGAAGCTGTTGGGGTGACGGCGCACCGCGTTTAAAACCTGTACGCCTATCGAACCCGTCGAACCGATTAAAGCAATCTTTTTCATAATTATTATACCCGTAAATTTTTATTTAATGACAAAAACGCCGCAAAACCCCTGCGGCGTCCAAGGTTAAATTATTGTACCGAAGCTGATAAGAACGACTACGCTGCAATAAAGCATACTGTCGAACCTGTCTAAAATTCCGCCGTGACCTGGGAGGATATTTCCCATATCCTTTACCCTGCACTCCCTTTTAATAGCGCTTTCGAACAAGTCGCCTATCTGCGCCATAACAGCCGTGCAAAGACCAACCAAGATAAAGGAAACCACGCCGGGGAAGCTGGGGCTTCTCAACGTCAGTTCGACGCCGTTCATTCCGAAGAATATGATTTGTCCGTTGATGCCGCCGAAGATATACATAATGTAATAGGACAGCACGCCGCCGAGAATACCGCCGAAAAGTCCGCCCACCGCGCCTATTACGGTCTTATTGGGTGAAAGCTGAGGCGCAAGCTTCATAGGCACAAACCTTTTGAAAGCCGAACCCACAAGGAAAGCAAACGTATCCGTAAGCACGGGGCAGAGAAATACAACAAGTATCGCAACCATAGAATTCTGGTTCAGATGGTTGACCGCAGACAGAAGCGCGGAAAGCACGCCGCAGTAGAGCATACAGAATACGCAATAAATAGTGCCCTTTACCGAACTGCGCTGATGGTCGAATACGGACGTCGCCGCAAGGAACATAACGTAAACGGTAAAAGCGCAGGATATGGCGAGCAAGCCGCCGCCCATAGCCATTTCAACTATCGCGTACAGCGGAACTACGGTGGCGCAGAACGCCATTGTTATAGCGTATTGCGGAAATGAAATTTTTGTGTTTGTCCCGCTTTCAGAACGGCTGATAGCGCGCATAAACTCGAAACCGCCGACAACGGAGACGAAAGTAAAAGCCAAATCGAAACCGACCGAGCCCCATCCGCCGTGAACGTTGCCCTGCGGCACGCACCATTTAAGCGCCGCCAACGCTATTAGCACAAGCACATACACGACTGCGGTTATAAGCCTTTTGTGCAAAGAAGTAAGCTTCTTTTTTTCCTGTTTGTTTTCTTCGGGTTGTACGTCCCGAACCTGTTGTTCTGCCAAAATTATTACCTTTATATTTTAATTTGCGCCGCTTGAAACGCGCCGCATAAATTTATTGACTTAATTTAATTTGCCGAAACGCCTTTCCCTGCGCGAATAATCTTCCAAGGCTTTGTCCAGCTCATTTTCATCAAAGTCGGGGAAAAGCACGTCTGTAAAATACAGTTCGGCATACGCCGCCTGATAAGTTAAAAAGTTTGAAAGTCTTTTTTCTCCGCCCGTTCTTATAATTAAGTCGGGGTCGGGCACGCCGCCCGTATACAAAAGTTTTTCAAAGCCTTCCGCGGTTACGGGCTGTCCTTTTTCAACGGCTTCGTTACAGGCGCGCACTATTTCCGCGCGCGAGCCGTAGCCGATTGCAAATATAAGCGTAAAATCTGCGCCTTGCTGCGAATTCTGCTCGCCGTCCTTTAAAAGCGTTTGCACGTCCTGCGGCAAAGCCGAGATGTTTCCTATTATCTTTACGGCGGCTCCCTGCGCGTAAAGCTTTTTGACGTTTTTAGTAAAATAACCCCTGAAAAGGCTGTAAAGCCCTTCCAGCTCTTCCTGCGGTCTTGACAAATTTTCCGTAGACAGGGCGTACACCGTCAGGTATTTAACCCCTCGTTCTTTTGCGTGTCCGGCAAGCTTAATCATTGCGTTCATACCTGCTTTATGCCCGTATGACCGCGGCATAAGCCGCTTTTTAGCCCACCTGCCGTTGCCGTCCATTATCAGCCCTATATGCAGGGGAATTTTACTGCCTTCCATCTTTAAACGGTCATTATCTCCTTTTCCTTGGCGGCGACGGCTGCGTCTATTTCCGCTACGGCGTCTGCAACAGCCTTTTCAACGTCCTTTTCGCAGGAAGCATATTCGTCCTCGGAGAGAATTTTATCGTTTTTGAGTTTTTTAAGCTGTTCCAAAGCGTCCCTTCTTATATTTCTTTCGGCAACTTTGGAATCTTCGCCCATCTTGCGCACCTGCTTAGAGAGTTCTTTTCTCCTCTCTTCGGTGAGCTGGGGGAAAGCAAGGCGGATAACTTTACCGTCGTTGGTCGGCGTGATGCCGATGTTGGACTGCTGCAAAGCCTTTTCGATACCTTTCAGAAGAGAAACGTCCCACGGCGCGATTACAAGGCACCTGCCCTCCTGTACAGAGATATTTGAAGTCTGCGTAACGGGCGTGGGCGCGCCGTAATAGTCAACCGTAACTTTATCTAAAATGTGAGGGTTTGCCCTGCCTGCGCGGACAGCCGCGTACTCTTCTTTGAGAACGCTCACCGTCTTTTGCAGTTTGTCGTCGAGAATCAAAAGTATTTCTTCTACCTGTTCGTTGTCTAACATAATTACTCCCCTTTGGTTGTGTATTTATTCCGTATTTTTCAACTTTTATTTTTTATTTACTATAGCTGGATTTTCAAAAGCCGCGTCCGCGGTTTACCATACTTTACGCGCAAGCGTTAAATATTCAGTTATTATCGATTACCGTGCCGATATGCTCGCCGCAGACGGCTTTTATTATCGAGTTCTCTTCGTCAAGCCCGAACGCAAGCACGGGTACGTCGTTTTCCATACACATAGTAGCCGCCGTCGTGTCCATAGCCTTTATACCGTTGTTGATAATATCGATATATTTTATATGCTCGTACTTTTTTGCGTTGGGGTTTAATTTAGGGTCGCTGTCGTAAATGCCGTCAATGTTTTTAGCCATTAAAAGCAGGTCGGCCTGTATTTCGCAAGCCCTCTGCGCCGCGGCGGTGTCCGTTGAACAGTAAGGGTTGCCCGTACCGCACGCCATAATTACTACCCTGCCGTTCTCAAAATGGTTCAAAGCCTTTCTTAAAATGTAAGGTTCGGCAACCGAAGTCATTATAAGCGCTGTCTGTACGCGCGTGGGAATGCCGCGCTGTTCCAAAGCATCCATCATAGCGAGGGAATTCATAACCGTCGCAAGCATACCCATATGGTCGGCGGTCGTCCTGTCCATCTTTTTTCCCTGACGTCCGCGCCAGAAATTGCCGCCCCCGATAACAAGCGCAATCTGCACGCCCATATCGTGTATGGTTTTAATCTGTTCGACTACGCCTGAAATGACGTTTTCGTCAAGCCCGTGCCCCTGAGGACCGGCAAGCGCTTCGCCGGAAAGTTTTATAAGAACCCTTTTATATTTCGGTTTCATAAAAACCCCTTTTTAAAAATATAATTTCTCCGCAATATTATAACAGATACAACCCTAAAAATCAACCTCTATTTATAATTATCGGTAAAAAATAACGCCTGACGGCATTTTGCCGCCAGGCGTAGTTTTAATTTGGTTTTAAGAGAATAAAAGATATTGCAGATTTACCGTTTCGCCTTTGGTTATTATAAGCGTATCGCCTGCTTTAAGCGCAACCGAAACTTCGCCTCCTCCGTCAAGCGTTTGTGTTACCGTGTCTCCGCCGTTTATCTGGAATTTTATTTTTCTGCTGCCGGCGTCCGCATGAACGGTAACAGAGGTATCCCTTTCAACTTTTAAAGTTATTTTTGTGGAAGACTCCATTTTAAGCGCGCCTGCACTGTTGTAGTTTCCTACAACGGTAATACCCGACGGATACTGCGCGTCTTTGCCGAACTCTATTTTAACCGTTCCCTCGGGAAGAGTTCCACCCTCGTTGCCGCCTGTTTCGCCGCCGGTTTCTCCTCCGCCCTCGTTGCCGCCGTCTGAGGGACCGCCCGTTACGGGTATATCGCCTATTTTAAGAAGTCCGCTTCCCGAATAAGCCATAAGCTTATCTTTAAGGGGCTGAATTACCGCATAGTTGGCGTCCTCGGTATCGTTATCGAATACCCATTTAAAATCGCCGCCGTTCATACGTCCCGCCCATTTTGTAACGTCGTTTTTAGCCGCTTCGGGCGAAGACACCTCGTATTTATACATATTGCTTGCGGTATCGAAATTATTGTAACCCGTTCCGCCGCTTTTCGTCTTAACTTCGTCGGGCACCCTTTCGTCGCGCGCTTCCGCAAGATAGCAGTCCAAATCCGTAAGGTCCGCCGTGTTCTTTTGGGTCATTAAATCGTAAGAACCCTCAAACTTATTATCGTACGCTTTGATAATTCCGCCTGCTTCGCCGGAGAAAGTTCCCTCGCCCTTTGCGTCCGTTCCCTGATTTGACGAAAGCATAGGTTTCATTTTAGCAGTCGAACGGAAATAATTACTTTCGACAAAGGCGCTTGCGCCCATAGTTACGCCGACGCCGTATTTTGCATTTCCGTCAAAATAATTGTTGTAAATATGTACAGTGCAAGTTCTTATTCTAGGGTGGCGGCTGTCGGAATGGTCATACCAATTGTGATGATAGGTAATATAATTTTCCGTCGTTTCGCTTTTCATTCCCTGCAAATTACACTTGCCATTATCCCAGAAATGATTGTACGAATGGGTGACGTAAGTCGATTTTTTTGTATCCAGCGCGCCGTCGCCCTTAACCTGGTCCTTATCGCTACCTGCATGCCCGTAGAAAAAGTCGCAGTTGTGAACCCATATGTGGTCGTTATCCTGCTGCAAGCCCACGTCGTCGCCCTCGCTGCTGTCGCAGTTCATAAATGCAAGGTTCCTTACTTCAACGTTGCTTGCGCCTTTAATTCGCAGACCCCAGCCGTTACAGGTGGCGTCGTCGCCTATGCCTTCAAACGTTACGCCGGCTTTCGCGCCGTCGATTAAAACGTCGCCCTTTTCCAAAACCGACATATCCGTCACGTTGCCGATAAGCCTGACGGCAAGAGGACGGGTTTCTTTTTTATAATTTCCTAAAATATTCTGCAACCCGACGCAGGGGTTCGAAGTCGCGCCCGTCACGTTTAAAGAAACCGTGTTTTTGGTATTCTCTGTTATATAGATTACCGTGGCGTTATCCTTTAACGTGCCGTCTTCGTTATATGCGCCCGAAGAAGTGCCGTTTACGAAACCAAACCCTGAACGGTCGTGCGCTATTACGGAAAATTCCGCCGTCGCGCTTAAATTTTCGCTTTCGCAGCCGCCCGTCGCCGTAGGCACAACTTTCATAGTGTACTTGCCTGCTTTCAGCCCGACCGCATCCGCGCGGTAATAATCTTTATACTGCCTTACAAGCGCGTCGTCCAGCTTTTTGTAATCGCCGTTTTCAGCTTTGACGTAAACGTTATACCACTCCGCGCCGTCGCAGGCTTTCCATTTTAAATAGCCTGCCTCCAAATCGCCCTTGGCTTCGGTTATCTGCACGTTTTCTTTCGGCGCCGTAGGAATAACGGGAGGGTCTACGTCGGGTAAGGTCGAGCCGCCCTCGTTTCCTCCCGAGCTTCCTCCCTGATTGTCCCCCTCGTTTCCGCCGGTTGAACCGCCCTGATTTCCGCCTTGGCTTCCCCCCGAGTTTCCGCCCGAAGAATCTCCGCCGGTATTTCCTGAATTGTCGCCGTTCATTTCTGTACCGTTCTGATTTCCGCCGTTCCCATCTTCAACCTGACAGCCCGAAAAAGCAAACACGCTTATACCGATGCACGCAAGGCTTACCGCAAAAATTTTTGCCAGCTTCTTTTTATTCATTCCGTCCCCCTTCGGCTTTTACGCCGTAAAATTCCCGTTATAAAATATAAAGACGCGTACTTTACGCGTCTTTTCTGTCTGCGGACGCAAACAAGCCGCGTCCGACTTATCTTCTCACACTTATATTATATTGCATACTTCCGTTTAAGTCAACGTAAAATGTGTGAAATTTACATTTTTTGAAAAATAATTGCATAACCAACAAAATGGCGCTCTGCGGAAAACGGTATAAAAAATCACGGCTGAATTGCCGTGATTTTAATTTTTATTTTACTTTTTCATTGCTTCGATTTGCTTTGCAACTTCGTCTTGCAAATTCTCGCTCTTCTTCGCAATGCCCTCGCCCATTTCAAAACGGGTAAAGCGGACAACGTTGAACTTGTTTCCGATAACCTGCGAAACTTTCTGACTATCGTCCTTTACGAAAGGCTGGTCCAAAAGGCAGTTTTCCGAATAGAACTTACCCATCTTTCCGTCGATAATCTTTTCAAGAATTTCCTTGGGCTTTTTAGCGTTCTTGGGGTCGTTCTGCATCTGGACAAGCATAATTTCCTTTTCCTTTGCAAGAACTTCCGCAGGAACTTCGCTTTCCCTGACGTAACCGGGCTTTGATGCCGCTATCTGTAAAGCTACGTCGTGCAGGGTTTCCTCTGCGCCTGCAACCATATCAACAGCGTCAACCATAACACCGACTTTACCGCCCATATGAATATAGGTTTCGATTTTACCCTTTGTTTCGTAAATTTCGAAACGACGGATTGAAATTTTCTCGCCGATAACCGCGGTTGCATTGGTGATATAATCTTTAACCGTTACGCCGTCCAAAGCGCAGTTGTTCAAAGCGTCTACATCCGCAGGCTTATTTTCCGCAATAACCTTGGCTACCGCGTCAACGATGCCGTGGAATTTATCTCCGCGCGAAACGAAATCGCTTTCGCAGTTGATTTCAACCAAAACGCCAACGCCGCACTTGTCGCAGACGTACGCGCCGACAACGCCCTCCGCCGCAATTCTGCCTTCCTTTTTAACTGCTTTGGCAATTCCCCTCTCACGGAGAAGCTCCGCCGCCTTTTCCATATCTCCGTCAGCGTCGATAAGCGCCTTTTTGCAGTCCAACATACCTGCGCCGCTCTTGTCTCTGAGCGTCATTACGTCCTTAGCCGTGAATGCCATAATCTTTCTCCTTATTCTGCCTTTTCTTCAACCGTTTCGGTCTTCTTCTTTCTTACGGTCTTTTTGGGTGCGTCCGCAACGGGTGCTTCTTCCGCCGCGGCAACAACTTCTTCTATAGAAGCGGGTTCGCCTGCTTCAACCTCTATAACGGGGGTTTCGCCCTGATTTGCTTCGATAACCGCGTTTGCAATTACGGACGCAATAAGCTTAACCGCGCGGATTGCGTCGTCGTTGCCGGGGATAACATAATCGATAAGGTCGGGGTCGCAGTTCGTATCGGTAATAGCCACGATAGGAATATTGAGCTTGCGCGCTTCCGCAACCGCAATATCTTCGATGTGGGGGTCAACGACGAACATAACGCCGGGGAGTTTATTCATTTCCCTGATACCGCCGAGGTTTGCGACAAGCTTGCCGTACTCTTCTTTAAGTTTGGCAACTTCCTTTTTGGGAAGAAGTTCGAACTCGCCGTTCTGTTCCATTTTTTCTATTTTAACCATTCTGTCGATACGGGTGCGAATGGTTTTGAAGTTGGTAAGCGTACCGCCCAGCCAACGGGAATTTACATAGTACATACCGCAGCGCTCCGCCTCTTCCTTGATAGCGTCCTGAGCCTGCTTTTTGGTTCCGACGAACAAAATAGTTTTGCCCTCTTTTACTGATTCGCAAACATACTTGTAAGCTTCTTCGATAAGGTCAACGGTCATCTGCAAATCGATAATGTGAATATCGTTGCGCGCCGCATAGATGTACTTGGACATCTTGGGGTTCCATTTTCTCGTCTGGTGCCCGAAGTGTACGCCTGCTTCGAGCAGTTGTTTCATTGCTATAACTGCCATAATGATTCCTCCGTTTTACCTCCTTAAAGGCGTGGCTTTACGGCGCTTAAAGCGGCATTGAAGATTTTACCGCCACGGGGCGCCCACCCTTTAAGTGTGAATTTACAGCGTTGATATTTTATCAGATATAAAAATATTTGTAAAGCGGTTTTTATTGCATTGATAAAAAATTATGTTTCCGCGTCCGTTTAAACCGTTATCATTCGCTTATGCCTTTTACTTCTTCCAGCACGGCTTTTATGTGCGTAAGCGCCCTATCCATCTGCTCTTCGGTATGCGTCGCCATATAGCTTGTCCTTATCAGACTTTTGCCTACGGGCGTTGCCGGCGAAACGACGGAGTTGACGTATACACCCCTGTCGAAAAGCATTTTGCAGGCGGTAAAGGTCTTTACGTCCGTATATGTATATATTGGTATTATGGGCGTTGTGCTGTCAACTATATCGATATTTTCACGCCTTAAATTCGAGCGCATATAGTTGCTTATTTCAGCAAGCCTCTTCACACGGAAAGGTTCTCTTTCAAGAATTTCCAAAGATTTAAGCGCGCACGCGACGTTGGCAGGCGTCATGCTTGCGCTGAAAATAAACGGACGGGAATTGTGGCGAACATACTCGCATACTTCTTTTTTCGCAGCCATATAGCCGCCTATGCTTGCAAGCGATTTCGAAAATGTACCCATATAAATATCCACGTCGTCTTCAAGCCCGAAATATTCGGCAGTTCCCCGGCCGTGTTCGCCCAACACGCCGAGCCCGTGCGCGTCGTCAACCATTACTCTCGCGCCGTATTTTTTAGCTATCGCAACAATTTCGGGAAGCTTGGCTATATCTCCGCCCATACTGAACACGCCGTCGGTCACAATTAAAATACCTGATACGGAAGTGTCGACCGTCTTTATTTTCTCTTCCAAATCCGCCATATCCGAATGATTGTATCTTATCATTTTAGCAAAACTGAGACGACAGGCGTCATATATGCTTGCATGGTTTTCCCTGTCGCAGAGTATCACGTCCGTTCTGCCGCATATGCCTGAAATTATACCGAGGTTGGACTGGAAGCCCGTAGAGAACGTAACCGCCTCTTCCTTGCGCAAAAATGCGGCAAGCTTTTTTTCAAGCTCCAGATGCATATCCAGCGTGCCGTTCAAAAATCTGCTTCCCGAACAGCCCGAGCCGTACTTTTCAAGCGCCTTTATGCCTGCTTCTATAACTTCGGGGTCGGAGGTGAGCCCAAGATAGTTATTGGAACCTATCATTATTATTTCTTTTCCCTCCATAACCACTTCGGGCGCCTGTTTTGTCGTCAGTACATGAAAATAGGGGTAAATACCGTTGTCTTTTAAAAGTTCTATTCTTTCAAGGTTTTCGCATTTTTTGAATAAATCCATAATATCGGTCTCCTTATAAAAACAAATGAATATTATCAAAAAAATTTCAGTTATGTCAAATATATAAATTAAATTTGACAAAATTTCACACGGATATTATAATTCTTGCGTTATGAAAAAATGCGAAAAAAAGGTCGCCATTATTACGGGAGCGACCTGTGGAATCGGTCTTGCGGCGGCAAGGCTGTTTTTAAGCAAAGGCTATAAAGTTTACGGAATTGCGCGCAGACCTTATGACGGAACTGATTTTAAATGTTTCTCCGCCGATGTCTGCGACTATGATAAAATCGACGCAATTTTAAAAGAAGTTTTCGATACCGAAGGGCGGCTTGACGTTTTTGTAAACAACGCCGGTATGGGCATTGCAGGCGCTATGGAGGACGCAACTCCGCAGAGAATCGAAAACATCGTAAACGTAAACTTAACCGCTTTGTGCGTTTTAAGCGGAAAAGCCGTAAAATACCTCAGACACACAAAAGGCAGGATTATCAACGTTTCGTCAATGGGCGGAATACTGCCACTGCCCTATCAGGCGGTCTACTCGGCGACAAAGTCGGGCGCGGAAATATTTTCACGCGCGCTCGCCAACGAGCTGAAAGCGTACGGGGTAAAGGTCTGCGCGGTGCTTCCCAACGACACCAACACAGGGTTCACCGACGCAAGGATTTGCGAGGGTGAAAACGCAACGGCAAAAAAATCCATTGAAAAAATGGCGCGAGACGAACGGCGCGGCAAAAGCCCTGAATTTGTTGCAAAAGCAATTTACAAAGCCGCGACAAAAAAACGTCCTCCTTTGAGAATTTCCGTCGGAGCGGTTTCTAAACTCGAAACTTTTTTATCAAGGCTTTTCCCCGTAAAACTGATAAACTTTATAATAAGAAAAATTTACTGCTAAAAAAGAGCGGCTTTACCGCGGTTCCCATATGAAATTATGATAAACCGCAAGTAAGATAAAATTAGGCTTGGCGTGAAAGTAAGCTTTTTGCTTTTATTATTTTCTGAATGGTCAAAAGCCCCACTCGTCTGCGTTATTACATTTTAGTACTTTTGGCTTGTGTTATTTTCTGCGTTGTCAAAAGTCTCACATAGCGAACGAAACTTATGTAGCGAAGCGCAATAAGTGTAGCGAGCCTGCACTTATCCACCGCTTGTTTTTTATCATCTGATATGTTATTATGATTATACGTTAAACAGCAATTTAGCGGAGCTATAATTAAGATGATAGATAAATAAGGAAATAAAAGAAAAATATCTTTTAGATATATTTGTTGGTTTATTGGTTTGGTAATAATGTTTACTGCGTTTTTTAGTATTGGCATTACACTACCGCATTTTTGACAAATATGAAACCGCTGAAATTATTAAAATAGACGGCATTACCGATCCCGAAATCAAATTTCATTCCGGTAAACTTGAAATAACGCTTATAATTGACGATGAAGAATTTATCGCTTATTTTCAAGAGCCGATAAAACTCAGCCTGACAAGAATAACATTCAGAGTCGGCGATAAAATTCAATATTTAGCCGGAAATCCCGATAAAATTTTCCCCGATCGTATTAAGGGAATAGTCATTCTTTCTTGCGCAGAAGCAGTTATTGTTGCTCTATTAATCGGAACTACGATTTACGAGATAAAAAAAGGTTTATAATTTTATGAATTTAAATTTCAATTTTTATTACTTTATTATGTGTAGTTTAAAAGCTCTCGAACAGTTTTTTCGAGAGCTTTCTCTTTTTGTTTAATATTAATTTTCTTCGCCCGAATCTTCCTGTTCGGCTTCCTGCTGATAAAAATCGAAAACCTCTTCCAAAAGATTTTCGTCCTCAACGGGCTCCAAAACTTCCTCTTCTTCGTTGAGGCGGAAAATAACCACCTCGTCTTCGGCGATTTCCTCGTTGGGTTCAGCGGCAAGCAAAAGGGTGTACTTTACTCCTTTATATTCGGTTACGTCCAAAAGCTTAAACTTGATTACGTTCCCGGCGTCGTCTATAAGCTCTATAATTTCGTCCTCAAGGTCAAGTTCACCGTTTTCCAATTCTTCGCTCATCTTATTTCACTCCTTTATTTATTTTACTGAGATAGCCGTCAAGAATATTTGCGGCTGCAAGCGCGTCTACGCAGTTTTTGCGTTTTTCCCTGCGCATACCTTCGCTAATAAGCGTTTCATGCGCCATACGGGTCGTAAACCTTTCGTCCTCGCACACAACAGGCAGAGGCGTTGCTTCTTTCAGCGCGGAAATAAACCTTTCGGTCTTTTCCGTCTGCAACGCCGCGGAGCCGTCAAAATTAACGGGCAGTCCGCAGATTATTACGGTCGCGCCCTTTTCTTTTGCTATAAGCGCAAGCGCCGCAACGTCCTCTTTGAAACCTTTTCTGAAATAAGTCTGCGATGGAAGCGCATAGCTGTTGAACGGGTCTGACACGGCGACGCCTATTCTTTTATCGCCTATATCGAAAGCGACATATCTTTCCATACAGGGATTATATCATAACCGCCACGCTTTTACAAGACATTTTAAAAGGATAATTTTCCCGTTTTAACCGTAAATAAATCAATTAAATTTGTAAGTTATAAGTTCGTCGTTTACTTTAAAAATATTTTCACCCTTTTTATTTACGGTACAGCTCAACACCCCGTAATCGGTAAATCTGTTCAGCATTTTTAATGCCGCCTGCTTTGTTATATTGTTATTTATATAATCTATAAAAGCCTTGGCATTGAAAAACCCGTCGGAGTTATGCACTAAAATTTTTTTAATATATGTTTTTTCCGTCGAACTCGGAAAGTTCCCCGACTTGTTAAGATATTTTAAAATACCTTCTAAGTTTTTATAAACCAAGCTGAACTTGGTCGCCGTTTCATAAATGTAACCTAAAAAATAAGTAAGGTCATTATTCGCGTCACGGGTATCCGTCAAGGCTTGATAATATGCTTTTTTATTCTCGTTTATTGCTTCGCTTATAAATAAAGGCGCAGCGACAAAGTTATTTATATAAGTCAGCCAAAACGAAACCATTCGCGCAGTACGTCCGTTATAGTCGAAATAAGGATGTACATAAACTAAATAATAGTGACATATATGCGGTATTAAATCGCCGTATTTTTCAATATTTTGCTTGTCGTTTACAAACTCAAACAGGCTGTTCATAAGCCCGTCGATTTTTTCCGGCGGAGCGCCGTCATAACGACCGATTGATACCCTGTCATCCCTGTAATAGCCTCCATTGAGACTGTCTTCGGCATCCAGACAGTTATTACTTAAAATGTTATAAAGTTTATATAAGTTTTCCTTATTAAAGTCGGGTTTTTCATTGACGATATATTTCATGGCACTACTCATATTTTTTATGATTATATCGTTCCTATCCGTCAGTTTTTCAGCTTCTAAAACTTCTTTTATCTTCTTATGCGTAGTGGGAACGTTTTCTATATCGAGCGTTCCCTCTATCTCGGAATAAATTCTTGAAGAAATTATATCGCTTATATGTCGCTCCAAAAAAAACTTTTTATTTTCCTCATAATCATCGTTTAGCGTACGGTAATAATCCGTCATTATATCCATAAGATAAACTCCGTCGACATAAAAAATATGACGCGAATTAAATGATTTCAATGGCAAATCAATAAAACCTTCTTCGCCATCCTCCGTTAAATCTTCTTTCAACAGCATAAAATCGTTTAATTCGTCTTTTGTAAGCAAGTAACCAGCCTTTGCGTTATATCTTAAATCGGACAGAGAATAATATTTTTTACCTAAAAGAATACAAAGCGCCTTAGCCTTGTCCATAAGCACACCTCAAAATATAGTTATTTGATTTTAACAAACTTTAAACCGATTGTCAATAAAATTATAAATCAAACTATAAACCAAACCGTAAACTTAAATATTTAATAAAATGAACATAAACAACGCCAAATTTTTACAATCATAAAGTCGGGCGAGGGGAAGCATACTGTTAGTAAGGCGTATTTCCAATGCGCCGGTACAAGGAGATAAAGTGGAAAAGTTTATTATCGGCCTTGCCGTAGGCATGGCAGGCGGCGCGCTTATGGTTGCGAACAACTGTAAACTTTTAAACCTCGTCAAGAAAAATCAGGAAGACATTATGCAGAAAGCAGAATGTTACATCGACAAGAAACTTGACGAGTTGGAAAGCGGTTCAAAGCAGGATAAGAAGGCCGTCAAATCACAACAATCCAACTAAAAAGTATTGCCCCGAGCGAGTCCGCCCGGGGCAATATCTTTATAAAAATCAATCGAAGCTGTTTTTAATTTGCAGTTTCAAAAGCGCGTTTTCGTCGGTCAGGCGTTTGATAATCGTGGTAAGCCTTTTATTCTCTTCTTTCAAAGACGTAGCAAGCTTATCGTATAAATCGTTTATCTCCTCTTCTATACGTTTTTGCGCCGCGTCCGTGCCGCTTTTAAGTCCGCATTCGCGCATAAGCCTTTCAATTCTTTCAGGCTCTTTGCAGACTACGTTGCGATACTTGTTCTGATAGCGGAGCATAAGCTTGTCATCCCCCTTTGAAAGGTTAAGAACGGCTTTTCGCACCGAAACGCCCTTGCTTTTCTGTTTTAATATTTCCTTTAAAATTTTATCCGTTTCGTCCTCGGAAAAAGGAATTATCTTTTCAGCTTTAAGCGCCTTGCCTTTTAAAAGTTTTCTTACCCTGTCGTCACCCGTACTGCGCAGAAGCGAATAGTAATAATTGCGCACGCTGCCCTTTGCCCTGCCCGTTTTCTGGGCGTAGGATGCAAACAGACCGGACAGGGTCTTCCCCTCTCTTTTTCCACTGCTTATATATTCAACTAAGTTTCTTGCCTCTTCCTCTGTATAGCCGTTTATTTTATTCATTTCGATTTCCTCCATACGCCGTAAATATTGACATAATTTTTAAACCGTATTCATTAAATAATAGAAAAGCTTCATATTTTCTGCGCCGCCTTGCGGCTGAAAGGTAACTTTATGCGCATATACTTTCTCTCCTATAAACCCGCGATTTTAAAACTCAACGGACTTTACGTCGGCAGTATTGATTTGTTTGAACGCCACATCGAAGTAGACCTTTCCGACAGCGTTCTGGCGGAAATCGTCCCCGGCGAAAATTTGCAACCCATAAATTTTTTCATTAATTCAAAACTGCTGTTTTCGCCGCCTCCGTTTATGGACGTGTACCTTATGAACGGAGAAACGCTTATTTACATACGGGAGTACGGAAATAAAAATCTCGGTTTAAACATTATAGGGCAGACTCGCTTTGCCGGAAACCTTGTAACCGTATTTTCCCAAGGCGGCGCGTATATTTCCGTCGAAGGTCCCGACTATACCCTTCTGCCCCTGCCCAACCGTTTTTTGAAAGCAAGGTTCGAAGAACAGACGATTTGCGGCTTGCCCGTGCTTGCGGTATGGGGAGGAAACGCGCTTCTTCTTATTTCGGACAAGGGTAAAAGAATTTTTATGAACGAAGTGGAAAACGCGGAGTTCGGCGACGTTCTCGAAGTGCGCGTAGCGTTCGAAACGTGCACGGCGGCAAAAGCCGAATGCGTTTACGACTACAACGGTGAAAAGCTTACCCTTAAATCGAGCAGAACTGCGGAAACGCGTCCGCCAGAAAAAAACATTCTGCACTTCGCATTCTTCGAAAGCGTTCTCACCTGCGGCGATTATACAAAATACTTAGCCGACGATTTAAAAGAGCGTTCGGGCGCGCTTAAAGAATATTTGGGCGGTTTCGTAAGCGTAACCGTGCCCACCGAAAAGTTTTACGCGGAATACGGAGACGTTAAAGCCGCCGGACTTGTTTACCCCAAAGCCGAAAACCTTTTTGAAGTCAAATACTTTGCAGTAGACCTCACGGGCGAAAAAATAAGCAACGTTTACCCCGTAGAATAATTAAAAAGCTCTCAGCTTTCCGCTGAGAGCTTTTTATTCGTATTTCGTATGCAGTTTTAATCTCCTGCAAGCAGGTTTTTCGGAGCTATTTTCTTTATTTTGAGCGACAGCAGACAGGCTATTGCAAAAGAGAACAGTATAAGTCCGATTCCTGCAACCGTAACAAAAACTATAGGAATATTAAATGTACACTTTACGACGCCTATCGCGCTTAAAAACAAAGCAGTAAGCGGATTAATTACGATACAGCTGAAAATTATTCCCACTATCGTTGATAAAATAACTGCAGGCATAAACGAAAGCGCAGTCTGCAGAATAAGCTGCTTTGTCGTAAAGCCGAACGATTTCAATATTCCGTAATCGTGCCTTTTATTGTTGAGCATATTGCGTACCAGAAGATACAGAACAAAAGCAATAATAATTACAGAAAGCACAAGTATTGCAATGACAATTATAGTCATAAGCGAAATGTAAACGCCGCCTCCGCCCTGAACTGTTTCCCGAATATTGATTACCGCGTTTATATCGCTTTTAAACATTTCTTTCATATCCGAATTAAATTCGTCTATATCTGCCGTTTCAACAAAGTTAATATAATATGTGACATTCGAAAGTTTACCAAATCGCTCGTAACCCTCTCTTGTCAGAAGACAGTCTCTGCCGAGATTATTAGTTATTTGAGTTAAACCGCAGATAAGATAACTTTCGGTTTTACCGCTTATAGAAATTTCTATTTCGTCCCCGACGTCAAATTTCTTTTCTTTTGCATATTTTGCACCTATTGCGATTTCGTTGTCGTATTTCGGAAATCTGCCTCTATAAACTATGGTCTGATTATTGATTTTCGAAAAATCGTCGCACATTGTGGCCATAAGTTCCGCGCCGCCCTTATGCGAAATATTTATAGAATTATATAAATAGATTTTTTCAACGCGCGAATCTGCGTTAGCCGCTTGAAGAAAATCGTCTTCGATTTCTGTTTGTACGTTTATGCCGCTGTCGGCGGTTTCACCGACAATAAGATTCAGAAACGGTGTCATATCGGCGATAACATTTTCGGTAATAAGCCCCGAAAACACTACCACTAGCGAAAGTACGAGTACTGTAATACAAACGGTTATGTTATACTTTATATTTGACAGCGTCGATTTAAGCGCAAGCGCAAAATTTAAAGGCGCTTTCGTTTTATCAAGCGGAACGGGGTTGCGTTTGAAGTTATGTGTCTGAATGCCCGAACGAAGCGCTACAATAGGTTCAATCTTTTTTATTCTGCGCGCGGCAAACCAGACGGCAAGCGCAACGGTTCCGCACAAAATCAACAACGAAATAATTACAGGTACGGGCAGGAACTTAATTAAATAAGGTATCCCCGTCTGCGCAATCATCATAGAGTTAATTGCAGGAAACAGACAATACGAAAGCGCCGCTCCTACAACAGCCGCAAATAAAGTCAGCGTCAAAAATTGAAACAAAAGCGAACAGATAAGTTGTTTTGACGTATAGCCCACGGCTTTCAAGGCGCCGAGATTTTTAATATTAACCTGTATATAATTGACTATGTTGGATACAATCACCACAAGCGCAATCAAAAGCACTAAAAACGCCATTGCGCTCATTACGCCGGTGCAAATCATCTGGGCAACATACCGCGATTGCGATACTATACCGTAACAATTGCTTGACATACGGGTGTTCGGAAAACGCTCTGAAACCTTTGCTTTTAAAGTTGATTCGTAGTTAAGGCTAATAGATTTGTCGTTCAAGCGCACCGAACACAGAGTGGCTTGGGGCGCATAATCCGATTTTTCAAGCTCGGCGTATTTATCTGCCGTAAGTATTATTTGCGTCAAAACGCAGTTATGCGAACCCATCATTACACTGTTTAAAAAGCCGCATATCGCATACGTCACAGTATTGCTTCCGATAGACATTTCAATTGTTTTACCTACGGAAAAATCCTCAGATTTATAGAGCATAGGCAGGTAAACGCCGCTTGTTAAATTTCCATCTTCAACTATTTCCGATTTGCCGATAGTACGCGTTAAAGCCGTCTCTTTATCCATAAAGATAAATTCGCTGTTTATCATTCCGCCGTTATAAGAAAATGTGCCGACCATGTGCATACACCTATCCAAACGGAATTCTTTGACTTCGGCGTCATTTTCAAGTGTTTGCGACAAAAACTCAAAAGCTGTTCCGTCGCTATCGTCCACAGCAACAGTAACGTGTTCGGCGTTGAGCCTGTCGTGATATCTTTCGAAATTGGCTTTATAGTCCATCGACAGCATAAGCCATAGATTCAAAAGCATAGCCGCAAGCAGAATAAGCGCGACAATGGCGACAGTCTGCCCTTTGGCTTTGCGCATATTGGAGCGCGCGATAAGAAACAGCTTTCTCATTCTACCACCCCATATCCTTTAAGAAAGCGGAAAGCTTTTCATGCCTTGCCGCATCTCCGTGGGAATACCTGCCCAAATCGCACTCGCCTAAAATAACTCCGTCTTTAAGGTAAAGAATGCGGTTGCCGCGGCGCGCCGAACGCATATCGTGCGTAACCATTACGACGCTTTGACCCCGTTCGTTGAATTTTGTAAGCGTATCGAGAACGTCGAGTCCCGTCTTGGAATTGAGTGCGCCCGTAGGCTCGTCGGCAAACAGTATTTCGGGGCTATTGATAAGCGCGCGCACTATGCCTACTCTTTGCGCCTCGCCGCCCGATATTTGCGCAGGGAATTTTTTTTGCGTTTCTTCGGAAATATCAACCGCCGCAAAAAGTTCTTTCGCTCTTGCCACAAGCGCTTTCCTATCCTTATTTACCAAAAGCCCTGCGCAAAGAACGTTATCCATAACGCTCATTCCGTCGATAAGATATATCTGCTGAAAGACGAAACCGCAATGGTCTCGCCTGAACACCGCCAGACCGTCCTGCGACAGATCGGAAACAGCTTTGTCCCCAAAAAATATTTTGCCGAGGCTGGGCGTATCCATTCCCGAAAGTGCGTATAAAAGGGTGGACTTGCCTGCGCCGCTGGCGCCCATTATAACGGTAAAATCACCCTCGTAAAGTTCCATATTTATATTTTTGAGAACGTGTTGTTGCTGACCCCCGTTAGAGAAAGTCTTACTGAGATTTTCAGTTTTAAGAAGCGTTTTCTTCATAATTACCTCCGTTTAACACGTCCATTATAATTTTTCGAATTCTTAAAGGTCTTTAAACAATTCTTAAATTTATCTTAAATATTTTAACTCAGCGTTACGGCAACGGTAATTTTAAGCCCCGTTCCGCCGTTTTCTACGGTAAGTCCGCCGCGCATTTCCTTCATAAAATAGTCCGAAATATAAAGCCCCAAACCTGCGCCGTCTATGCCTGCGCTGTTGCTGCCGCGCTTAAACTTTTCCTTTAAAACAGCAAGCTCCTCATGCGGCACGCCCCCTCCACCGTCCTCTATCACAATATTTAATCTGCCGTCATTTACAGAATAGGAAACGTCTACGGGCGTATCGGCATACTTATAGGAATTTGCAAAAATATTATCAAAGACCTGCTGCAACCGCAAAATATCGGCGTAAACAAGACATTGGGGCGGCGCGGAAATTTTTGCGCGGCGTAGATAGTCCGCATTTTCAAGCAAAGTTTTTATGCGTTTGCTTTCCACGTTCACGGGCGAAACGCTAAGCTGTTGCAATTCTTCGAGCGTTGCCGTAAACAGATTTGTTATAAGCGCGGTAATCTGGTCTGCTTTTGCTATAATCTGCGAATAGTTTCCCCTGTCCTTTTTACTTGCGGCGACAGCAAGCCCTACTTCGGAAACGGCTTTTATGCTCGCCACGGGTGTCTTTATATCGTGCGACAGCTTGGCAACAAGCTCCTTTTTACTCTGTTGCGCCTTTGCTTCCGCCGCTTTAGCCTTTTTAAGTTCCGACCGCATAATATCGAAGCTTTCGGTAAACGCGCCGAAAAGATTTCGCCTGTCCATTTCAAGCGGAATGTCGAGGTTTCCCCCTGCTATTCTTTCAGCGAATCCTTTCAACTTGCGGAAAGGCCCCTCAACGGTT
The DNA here is from genome assembly GCA_948658045.1 of Christensenellaceae bacterium. GTDB lineage: Bacteria > Bacillota > Clostridia > Christensenellales > Borkfalkiaceae > Coproplasma. The sequence continues at coordinate 94,900 of CAPMFN010000005.1, forward strand.
CTGTAAAGATAAACGGCATACACCGCGCAGATTATGCCCTGAAAAGCGACAGCCGCCGACAAAACTATAACCGCAGTTTGTTTTTGCGCCTGAAGCGTCTGCACGCCGTCGTTATAAATTATCAGCTTACCTGCAACCGAGCCGTCTATTGTGACGTCAATAATAGTATCCCTATGGGCAACCGCCTCGTTTATGCTTTGGGAAAGCCCCTCTCTCGTGGCGTATATAACATCGCCGCCGACGTCAAGCACGGCATAATCGAGAGAAGACACGTTTTTATGGTCCGCCATAGAGTAAAAATCTTTCGCGACAGAGTGCGCAACTTCGTTCACCGTTACCGTATCCAACGAAAAATCGGGCGTTTTCAGGGCAAAGACGGTTAGCGCAACAATTTCAGCCGCGAACATAAGAACAAAGGCTATCAAAAAAATCTGTCTTTTCATTCGTCCCCTCCCGTAAATTTATAACCGTCGCCCCAGACGGTAATAATATATTCGGGGTCGTTGGGGTTGTTTTCTATCGCCTCGCGCAGTTTTCTTATATGCACGTTCAGCGTCCCGTCGCCCGTAAATTTGTCCTGCCAGACATTTTCGAAAATCTGTTTTTTGGAAATTACTTTATTTCTGTTCTCGATAAGATAAACCAAAAGTTTGAATTCCAACGCCGTAAGTTTTACGGCGTTTCCTTTCACATAAACTTTTCTGGTTTCAAAATTCACACATAAATTCCCGTCCGAAAATTCCGTTTCTTGTCTTGCGCCGTACCTCTTTAACACCGCCTTTACTTTCGCAAGCAACACGCCGAGGGAATACGGCTTTTGCACATAATCGTCTCCGCCTATGTTCAGCGCGACAATCTTATCGTCGTCGCTCGTCCTCGCGGAAATAAACAAAATGGGAATATCCGTGTTTTCCCTTAATTTTTTACATAAAGAAAAGCCGCTTCCGTCCCCAAGATTTATATCCAGAAGAATAAGTTCGGCTTTGTTTTCTTTAAAAAAACCATAACAACCATCCGCCCCGTATACAGCGGCGGTTTTTACGCCGAACAGATTGAAATATTCTGCCGTGCTGTCTGCAAGCAGTTTTTCGTCGTCAACGATAAGGCAATTATACTTCATAACGCACCTCCGTATAAATTATACCTTTTTTCATCTTAAAAATCTTTAATTATTCCTTAATTTTTCTGCCGAATAAAATAACGGGCTTTCGGTATTTTAACCGAAAGCCCGTTATTTTAAAAAGTCTGAGCTTATTTTTTAAGCTCTATGCGCATCCCCTCTTGGTTTAAACTGAGCACGTTGCCCGAAAGAGTAATTTCAACGCTGTTTCCCTCAACCGTAAGATAATATTTACCGTCCTTTTCTTCCCAGGTTCCGTTAGCGGAATTGCTTGCAGCAGCGGACATTTTCATTCCAAAGGTGTTATCCTCTTTAATTGTAAGCACAAAGAAATCTTCGGTTAATTTTACCCCCGGCGAAAGTTCGTCGCCAACTTTATACTCAACCGCAAGCCCGTTCATTTCCCCCGACATTTTGGAAAATTTCCAAGTCCCCACTATATTGACGTCAGAACAAGCCGCCATTATCACACACACCGCCGCTATTACAAGCGAACTTAAAATACCTGCAAATACCTTTTTCATTTTTTACACTTCCTTTTGTTGATTTTGTGTAATATATTACACATTACAGTAATTATATGTGTAATAAAGGTAATTGTCAAGCCCCTGTGTGTAATATTTTTCCTATAATAAGACAAAATAGGGGTGTAAAATGTATAAAATTACTCAAATACGCAATGAAAAAAATTTAAGCCAGCGCGCTTTGGCAAAACTTATAGGCGCCAGCCCCAAAGCCGTAAACTTTTGGGAAAACGGCTCCGCGGAACCGTCGGCAAAATTTATAATAGCGCTTGCAAACGTCTTTGAATGCAGCACCGACTATCTTTTGGGCAGAGAGGACGACTTAGGCAACGTAAACGTTATGCGCGAACTCACCGACGACGAAAAGTTTGTTTTAAGCATATATTCAAAGCTTGACAAGAAACGGCGTGGCGAAGCTTTAAGCTATCTTGAATATCTTTCGGAAAAGAATTAAAAAACACCCGAAGCGGTTGCCCTTCGGGTGTTTTAATATAATAGATATTTTAATTAAATTGTCAGGTTTAAACCCAAGCGTCAGCAACCGCGCGAACCGCCGCCTCCGCCGCCTCCGCCGGAAGAGCCGCCGCCTCCGCCGCCACCGCCGAAGCCCGACGAACGAGGCGCGCCCTGAGTGCTTGCATAAGACAGGCAAGCGCATACGATGTGCAGACTTACGCCTTCCGTCAAGTATTCAGGCAAGGTTATTTCCAAAGCGGCAAAACGCTTTTCAACTTTATCGCTTATTCCCATAATCAGGCAAAAGGGCAGAATTTCGGAAAAATAGAAGGGGTCGTCGTCGAAAAGAACCTGTATCTTCGGCAGTTCCGCCTTTAACAGGAAATCTCTGAACCCGAGTATTTTGGCGTAATCGGACATAACCTCGGAAGTCCTTTCGTCGCGGATAATAAACCTTACCACGAACACGCCCAACGCCCATATAACGGGCGCGATATATAAGAGATACGCATAGTCGTATGCCGAAAGCCCGAAGATAAAGAAAAACGCGCCGTAAGTCATCCCGTAGAACGCAACGGGGAAAATATATAGAATCGGCGCGTACATTTGCGACTTGCCCAGAACGGGCACATTGCCAACCACCATAAAAAGCAAAAATACGCAGGGCAGGAACGAAGCGTTCAGAATACTGAAATACACAACGACGGCGACCGTTGGAACAAGGCAAATAAACATTGCCGAAACTCTTTTTACAGTGTTGCTTTTAACAGCCGGCGTAGGTTTATCGTCGCCCTCAGTTTGAAGCGCTTCCGAAGCCCTGTAAAACGCGCGTTTTGCGCCGGCGTTCATACTGTGCTTGAAAAACTTCGTTGAAAAAGTGAAGTTATAGCCGCCTATACCCGAAAACATCAGATTGAAATAATTTTCTTCCGCCTCGCTGTCAAAGTAACTTTCTCCGTAAGGCTGTTTTGCAAGTCTGAGCGACGGGGGCAGTTTTGCGCTGATTTCATCGCAAAGCAGTTGCGCGCTGAGAATAACGTTGCGCCTGCCGTCGTGCGTAAGCTTTATTGCGCCCATACCCACCCATTTCAAAATAAGCGCGGCGGCGTCCTTGGTCTTGGCGCCCATTCTCCAAATCGAAGCGAACCTCATTACAGACATACCCTCGGGAGGATAGAACTCTACCGTCCTTAAAGGTTTGCGCTTTATGGAAGTTGCCGTAATTATTACGACAGCGGCGACCGCGGCAAAGGCGATTACCGCAAAGATAACGTAATACCAATAAAAAGTTTTGTGAACCGTGAAATAACCGTCGGGGAGAAGCACCTGTACGGTGTAGCCGACGTTTGCAGACTGCGGATGGGCTTTTATCAGAACAGAGTTGCCCTCTGTCCTGGCATACTCGCCGAAATCGCCGTTGGGCGTCCACTGCCTTTTTTCGTTTGTACGGATCGAAACTTCAGACAGGTCCGTACCCTCGGGGAAAGTAATCTTTGCGTTGAACTCGCTTGTAAACGCCATTGCATAGCCCAAAACGTCCAGCGTAAAATCGTCAACGCCGGAAATTTTATCGTCGTGCATATCGTAAACGTAATTCAGGACAAAGGTATGTACGCCTGCCTGAATATAGCCCGAAGGCTGTTGCATTTTTATGGAGTAAAAATCGCCGTTGTTATAAAAACTTTGCGTCACTTTTGCAGGGGCGCCGTCCAATGTAACGGAAACGCCCGACAAACCTGCAAGATAACTGCCGCCGTTCTTATGCTTGCCGTCGATAATTCGCGTAGTTTTGCTTACGCGCTGAATATCGCGGATGATACCCGTGTTTACATTGCTTTGAATAAAATTAACGTCAAGCGTTTCGCAAATATTGAAAGTTTTGTCCTTGTTTACCGTTATATCCACGCTCACTCTGTCGAAACGGTAGTTATCGTCCACATCCGCCGAAGCCGGCTGAGCGGAAACGGTAAACGGCGCGGTGAATCCGATAACCGCGCATAACAGAACAAGCGCCGCAAATATAATAACTTTTGTTAAAACGCGTTTTTTAAAAAAATTCATACCCTCTAATCCTTATAAATTATAAAGCGCAGTATTTTCTGCGCTTTTGCCGGTTGTTTTATTCTAAAATTACTCCGCATCTGCGACAAAATTTTTCATCATATCAAACGTTGCTTCGGACACAACGTGCTCTAACTCGCACGCGTCCCTTTCCGCGTCAGAAAGATTTACGCCGTGCAACAATAAAAACTTCTTTATTATACAGTGCCTTTCGTAAATTCTGCGCGCGTACTCTTCGCCGTTCTTTGTCAGATAAATATGCAAGCCGTCGCACTCCACAAAACCGCCCGTTTCCAAAATCTTAATAGCTTTCTGGACGGCGGGCTGGGAAACGCCTATCTTTCTTGCAACGTCCACACGGTGAACGTACTCCGTCTCTTCGGACAGAAGCAGGATACATTCAAGATAATCTTCGGACGACTGATTGTGTTTCATATTATATATTATAATACATAATTTTTGCCCTGTCAATATCGTACTGCGCACGTTACCGCGCCGCCAGAAGCTTCACTACTTTTTTAAAAAGCGACTGATTTTATTTAGCTTTAATTTATGCGCATTAAATTTTATTTTGCGGTTGATTATAATTTTTGTTAAAATGCAATTATACAAAAATTATTAAATTTGCCCTAAAACTCTTTAAGTTTTACGATGCCTGTCACAAAAAAGCTGAATTAAAAACTGCGCTTTTAAAGCGCAGTTTTTTCTTATTCCTGTTCCCCTGAAAGCCGCGCTTCGCGGTCGGCTATTGTTAAGGCTTCAATCATACTTGAAATGTCGCCCATAATGAACTCGGTCAAATTGTATTGCGATAGTCCTATTCTGTGGTCTGTTACCCTGCCTTGGGGAAAGTTATAGGTGCGTATACGTTCGCTTCTGTCGCCCCTGCCAACAAGGCTTTTGCGGTGTTCGTCGTAAGCCGATTGGTTCTGGGTGTTGTAATAATCGTAAAGCCGTGAGCGCAGAACCTTGAAAGCCTTGTCCTTATTTTTAAGCTGGCTTCTTTCGTCCTGACAGGTAACCACAAGCCCCGTGGGGAAGTGGGTAATTCTAATCGCCGTCTCAGTCTTGTTTACTTTCTGTCCGCCCGCGCCCGAAGAACGGTATACGTCAACTCTAATGTCCTCGTCCTTTATTTCAACCTCAACATCCTCCGCCTCGGGAAGAACCGCTACCGTAACGGTAGAAGTATGCACCCTGCCCTGCGACTCCGTTTCGGGAACGCGCTGGACGCGGTGAACTCCGCTTTCGAATTTAAGCTGTTTGTACGCGTCCTTGCCGCCGACGTTGAAAACCACTTCTTTTATTCCGCCCAATTCGGTTTCGTTTATGTCAACTATCTCCGTTTTAAGCCTGTGGCGTTCGCAGTAGTTCAGATACATACGGTACAATTCATAGGCAAAAAGCGCCGCCTCCTCGCCGCCTGCGCCGCCGCGGATTTCTACGATACAGTTTCTGTCGTCGTTTTTGTCCTTGGGCAGAAGAAGAATTTTAAGCTCGTCCGTAAGCGCGTTCAGCTTTTGTTTGCATTCCTCCGTTTCGGCGTACAGCAGTTCGCGCATTTCGGGGTCGGTTTCGGTTTTCAAAGCTTCTTCGGCTTGGTTTTTCTGTCTTTCCGTTTCAGCGTACTCGGCATACTTTTGCGCCGTTTCGGCTATTTCCGCCTGAGCCTTTGCAACCTTTGTCCATTCGGACGCGTCCGCAATTATTTCGGGTGCGCTCATCTTTTCCGAAAGTTCCTCGTATCTTGCGTAGACGTCCTTTAATTTAGAAAACATATTTGCCATAAATAATTAACCTTTAAATGAGAAAACGGCGCAGATGCAAGCCCAAAACAGTATTGCGCCGCACACGCGCCGTTGATTATTAAAACACAATTTTTACAAACCTTTCAACGCCTGCCAAATCTTTTAAAACTATGGCGTAATCGCGCTTTGAGAAAATTTGCAGAATATCGTTTGCCTGACCTTCGCCGCACTCCATAATTAGCATGCCGTCCTTGGCAAGGTAGCTTCTTACTTCCTTTGCCAGCCTGCGATAGAAATCAAGTCCGTCGTCGCCGCCGTCAAGCGCAACCTTGGGTTCGTATTCACGCACTTCTTTTTGCAGTCCGCTTATTTCCGAACTTTTTATATACGGCGGATTGCATACGATTATGTTAAATCTGCCCCTTACGTTGCGGAACAAATCGCTAATGCAGAAATGCACCGTTACGTCGTTGAGTTTTGCGTTTTCTTCGGCAAGCATAATTGCCGCGTCCGAAACGTCCGCCGCGCTGACGATAACGTTTTTGCCTTTAAGCGCTTTTGCAACCGACACAGCGACACAGCCGCTGCCCGTGCACATATCAAGTATTCTGTCGCCCTCTTCCGCGCTTTTTACAACGCTGTCAGCTAAAATCTCAGTTTCGGGACGGGGTATTAAAGCCCTTTCGTCAACCTTTATCTTACAGCCGTAAAACTCGGTGTCGCCTATAATATACCAAAGCGGTCTGCCCGTAAGGCGTTTTTTGATTATTTCGGCAATTTCTTTGCTTTCCGTCTGTTTTACGGTGCGCTCTTCTTTAAGTTCGCTGCGTTTGACGCCGAGAACTATCGAGAATATCCATTCCGCGTCGCTTTCGTCAATGCCCTCTTCGGCAAACTTCTTTTTTGTTTCTTCCAACATCTTGGAAAGAATTCCACCCGTTACGAAGACCGTTTCAGGCACTGTTTCGTCCGCGTCCATTTCAAGCACCTTATTAAAAGCCGTTATAGCTACTTCAATCATATCTTCCGTAGGCTCTCTCGTGGTCAAAGTTTTTTGCAACAGAAGACCGGGGGCTTTCAATGCCTTTACGAACTTGTTGTCAAACTTTGCAAGAAATTTCAAAGCCTCGTAAGAAACTCCTGCGATAATGGGCAGAAGAACTATTTCAAGCCCTAAATTTATGAAAAATTTGGCGTATTTGTTGGTAATGCCGGGCACCAATTCGTAAAATCCCCAATTCACGACGGAAATTATGACGATATTGATTATAAGCACGATAAAAAGGAAGGAAGTTCCGCACCTGTCGTGCAAGCGCGAACACTCTTTTACCTTTTCAGGTGTAAGTTCCACGCCGCGCTCGTAGGCGTTTATCGTCTTATGCTCGGCGCCGTGATACATATACAGCCTGCGTATGTCTTTTAAAAGCAGTATAAGCCCCAGATAGGCAAGGAAAATTATCAGTTTGAACACACCCAAAAGAACGTATTCCCATATACTGTGTTCAAAAGGTATCAAAGAAACCAAAAATCTGGGCAGAAAGATAAAAATGCACAACGCAAGAATTACGCCGAGGATGACAGATACCGTTGAAAGTATGTCCATGGCGTTTAATTTGAAGCGTTCGGCAAGCCATTTTTGAACTTTTCCGCCCTCTTCGTCGTCCTCGCCGTATACAGCCGCGGAACGCATAAGCGTTTTCGTGCCTCCGACAAGGGATAAAACAAGATTTACGACACCGCGCACAAAAGGTATTTTACAAGCCTTTTTGGTCGAATCTTTACGGTTTAAGCGTTTGGCTTCTACCTGCACGTCGCCGTTCGGGTCTCTCACCGCCGTCGCCATACAAGTTTTGCCCATCATCATAACGCCTTCAAGCACTGCCTGACCGCCGATATAAGTGCCGCATTTTTTGTTTTTTGTTTTGGGTTTCTTTTCTGTTTTTACCGACATTTCCTTTTAAACCGACAGGTTTTTTGCTTAATTACATATTTTTGCCGTGGGGTTGGGTTAATTCCCCAAAGCATAAAAAAGTAAATAAGCTCCAAAATTCGATTTTTGGAGCTGAAGAATTAAAGTTTATACTTCTTGTTGAACTTCTCTACACGGCCGCCTGTATCTACCAGCTTCTGCTTACCCGTAAAGAAAGGGTGGCATTTGTTGCAAATATCAACCTTCAACGTTTCAACGTTTTTGGTAGTACCGGTCTTGAACGTAGCTCCGCAAGCGCATACAACCGTTACTTCATGATAATCGGGATGTATCTCGGGCTTCATACTTTATACCTCGCTAAAATTAATCAGATGCTAAACTATTATATAACAATCAAATAGTATAGTCAATTGATTTTTATCTCATTCTTACAAATTTATCCCTGCTTTTAAAGGCAATTTTAAGCCTTTTTTATGCCCGAATCGCCCCCTTTAAAGGTGTGTTTTTGCGCCTTTACAACACCGTAAAATTGCAATTGCCCTCAACATATGCTTGAATTAACGCTATTTTACCAATTTTGATTTTCAAAAAACAGTTGCAAATATTTTGCGAGTGGTATATAATGAAGATAAGTTATGGATAGTTGGATTTTAAAAGGCGTGAAGCACCTCGTAAATGAACCTGCGAGCGTAAGCATCACCTCCCCCACTCAGGTAAAAATAAAAGTTACGCATCTTATGCTCACCGATTTTGACGAAGTTTTGTACAACGGCGGCATAGACGTAACCTATCCCAAAATTCCCGGGCGCGCCGCCGTGGGAATTGTTATGGAAGCAGGCGAAAGCTGTTACGGCATAGAAAAAGGCACAAGGGTTTACTTCGAACCCACCCGTCCGTGCGGAGAATGCCTTGCCTGTAAAAGCGGAAAACCCAAGGAATGCACAAGCATTATAACCGCAGGCAAGGATTTTGACGGATTTATGCGCGATTTCGTGGTTTGTAACTACGACGAAGTGTCTCCCCTGCCCGATTCCGTGGGCGATATTGCCGCGCTTTGCATAGAAACAATAGGAATTGCCGAAAATATTTACGACAAACTCAATCTTTCTGCCGGTCAGAGAGTTGCGGTTATAGGCGCGGATTTTTCTGGCAACATAATAGCGCAGGTCTTACAGTACCACAAAGTAATACCTATCGTTATCGACAATAACCCTTACAACCTTGAAGCGGTAAAGAAGTGCGGTATTTACTACGCCTTTGCCGGCGACGACGATTTGGAAAGCAATTTAAACAGCGCAACAAGCGGAAGTCTTTGCGACGCAGCCATCTACTGCGCAACTTCGCGCTTGCCGTTATCACTTGCGCCGAGGCTTGTAGGCAACGGCAAAACGATAGTTATAAGCTGTCAGTCGGAAATTAACGCAAGTCTTTCCGCGCGCGACGTTTTAAACAAAAATCTTCAGGTTTGGGGCGTTTCGGAAGCCTATCAATACACGGGCGCGGTCATAAATATGCTTGTTCACAATGCGGTAAACGTCGATTTGTTCGAAAAAGAGATATTGACCGACTACAATCCACCCGAACTTCTTGCCAAAAACAGCGCAGCAACCGTTAAGAAAAACAAAATGACAATTCTTAAAATGGTTCTGTAACTCTCTGCCGCATATATCGTTATGCGCAATTTCCCAGCAATATTCTTTAAACTGAATTTTTGGATAATGGCTTTAATTGCGGTACAGGTTACCGCAATTATTTTTTTATGCCTTTACCTGCCCGCATTCCTGCCCATAACGCTGTCGTTGGCGCTGGTCTGGCTTTTATCCGCGGTTTCTGCTGTCGTACTCATATTACGCCGCGGTTCGCCCGAAGCAAAATGCGCCTGGTTTTTAATTATAACAGCCATTCCCGTCGCAGGCGCGATAATATTTTACGTCGCGTCGGTCAGACCAAAACCGCACGGCATACTTAACGTTACCGGAATTACCGACGGCGAATACTCAAAAGCGGCGGCGGCTTCCTGCGGAACGGTTGCGGCGGAATACCTTAACGCCGAATATTTCTCGTCCGGCAGCGATTTTTGGACGTCTGCGCTGGAAAGAATATCCGCTGCAAAAAAAAGCGTCTATCTCGAATTTTTTATAATCAGCCGCGGACATCTTTTCAACTGCTTTTCGGCGGCTTTGGAAAATGCAATAAAAAACGGCGCCGAGGTGAAAATTATTGCGGACGGCGTCGGCTCGGCTTTCCGCATAGGTCGTAAAGATTTAAAACGCCTGAAAGCAATGGGCGCGGAAATTAAGGTTTTCCACCGTCTGCCCCCCTTTCCGCGCGCAAACATCAATCTGCGCGACCACCGTAAAATTATAACCATAGACGGGCGCATAGCATACACAGGCGGCGTAAACCTTGCCGACGAATATATTAATTTGGAAAGCCCTTACGGGTTCTGGAAAGACAACGGAGTTTCCGTCAGCGGAGAAGCGGCAAAGATTTTTGAGGGAATGTTCCTTGCAATGTGGCGCGGCAGGTACGAAATGCCAGCCCCTAAAATGGGTGAAAACAACTGCCTGCCTTTCTATGACAGCCCCGGTTACAGAACTTATTGCGAGGACGCCTACGTCACCGCCATAAGCTCGGCGAAAGAGCGCGTGCATATTCTGACCCCGTATTTCTGTTTGAGCGACAGAACTTACTCCGCGCTGTCTTTTGCCGCAAAACGGGGTATAGACGTAAAAATAATAATTCCGCACGTTCCCGACAAAAAATATGCCTTTGCCGTAACAAAAGCATTTGCGCAGAACCTTAAACCTTACGGGGTTAAAATTTATGAATACACGCCGGGCTTTATGCACGCAAAATGCGTTATCTGCGACAATTCCGTATTTCTCGGCAGTTACAATTTCGACTTCCGCTCCACCCACTTCAACTACGAATGCGGCGCGGCTTTCAGCGGCGCGATGTGCGACGAAGCCGAACTCGACTTTCAGCAGTGCCTTGCGCTTTCCACGCAAATGCAAGAAGGCAGGCTGTCGCGCGCAAAAAAATTCTCGCGCTTTGTTTTAAGGCTTCTTTCTCCGCTTATTTAGCCGTTGACAAAGACAAGCCGAAAAGTTATAATATCCGTATGGATAAGTTTTTGATTGCGTCCGACATACACGGTTCGGCGAAATATTGCAAGCTTCTTCTGGAAGCGTATAAAAAAGAAAAAGCCGCAAAGCTTGTGCTTCTCGGCGATATTTTATATCACGGACCGCGCAACCCCCTGCCCGAAGAATACTCGCCCCAGACGGTTGCGGCATTGCTCAGTGAAGTTAAACAGGATATTTTATGCGTGCGCGGCAACTGCGACAGCGAGGTAGACCAGATGGTTCTGCCATTCCCCGTAACGCCCGAATACGCGCTGATTTTTGCTGACGGCAAAAGAATTTATCTTTCGCACGGGCACAGGGAGGTACCCCCTCTTTCGGAAGGCGATATTTATATTACAGGGCACACCCACGTTCCTGTTAAAGAAAATATCGGGTACATACATTTAAACCCGGGGTCGACCTCACTGCCCAAGGAAAACAGCCGCCGCGGCTATATTCTGTACAGCGACGGAACATTTTACTTTAAGACCTTAGACGGCAAAATTTACGACCGAATAAAAGTTTAACAAATTTAAACGCCCACGCTTAAGCGTGGGCGTTTTATGTTTTTAGATGTTAAGAAGGCGCAAAATGTGCTTGCTTACAATCATAAGAATAAGGTCGATAACCCAAAGAATAAAGCCGAGACCTATAAGACGAATGATACCAGCAATGATTTTACCTTCAGAGAAACGCGTAATAGCGCCGAAAAGCCATGCCGTGAAAGGAATGATTGCGCAGATTACGCTTACAATGTAAGGAAGACCAAAGTAATCGCTCTTTTTGTTTGCCATGATAAAAACTCCTTTTGTTTTTGTTTATAAATATATTATATCACACTCGCCCGATATGTCAATAAATTTACCGCAATTTATTGACGTTGCACGCCGGGCGGATTATGAAAACATTTCCTCACCCAAAAGCATTGCGTGCCCTTTCGTAAGCACCCAGAACAGGTCAAGAATCCATATAAAGAACGCCCCGGGGAAGACCGTAAGCACGGCAAGCACAATCCATACCACGTCGTTTTTAACCGCACCCTTCACTATGCGACATATTCCGTAAAATACGTTTATGCACGGAATACAGAATATCAGTTTGAGAAGCAACGGAAACTCGTCCACGGTTTTAAGCAAATCGTTCATACAAAACTCCTATATTTCAATATTTTATTATATTATATCACAGCGCTGAAAAATGTCAAAAAAATACAATTAGTTTACAAGGCAGCGTTAAAAATTATGCAGTATAAGCGTCCGCTCTGCGCCTCAACAGTCAAACAGGCAGCCATTAAAACCAAACAGAACACAACGACAGCCGCCACTTTTAGCGGAAAAGACAACGCATTCTTTTACTCTCTTAAAATCTGCACAAAAAAATTCTTTCGCCACCTGTAATACTAAAATACCGCGTTGCATTTATACTGTCACATTAAAGACCTTTATCGGGCAATTTCATACTGAGCGAAACGAAGTGAAGCCGAAGAATCCACAAAGTATTATGTTATGTATTAAAAGTGCGCCCGATAAGGTCGTCTAAACTTATTCCGTAAAAATCGGCAAGCTTAACGCAATTAACAATACTCGGAATTGCGTTTCCGCTTTCCCATCTGCTTAAATTAACTTGCGATATACCTGTCAATTTTGCAAGCTGATGTTGTGACAGTTTGGAATTTTCACGCTGATACTTTAAAGCTTCGCATAATCTATACATTGCATACCTCAGTTACATTTTATACAAATAAGTATCAAAAAGCTTGACTAATACATATTTGTATCATATAATAAATAAAGAAGGTGTAAATTATGGATGAATCATTGATTGAAATATTATTATCGGACGACGAGGGGATAAGCCGCGAAATAAAGGACAGCGAGAAGTATTTGAAAAATGAAGAAGATATAGAAAAATTACTCAGAAAAGTTCTGCCCGATATGCCGATAAACGATTTTCACGAGCTGCTTTGGAACATAGGTATTGCCCATAGCAATATGGAAGAGGAAAAAATCAACGCTTATTTTAAGTTGGGCATCAAATTTGCGCTCAGGCTTTTAATAGAAACCGACGTATGCGCATTCAAATAAAAAACAGCGCAACAACGCGAGCTTAACATAGGGCATTAAAATCAAAATTTTAAATGTTGCAATTTCAAGCAATAACAAAAAGCTCTCGGACAAATTGTCCGGGAGCTTTAAACTAAAGTACTTAGGATAACTTAAACCTTAATGTTTTATTAACTTTTCAAATCGGAAAAAATAATCTCCACCTATCATATCATCGGGAATATTCGTATCTTTATGCCATGGATTGAAAAACTCGACAGCGTGAAATCCTAAACAATTGATATAGAAATGAACGTTTCTTTTTTCAAAATACGGAGTACATGTTTCCCATACTTTTGTTTGCGGATATAATTTCTCAATTTCAATCCAGATTTTTTGTCCGATTCCCTTACTTTGTATTCCGCATCTAACGTATAAAAAGTCCAGATGATTATGTTGTGTGCTTTCGTCTATAATTACGATAGCGCCGCCCGACATTTTTCCGTCGACTATCGCTTTATAAGCTACCGCACCTTTCTTGGACAAAGACTCGTCGATATCCTTTTCAGGCAATACTATAGCGTCCAAACCAGGGAATTCTTTCACAGCACCTTGCTGAAATGCTTCCTGCATATCTTTCTTAAAATTAGCGACATCTTCCTTTAAAATAGGCTCAAGTATAAATTCCATTTTTTTCTGTCCCCTATTTATCTTATAGTCATTATAACGTATCGTTAACGAAAAGACAAATGATTTATAAATGTAGTAATTCATTACAATTTTTTCGCTTACTACATAAAGTTCATTTACAATATGGGGGTTCTCGACAAAACATATCAAAAAAAAGACGAAGCATGTACCTCGTCTAATTTTCTTTCACTGCGGCTTACTACAATTCCTTACAGGAGTTAGGCAATGCCGCTGTTTTATTTAATTCAATCAGATAAGCTCGATAATAGCTTCTTCTGCGCCGTCGCCGCGACGCTGACCGAGAAGATAAATTCTCGTATAACCGCCGCCCTGTCCGAGTTCTTCCGCACGCTGAGCATACTTAGGCGCTATTTCGTTGAAAAGCTTTTCCATTAAAGGATGCTGAATATCCGCAGTTCTCTTTTTGAAGTCGGACTTCTTTTCTGCGAAAGGCTTTACTTCCTGAAGGTCGTAAAGTTTAGCCATAAGCTGACGGCGTACCGCAAGCTTTTTTGCGCTGTCCTTAACGTTCTTCTGGGTAACTTCCTTGCCTTTCTTGTCCTTGGTAACTACGTCAAATTCAACATTGTCGTCGTAAACTCTGATAGCTTTGGTTATGATTTTTTCAACGTAAGGTTGAAGTTCCTTAGCCTTAGCCTTGGTGGTGGTTATTTTGCCATACCACAAAAGTTCAGACGCCTGATTTCTCAAAAGAGCTTCTCTCTGCTCTGCCGTTCTTCCCAATTTGCCGGGCATATCGTTAATCCTCCTTGTTTGACAGTGAAAGCCCGTAAGATTCGAGTTTTAAAATAACTTCGTCCAAGGACTTTCTGCCGAGGTTTCTCACTTTCAGCATTTCGTCTTCGGTCTTTCTGGTTAAGTCTTCCACCGTGTGAATGTTTGCGCGTTTAAGGCAGTTGTAGGAACGGACGGAAAGGTCCATATCCTCGATTGCCATTGCAAGAATTTTAGCCTGCTTGTCATCCTCGTTTTTAACAAGAATATCAAGCCCTTTGATTGTATCCGAAAGGTCTACGAACAAAGAAATATGGTCCTGCATTATTTTAGCTGCAAGGGAAACGATTTCTTTTGCGCTGAATGCGCCGTTCGTCCAAACTTCCAATGTCAGTTTATCGTAGTCGGTATTCTGTCCTACACGGGTGTTTTCAACCGAGTAGTTCACCTTTTTGACGGGCGTATAGATACTGTCTACGGGGATGTAGTCCAAAAGCTCCGTTCTGGTGTGGTCGGCGCCTTTGTAACCCCTGCCCCTGCCGATAGTGATTTCCATATCGATTTTGCCGCCCTCGTCAACGGTGCAGATATGCGCGTCGCCGTTGATTATTTCGATTTCGGCATCGTCCGATATGTCGCTCGCTTTAACTTCGCAAGGACCTTCTTTATACAGATGCACTACTTTGACGTAGTCGCTGTCGGTAACTGTTGTTTTAATAGCAAGCGATTTGATGTTGAGGATTATTTCGGTAACGTCCTCTTTAACGCCTGCAACGGCAGAAAACTCGTGCTTGACGCTGCCGTCTAAAAATCTTATGCCCTGCGCCGCAGCTCCGGGGAGCGCCGACAAGAGTATTCTTCTAAGGCAGTTGCCTATTGTAAGACCGAAGCCTTTTTCAAGAGGTTCTACAATAACTTTTGCATAGGACTGATCCTCGCTTTCTTCAACCTCTATTTTAGGCATATCCATTTCGATCATATAACTTCCTCCTTTTTATTTGCTTTTTACTTGGAGTACAGCTCGACAATCATATGCTCCGCAATCTGACTGTCAATATCTTCTCTTTCGGGCAATGCCAGGATTTTTCCCTGTAATTTTTCGGTGTTGAATTCAAGCCATTTGGGGGTGTTGCCGCCCTTCGTGGATTTAAGCGCTTCAAAGTACTTGTTTGAATTTTTACTTTCTTTTACGGTAACAACGTCGCCCACCTTAACGATATAAGAGGGAATGTTTACTTTTTTGCCGTTTACGAGGAAGTGTCCGTGGTTTACAAGCTGCCTTGCCTGAGCCCTTGAAACGCCCACGCCCATACGGTAGATGACGTTATCAAGCCTGCGCTCTAAAAGGGACAGCATGTTTTCACCGGTGATGCCCTTCATTCTGTCGGCTTTTTCATAGCACGCGCGGAACTGACCTTCCTGCACGCCGTAAATTCTCTTAACCTTCTGTTTTTCCCTGAGCTGTTTGCCGTATTCGGAAACTTTCTTTCTCGCAGCCGCTAAGCCGTGAGCGCCGGGAGCAACGGGTCTTTTTTCAAACGGGCACTTGCCGTTGTAACATTTATCGCCTTTCAAAAACAGCTTACCGCCCTCTCTTCTGCAAAGACGGCATTTTGCTTCTCTGTAAGTTGCCATATTATTCTACTGCCTCCTTATACTCTGCGACGCTTAGGCGGTCTGCAACCGTTGTGGGGAATGGGGGAAACGTCGGAAATAAGCGTTATTTCCACGTCGCACGCGCCGATTGCCCTTATTGCCGACTCTCTGCCCGAACCGGGGCCCTTTACATAGACCTCTGCCGAGCGCAAGCCGTGTTCCTTTGCCGCTTTAACTGCCGTTTCGGTAGCCTGCTGTGCTGCAAACGGCGTGCCTTTCCTCGAACCCTTGAAGCCGAGGCTGCCTGCCGATGACCAGCTTAATGCGTTACCGTTCATATCGGTAACGGTTACGAGCGTATTATTGAAAGAGGACTGAATGTGAACCTGACCTCTGTCAACTTTTTTAAGCTCTCTACGTTTTCTTGTAGTCGTTTGCTTTTTCTGTGCTGCCATACGTCTTGTCCCCCTTACTTAGCTCCCTTCTTCTTTGCGACGGTGCGGCGGGGACCCTTTCTCGTCCTCGCGTTCGTCTTGGTGGACTGTCCTCTAACGGGCAGACCCTTTCTGTGACGGATGCCGCGATAGCATCCTATTTCCATAAGGCGTTTGATATTGAGCGACACTTCAGTACGCAGTTCGCCCTCAACCCTTATATTGTGGTCAATATATTCTCTTAATTTGGAAACGGTCTGCTCGTCCAAATCCTTTACTCTCGTATCGGGGTCAACGCCCGTGTCTTTAAGGATTTTCTGCGAAGTTTTAAGACCGATACCGTAGATATAGGTAAGACCTATTTCAACTCTCTTTTCTCTGGGTAAATCTACACCGGCAATACGCGCCATTTTGATTTATTTCCTTCCTTCTTTATATTTTTGTAAAGTATATTAAAACCGCGTTAAATCCCCGCCCTTGTATCAGGAATGTGAGCGGAGAATTCAAACGGAATTGTTTTCTTTGCCATAAAAGGCGTAAAAGCTTTGGTATTATACCATAAATTTTGTAAAATTGCAATTAATTTAGGGTTATAACACACAAAAAACCGACTGTGGCGGAAAAAATTTCCGCGCAAACTTAAACATACAAAGCAGTTTGACAAAAAGCCGTTATAAGCCGCGTTACCGCAAGCAAATTTTCCGGTTTTGTTTACAGCGCTTTTATACGCTTTAATTTTTGGAACGCCAGGTAATGCGCCCCTTGGTCAAATCGTACGGGCTGATTTCCAGCTTTACGTTGTCGCCCTCTATAATTCTTATATAGTTAAGGCGGAGCTTGCCGGAAATGTACGCGGTAATAATGTGACCGTTCGTAAGTTTAACTTTGAAATTTGCGTTGGGCAGGCATTCCAATACCTTGCCCTCGGTTTCTATAACGTCGTCTTTAGACATTACAACTCCTTAACCTTGACGCTGCTTATGGCTTTTGTTCTTTGAGCAAATAACCATAACCTTGCCGTTTCTTTTAATAACCTTGCACTTGTCGCACATAGGTTTTACCGAAGGTCTTACTTTCATAATTATCTCCTTAATTGCGTATAAGTTTATATTTTGCCGCTTTCAACGGGTTTGGGGTAGTTGTAGTTTTTAAGCGCGGAATAAATTTCGGTATCGTATACCTGCTTACCCTCGCACAGTTTCACCGCGATGCTTTCAGCCTTTTCGGGCAAAAGCCGCAAATGTTTCAGATTCTTTTTCTTAGGCGTTGCAAGTTTTTTGAAATTGCCGTCCGTGACAAGAACCGCGCCGTCAGATTCAACGCCCGATATAAGATAATATCTGCCTTTGTCTCTGCCCTGTTTGCTTTGGCATATGCCGCCTACGGCAGGGGTAGTAACTTTCATAATTTACCTTTTAAAGAGTCAGAATTTCCACTCCGTCCTCTGTTATAAGCACTGTATTTTCGTAATGCGCCGAAGGTTTGCCGTCGGCGGTGGAAATCGTCCACCCGTCGCCGCTCTGGTAAACCTTATAGGTTCCCATATTAATCATAGGCTCTATACAAATCGTCATGCCTGCCCTGAGCCGCATACCCGTTCCCTTTCTGCCGTAATTGGGCACCGCAGGGTCCTCGTGCATGCTTCTGCCTATTCCGTGTCCCGTAAGGGCGCGGACTACTCCGTAACCGAAGCTTTCGGCGTGGCTTTGAACCGCATATCCTATATCGTATAAAGGTACGCCTGCGCGCAAACCCTCTACCGCTTTAAAAAAGCACTCTTCGGTAACTTTGACAAGCTGCCTTTTTTCTTCCGATACGTTGCCTATCAGATAAGTTCTTGCGGCATCGCCGTGAAACCCGTTCTTTTCGGCAGTTATATCGACGCTGACTATATCGCCGTCCTGTATAACCCTGTCGCCGGGGATTCCGTGTACGACAACTTCGTTTACGGAAACACACGAACTTGCAGGATATCCCTCGTAACCGAGTTCGGACGGATACGCGCCGCAGGAAGTTATGTATTTATAGACCAAACCGTCCACGTCTTTTGTGGTCATTCCTGCGCGTATGTTTCTGCCGACGTAGTCGAGCGTTTCCTTGACTATACGGCAGCTTTCGCGCATTAAGTCTATTTCTTTTTGATTTTTAACGGTTACCATATTCGTTTAAAACTTTGCAGACTTCGGCAAATATTTCGTCGGGCGAACCCTT
Organism: Christensenellaceae bacterium; assembly: GCA_948658045.1. Classification (GTDB taxonomy): domain Bacteria; phylum Bacillota; class Clostridia; order Christensenellales; family Borkfalkiaceae; genus Coproplasma. The sequence goes on from CAPMFN010000005.1 coordinate 113,575, forward strand.
GCCGCCGTCAACCGTTTTAAGCTTGCCCTGTGCCGCATAATAGTCAATTAAAGGCGCTGTCTGCGAATTGTAAGTTTCCAGCCGCGACTTGACCGTTTCGGGATTGTCGTCCGCGCGCCTGTACAGCTGACCGCCGCACTTTACGCACACGGTTGAACCGTTAAGCGTTGAAACGTGGTAGCTTTCGCCGCACTTACAGACCATTCTGCCGCATATTCTGTCCATTAAAAGACTTTCGTCCACGGCAATGTTCAGGCACAAATCAATTGAAGCAAACTTATCAAGTTCCTCCGCCTGATATACGTTGCGCGGAAAACCGTCAAGCATATAGCCGGCGTTTAAGTCGTCCCCCTGCAATCTGTCGATTACAATACGGCACGTCACTTCGTCCGGAACGAGTTTGCCTGCGTCGATATACGACTTAGCAAGCTTGCCGATTTCCGTTCCGCCCTTTATGTTGGTGCGGAAAATATCGCCGGTGGAAATATGCGCTATTCCGTATTTTTCAGCAATTTTACTTGCCTGCGTGCCCTTGCCGGCACCGGGCGCTCCGAGCAGAATAAGGTTCATTTCTTCACCTGAATAAAATATTTTTTTCAGTCTGTTTAAACAGCTTATTAACAGGCAAGTCCGCGCGCCAAGGAAACGATAACCCTTACTTTCCGTAAGAACACCTAAATTCCGCAGCGCGTCGGCATATTGCAAAGTAAATTGTTGTTTGTTTTATTTCAGGAAACCCTTATAGTTCTTCATCATAAGCTGGCTTTGAAGCTGTTTATCAAGCTCCAACGCAACGGATACCACGATAAGTATACCCGTAGTTGAGAACACCGACAGAAGCGAAAGGTCCATATTAGGCAGAGTCGCCGACAGCACCATCGAAAGTATCGAGGGAATGAACGCGACCAGCGAAAGGTAAATCGCTCCGAAAAGGGTAATTCTGTTGTTGATTTTCTTTAAATATTCAGCGGTAGGTTTACCGGGACGGAAACCCTGAATAAAGCCGCCGTTCTGCTGTATTGTCTTTGAAACGTCTTCGGGATTGAACTGCATTGACGAATAGAAGAACGCAAACGCAAATATGAGCAGACAGAGTACAATCATATAAATCAGCTGACCGTACCAAGCGCCCTGACCCGAGAACCAGATAGTTATGTTAGTGTTTGCCGCGCTGTTGGGCCAGAACAAACTTATAATCATCTGGGGGAAAGAAATAAGCGCGAACGCGAATATAAGAGGCATAACGCCCGAACCTGCAATTCTTATGGGAATTACAGAGGACTGTCCGCCGTACATCTTCCTGCCCTTTACCTGTTTTGCGTATTGGACGGGTATTTTCCTTTCCGAAAGGTCAACGGTTACAATCGCGACAAACTCGACAACGGTCAAAAGCACGAAACCGAGAATTTCCCAAATATTCGTAATACCGCCTTCAGCAAAATCACCGACGCCGAATATTCCGAGGAACTTGTTCAGAATCGTAAGACCAGCCGTGGAAATAATTCCGACAAAGATTATGAGGGAAATACCGTTTGAAATGCCGTATTCGGTAATTCTTTCGCCTATCCACATAACGAGCATAGCGCCGCCTGTGTATACGACCGTAAGGAATATGCCAGCAACCCATTGCGCCGCAGTTTCACTGATGCCGCCGGGAACGAAACCGAACACGGAAAGCCTTAAAGCGTCGCCCTGAACGCCGAAGTTTACGATAATGCCTATCGCCTGAGCGACAGCAAGGATAATCGTAACGAAACGGGTTATTTTGGCAATCTTTTTCCTGCCCTCTTCACCCTGTTTGGAAAGCCTTTCCAATGCAGGAATACCTACCGTCAGCAACTGGATGATAATGGACGCGTTGATATACGGGCTTATGCCGAGCGCAAAAAGCGTAGCGTTGGCAAGCGAACCGCCCGTAATGGACGACATTATATTCAGAAAGCTGTTGTCGGAAATGGCTTCGCCGAACTGTTCGGGGTTAATTCCCGGTACGGGAATATAGCTGCCCAAACGGAAGATGAACAGAAGAAGCAAGGTTATCCAAATCTTCTTCCTTATTTCCTTGACCTTAAAACAATTTTTTATTGTTTCAAACATAAATTAATCTCCTCACGCAAATGTTCGCCTGTTCAAGGCGTAAAATTTCGTGAATATCCGGGGCTATGAACCCCGATTAAAAAGCATAAAGCGTACAAAACCGAAAAGCGCGTAAATTTTTCAGCAAGTTTACTTTGCGTAAATTACCGGAAACAGCGCGCCGTTCAAAGCATCGCAACGCCGAAATGCGTTTTAAACCACTTCGCAAGTGCCGCCGGCTTTCTCGATTGCTTCTTTAGCCGAAGCCGAGAATTTAGCCGCCTTAACGGTAAGAGCAACCTTAATTTCACCCGTTCCCAAAACCTTGAGACCGACCGAATTTTTAACTTCCTTTGCAAGCCCGTTAAGTCTAACGTAACCGAAGTCCACTACGGTACCTGCCGGAACGTCTTTAAGCTGGCTTAAATTGACAATGGTATATTCCGTAGCCCACTTGTTGTGGAAACCGCGTTTGGGAATTCTTCTTGCAAGGGGCATCTGACCGCCTTCAAAACCAGGACGAACGCCGCCGCCCGAACGAGCCCACTGACCCTTGTGACCCTTACCGGAGGTCTTGCCCAAGCCCGAGCCTATACCTCTGCCGAGTCTTTTTGATTCCTTTCTTGCGCCCTCTGCAGGCGATAAAGTATCTATTCTCATTTTTCGCTCCTTAAACCTTTTCTACCTTAACGAGGTGCGCAACCTTGTTAATCTGACCCATATTTGCAGGGGTTTCTTCAAAGGTTTTAGACTGACGGATTTTTTTGAGCCCGAGAGCAGCAGCCGTAGCCTTAACGCCCTCTACCTGTCCGTTCAAACTTTTAATCAAAGTAACTTTAACCATAATCTGCCTCCCTTACGCTTTAAGTTCCTCTACGGTCTTGCCCCTTGCGGCAGCAATTTCTTCGGGGGACTTCAAATCGAAAAGTCCGCAAACGGCAGCCTTAACGCAGTTGATAGGGTTGGAAGTGCCGTGCGACTTGGTTCTTACATCCTTAACGCCTGCCGCTTCCATAACCGCACGGACGGGACCGCCGGCGATAACGCCGGTACCTTCTGCCGCGGGCATCATAAGTACGGAGCCCCTGCCGAACGTGCCGAGCACGGTGTGGGGGATAGAGGTACCCTGAAGGGCAACCTTTCTCATATTCTTTTTAGCCTGTGCGTTGGCTTTTTCGATAGCTTCGGGAACTTCCTTTGACTTGCCCATTCCATAGCCTACCGAACCCTTGCCGTCGCCTACTACCACGAGCGCGGCGAAGCGCATATTTCTGCCGCCTTTAACGGTTTTGGTAACTCTGTTTACCTGAATGAGCTTTTTAATTAAGCCGTCGTCTTCCTGCCTGCGCCTGTCGTTATTTCTTCTTGCAGGTCTTTCTTTCTTTTCTTCCATAATAAGCTCCTTAGAAATTGAGTCCGGCTTCCCTTGCGCCGTCTGCTACCGCCTGAACGCGTCCGGTATAGATATAGCCGCCCCTGTCGAAAACTACGCTCTTAATTCCGAGCTTTACAGCTTTCGCCGCAACTGCTTTGCCTACTTCCTTGGCTGCGTCCGTCTTGGTCATTTTGCTTATCTTAGCTTTAACGTCCTTTTCCATTGTCGACGCCGAGCAAAGGGTTACGCCCTTTACGTCGTCGATAATCTGAACGTAAATGTGATTTAAACTGCGGTATACGCTGAGGCGGGGCGTTTCAGCCGTGCCGCTAATCTTTTTGCGCACTCTTGCGTGTCTTCTCAGACGTTCCTCGTTCTTATCTATCATATTAATCATAATATCTCCTTCGAGCAAGCGCCCCGACGGGGCTTTCTTCCTTTACGCGGCTTGGCGTACGGAATTACTTCTTGCCCTTGCCTCCCGTCTTGCCTTCCTTACGCTCGATGACTTCGTCCTTGTAGGCGATGCCGTAACCGTGGTAAGGTTCGGGAATTCTTATGGTGCGGATATCCGCCGCCGTCTGTCCGACGAGAACTTTATCGATACCCGTAACGTTGATTTCGTTGGGGCTGGGGCATTCCAGCTTTATGCCTGTGGGTTCCACAAACTCTACGGGATGTGAAAAGCCTACGTTCATAACAAGCTTGTTGCCCTGTTTTGCGACTTTCCAACCTACTCCGTTTACTTTAAGCGACTTGGTGTAGCCCTGCGTTACGCCGACTACCATATTGTGCAAAAGCGCACGGTAAAGTCCGTGTTTTGCGTCCGTACCGACAGCTTCGGAAGTCTTTTCAACGATAGCTTCCGCGCCCTCTACTTTGATATTGATATCGCCCACAATCTCTTGGGTGAGCGTGCCCTTGGAGCCTTTAACCGTGAGAAGTCCGTTCTCAAAAGTAACGGTCACGCCTGCAGGCAGGGCAACGGGTAATTTACCTATTCTTGACATATCGGATTACCTCCTTACCAAATGTAGCAAAGCACTTCGCCGCCTACGTTTGCGGACTTAGCCTGCCTATCCGTCATAATACCCTTGTTGGTAGAAAGAACCGCTATACCCAGCCCATCCATAACTTTGGGCATTGTTTCCACGTCAGAATAAACGCGGAGACCGGGGCGCGATACCCTTTTAAGTCCGTTGATAACGGGCTTTTTCTTACCTAAATATTTAAGGGTTATAACAAGTTTGCCGTTGTAACCGTCCTCTTTGAGTTCCACGCCGGAAACGTAGCCTTCGGAAAGAAGGATGTCGGCAATTGCCTTTTTCATATTGGATGAGGGAACCTCAACCGTTTCTTTGTTTGCCGCAAGCGCATTCCTGACGCGCGTGAGCATATCTGCAATAGGGTCTGTCATTTCTCTTATCCTCCTCTTACCAGCTCGATTTCTTCACGCCGGGAATCTGTCCCTTATAAGCGAGGTTCCTGAAACATATACGGCATACTCCGTATTTGCGCAGAACTGCGTGAGGTCTGCCGCAGATTGAGCATCTGGTATAAGCTCTTGTAGAGTATTTAGCAGGTTTCTGCTGTTTGTTTATCATTGCTTTCTTTGCCATAATTTACCTCACTTCTTAAAGGGCATTCCGAGTGCCCTTAAAAGCTCTCTTGCTTCTTCGTCCGTTTTTGCAGTGGTTACGAAACATATATCCATACCCCTGATCTTTTCAACCTGGTCGTACTGGATTTCGGGGAATATAAGCTGTTCCTTTATACCCATGCAATAGTTTCCCTTGCCGTCAAAGCTGTCCGCAGGAACGCCGCGGAAGTCGCGCACGCGAGGAAGAGCGATGGAAACGAATTTATCGAAGAATTCGTACATCATCTTGCCGCGCAGGGTTACTTTAAGACCTATCGGCATGCCCTCTCTTACCTTGAAGTTTGCAACCGACTTCTTAGCCTTGCAAACAACGGGCTGCTGACCGGAAATAATCTTCATTTCGTTCTGAGCAATCTGAATGGACTTAGCGTTGTCTTTTATGTCGCCGAGACCCGAGCTTAAAATAATTTTAACAAGCTTGGGCACCTGCATAGGGTTCTTGTAACCGAACTTCTGGGTGAGGGCGGGACATACGTCCTTAACGTAGCTTTCAAGCATTCTGGAATTATAAACTTTATCTTGTTTTACCGCTTTCTTAGTAGCCATTGTTACCCTCCTTATTCAGCCTTGTCTTCGGTTGCAGGCGCTTCGGTTTCAACAACCTCGTCTTTCTTGGCGCGTTTTCTTACGCGCTTCTTAGGTGCTTCGTCTTTCTTCGCTGCTTTGCCTGCCTTGCCTGCGTATGCGCTGTCGAGAACTGCGCCGCACTTAGGGCAAACCCTTACTTTCTTGCCGTTTTCCACAGAGTGTTTAACCCTGATAGCCTTGTCGCAAGCCTGGCACACTACCATAACGTTCGATACGTCGATAGGCGCGGGGATGTCGATAATCTGGGAAACCTCGTTGGCTTTTCTTGCCTTCTTGGCTTTCTTGTGAATGTTTACTCCGTCAACGGTAACCGTGCCGTTCTTGGGGGACGTAGCCAAAACTTTGCCCGTCTTTCCCTGATACTTGCCGGAGATAACTAATACATTGTCATTTAATTTTACGTTCATAGCTTTTCTCCTTTAATTAAAGCACTTCGGGCGCGAGGGAAATAATCTTCATATAGTTCTTTTCACGAAGCTCCCTTGCAATGGGTCCGAAGATACGGGTTCCGCGAGGTTCCTTGTTGGTGTTGATAATAACTGCCGCGTTTTCGTCGAAACGGATATACGTTCCGTCGTCGCGTCTTATACCTTTTTTAGTGCGTACTATAACGGCTTTTACTACTTCGCCTTTCTTAACCGCGCCGCCGGGCGCCGCAGTTTTGACGGAGCATACGATAACATCGCCGATGTTAGCGAATTTTCTGAAAGAACCGCCGAGTACTTTTATGCACATAAGCTCTTTTGCGCCGCTGTTGTCCGCGGATTTGAGCCTTGACTGGGGTTGTATCATATAATATCTCTCCTATTATGTTTACTTACAACTGTCACAGAGGATTGCGCCTTATACATATAAGCGAGGTGAGCGCCCCGCTCTTCTTTGCACACGAAACGCAATCTTGCAAGTTAATTATTTTCAGGCATACAGCCCTTATTAAACCCGAATAGGCAATAGCGTTGTCTGATGAAACCCGAAACAGTTTGTTTTGCATAAACTGCCGTAAGTTCCCAAGCGGAATTGCCCAACCTTTCGGGCTTTTGATTATTTTGCCTTTTCTACTATTTCGGCAACGCGCCAGTTCTTGTCTTTGGAAAGCTTGCGCGTTTCGACAATTCTTACCTTATCGCCCTCGCCGCACTCGTTGTTTTCGTCGTGCGCCTTGAAACGGGTCGTCTTGGTAATGGTCTTTTTATAGAGGGGGTGTTTGGATTTTTCGGTTACGGCAACGACTACCGTCTTGTCCATTTTATCCGAAACAACAATACCTACTCTTTCTTTTCTGAGCGTCGTTCTGTTTTCCATTTTTTACCTCCTTACGCCTTCAACTGCCTGCTGCGGATTACCGTGTTCACTCTTGCAATGTCCTTTTTTACAAGGTTGATTGCAAGGGGGTTTTCAAGCTGACCCGAAGCGTGGCGGAAGCGCAGGTTGAAAAGTTCGCTCTTTAATTCCTGAAGCTTTTTCAAAAGCTCTGCATCGCTTAAATTGATTATTTCCTTAGCTTTCATTGGCTTCACCGCCTTCTTCAACGCATTCAAGTTCTTTCTTTACGACGAACTTGCACTTAACGGGCAGCTTGTGGCTTGCAAGGCGCATTGCCTCGCGCGCTATTTCTTCGCTTACACCAGCCATTTCAAACATTACTCTGCCGGGTTTAACGATAGCTACCCAATATTCAACCGAGCCTTTGCCCGAGCCCATACGGCTTTCGGCAGGGTGCTTGGTTATGGGTTTGTGGGGGAATATATCTATCCAAACCTTGCCTCCGCGCTTGATGAATCTGGTCATCGCGATACGCGCGGCTTCTATCTGGTTGGAAGTAATTCTTGCGCCTTCGAGGGAAACAAGACCGTACTCGCCGTAAGCAATTTTGTTGCCTTTCTGCGCGGTGCCCTTGATTTTGCCCCTGTGCTGCATTCTGCGTTTAACTCTTTTGGGAATTAACATTACTCTTCGCCTCCCTCTGAAATAATCAGACGTTTTGCGGCGTCAAGCACTTCGCCTTTGTAAATCCAGCATTTAATGCCGAGAACGCCGAAGGTCGTGTGCGCTTCCGCAAAACCGTAATCGATGTCGGCGCGGATTGTCTGAAGGGGAATGGAACCGTCGTGATAGCTTTCGCTTCCTGCGATTTCTCTGCCGTCAAGGCGTCCGCCTACGGTGATTTTAACGCCCTTAACGCCTGCTTTCGAAACTTTTGCTATCTGCTGTTTTACAGCCCTTCTGTACGAAACACGCTTTTCAAGCTGAGCCGCAACCGCTTCCGCAACAAGCTGTGCGTCCTGGTCGATTTTATCAACCTTTTTAACGTTGATTACTATTACTTTGCCTTTCGTAAGACGCGAAAGGTCTTTCTTTATTACTTCTATTTCAGAACCTGCCTTACCGATAAGCACGCCGGGACGCCCCGTGTAGATGCCTATTTCGATTTTGTTGGCAGCTCTTATAATGGTAATTTTGCTTATTGCCGCATCGTAATACTTCTTTTTCAAGAAGGTACGGATTTCGTTGTCCTCTTTGATATATGCAGCAAAATTCTTTTTATCGGCATACCACTGAGTGTCCCAAGCTGATATTACGCCGACTCTTAAACCGTGAGGATTAACTTTCTGTCCCATATATCTTCTCCTTAAACCTTCTTTGCGTCAAGTATGACGGTTACATGGCTTGTTCTTTTCAAAATTGCGTGACCCCTGCCTTTGGAAACGGGTTGCATTCTCTTCAAATGGGGACCGCCGTCTGCAAACGCTTCGGAAACGATAAGGTCGCCCCTATCCATTCCCTGGTTGTGTTCAGCGTTAGCCGCCGCCGAAAGAAGAACTTTCTTTACTTCTTCGCTGCCGCCCTTGTTGCAGTAGGTGAGAATTGCTTCCGCCTCTTCTACGGACTTACCGCGTATAAGCGCAAGAACCGTCCTGATTTTATAGGGGGAAATTCTTAAATACTTAGCCGTTGCATAAGGACGTCTGTCCTTGTTGGCTTCGATTCTTTCCTTTTTTAAGTTCATATTCTTTGCCATATCAACGCTCCTTACTTCTTGGCGGTTTTAGCCGCGTGTCCTTTGAACGTTCTCGTAGGGGCGAACTCGCCTAATTTGCAACCTACCATATCTTCGGTGATATACACGGGGACGTGCTTTCTTCCGTCGTATACGGCAATCGTGTGCCCTACCATCTGGGGGAATATCGTAGTCGCTCTCGACCAAGTTTTAACAACCTTCTTCTCGCCGGCTTCGTTCATTGCCAGAATTCTCGACATAAGCCTTTCTTCGGCGTAAGGTCCTTTCTTAATGCTTCTTGACATCGTTTATTCCTCCTTAATTAATTCTCTTCAAAATGAATTTGGAAGTGGGATTCTTCTTCTTTCTCGTCTTATAACCCAAAGCAGGCTTGCCCCAAGGGGTCATAGGACCTGCGTGTCCGACAGGGCTCTTGCCTTCGCCGCCGCCGTGAGGGTGGTCGTTGGGGTTCATAACCGAACCGCGGACCGTCGGACGGATGCCGAAGTGGCGCGTCTTACCGGCTTTACCGATACGGATTATTTCGTGTTCGAGGTTGCCTACCTGTCCTACGGTAGCCTTGCACTTCAACGAAACAAGCCTCATCTCGCCGGAAGGCATCTTAATGGTCGCGTAAGCGCCCTCTTTCGCCATAATCTGCGCGGAAATACCTGCCGAACGCGCGATTTGCGCGCCCCTGCCGGGTTTGAGCTCGATTGCGTGAACGACGGTACCTACGGGGATGTCTTCAAGGCAGAGCGCGTTACCGCTCTTGATATCCGCTGTTTTGCCCGAAATAACCTTGTCGCCTACCGTAAGACCTACGGGAGCGAGGATGTACCTCTTTTCGCCGTCCGCATAAGCCAGAAGCGCGATGTGCGCCGAACGGTTGGGGTCGTACTGAATGGACTTAACCGTTGCGGGGATGCCGTCTTTATTGCGCTTGAAGTCGATTATTCTGTATTTGATTCTGTTACCGCCGCCGATGTGACGAACGGAAATTTTACCCTGATTGTTCCTGCCGCCCGATTTGCGCTTATCGTGCAGTAAGCTTCTTTCGGGCTTGTCGCCCGTAAGCTCAGCATAAGCGTTTACCGTCATAAAACGGCGCGCAGGCGATGTAGGTTTATACCTTTTGATAGCCATTTGTATGAGCCTCCTTACGATAACGAGTTGAAGTACTCAATCGCCTTAGAGTCAGCGGTAAGCTGAACGATTGCCTTCTTGTAGTCGGGAGTATAACCTTCGTTTCTTCCCATTCTCTTCTTCTTTCCGTGGCAGTTTACGGTGTTTACGCTTTCAACCTTTACGTCGAAAAGCTTTTCCACAGCCGCTTTAATCTGCTTTTTATCCGCGGTCTTCTTAACGATAAAAGTATATTTCTTAGTCGCTATACCGTCGTAACCTTTTTCCGTGAGGAGAGGTTTTAAAATTATATCTTCGGCAAACATTATTCTCCGTAGACCTCCTCTATTTTCTTTACAGCCGCTTTCGTCATAACGACTTTTGCGTTTGCAACCACTTCATAAGTGGAAATCTGCGCTACGGGCAGAGTGGAAAGCTTCTGAATGTTTCTTGCAGCAAGGATTACCTTTTCATCGTTGTTATCCATTACGATTACCGCCGATTTGTCAAGTTTGAGCGCGTCGCGGAAAGCAACCATTTCCTTGGTCTTGCCGTCTTTTACTTCCAACTTGTCTACTACGACGAATTCGCCGTCGGCAACCTTTTTGGAAAGCGCCGACAAAAGCGCGCCTATCTTAGCTTTCTTGTTCATATCTTTTGAGAAGTCACGGCTCTTGGGTGCGAATACTACGCCGCCCTTTACCCACTGGGGCGCCCTTATGGAACCCTGACGGGCGTTACCCGTGCCCTTCTGACGCCAAGGCTTTCTGCCGCCGCCCCTTACTTCCGTACGGGTCAATGTCGACTTTGTGCCCTGTCTCTCGTTTGCAAGACGGGTTACAACCGCCTGATGGATGAGGGGTTCGTTGTATTCGACGCCGAACACCTTGTCGCTGAGTTTCATCGTGCCGGCTTCGGTGCCGTCCATTTTATACACTTTAATATTAGGCATCTTCTACCTCCTTACTTAACGGTGTCGTTTATCGTAACGACAGCGCCGTTGGGTCCGGGAACGGAACCCTTAATAAGCAGACAGTTTCTCTCTGTGTCTACTTTGACGATTTCGAGGTTCTGCACGGTTACGTTTTCCACACCGTACTGACCTGCGAGGCGTTTGTTCTTGAAAACCCTTGAAGGCGAGCTGTTCGCGCCCATGGAACCGGGTTCGCGGTGAACGGGGCCTACGCCGTGCGTTTCTTTGAGCCTGTGCTGGTTCCATCTTTTGATGACGCCCGAATAGCCGTGACCTTTGGACACGCCGTGTACGTCAACCTTGTCGCCTGCCGCGAAAACGTCAACCTTGATTTCGCCGCCGACATTGTACGACGCGGTATCCGCAAGGCGGAATTCTTTGAGCACTTTGCAGGGCTTGACGCCTGCTTTCTTGAACTGCCCGAGTTCGGGTTTCGATAAGTTCTTTTCCTTTGCTTCGTCAAAACCGAGCTTTAAAGCGGCATAGCCGTCTTTTTCGACAGTTTTGATTTGCACTACCGGACAGGGGCCCGCTTCTACTACGGTTACGGGAATAACCTTGCCCTCTGCCGTAAATATCTGGGTCATTCCAGCTTTACGGCCGATGATTGCTTTATTCATTGATAAAGTTCTCCTTTTAAATTTTATATTTTGAGATACCGCGTTTCGCCGTTGCGCCGTTTTAAACGTCGGCGGCTTTCCGTAGAGTATCTATATTGACATATTTATATATAATGTAATGCGCGTACTGCGTTAAAGCTTTAATTCCGAAGCCGTCCGCAACGTTGCGCCGCATCGATTACAGCTTGATTTTGATGTCCACGCCTGCGGGCAGATGAACGGTATCCAAAAGCTTTGCGTTAGGGGTGTAGATATCGATAATTCTTTTATAAGTTCTCTGTTCGAACTGTTCGCGGCTGTCCTTGTACTTATGGGGCGAGCGAAGAATGGTTACAATCTCCTTTTCGGTGGGAAGGGGAATGGGTCCCGATATCTTTGCGCCGCTCTTTTTCATCGTTTCAACGATGCGCGAAGCCGCAAGGTCCACAAGTTCGTGGTCGTAAGCTGCAAGTTTGATTCTGATTTTCTGTCCTGCCATTGTCTGAATACTCCTAAATTCCTAACAAAAATTTTTATTGCGTGTCAACTTAACCGTGTGTATCGCGGCCTGACCGTTAAAAAACACCGCAATGCGGCGTAATTTTCAAAAGCCACGGTTAGTCGCAGGGGTCGCGCCCCCACACTTGTCAGCGCAAATTATCTGTAACGGGAGCTTTTTTGCCGTTTTTTTCAGTAACTTTGCACATCATTCCATACACACTTTTTTGGCGCGCTTTTCTATTATATATGCGCGCAAGCCGAAAGTCAACGTTTTTAAAGGGTTTTTTCAGCGTTTTCAGCCCTTTTAAAGCCCGTTTTTGCGCATTTTTGCATTATTTAACAATAATTGTGCCTTATTTGCAGCTTACCCCCAATATCTTGTCCTTTTTCGACTTTAACCGACGTTAAAAATTATGACGGATTTCCGTAAAATGTAGGTATTATATTTTCTTATGGACTTTTTAAAATGAAATATAACATTGTTTTTGAAAGTTTTTAACATATTTTTTGTGAATTTAATAAATTTTTTACTTTTTAAACACCTCCACTCCGATTTGCAAACCCAGCTTGAACCCCTCTTTAAAATGTTCTGTTTCCATTTCCGCAGCCATCTGACTTTCCAAATCCAGTAAAGATTCCAAAAGCATTTTCCTATCGTCGTCCAGCAATTCAATAAGTTTCTCATACACCGAACACAACTGCTTTGAAAGTTCGTCAAATTTTTTAGTAGCTTTAAATCCTTCATACGACGCTTCCCAGTCAAGTATTTTATCTATTATTGATTCCATAATTTTACCTCTGTGTTTTTTTATCTGATTAATCTTTACAGAACATTTGATAAACTTGAATTTCTATCACTTTTGCGATTTTAAAAAGAGCGCTGATTTCATAGTTTTCATTATTCAGAATTTTCTTTAAAGTATAAGGACTTATGCCACACAACTTGCAAAATCTTGTTTTTGAAATTTTGTTTTCTTTTAAATAATTATCTATTATTTCTTTCTTAAATTTGTTTTTCATAATATTCTCCTCTCCCTAAACCCTTAATTTACAGTCGTTATAACTCAAAATATCGGTAAAAGATTGTCAATCACTGATATGGAATAACTTTTTTTATAAAGTAAAAAATTGCCGCTTGGCTATAAAAAGCTTTCATTTCCCGACAGCTTTGGCAGATCGCTAAACCTTTTATAGCCTTCATACGCCGCCTCCCCTTCAAGTAGTTCTTCAATTACCGATTTCATAATTTACCTCAGTTTTTTAGTTTTTGTTTTTACAATGTTATACGAATTTTTGTTAAATTACAAGAAAAATCACTAAAAAGATTAAAAAGTTTTCCGTACCTCCATATGTCGGAAATTTAGCTATAAACAAGTTTATAGTTCAAGCAAAACGCAAAAATTTGTTATATACTTTGTATATGAACATCGGTGAAAGACTAAAAGAACTGCGTTTAGAATACGGTTTGTCGCAAGCAAAGCTAGCAAAAGAAACGGGACTTACGCAAAGTTCAATATTTTATTGGGAAAAAGGTTTAAAAATTCCGACAGCGCAAGCTGTGGTTATATTGGCAAAATATTTTGGCGTAACAACCGATTATCTTTTAGGTTTGTAAGACTGATTTTGTCATTCTGTCCCATTTAAAAATTCTTATGTTGAATATAACGTATAAAAAAGCGGCGGCGCGTTGCAACGCGCCGCCGCTTTAATTATTTAATCAATAAATTCCAAAACTATTTTAATAGGAATTGCGTAAACAATACCGTAAACTACATTATTCATATTATCCTTTGTTCTGAACGTTGTTATGCCAACTAGATTTCCATTTTTATCAAGTAACGCACCACCACTATTCCCCGCGGCAATTGTCACGTCGCACTGAATTACTCTTCGCTTTAAACCGTCCAATTCAACGGTAACTGAAGGAATACTTACCGCCCCACTGAAAATGCCTATTCCGAAATTGGAAGCATTTCCTACAGCATATATTTTGTCACCGTAATTCAAACCGTCCGAACTGCTGGTTTTTAACGGCGAAAGGACTGCACCGCTCAAATCGGTTATTTTCAATACTGCTAAATCGCAATCTGAATCATAATTTTCCAACTCCGCCCTGCGATAACCTTCCTCATAAGAAAATCTAACATAATAATTTTCGAATTCCGTTACTGCATCGGCGCGTTTAAACGTAACGACATGGGCGTTGGTAATCAAAGTTCCGTCTTCGTGCAGTATTTCACCTGTCCCGTAACTTTCGGCAACGTCTTCGGTGACAGACTTTACCTCTACTACGTTTTTAAGGCATTTTTCATAAATTTCCGCGGCGGAAAGCTCTTCAGGCAAAAACTGCACGGCAAAAGACGCCACTGAGAAGCATACACAAATTATCAATATAACAAAAACGATTATCTTCTGTGTTTTGACTGACATAACTCAATTTGCTGATTCCGCAGGATACCATGTCTCCTGCGGAATTTCCCAATAATCTATCTCTCTGCTGTTAAGGGTTACTGTTCCGCTTTCGCCACCGCCAGTAACATAATCAAGCGTTAAAATGTTTACGTTACTCTCGCAAGCACCATACATCAACAGCTCTTCCTGCTGTACGCCGTCAATAAGTTCATATATTTCGAACTTCTCGTTATCAAGCCAATACGAAACCACATTCTTCTCACCGTATGTTCCGACACTGAATCTTCGCATGGTTTGATAAGTAAACAACTGCAGGTTTTTATCTTCAGTTTCCCAACACACTTCATTACGGTCTCGCACACCGTAATTTTGTGGATTAACTGCGTTTGCAGTTACAGTGATTTTTTTATCTTTGAGTGCTCCGTCGAATAGATAATCCGCTCCGAAGTCAAGTACGACTTCGTCGTCTTTGATTATGTCATACACTCCGCCAGAAGTATAAGTCTGCTTTACTCTGCCGTATAAATCAACTTCCGATAAATGAAATCCGGTGTTCCACCAGTCAAATGCGATTTCTTTTTTGATGTCACCGTATTGAATAGTACCGTAATAAAGATTATTGAAATCTAAAACGGTAAATTGTAATTACACCGTAATCGTTTGCACCCGACTGCCATTTTACATTTTTCAATTCTTGTTGTCTGTTATTTTGAGGGCATGAAACCGCAGATAAAATACAAAAACTTAAACAGCCTGCTAAAACCGCAAACGCAAGCAGTAAAGGTCTAAGACATAAAATCTTTTTCATAAATACTTTCCCGAGCAATTTTTTATTTAATATTTATTAAGTTTAATCTTATCACATTGAAAACGCGTGTCAACCTTTTCGGCAAAAATAAATTTTAGCATTTTCAGCTCCGCTTTTATTTTCAAATTGCCTATTGAAATATTAAGATTTATATAATATAATGTATTTATAAACCGCTTTGCGGCAGATAAGGGGACTTAAAATGAATATTACGGCTAAAGAAATAAGAAATGTCGCCGTCATAGGACACAGCGGCGAGGGCAAAACAACCCTTTGCGAGGCTATGCTTTTCAACGGCGGAATTATCGACAGAATGGGCAAAGTTGAAGACGGCACCACCGTTATGGACTTTGACGATTTGGAAAAGAGCAAAAAACTTTCCCTTTACACCTCGGTTGCGTACCTTGTATGGAAAGGCGTTAAAATAAATCTTTTGGATTTGCCGGGCTTTTACGACTTTGAGGGAGAACGGCACGAAGGGCTTGCGGCGTGCGGCGCGGCAGTGCTTGTAATAGGCGCGAACGGCGTTCTTCCCGTCGGCGCGGAAAGCGTTGTAGAGTACTGTTTAAGATTAGGCAAACCGCTTATCATATTTATAAACGGTATGGATAAGCCCAACGCCGACTACACTGGCACGGTAAACGCGCTTAAAGAAAAATACGCCGGCAAGCTTGCCCCCATTCAGTTGCCCATTATTTCAGACGGCAAAATGACGGGTTATGTTAACTCTATTCAGGAAAGAGCGTACAAATTTTCTACGCAGGGACCGCAGGAAATACCCATACCCGACAATCTTACGGCGCAGATGAATGAAATGCAGGCTTCGCTTATGGAGACAGCCGCCGAGAACGACGAACTTCTTCTGGACAAGTATTTCGAAGACGGAAAACTTTCCAAAGACGATACCGTTCACGGCATACGCCGCGGCATTGCAACGGGCAACGTAATACCCGTTATGGCAGGCAGCGCCCTGCAAAACAGAGGCGTTATAAATCTTCTGGACGAGATCGTCCGCTATATGCCCACCGCCAACGAAAGGAAGAACTCGCTTGCGACAGACCTTGCCGCTGACGAAATCATAAACGTTGCGTGCGAAGAGGACGGTCCCTTTGCGGCGCAGGTGTTTAAAACCGTTTACGACGCGTATTCGGGCAAAATGAACTATATTAAAATTTTCAGGGGAAAGCTTAAATCGGGAATGACCGTTCTAAACGCAAACACGGGCGCCGAAGAACGCATTGGTCAGATTTTTATGCTGAAAGGCAAGAAAGCCGAACTTGTGCCCGAGCTTACAGCAGGCGATATAGGTGCCGTGAACAAGCTGAGCGGAACAGATACCAATCACACCCTTTGCGCTTCGGGCACGAATATTCAATTCGACCCCATACGCTTCCCCCGTCCCTCCATTTCCCTTGCGGTGAACGCGCAGGTCAAGGGCGACGAAGACAAAATGTTTTCGGGTTTTTCGAAAATGCGCGAAGAAGATTACACTTTTTCCGTTGAAAAGCGCGCGGACACGGGCGAACTCATTTTAAGCGGACAGGGCGAAGTTCATCTTGAAATGCTTGCAAAAAAACTTAAAGCGCGCTACGGCATAGACGTTAAGCTGTCTGAGCCCAAAATACCTTACAGGGAAACGGTACGCGCCGTCGCCAACTCCGAGGGCAAACACAAAAAGCAGTCCGGCGGACACGGACAGTACGGTCACTGCAAAATACGCTTTGAGCCGTCAGACAAGGAATTCGAATTCGGCGACGAAGTTGTGGGCGGAGCCGTACCCAGACAGTACATACCTGCGGTGGAAAAAGGTTTAAGGGAATGCCTTGGACGCGGAGTGCTTGCAGGCTACCCCGTAACTGGGCTTAAAGCCGTGCTTTACGACGGAAGCTATCACGACGTGGATTCTTCGGAAATGGCATTTAAAACTGCCGCCGCCCTCGCTTTTAAAGAGGGTCTGAAAAATGCAAAACCCGTCCTGTTGGAACCTGTTGTAAAACTTAAAGTCGCGGTGGACGGAGAATATCTGGGCAGCGTTATGGGCGACATTTCGAAGCGCAGGGGAAGAATTTCTGAAAGTTCGACCGAAGGCGTTATAACTACAGTGACAGCGGAAGTTCCTCTGTCCGAAATAACCAAATACGCAACCGATTTAAGGGGAATGACGAGAGGACAGGGAAAATTTTCAACCGAATTTTTAAGGTATGAAGAAGTTCCTCCTCAGCTTGCCGAAAAGATAATCGCCGAAAACAAATCTTAACCATATTGTCACCCTGAGCCTACCGAAGGGTCCCTCGGTCATAGCGGTTGTCTTGTTGAGCGTAGTCGAAACATCCCCCTGTCTTAGCGGTTGTCTTGTTGAGCGTAGTCGAAACATC
>CAPMFN010000005.1:131164-200678 GCA_948658045.1 Christensenellaceae bacterium
AGTCGAAACATCCCCCTGTCTTAGCGGTTGTCTTGTTGAGCGTAGTCGAAACATCCCCCTGTCTTAGCGGTTGTCTTGTTGAGCGTAGTCGAAACATCTCTTATAATATTTTGGGATTCTTCACTGCGCTGACGCTCCGTTCTGAATGACAAGGAAAAGAGCGTACGTTTCGCGCCCTCTCCCACTACTTGTCACCCTGAGCCTGCCGAAAGGCTCCACGCTTAACAGCGCACCAACGGAATTCTTTCTGTCGCTTTGAATGACAAAACACGAATTAAAGACAAAAAAACTATTAACTGCAATTTAAAAATACGCCGCGTCCCAATCGGACGCGGCGTATTTATTACATTCAATTATTACATAGGTATATAGGATACGGAAGCCGAAATAGTCATCATTACAAATATCATACAGCACGCTATCGCGCCCGTCCATACATTTCCCGTTATCTTATAGAACAACCTGTTGAAGATAGGAAGTATAAACATCATTACGACAAGTCCGAAGACCATATTTATGAACAGCCATACCTCGTTGTTGTTCGCACCCCAATACCCGTAGAAAGGCGTTCCCGTGGTAAAGTAGCAGACGTAATTGATAAGCAATATGAACGCAAGCCCTACGCTGTTTGCCAGCGCGCTTACAAGCATAACTTTCCATTCCTTCCACCCCTCGCGTCCGATACTGCAATTGACGCGTATAGAGTTTGAAATATAGAACACGAAGATTATCGGCATATATTCGAGCGCGGTCACAAACATTCTCGCGTTGAGAGGCGCCGCCGAAATGAGCATAAAGCGGAAGTCCTGATGGAAGCACCAGTAGCTTATCTGTACAAGGAAGTAGAACGCGCCGAAGCAAATTAATGCAAGCAGAATAGCTTTAAGCACGTTGAACAGAACGTTGTACCATTTGTTTCCGCCTATTTTTATCGCCTTGAACTTGTTCCAATCGTATTCGGGCTGTACTCCCTTTATTTTGTAAACGGAGTATTCGTAAAGGTTTTCAAGCAAAGTCGTTCCGAAGAATATCACAAGCCCTATCGCGCCGTTTATCGCCGCCCACAGGAGTATTGCGTTGACCATACGCGCAGGGAACATAAACGTAAACACGTTCGCCTTGTTGTGTACGGGAAAAATCTCTATCGAAAGGTTTGCAAGGGGAATATAGTCAAGACAGGCTATAATCGCCGTAAGAATTATACACGACCAGAATATTACCTTATGCGCAACCGTCTTGTGCGCTCTTCCGCTGATAACGGCAGGTTTTGCACCCTCGACCTGAACCATTGCAGGCTCGGTGTCCGCATTCGCCGCGGCTTTCTTTTTAGAGTTTTTGATTGTTGCAAAGAAAGGTATATTCATAAGTACGGCGCAAAGCGCAATTACAAACGTAAACGCCGAAGCAAGCGCAAGCCCGTTGAAGAACTCTTTCCCGAACCATACCTGACTGAAACCGTCAAGTCCGGAATTCATATCAAGGCTTTCGTCAAAGAATTTTACAGTATTCGCAATGCTTGTTTTATCGTACATTTCGAAACAGTGGTTTGTATTCTCGCGGTGTACAACCCTGTAAGTGCCGTCTGACATATCGCCGTAGCCGTAGTCGTATGAAAGCTCGGAATAAGAATTGGTATTTTCACCGTTGACGTTGTTTATGAATTTAAGTCCTGCGACTTCCAAAGGTTCGTCCGCGTCCGTGCGGTAACGGAACGCTCCCTCGTCATAGTATGCGTAAGACATTGCCGCGTTGCAACGTAAATCCTTATATTTAGCGATTGAAGAACTCTTTATATAACCCGAAATATAAACGGATTTTATAATGCTTTCTTCATAGTTTTTGCCTGCCATATCCGAGGCAAGGGTGCATACGTTGCCGCCGCCCGCCGAGTGACCGACCGCGCCGAAACGGGTCTTATCGCAGAAGTTATAATCATCGGTGTTGTTGTAAACATACTGAACAAGATATTCAACGCCGTTCGCGCCCTTTGTGGAAGAATAATTATCCTCATCCTTTACGGGCGCGGTAGTTCCGCCCTGCGCTCCGGGGTCCATACAGAACACGACGAAGCCGCGGCGCGACAGCTCGATGCAGTACTGCGCCATCGTAGCCTTAGTGCGCGTGAACCCGGGAAGCACAAATACCACCGCCGCAGGGTTTTCTTCCGTTGCGGTCTTAGGTTTATACATAGTCGCCGAGTATTCCGCCTCGTCCGTTATAACAAAATCTTCTTCTTTGCCGTACTTTTCGGTCATTTCACGCGTTAAAGTAAAGTCTTTAACCTCCACCGAAAAGCCCGAAGTTTCGAATAGCATTCCGCAGAAACCGAATATGAAAATCAGTCCCAAAGAAACGCATGTGGTAATAAAACTCTTCTTTTTGCAAAACGCCTTGACTTTATTTGTCTTAGGTTTTTGCGAAACGTTTAAAGCAGGCTCTTCCTGCGCGGACGCTTCCGCCTCAACGTTTCTGCGCACGGTAACTATTTCGTCTTCCTTATTGCGGAAATACGCTAAACCGTTGAGCACAAACGCAGGGGGACATACTATGCTGAGAATCCAGCATACCAAAAGTTTTATATTTTCTTTTTTTGCAAGAGTTACGCTTTCCGCCTTTTCTCTTACGGACGTAACTACGAAACCGCTATAAAGGCTTACCAGCGCGAATACCGCAAACATCCAGTAAAGCGCGTCCGACAGCGCGAAGAAACACGCCGCAACAACAAACCACAGAGCCGTAAACGCATAAGAGCATACGGAAGCGGCTTTTAAAAGCTTTTTCTTCAAGTACATACCTTACCCCCTTATACCGACGGCGCAAACAGTTTACGCGCGTCTTCGTTTGTTTCAAACCATGTATACACGTCGCTTGCTACGGTACTTGTGCTTCTTTTTAACAAAAGAATTCTTCTGTCTAACGAACCGCCCATTTGCACATCATCAATCTTTTTAGCAATCTCTATTCCCGTATAAGCTTTTAACCCGAACATTATGTCGACGTTATTGTCGCTGTTCACCGCCGCCGCAACATCGGCAACTTTATTCTGAGAATAAGCATTTATCTCAATTGTCAAATTATCGACCGAATAGCCTTTTTCAGTCACCAAATAATTGGTAATTGCTATTACCGCATTATCCATAACTTCTTTGGTAAGTCCGGACGAAGAATAATCCCACCAGCCTATAACAAGATTAGGTTTTTCCGACGGGTCGGGATCGGGCGTAGGCTCGGGGTCAGGATCGGGCGTAGGGTCAACAACGGGTTCGCCGTACTCTTTCTGTATCCAATCGTAGACAAGATTTACAAGCTCGGAATCGTAAAGTTTATGCGCGCGACGGTCGGTTATATTTAAGCCGAGTTTAGGCAAGTTGACTTCGTCCAGATAATCCTCGCCCTTTACCCACTGC
This sequence comes from Christensenellaceae bacterium, assembly GCA_948658045.1. Taxonomy (GTDB): domain Bacteria; phylum Bacillota; class Clostridia; order Christensenellales; family Borkfalkiaceae; genus Coproplasma. The sequence goes on from CAPMFN010000005.1 coordinate 134,572, forward strand.
GCGCCGCTTACGCTTTTCCAGCCCAACATAATATCCACGTCGCCGTCTTTCTTAATAGCGCCGCATGAACTGCTTACGTTTCCGTCATAAGGCTGGAAAACTATATCCATACTTTCAGGCGTATAACTTTGCGAAGTAAGGTGCCCGTACAATTTGGTTTTAAATTCTTCCATATACGCTTCGTCTATTCCCGAAGTATCCGATTTTCCGTACCACGCAATTTTAAGGTCGTGGCGGACTATATCGGCGAAAACCCCGTTAAGCACTACGCATTCGCTACCTTTTTCCACAAGGTCCTTGACATCGTCGTAACGGATAATTCTCGTGTTTTCCAAAAGTTCAAGCGTGGGTATTTCCTCTACCGTCCACTCCGTCTGAACAGTCCAGCCCTTGAACCTTTTTCCTTTGGGTTCCTCGGGTTGCGCTATCACGCCGTTATTGAAAATGTTCACCGTGCAGCTGTCGTAATATTCGCCGTCGATATTGAAAACGACATAAACGTCTTTTTCAAAACCTCTCACAAGCGAACAGCCGGCAAGCGCGGTAAGACACATAATTATCGCAAACGCCGCGGCTAAAAAGTGCTTCTTCATTTTTGTTCCTCCCTTAACGTTTATATTCAATCCCCGTTTACTGCCTTTTGGGCGGCGGACTTCAAAACTTCAGCCGTTTGCGCGTCCAGCTTGCCCGTATACGACAGTGTTTCGGGGTTTAAATTCAAAATAGTCGCCGCATGCACGCACGCCGACAGAAACGCGCCGGTATACGATTGGTGCTTTCCGTCGCTGTGATACAGATTGTACTGCGGATACTGTGTGTATACAGCAGAAAACGCCTTGCCGACATACGACACTTTTACGTTCAGCACCGCCGCAGCTTTCTGATAAGCTTTTCTTATTTCGCCCTCCATTTCGGGAACGGTCATCTGCCTTGCGGCAGCCTCCTCTTCATATCCCCATGTGGAGTAAAGGTAAATACGGCAGTTTTCCTGCGAGGACGTTATCTTTTCGACGAGTTTGCGCGCGCCGCTCAAAAAACCGCTGTAATTATCCAAAGGGCGCGTGCTCTGCTCTTGCAAAACAACTGCCGAATACTCGTCCTCGACGGCAAGTTTCTTGGCAACCTGTTTTCCGTACTCATCCTTTTCGTCGGCAAATTTGGAAAGGTTCCAGCTTCCTTGGGTCACAGATTCAACCCTTACTTTTTTACCTGCCGAATCGGCGATTTCTTTAAAAATCGCAGGGACATCGCTGTAATAAGTGAAGCTGTTGCCTATAAACAGAATTTTTTCGGTTTTTCCGCCCGATGTCTTACCTCCGCATCCTGCCGCCGTTAAGGCGGCAAAAGCTACGATAAAAACGGACGCTACCGTTAAAAGAAATTTTTTCATAACAAATAGATGTTTTCACAGGCAGGGTATGCTGACGCATACCCTGCCTTTTTATTATGGGACATGATAAAAAGGCAGGGTATGCTGACGCATACCCTGCCTTTTTATTATGGGACATGATAAAAAATTTTTTTAAATTTTACAGTTTTGAAACTCCCGTTTTAACTGCCGCTTCGGCAACCGCTTTCGCAACCGCCTCGTGCGCCCTTTTGTCGTAAGCATAGGGCAGAATATAATCGGGCGAAAGCTCTTTGTCGGAAACGCAGGAAGCTATTCCCCTTGCCGCGGCAATCATCATCTCGGTGTTTACCGTCCTCGCCCTTACGTCAAGCGCGCCCCTGAAAAGCCCAGGGAAGACCAAAACGTTGTTAATCTGGTTGGGATACTCTGAAGAACCCGTGCCAACGATATAAGCGCCTGCGTCCAAAGCGTCCTGCGGCTCTATTTCGGGTACGGGGTTTGCGCAGGTGAAAAGAATGGGTTTGTCAGCCATTGAAGAAACCATTTCCTTTGTCACGCAATGGGGACCCGAAACGCCGATAAATACGTCGGCGCCTTTCATTGCATCCTTTAACGTTCCGTTTAAGCGCGCCTTGTTGGTAATTGTCGCAATCTCTTTCTGAGCCGGATTGAGCCAATCGCACCCCTCGCAGACAACGCCTTTCAAATCGCACATCGTAACGTCTGCAACGCCTAATTTAATAAGGAATCTGGCGATGGCTATTCCTGCGGCGCCGGCGCCGTTTATAACAAGCTTTATTTTATCAATCTTTTTATTCGCAAGTTTCAAAGCGTTTAAAAGCGCGGCGGCGGAAACGATAGCCGTACCGTGCTGGTCGTCGTGGAACACGGGGATATCGAGTTCGTCCTTTAACCTTGTTTCTATTTCAAAACACCTCGGCGCGGAAATATCTTCAAGGTTTATTCCGCCGAACGAGCCTGCCATTATTTTAACCGTTCTTATTATTTCTTCCGTATCCTTTGTCTTCAAGCATATGGGATATGCGTCCACGTTACCGAACGCCTTGAAAAGAGCGCACTTGCCTTCCATTACGGGCATGCCGGCTTCGGGACCGATATCTCCGAGACCGAGCACCGCGGTGCCGTCGGTTATTACGGGCACGGTATTCCAGCGGCGCGTCAAATCGAAACTTTTTTCGGTATCCGCATGTATCGCCATGCAGGGCTCGGCAACGCCGGGCGTGTACGCAAGCGAAAGCGCCTCTCTGCTGTCCACAGGTACGCGCGCAACCGTTTCTATTTTACCTTTCCATTCGGCATGCTTTTTAAGCGACTGTTCTCTGTAATTCATATATTCTCCTTCAAAATGTTAATAAATAACTTTTTATTAAAATTTCTTTCATTTTTCATTTACATTATATACTCAGTTTGCTATAATGTAAAATGATAATATTATATATCAATCATAACACAGGTGCATAATTAAATATGAATTACGAGTATTACAGAATTTTTTATTATGTAGGCAAACACAAAAACATCACAAGGGCGGCGGTGGAATTATATTCAAGCCAGCCTGCTGTGACGCGCGCCGTGCAGAACCTTGAAACGGAGCTTGGATGCAGACTTTTTATAAGGACGAAAAACGGCGTGGAGTTTACTCACGAGGGCAAAAAACTTTACGATTACGTCAATATTGCGCACAACCAGCTAATAAAGGGCGAAAACGAGGTCAGCCGCTCTATCAGCGCGGAAGAGGGAACCATTTACATAGGCGCGACGGTTACGGCTTTGCACTGCTTTCTGTTCGATTTTCTGAACAACTTCCACTTTAAACATCCCAAGGTAAAGTTTAAAATCAATACGGGGTCGAGCAACGCTATGATTGAAAAGCTTAAAAATGGAATTGTCGACCTTGCGTTTGTCTCAACCCCTTGCACTGTTTCAAAACCCCTGCACACCGTCACCGTTAATTCGTTTAAAGATATTTTAATCGCAGGCGAAAGCTTTACCGAACTTAAAGACAAAACGCTTTCACTTGCCGATATAAAAAATTATCCTTTCGTCTGCCTAAGACACAGCATGCAGTTACGGCAGTTTATAGACGATATTTTTGCAGATAAAGGACTTGCGATTTCTCCCGATATCGAAGCGGACGGCGCGGACCTGCTTGTGCCTATGATTAGCCACAATTTCGGGTTGGGCTTTGTTCCGCAGGGAATGGCGCAGGAAGCTATTGACAGAGGGGAAGTTTTCCGCGTGACGACGGATACCGACCTGCCCGAAAGAAGTATTTGTATGATAACGGACGTTCACCATCCGCAGACAAACGCCTCGCGCGAGTTAGCAAAAATGGTAACGGCTTACGCTAAAAACAAAGACATATAAAAAAAGCCCCGTAAACATAACAGTTTACGGGGCTTTAAACAAATGGAGAAAAATAATGACTATTTTTTATACGCGGCGTTATAAGCGGCAATGCACTTTCTTATAATTTCTATCGCCTCGTATTTATGACAAATTTCCTTAACGGTAGTCGTTTTGTGTTCAAGCATTTTATACACTTCGAAAAAGTGCATCATCTCTTCGAAAATGTGTTTTGGCAATTCCTTTATATCGTAATAATGCTTATAATTGGGGTCCGTAAGCGGAACTGCAATAATTTTTTCGTCAAGCTCGCCCCCGTCCACCATTTTTATTACGCCTATCGGCATACAGGTTACAAGCGTCATAGGGTAAATAGATTCGTTGCATAAGACCAAAACGTCCAACGGGTCGCCGTCGTCGGCAAGGGTTTTGGGAATAAACCCGTAGTTTGCAGGGTAAACGGTCGAAGTGTACAACACGCGGTCGAGCCGCAAAAGCCCTGTTTCTTTATCCAACTCGTATTTTGCTTTACAACCCTTGGGTATTTCTATAAGTACTTCGAATTTGTTTTCCGATATGCGCTCTTCGTCTATATCGTGCCAGATATTCATAGCCGCCCCCTTTATCATTTGTTCTTTTATTATAACATTTAATTCTATAATGTAAAATAATAATTTAAGATATACATTATATCAAAAACGCATAACTTGAAGTAACGCCGTAAAATGACCGCCAAGCCCGTAAACTGTTTCATACGGGCTTTTTCCTGGCTTTCGAATAAAAACTGTTTATATAGACAGAGAAAAACGAGTAAACGCTTTTAATTTTCACGGGTTTTTAAGACATTTACAAGATGTTTTCAAAATACAAGGCATGGTTGCCGCCAGATTTATATTGATATTTCAGATACTACAAGATATTTTAAAAAACAACCGCCCTGCGGCTTTTATAAGCCGCAGGGCGGAAAATCACTGTCAATAATAAGTTACGACTATTTCTTCGGGAGGTTCGGCGCGTTCTGCCTTTTCTGCTATAAGCACAGGTCCCTCGCCCCTGTAAACGGGGCTGTTTTCTACGGTTATAACGGCTGTGACCGTCAGCCAGTCGCGCGTTTCCACTCCGCTTAACAGCTTGTCGATTTTTACGGCGAAACCGTCGTAGGATATATCGGCTTCGCAACAAGTCATAATATGCCTGCCGAGAACTATATACCCCTTAGGCACGCGCTTCGAAACTGCTGCCATACCTTTAAAGCGCACTTTTTTACCGACGTATTCTTCCGTCTTTTCGGCAAGGTCGCGATAGAACCAGGCAAAGTCCCTGTCCTCGATTTCAATCACGGGCGCGGTGACGTCAAAAGGCATCGGGTCCTCTATTTCGTCATACTCCACTTTTCCGCCGATATATTCGTAAATTATATCGGGGCGTCTTGATATTCCCCTTACCGCTTTATGGAAATCCATCTGCGCGTATTCGCCCTTGAAGCGGTTGAAAACAACCATCTGCGTCATCTGGATTTTGTCAAAAACAAGCTGGCGCATATTTGCGTTGTAATTTAGGAAAGTCGTCGCGTCGAAAAAGGTCATAATCTGGTTAATGACCCAATTTTCGGGCATAGCGTCAAAAAACTGTTGCAACAGCCATGTTCCGTTATATTCGACTATAACTCGCGTAACGTTGTATTTTTTTGTCAGTTCGGCGAGGTTCTCCGCCGTAAGTTCGTCAGCGCTTTCAAGCGTCACTTTTGTAACGTATCTTACGTTGAAGCGGTCGGGAACATATTCCTCTTCGCCCTCTTCACAGACAAGCAGAAGGGTGCGCTCGCCCGTATCCATACGCGAGTCTTCAAGAGTTTCCTGTATAAACTTGGTTTTTCCGCTCTCTAAAAAACCCAAAAACAGATATACGTTTATTTCAGAATTTTCGCCCATAATCATCCTTTATACGCCGAAAAGCTTTTTAAGTTCCTCTTCGGAAATCTGCGAACCGATTACGCACAGCCTGCCCGTATATGAAGCCGCGCCCTCCCTCACTTCTATACCGTCGGGAACGTAATCAAAGTGAAGCCATTTTCCGCATTCGCAGGCGACTATGCCTTTCGCGCGCAGAACCATTCCGAAGCGCGCCATATCCGAAAGGCTTGAAAGCATTTTTTCAAGTTCTTCCTTTTTGAACTTTTTGCCCGTTTCAACGCCCCAGCTTGTGAAAACGTCGTCTGCGTGATGATGATGTTCGTGGCTATGCCCGTGCTCGTGGTGACAATGTTCGTGTTCTTCGCCGTGCGCGTGCTCATCGTGGTGGCAGTGTCCGTGCTCGTGTTCGTCGTCATGATGACCGTGACAGCAGTGGTGTTCACCGTCATGGTCTTCCTCATGGTGATGACCATGACAGCAATCGCTTTCACCGTGTACGTGACCTTCGCCGCAACAATGGTCGCCGTTATGGCGGTGATGTCCGCGCCCGTGCTCTTCGTCATGATGATGTTCGTGGCAACAATGATGTTCCACGTCATGGTCTTCCTCATGGTGATGACCATGACAACAATGATGTCCCTGCTCTTCAAGCTCTTTCAGCTCGCTTTCAAGGGTGTGGGCGTGTTCCATAGCAGAAAGAATCTCCTTGCCGTCAAGCTCGTTCCAAGGGGTTGTGACGATTGTCGCCGCAGGATTATGAGCGCGGACAAGTTCAACCGCGTTATTCAGTTTTTCCGTACCGGCAACATCGGCATGGCTGAAAATTATGCAGGATGCGCGCTCTATCTGGTCGTTGAAAAATTCCCCGAAATTTTTCATATACATTTTGCATTTAGCCGCGTCCACTACCGCCGAATAAGAATTAATTTCACTGTGTTTGAGATTTGCGCTTTCAACCGCCTTGATTACGTCCGAAAGCTTGCCCACGCCCGACGGCTCGATAAGTATGCGGTCGGGATGATATTCGGCTTCCACCTTTTCAAGCGCTTTCGCAAAATCGCCTACAAGCGAACAGCAGATACAGCCCGAATTGAGTTCGTTAATCTGTATGCCCGCTTCCTGCAAAAATCCGCCGTCAACTCCTATTTCGCCGAATTCGTTTTCGATTAAAACAAGCTTTTCGCCTGCATACGCTTCTTTAATTAGTTTTTTTATCAGCGTAGTTTTGCCTGCTCCTAAAAATCCCGAAAATATATCAATTTTAGACATTATTCCACACTCCTATTTAATTTTAGTGCGCAAGCAAAATAACTTCCGCTTGCGCCTTATATTTCTTATTTAATTCTTTCAAACTTTATTTTCAAAACTTTGCAATCAATATGTAAGCTTACGGAATGAACCGTCCTCTTTATGTATCATAATGTTCGCGTCCTGATTGTCGGCAAGGGTCTTGCAATAGTCAATCGCCTCTTTCTGGGTTTTGAAAAGCTTTATCGCTTTAGCTCCGCCGGCAGCTTTAATCTGCCACATATTGTTTTCCTTGCGCTTTGAAATATGATACGTCTTGGTCGCAGGTTTAGCATCCTCTTTCTTCGCCGCAGGTTTGGAAGCCGAAGACTTAGCCGCAGGTTTTTTAGCAGGGGCGGAAGTTTTCTTTGCCGCAGGTTTCTTTTCCTCTGCCGTTTCCGCCGCCGCGGTTTCTTCCTCAGGCTGAACCTCTTCAACCTTTTGGGTCGTGTAAACTTCTTCCGCGGTTTGCCTCTCTTCCTCAACCGTTCTGGTATCGTTACAATTTTCAGAAAGTTCGCTAAGAGTTTCTTCGGACCGCGCTTCTTCTACCTTAGCGACGCTCTTTTTCTTTTTTGAGTTGCCTACGCAGACTGCAACAATTATAACGGCTATAATAAATACAACCGCCGCGCCTGCGGCAATATATACCCAAAGGGGAAGATTTACAAAAAACTCTTTAATCGAACCCATAACTTAACCTCTTACTTCTTTTTAATATTGTAACCCAAAATACAGGCAAAAGCAAGCTTTTATTAAAAAAAGAAATAAGCCTGCGCATTGTATATGCGCAGGCTTTGAATTTTTAAAATCAATATTTGGTGACTTTGACTGTCTTTATGACAATAGGTTTTTTGGGAACGTTGAAAGAAACCGCCGTACCCTTGTCGCTGTCAGGCTTATTCGAAAACTCGTCAAAGTTATCAACCCTTACAGATTCGCTGAGCACCGTATAGAAATCGCTTGCCGTACCGCCGTGATACTCGGAAATATAATCTTTAACGTCTTCAACGAAATCGTTGAAAGTTTCGGTACCGTTGAGCTGAGCGAACACGGCATAATTAGCCGCAGAATACGAAGAGCTCGAACCCGTTTGCAAAGCAAAGAGCGAAGTCGCGCAATTAGTCTTGTAGTCGGCAAGAATAATCTGGTCGGAAGTGGGCTTCACATAAAGCTTTTGGGTGCTTTCCTTTTCGTAATGATACATTTTAAGGCAACCGTAATCCGCAGTGAGCGCGCCCTTTTCAATCTCTTGCTGAATATTATTTTTATACTCGCCCAAAACGGTAGGAAGCGCGTCAGCTTCGTCAACGTATTCGTTGCCGTTCTTGTCATAGCGCAGTTGCGAATATACGGAAGAAGTCAGTTTGCCCGCTTTGAAAAGCTGAACATATACGTCTTCTTTTGACTGCGCTTCGAAATATTCCACCATCTGACCGGCATTGCCGACATTTGCGGCATAGCTTTCCGCGTAGTAGGTATATGCGCCGGTAAACCAGTCGTTGGTCTTATAATCGTGGATTACAAGGTTGTCATAAAAATTATTTTCGGCAAGCTCGATAAAATGCTTTACGGTATGAGGATACATATTCCTGTAAAGCCTGTAATTTACGGCGTACTCTTTGCCGTTGAATTCATATGTTATACAAACCTCGGGATGGGCGGTTTCTGCGTTACAGCCTGCGGCGGTAACCGCGGCGGCACAGACAGCTGCCGACGATATGAGGCAAAGTATAATTTTTTTGATATTTTTTATCTTCATAATGCCTGTCCGTACAATTATACCTTTTTATTTTACTTTTAAAACAGAGGTTCGTCAAGCGTTTTTATGTTTGTAATTAAAATCTCTTTACAACCTTGGTCGAAAAACGCTTGCGGTACGTCAAGACGTTTTGCGTTTGTAATCAAAATCTCTTTTACAACCTTGGTCGAAAAACGCTTGCGGTACGTCAAGACGTTTTGCGTTTGTAATCAAAATCTCTTCAACAATCTTGGTCGAAAAACGCTTGCGGTGCGGCATGACGCGCAGAAAACAGCCGCGCGTTTTCAATGCAAAACCGCGGCGCGCAATCAAACGGACTCAATGATAATCTTCAAACAGGTCGTTGGGAGTACATTCAAGAATTTCGCACAATGATTGTAAGTTTGCAAATTTTATTCCCGTCGTCTTATTATTGATTAAATTATCGAAATTCCTGTAACTTAAACCCAACTGCATATAAAGCCAGTATCTTGTTTTTCCCTTTTCCTCTAAGATTTGCAAAATTCTAAATTTCATTTTAATCACCTGATGTATACATTAGTTAATGTGAACATTATATAGGCAATTAATTCTTGACAAATAGACATACACATAATATAATATGTATACATAAGATACCACTATGAAGTACTCAGAAACAGTGAAAGTAATGTTTTGCGGCGACAGCGGAAGGTTTCCATGCAGGTATGACGATAAGACAAGTCCGTTAATATATCTTTTGGCTTTTATTTCCACCGTGCAAAACTGCAAGATGGAATTTTATTATACGGCGTACAGTCCCCTCGATTGCATTGCAAACAGGTTGGTATGCACCTTTTCCGAAAAATTCCGCAGACCCTGCAAAAACATTTTCGTTTCTGCATACGCGGACAGGCGCGACGTAAAAAAGGGCTTTGTGTACGACGAAGTTTTCTGCCCGGCGGCAAGCAATTACCCAGAAAAATTTGCAATGGCAAAACTTAATTATTGGCTTGCCTCCAACGCGGACGTAATGGTCTGCAATGTGCGGCGCAACAAGGGCAACGGATTCGAACTTATGCGCATTACCAAAAAAATGAGCGAGGATAACGATTCTCCGACAATTATAGATTTACAAAGCAGAGAATAAAATACGCGGTTAATAAAAGTCCGCCGAAGGCGCTGCCTTCGGCGGACTTTATTAAACTTATCTTAAAGTTAATTACTCGAGAACAGCGGTTGCGCCTGCAGCTTTGAGGTCTGCAAGAATCTTTTCCGCATCTTCCTTAGCAACGTTCTCTTTAAGCACGCCGCCCTTTTCAACAGCGGTCTTTGCTTCAACAAGTCCGAGACCGGTGAATGCGCGTACAACTTTGATAACGTCGATTTTCTTAGCGCCTGCGTCTTTAAGAACAACGTTGAATTCAGTCTTTTCTTCTGCTGCCGCTGCAGGAGCTGCGCCTGCTGCAGGAGCCGCCGCTACAGCTACGGGAGCTGCCGCGCTTACACCGAATTCTTCTTCGAGCGCCTTTACAAGTTCGCTGGTTTCAAGTAAGGTCAAGCCTTTGATTTCTTCAATAAGTTTTTTGATATCTGCCATTTTATTTAAATCTCCTGATAATTTTTTATTTTAATATTTTTATTTGCGTTTTAGGTTGCGCCAACCCTTTGATAATAATTGAATTTACTGCTTAGCCTGCGCAATACCGTTAAGCACACGCGCAAGACCTGCGATAACGTTGTTGAGTACGCCTGCGAGATTTGTTGCGGGCGATTGCAGTGAACCGAGCATTTTTGCAACAAGTTCTTCCCTTGCAGGAATAGCCGAAAGAGCTTTAACGCCTGCTTTATCAACGTAACCGTTGTCTACAAGCGCGCTTTTTACAACGATTTTCTGGTCCAAATCTTTTGCTGCCGCAACCATAACTTTAGCGGCGTTAGTTTCGTCCGAACCGAACGCAACCGCGGTGGGTCCGTTGAGGTCTGCATCGAAATCCTTATAGCCCAAATCGTTTAAAGCTTTTCTTACAAGCGTGTTTTTGTAAACCTTGTATTCACAGCCCGACTGTTTGCACTTGTTGCGGAGTGCGGAAACTTCTGCAACGGTGAGTTTGTTATAATCAACAAGAACAACCGATTTTGCCGCTTTGATTTTTTCCGTAATTTCCTGAACAACTACTTTTTTAGCTTCGAAATTAGCTGACAAATTGTTACCTCCTTATAGCAATTTATAAAAATATTCCCCGTGCGGCGACACGGGGAACTTCGTTAAATCAAATTAAGAAATTACCTGTCACCTGAACGGGATATTGAGCTTAAAGCACCCGTCGTCTACGGCACAGAAATATATTTACTTTTTTATTTTAACGCGCAGACAATTTTATGTCAAACGTTTTTTGCGGCTTTCACCGCCTTAAATTTGCGCGATGCGTTGCCGCCGCGCAGATTTTATTATTACTTTTATTAACCCTTGTTGTAAGTTACTTTAACGCCGGGGCCCATCGTTGCAGAAAGAGTAACGGACTTAATGTACTGTCCTTTCGCCGCCGCGGGCTTAGCCTTTACAACCGCTTCCATCAACGCGTTGAAGTTTTCCTGTATCTTCTCTGCGCCGAAAGACTTCTTGCCGATGGGAACGTGGATGATAGCCGTCTTATCGAGACGGTATTCAACCTTACCTGCTTTAACTTCCTTAACAGCCTTTGCAACGTCCATAGTAACGGTGCCTGACTTAGGGTTGGGCATCAAGCCTTTGGGTCCGAGGATACGACCTATCCTACCTACCATACCCATCATATCGGGAGTGGTAATCATAACGTCGAAATCAAACCAGTTCTGCGACTGAATGCGCTGAATGGTCTCTTCCGCACCGACGTAGTCCGCGCCTGCCGCGGTCGCCGCGTCTGCCTTGTCGCCTTTTGCAATTACAAGTACTCTCTTGGTCTTACCTGTACCGTTGGGAAGTACGAGAACGCCCCTGACCTGCTGGTCTGCCTGACGGGGGTCAACGCCTAAACGAATGTGAAGTTCTATGGTTTCGTCGAATTTAGCCTTAGCCGTATCCAAAACGATTTTGGTAGCTTCGGTAAGGTCGTAAGATTTGGAGCGGTCGTAAGATTTTACGCTTTCCGCATATTTCTTTGCAAGTTTCATATCGCGCGCCCCCTTACTCTTCAACCGTAACGCCCATAGAGCGCGCGGTGCCTTTAACCATCGATTTTGCCGCGTCCAAATCGGTGCAGTTCAAATCGGGCATTTTTGTTTTTGCTATTTCTTCTACCTGAGCTTTCGTAAGCTTGCCCACCTTATCCCTGTTGGGGCGTGCGCTTGCCGTGTCGATACCCAGCGCCTTTTTGATAAGAACGGGCGTAGGGGGAGTTTTAAGCTCGAACGTGAAGCTTCTATCCTGATAGATAGTAACTACGCAGGGAATGATAAGTCCTGCCTGAGATGCGGTCTTAGCGTTGAATTCCTTGGTAAAGCCGGGTATGTTAATACCGTGAGGGCCCAGCGTAGAACCTACGGGGGGCGCGGGGGTTGCTTTACCTGCGGGAAGCTGCAATTTAACTACCGCGGTAATCTTTTTTGCCATTTTTTATTTCCTCCGAGTGGTCAGACGAACTTGCCATAAAAGATTTAACAAATTCTCCCACTGATATGTTAAACCGCTTTCGCGGATTAAACTTTATTTAATTGTGCAGATTTCTGCACTATGCGCTCACAACAAGACAAACGCTTTTACTCTTCTATCTTGGTAATCTGAATTAGTTCGACTTCCACGTCTGTATTTCTGCCGAACATCTGAATGTTGACCTTGGCTTTCTGCGACGCCGCGTTCAGTTCGGTAATTACGCCCTGGAAACCTTCCAAAGGACCCGAATCCACATTGACTTTGTCGCCGACAGCGAAAACGCCGTCTTCGAACACGACTTCTTCAAGGCGCATTTTGCGTATTTCGGCTTCCTTCATAGGAATAGGTCTGCCTTGCGGACCTACAAAACCCGTAACGCCCCTTGTGTTGGTTACCCAATACCAAAGCTGGTTAGAGTAAATCATTTTTATGAAAACATAGCAGGGCAGAAGCTTGCGCTCGACAATTTTGCGCTTGCCGTTCTTCTCTTCGATGGTCTGTTCCATTGGAATTTTAACATCGAAAATCATGCTTTGTAAATTATTGTTTTCGATAAGCCGTTCCAAGCTGTCCTTGACCATTGCCTCATATCCTGAATAGGTATGAAGAATGTACCAACAGGGATTTTCGGTGTCTGCTACCATAGTCGCCATAGTTTACGCTCCGATACCCGTGATTAATTCAAGCAATTTCTGCAAACCGAAGTTTATGCCCGTAACGACAACCAGAAATACCAGCACAACGACGAGAACGACGCATGTGCCTTTTACCACTTTGGGGAAAGTGGGCCATGTAACTTTTTTAAGTTCGGAAAAAGTTTCTTTGAGCCTTCTTCCCATTCTAACGAATATGTTGGGCTTTTTTGCGCCCTTATCCGTCTGATTAGCCATATATTCCTCCTCGCAAAATCCGCGGTTCAACTCCGCGGTATCCGCTTACGCCTTAATTACTTGCTCTCTTTATGCTCAGTATGTTTTTTGCAGAAAGGGCAGTACTTCGACATCGTAAGCCTGTCGGGGTCGTTGCGCTTGTTTTTATAACTGTCGTAATTGCGGTGCTTGCACTCCGTACATTCAAGAGTTATCTTGGTTCTTACGTCTGCTTTCTTAGCCATTTTGGAAAAACTCCGTACAAAAAAATTACACCCCCAAATTGAGTGCTTTTTGAGTTTAACACACAAACGGGGGCTTGTCAACGATTTTTGCCGTTTTCAAAGAAAATAATTCCGCGCTTTATTCGCGGGATTCCTCGGCAAGCTCGGAACGACAACTTAGAAAGGAAAAACCGCACTGAAACCCTGAGCCGGTCGCGCCCTTTTCCGACCCGTCATTCTGAGCGCAACAGCCCCCTCTGGTTTTACTGTCACGTTGAGCGTAGCCGAAACATCACACTTTTTCTGTCATTCTGAGCGTAGCCGAAGAATCCCGTCGGGTTTGTGTCTGATAGTAAGACCATTTAACAATGCTCAGCGCGACGATATTGCTTGCATTTTATCGGGTGAAGCTTTTCAACGTTGTTCCGAAGACGACATAACTTGAATATATCGGGAGGCGCCCCAGCGATTTGGCGGCGCCCCTGCCAACGCTCGGGGTTGACTTCGCTGAAACGCCGCCCGAAAAGGCGATGTGATTAAATTAAAAACCGCGCCGCGCATATAAAAACGCGCGGCGCGGCGGAGAAGTTTTGCAATTCACACCTGATTTGCCGATAATAATTTTTCTTCGTCGATTTTGGTATGCTTAACCGTCCACTGTTCGCTTTTGACTTTAAGCCAGAAACCGTAAATTCCCAAAGTTAAGCCAGTTAAAAGTATCCATACAAAACGTTTGCCGAAATACTCAATGCCCTTGCCGTCGAACCTGAGCGGCACGCCGTCAATTTTTTTATGCTTGCAGAACCACCTCTCTTTATAGCAGTGCGCCCAATAACTTCCGAACGACAGCGTTATTAAGGTTACAAACCGCGCAAGCATATTTACGCCCAAAAGCTGTATTGAATGCCCGTTGAAAACCGAGCCGTTTTTATCTTCCTCGGTAATTTCCGTGTCGGCAAAATGCGTATGTTTCGTCTGCCATTTTATTACGCCGACTTTCATACAGAATATGTAATAAAGCCCAAGCGTAATTACAGACAAAAGCAACCACAAAAGGAATTTGCCCAAAAACTGCAAAGCTTTGCCGTCGAACCTCAACTGCCTGCCTTTAATAAACGTATGCTTTGCTTTCCAGCGGAGCTTCCAACAAGCCATCGCGGGATACGCTATGCCCAAAGTAATCAATGACACAAACCCCGAAAGCCTATCGATAAAAAAGTTTGCAAATGCTCCGCCCGTGAAATACGAAGCGTCGGGCTCTTCTTCCTCCTCCGCGGCTTTTATTATTTTATAGTTTATGGTTGTGTTCATTTTTGCAAGCGCAGCATAGCAATAACAGAACATAACCAAACCGTAAACCAAAATAAACGCGCTTGCCGCCATAAATATCACATGGTGTACGCTGAACCCGACATTGAACATGGTCTCCACCATACAGGCGCAAAAGCCCAGCGAAGTAAAGCCGCTTACCAAAATTAAAAACAACGCGCCCTCGACGGCTAACCCTGCGCGGCGAATATTTTTAGCAGCGTAAGGCTTTTTAACGGGAAGCGCCTTACCCAAAATTATCGTTAAAATAATCGCAAGCGTAAATATTATCGAAAACGACGAAGTAGCTAAGCCCAATATGCCCGTGTTTAACTGTGAGGAAGAGCTTGAATTGCTCCCCGAATTTTCGAAAATTTTGAAAATCCATACAATCCCCAATATCCCGAAGTACAAAGAGGCAACCATCGTAGATATAAACGAAAAAAATGCCAGCCGTTTTCTTTTTACAATCTTTACAGCCTTTTTTTCGCCGATACCCACAAGAACGCTTTCCGCCGTTACTTTTCCGCCGTCAGGCGTAAATTCATTCAACATACTTTCTTCCATAAGTTCACTCCTTATTTCAATTATAATTTAGGCAATGCCTAATTGTCAAACAAATTTTAGGCAATACCTAATAAAATGAACGTAATGAAAGACAGTTTAGACGCGATAATAACCGAGAACTTGAAACGCGAAATAGAAACATCGGGAAAAAGTAAAAGCGAAATAGCGCGCGCAATAGGCGTTTCCAACCCGACGGTTTCGCAATATTTGTCGGGCAGGGCGCAACCTACGCTTGCGACGCTGTCAAGGCTTTGCAATTTTATTGACTGCTCCGCCGACGAGATTCTGCAAATCAAACTCAAATAACAAAACAAAAAACGCCCCGACCGCAAACGGTCTGGGCGCTTTTAAATTTTAAGTTAATTTAAGTTGCCTGCGGAAAAGGCGTATTGGTCCCTGTCCTCGGGGAAGATAGGTCCCGAAATTACGGGCAGGTTCAAGGGCGCGATGTACGCGCTTGCGGTAAGGTTTGTAACAGCCGCGCGAAGATAAGGATAAACGAGCTTTGTCGCCTCGATAACGAACTTCCTCTCTTCCTGTTCGCCGTGCACGTCCTCTACTTCGAAAATACCAACAATAGTAACGTCGATATTGAAAGGCTTGGGTTCCGCGTCGGTACTCTCTATTTTAACCGAAAGGGAAATAAAATTGAGCTTTTCGTTCCCGTTGACCTTTCTCACCTGACGGGAAAATTGGGGCTTAATATCAAGCCTGTCCTCGGGGTTGAGTTTAATTCTGTTGAGTTTGAAGGAAATTTCCTCTGCGGTAATTCCTTTGAAATCGATTTTCATAATTAGTCTCCTGATTAATATGTTTTAATTATAGCCTTAAAAGGCATAAATGTCAACATTTACCGTTTTTTTCTTGATAATTTGTTCACATAATATTATAATATTGCCGTTTGGGCTTGCTTTTAACGCGCTAAAATCACATTAAAGGATTATACAATGCCGAAAAAAACTTTGTACTTTGACAGCTTTTGCGGCTACACAGTTTCAGCCGTGACTGAAAACGGAAAAGTAACGGAATTCAGCTTTGAAAAAAACGTAAAATCATGCGCCGTAGGCAATATTTACAAGGGCGTTGTGGAGTGCGTGCTACCGGGTATGCAGGCGGCTTTTGTAAACTGCGGACTTGAAAGAAACTGTTTTCTTTCCGCCGAAGACGCCCTGCCCGACAGCGAAAAATACGAAGGCGGCGCAGAGACGGATTTTGCGATGCCCGACGTCAAAGTCGGCGACGAAATAATCGTTCAGGTAGTCAAACTGCCCGTAGGCAAAAAAGGCGCAAAAGTCACAACGCACCTTTCATTGGTCGGCAACTACCTTATCTATCTTCCCACGTCGCCGTTTATAGGCGTTTCGCGCAAGATTGCCGACGACGAACTCAGGCGCAACCTTGCTTATTCGGTTAAAAAGATAAAGACTGACGCCGAAGGGCTTGTCGTGCGCACCTCCGCCCCTTACGCAAAACACGACAGTTTGAAAAAAGAATACATTTACCTTAAAAACCTGTATGCGGAATTAGCCGAAAAAGGCGGCGCCGCAAGCGTCGGGCAGTTGCTTTACACTGACGTTTCGTTACCCGTAAGAGTCATGCGCGACGTGCTTTGCAAGGATGTCGACAAGCTGGTTGTGGGCAGCGTGAAGCTTAAAGAATATCTGGACAAGCTTATGAGTCTTAACCCGACCTCCGCGCGCAGACCCGTTGTTTTACACAATACGGGCAGGGATATGATGGACGAGCTGGGAATCTCCGCCCAGATACTTTCCATCCTTTCCCCGAAGGTTCCTCTGGACAACGGCGGTTACCTTGTGATTGAGCGCACGGAAGCTTTGACCGTCATAGACGTAAACACAGGCAAATTTACGGGCGACTATAACCTTGAACAGACGGTTTACCACACCAACATACTTGCGGCAAGAGAAATTGCGCGGCAGGTGCGCCTAAGAAACATAGGCGGCATAGTTGTAGTGGACTTTATAGATATGAATAATCAGGCGCACGGCAAAGCGCTTGTAGAAGAGCTTGAAAGGCGGCTTAAAACGGATAAAGCCAAATGCACCGTCGCGCCAATGTCGCAGTTCGGGCTGGTGGAGTTTACAAGAAAGCGCACGGGGGCAAATCCGCTCAGCTTTATGGTCAAGCCGTGCAAATACTGCAAAAACGCAGGCTACACTTTAACCGAGCAGTATATAATCTTCGGGCTTAGGGCAAAGCTTTTATACCTTTTATCCGAGGGCGCGGAAAAGATAAGGATAGATTTGAACGCGGAAGTTTTAAACAAGCTTTTAAACAGCAAAGAACTTTCGGAAGATTTTAAAAACATTTCGAAAGGAGCCGACGTCTGCGCCGTCCCCCACCGCACCTATCACGAAGAACAGATAAATTTCCGCACGGGCATTTTCGAAACTCCCGAAAACGCGGTAAAACTTAGTTAGATTAAAACCGCGCGTATAAACGCGCGGTTTTATATTTTCTTAGTCATTCAAAGCGACAACGAATAAGCTTCTTCTTATCATTCAGACGACACTGAATACTCTTTCGTTTCCCCGTCATTTTGGGCGATATTGAATTTTTTTTGTTCCCCCCCCCGTCATTCTTGGGGACCTTGAAGATTTTTTCGTTTCCCGTCATTCCCGGCACAACAAAGAATATTTTGTTTCTTTGTCATTCTGAGCGAAACGAAGTGCAGTCGAAGAATCATACAGGGTATGCGGCAACGACTGTCTATGTTGGCGGTCGGGCGATGTTTCGGCTACGCTCAACATATCAATGTTGGTACTCTTTAACAGAAGGATTCCTCACTTTCGTTCGGAATGACACAAACCACATTTATTCGACGACACCCCTCGACGCGCTCGGGGCGACAAAAGGGGCGACTATTCTTCATCTTTAAGAATGAGCTCGATTTCTTCAAGCGATTTCTGCATTCTTTCCAACTTTTCTTTTATGCATTTACGCCTGAGCTCCTTTAAGCTTTCAGCTCTTTCCCAATACGAACAGTTTTCATGAAGCTGAAATTTGTTCTTTGCATAACGTCCGTTTAACTCTCTATTTATGCAGTGCCCCCCTATCGGCAACAAAAATGTCTCTTCTTTAATGTAATGCTCTAAGTAATATTTACAGTTTTTACATATCTTTTCATTCTTTTCAACTTTTAAATTTCCCATAATCAACTCCTTTGAATTTCAACAATTCAGATTATAAATTATTTTTTCATTGAAACGTTAAAATACGAGGAACTCTCGTAAAATTTTTTAACCGCACAAAACACAATAAAAACAAGCCGCGGCGCGAAAATTCGCGCCGCGGCTATATTTACATTATATTTAATATTGCAATGACTTAATGCCGTTTAAATCCCCATACGGTTTTACAGCGTTTCTTTTTCAAAAGACCTCCCGTAACGTTCCAGTCGTCCGCCCAACCGTCGGGTTTTTCATCTGCTTCGCAATATACGGTTATATTTTTACAGCGTCTGAAAATTTTTCCGCCAGCAAATTTTACGCTTTCGGGAATTATAACTTCCTTTAAGCCGCGGCATTCCGCAAAAGCCAAGGCGCCTATTTCTTCAAGCTCAGTCGGAAGTAAAATTTCAAACAGCTTTTCACAACCCGTAAAAGCCTCTTCGCCTATTCTTTTTACCGTTTGCGGAATAACCACCCTGCAAAGACCGTAGCAATATCCGAACGAATAATCGGCAATTTCCGTAAGCCCGTCCGCAAGCTCCGCCTCTCTTAAAGACGCGCAGTCGTTAAAAGCGGAACTGCCGAATGAAACAATATTTTTAAAATCGAGCCGCATAAGCGAATTACAGCCCATAAACGCGCTTTCGCCGACTTTACAGCCGACGGGAATGTTGATTTCACACAAATAAAAATTGCTTAAAAAAGCCGAGCCTTCGATGCTTTTAACAGTTTCGGGCAGAGTTATTTTACAAAGATTGCTGTCTGCAAATGCAATTTCACCGATAGTCGTAACTCCGTCGGGCACGGTTATTTCAGCTTTTTTACACACATATTCGAAAAAGTTCTTTAGAACGCCGTCCTCTATTTCGAATTCGTCGTATATGTTTTCGCCCTTTTCTTCCGCCATAATTAACTCCTTTACTCTGTCAATTATAAAAACGGCATTAAGTTTTGTCAAGAAAGACAAAGGCTGACCGCGCTTTGTTTCGCGCAGTCAGCCTTTATTGCTTATAAATTTATTTGTTATTCATTATAAAAAGCTTTTAAGTTTCTCTTCAAAGCCCTCTTCAAGGTCGATTAAATCGGTGAGAAGTTTTTTAACTTCGGGGTCCATAAACTTCTCGCCGTCGGTAAGCGATGTTCGAAGCGAGGTTATGCCCGTCACCGTACCCCTTATCATCATCTGAGCTATGTTCTGGGCGGAGTTGTCGTTTGCCGCGCCCATTTTTATTGCGGACCACATCATCGCCTTTTTAACGGGGTTGGGCTCTTTAAGTTCAACGTCGAACTTGTGCGCGAGCGCGGAAGCTTCGCTGCATACTTTTTCGTATTCTTCGTGCTGGCGCAGAATTTCTTCCTTTATATGCACGTCGTCTACTTCGGGAAGTATATCCGAAATAGAAGTAAGCGCAAGCTGTGCGTTGCGGTAAATTTCAGCTATGATTTCGCTGTCTTTTTTCAATTCTTCCATAAATTTCTCCTTGCAAGCAGTATGCGCGCAAAACAAAATAAATATGTAAAGGACGGGTTTTTGCTTGACTTAAATAAAAGAGATGTGTTAAATTAAATACCGAGCCGCCCGAAACGGGCTTTTTTAAGCGCGCTTTTACGTTAAGGCGCCGCCTGAGTTCGGCGAGACTGGTTAGAGGAGGTATTTTTATGTACGCAATTTTTGAGAACGGCGGCAAGCAGTACAAGGCTTGCGTCGGCGACCTTGTTAAAGTTGAAAAACTTAACAGGAAAACAGGTGAAACGGTTGAATTCCCCGTAATCCTTACGGCTGACGAAAAGGGAATTAAGGTGTCAGGCGACGCGGCAGGCTTGAAAGTCAAAGCCGAAGTAGTTTCCGAAGGCAAAGATAAGAAGATTATCGTCTTCAAGTACAAGCCCAAAAAGAACGAGAGAAAAAAGCAGGGTCACAGACAGCCCTATACCTTAATAAAGGTTACGGCTATAGGCGACGTTGCAGAAGTAAAGCCCACGGCTAAAAAGACGGCAACCGAAAAGAAGCCTGCGGCTAAGACAGCTGCTGCCGAAAAGTCCGCAGTTAAGAAAGCGCCTGCTAAAAAGGCAACCGAAGCTAAGGCTAAGGCAGAGTAATTTAAGGAGGATAACGGAATGTTTTTTATTAGTTTATTCGCCCATAAGAAAGGTACCGGTTCTTCGCACAACGGCAGAGACAGCAATCCTAAAATGCTCGGCGTTAAGCGCGCGGACGGTCAGTTCGTGCTTGCAGGCAACATTTTGGTGAGACAGCGCGGCACTAAGTTCAAACCCGGCAACAACGTAGGGCTTGGCAAAGACGATACGCTTTTCGCTCTTATCGACGGCACAGTAAAGTTCGAAAGAGTCGGCAGGGACGGCAAACAGGTTTCCATTTACCCCGTTGCCGAATAATAAGAAATTAAACGAGGGTTTTCAACCCTCGTTTTTTACTGCTCCCTCCCCCACTGCGCACACAAATTGCTATTCCGCCACCCGTCACCTGAACGGAGTTGAAAGTTATTTTGCGCGAACCGCTTCACTAACAACGCGAACATTTGACAGAAAATATTTTTCGGTTTCAGCACGCTATATATCGCGGAGGATAAAAGGCTTTATATTCCCACCATAGCACACGGAAAACAATAATCTTTATATTTCCGCAATGCACAAAGATTAATAGTCTCGGTGTTGCATTAAACGTCGGACGCAAAAAATTATTTGTCATGTTGAGCACAGCCGGAACATAACAACGTTTTGCTTAACCCAACGGGATTCTTCGCTTCCGCTCAGAATGACGGCTAAATAAACCCTTTTAAACGCGCCTGTCGAGAGCTTTCGCTTTTGCTAGGAATGACAACATGCTAATTTAATTGCTGAACACACCCAACTACGGCTACCGCACTTAAAATAAACAGAGATAAACGGTCTGTGATGCACAAGCTGTTAGTGTCACTGTGCCCGTGCGGCAGACAATAATTTTTACATTGCCGCAACGCCATAAATTAAACGCGCGGATTGTCCTCCTCGCATTTAATTTTTTAAACAGTATGCGCGCTAAGAAAAAGCGGCGAAATTTAAAAGGAAAATTAATATGATTTCGGTAAAACCTTTAACGGACGAAGGCAAAACGCAATTTGAAAAACTTTTTTCTAAATATTATTCTGAGCTCGACTGCGGAGAAAACGTTAAGCACCTTGTGGACGAATACATCCTGCCCGATTTGCTTGCAGGGCTTATTCGCATAGAGCTTTTGAAAGACGGCGATACCTACGCAGGATTTGTAATCTATCAGAAAGACGATATAGACAACGAGTGGAATTTTAAAGAAGGCTGGGGAGACGTGCGTGAAATTTACGTTATACCCTCTAAGCGCCGCAAAGGCTACGGAAAATTTCTTTTATATACAGCCGAGCTGAAAATGAGAGAAAGCGGTCTTGACCGGGCTTACTGCCTGCCCTGCGACGGAGCGGAAAAGTTTTTTGAAACGTGCGGCTACAAAAAAGGCGGCGAGTACAGCGAAGAGCTTGACTGTTTCGTCTACGAAAAAACCAACCTTGTAAACAAATGCGGCTAACGCATAAAAATGCGCCCGACGGAAATCCGTCGGGCGCATTTATTATTTTATTTAATTAAGAACTTACCCTTGTAAGCGTACACGCCTGGTCAAGGAAATTGAGCAGGACGAAAGTTCCGTCCGCGCGCACTTCCAAAAGTATACCGAGTTCCGTTCCCGAAACGTGCGTCAACTTAATATCGTTTTCGTTGAGGTCGACCGTATACGAAAGCGTTTGGGTTTTAGCGTTTGCGGCATCCGACGTGCCGTCGTCTTTTAAAGGCGTTTGAGTAACCGTAACGGTACCTTTCAACCCGTCGCCAGAGCCGTCGGGATTAAATGCAAGCGCGTAATTGCTCATTGCATCCTGCGCCGTATAACTGCCCGAGAGAATCGATGCGTAATCGGGAGTTTCGTTCACAGTGAAAGTAAAGTTGCAGAAAATGCTGTCCGAGGCAAGCGAAGTGACTTTTACGGTATACGTTCCTGCAACCGAGGACGAGAATTTAAAGCACTTTACTCCGTTTACGGTCACTTCCTCCACCGTTGCGCCTGCTGCGTTTGCAGAGGTGATTTCGGCTTTCTGCTTATCGTTTTTATACGCAGGCACCGCGCCTTTGAAATATACAGAGCCGCCGAGCGCCAACGTCTTGCTGTTGCCGTTTATAAACAGTCCGCTTGAATCGTTGCGGATTGTCGCCGTAATGCTTTCGGGAGCTTCGCCCGTAATATCGAATGTAATTTTTTTCTGCACCTTGCCCGATTTAAAAAGAAGCGTAAATTTAGAGCCGCGGCGCGGAGTTATAAATAAATCTTTATTGCTGTTGAAAACAATCGCCGCGTCGTCGTTGCTGAGAAGAGCGACGCTGCTATTCTCGAAATCTTTAAAACTGCCGTCTATCTTTACATAAAGGGGGCACTGCTTGAAGCTTGCCGTTTCGGGCATTACGTTCTGCATAAGAACGGTTATTTTGCCGTCTGCAAGGTCGGTTTCGACTATTCCGTCATCCCCGAGAGGCTGGCCGTTATAAACAAAATCGAAAGAGGTAACTGTAAATACGTTCTCGTAAGGGTTGGTCAGCGTTCTCTCTCCTGCGGTCTGGTCAACCGTAACTTGTATAGAGTTAGTGTAACTTACGGTGTTTCCGGCAGCAGGTTTTACGGGTTTCGTAAAACCGTTTTCGTCCGTCTCGAAATTCGGCACTGACGAAGGACCCGTCATATTGTTCTCCCAATAAGACTGGGTATATTCGGCGTGCGCTATATTGTAATCTTCGCCAAGAGTGAACGAAACGGAAGTTTCGTAATAGTCGTAGCTGTTTGACCTGAGCACAAGACCCGAGAACGAGAAAGAGTACTCCCTGTTTTCGGGATTTGCCGTTTCTTTCAAATCTTTATTAGTGCATTCGAGCGCGTGCTTGTAAATATCGTTTAACGCATTCTCTATGCCGTATTCCGTTTTCTGATAATACCAGAGATTGAGCGGAGCGCCGTACATCATAGCCGCCTGCAATGCGCCGTTGCCCACCATTTCGCCGTCCTGTAATTCAACGCAGAATACTTCGCCGTCGTTTATACTGTAATGCCAATCCTTTTTAGGATTATCCAAGGTTTCTTTTAAATGCGTATAATTGTTGCCGAACTCATACTCGTAATGGTTCTGGTCCAAATAAATCGCGGAACGCGGTCTTGCGAATTTAACGTGCTGAACGCCCGAAACGACCTCGTTTCTGAAAGCGGTACCCACGGCAATCGCGCCCTGAACATCGGAAATATTAACTCCGTCGACCGTTGCTTCGTATGAAGCTTTGACGGGACCGGACGAAACCGTTACGGTAAATCTTCCCAGCGCGGTAAACACGTCGCCGTCAAGCAGATTGCCATCTGCGTCCGCAACTTCGACCTTAAAAGATTTAACGCTTGTAAACAGGTTGGGTATAAGCTTGCCCTGCGCATTTTCGTAATATGCGGTTATTTTGATTCCGTCGAAAGAAATTTCTTCGCCGAGTTTATACAAGCTTTTTACGGCGGAGGTGTCAAGTTCTATCTTTTTCAGAACGGGCTCGAAATCGCTTACGTAGATAGTATAAACTTCCTTTTTGCCGCCGTAGCTTACAGTAAGCTGATAATCGCCGGCGGTATTCATATCGAAGCCTGCTTCTTTTGTAATGTTAGCTTTATCCGTAACGTCTTCTTTTGTTCCGTTATCGTATAAAGCATAGACTTTAAATTCGTCGCCGTACTCGAACTCGTCGCCTATTTTAAAATTTATTTTTGCATTTTCAACGCTTAAGCTTTCAAGCTTTGCGCCTATGCCTCCGCACGCGGCAAGACCGACAACGGCAAAAACCGCCGCTATAACCGCGAGCGCGGCAACCGCAAACAACCTTAATTTTTTAATCATAATACACCTCGAATTTGCGGTCACACCGCAAATAAAACTTTAAGCCGTATAGAAACCGCAGGCGAACAGCCACAGCGCGTCCTGCTTTGCGGCATAGCCCAATGATTCGGGCGTACTGTCCGCAGGGTTAAGACCGTCGGTATAAAGCGCATGGTTTTCCGCATATTTCTGCAAGAACGCTCTGATTTCTTCGGTAACGTAACATACGCCGTCGCTGTTGCACATTTTGTAATAATCTTCGCGTACAAAAAACGTATAGTCGAACACCGCGTATTTTTGTTCTTCTTCTATCCAGTTATGCGCAAGTTTAAGCCAGTTGCTTCCTCCGCCGAGGCCCTGCGCGTTTGCTTCGTAAAGCTTGCACTGCGGATATGACGGAAGGCTTTTATTCAGCGCAAAACAAAGATATGGACCGAAATTTTTACCGAACCCGTAAGGGTCGTCGGCATAAAGAGTTTCGTCGTAACGGTGATAAAAACCCGTATCTTCGTTATATTTGTAATTTGCCATATCGAACACTTTTGTTCCCATATCGGCAAATACGAACATTTCGTTTGACTGTTTTTCAGCCGCCTTAACAAAGGCTTCCTTTGCGCGTATGATTCTTACATCCGAATATTCGTCCGAATACTCGCCCTCGTACTTGATTCTGAAATCTACGTTTACTGGATACTCGCCCATTCTGTGGTCGGCGGTCACGCCGATAGTGAAACTCGAACCGACGCTTGCCGCATCCACATAACAGTCATAGCGGAAATTCTTAGTGAAGCCTCCCGGAAGAGAGGCTCCGCCCTCGTTCGACGTGCCTGTCAGCCATTTATAGCCTATCGTTCCGCCGTAAATTTTCAGACCGGGGTCAACGTTGTTTTCGTAAATATTCACGCATGAGGTGATTGAATACCAACCTGCCGCCGAGGGACTGTATTCGTAAAAAACTTCCGAATCCTCTTTTTTGACTTTCGCCCTGTAAGTCCCGTCGTATCTTACAACGTAACAGCCCTGACTTTGGTAAAGTCCGCCGCCGTCTCCGCTTTCGGGTTTTCTGACGTCGGTAATAAGAATACTCGTATCCTTTGCCGTCGGACTTACCTCATACCCGTTGGGGTCGTAAGTGAATTTTTCGGGCAGGCCTTCGAGATAAACCGAATACTTGCCGTCTTCGAGTTCGCACACCGCTTTACCGTCTTCGCCCAAAGCGGCTTTTTTGATTTCGCTCTCGTTCCGCCATACGACTTTAATTTCTACATCTGACGGATTGTAGGGCACGTTGTTGTAAAAGACCGTAGCCGTATATGACGAACCGCTCCCCGTCGGGGTGTTGGGGTCGTCGGGTTTATCCGGTTTGTCGGGGTTATCGGGGTTTTCAGAACCCGACGGAGGGGGATTCTTACCGCTGCCGTTTTCGACGTAATTACCCAGACCGCATCCCGTAAAACAGAATGCCGCGCACACGAATACGAGAACGGGTATTAAAAATCTCTTTTTCATTTACGCCTCCTGAACAATCCCGAGAAGAAGGACGTAACATCCTTCCACTTCAACTGCCTTACCGTAATTCCTACGACGAAAAGCACTGCCGCAGTAATCATCAAAGGCATAGTGAAATCAAAAATAAACGACGTATAATCGGAATCGGTGTTTTCAAGAACTTCCAATTCGTCAAGTTCGAGAATACTTCCGTTCTCGCTCAGAAGCCTGTAAAGATATGACTTGCTGAACGTTGCGAAACCGTCGTATTCCGCATAGTAAGATACCGAGAAATCGGAGTCCGCTTCATAATGTATATCTTCGTAGCTGTATTCAAGGTGAACAGAATACTTGCCGGGCGCGTCCGTTGCGAATGACGCAAAATATTCGCCCTGACTGAAAGTCAAAGATTTCGAGGTTACTACGTTTTCGGGCGAGGTCACGGAAATTTTAAAATCAGCCCCTGCCTGAATATTACTCGAAGCCTTGACGTAAATCATCGTAGAGTTTCCCTGACCCTGCACGTCGATTATAAAAGGCGAATGAATGCGCTCGTCGGGAAGG
This sequence comes from Christensenellaceae bacterium, assembly GCA_948658045.1. Classification (GTDB taxonomy): domain Bacteria; phylum Bacillota; class Clostridia; order Christensenellales; family Borkfalkiaceae; genus Coproplasma. Next base: position 160,973 of record CAPMFN010000005.1, read on the forward strand.
GTAGCCATAGGTATGTTGGAAAGGAATTTATCCCCCTCCGTTCCGCTGCTCCAACCGCTTACCCAGCCGTTTGTCAGGTCGGAAAGGAAAGATACTACTTTGCCGTTGCCTCCGCCGCCGTTCCAATAAGCGTAAACGGGAACGTCGAATTTATTGAGCCTGTCTCTTTCGTATTTTGCCGTAAGAACTGCGTGAGCCGCAGGTTTTACCGAATTGTACCAAAAGCCGTTTACCGCACCTATTTTGCCTACGTTATTGAAAACTTCGTCGCCGGGGCGCTGTGCGGTAACTTCGTAACTGTCGCCCTCGATTTTTACTTCGCTTGCATTTTCGCCGATGCCCTGAATAACTATATCGATTTCGCTTTCGTGTTTGATATTCTGATACTCGCCGTCCTTGCCCTTGTAAGGGTTGTTGACCATCGCGTTTAAAAGCTTGTCGCCGTATTCGGGAGGATAGACGCCGACAGCGGAAAATACTATACCTTCCTTACACATCGTCTCTGCCCAGCCCTTTGCCGCAGCTTCGTCCGAAACGGGGTTGAGGCCGTCCGAAATCATTATAACCTGCTTGTTATAGAAACGCGCCGGCATATTGTTATAAGCAATTTCAAGCGCGTTGCTTATATTGGTCATATTTTCCGCGGTAATTTCGTTTATCGCTTTTTTTACAGCGGACGGCGAAGTCAGCTTTGTAGGGGGCAGTAGAATTTTTGCGCCGCCCGAAAAACCGATTACCATTACCGTGTCCGTCTTGTTGAGAACGTCAAGAAGCTGCATTGCCGCGCGCTTTGCAACGTCGAAACGTCCCGAATAGTTCATACTCGTGGAAATATCAAGAATAAGCGTTACAAGCCTTGTATCCTGGTCGTTGTTGCCGATATTTACAGGAAGCAAATCCTGAAGTTTGGCTAAAAGCTCCGCGTCGGTACTGTCTTTATTATGCGCCGTATCGTGAATAAACGTGTTGCCGAAAGTTGTAAAGGTTTTGCCGTAATTTTTTACAAGCATATCAATACAGTCAAGGAACACGCCGCCGCGTCCGCCCATAGTGCGCACGTCGAAATTGCTCATCGCTATTTCGTCGTAACCGTACAGGTCCTCGACCGAAAGGGGAATCTGGTTGACCTGACTTACAAACGTGACGTCCTTTGTGCCGTAAACCCTTCTGCCTGCGTCCAAATCGGCGTCGCTTGCGCCGATAAACAGCACCTTTTTATCCGCCGTTACGGACTGCGAAAAGTAAGATACGTTGTTGTGTGAAGAATAATCGTCCGACGGGTTTACAGGTTCCACCGTAACGCGATAGTCGGAAGAGCCGGCCTTATCTGTTGAAAGCGGTACGGTTACGGAATTGAGTCCGCTGTAAAAAGTTGCCGGCTGTCTTTTTTCGAGTTCGCCGTCCCTGTACAGGTTCACATAACCGTCTATGCGCGTTTCCGCCCCGTCCGCGTTTACGCCGCAGTTGGCTCTTATTAAAATATTGACTTCCTCCGTCTTGCCGACATAGGTAGACGAAGTAGCTTCCACCGCGTCAATCTGCAATTCTTTTACATTATCGGGCAGATTGTCGTCAAGGTAAACAGCGTCAACGTATACGCCGTTATCTTGCAGATTGTTTACCACTTTGACCAGATTGTTGGAGGATACGGTTTCCGCGCCGTCGGTAATTACTATTATGCGTTTAATGACGTCGGGCTCGAAAAGGTTGCCTGCGTAGCGCAGCGCCGAACCTATATCCGTCGCGCTTCTGTCAACTTTGTCCGCCGTTCTTATATCTGGCGTTTTTTCACCCAAATCCGAAATAAGCTGATAGTTTCTGCCGAAGCATATAACGCCCATCTTGGAATTTTTGGGAAGTTTTTTTGAAATTTTTTCAACGTTTTCCTGCACTTTGTCCAGACTGTGTTCTGAAGAATATGAAACGTCTGCAAGAACATATACGTTGGTTTCGGTAATAACCGTTTCGAACGTCATTCCGCTGATAACAAGCGTAAGACATAGGCATACGATAATATTCAACGAAACCGCCGCTACGTTATGAAAGTTTGCGTTATCGCGCCTTACCGTTATAAAGAAAGGTATAAGTACTGCCGCAATAAGGGGCAATGCGATAAACAGAAGCCAGGGATTATCGAAGCTGATATTGTTCATAACAATATACCCCCCAATCCGCAAGTAACAATACCGCTATTATAATCAAAAAAGCAAGTATATCGTCATAGAAACCGTCCGAATAGCCCTTCTGTTTTTCTCCGCTCAAAAGCATAAAGCCACCGCCTTCCGAGCGGCTTTCCTCTTCGGGTACGCTTGCAAATACTTTTAAAACGGTATCCTCTTCCATTCCTTTAAGCTTTACGGTAACAGTATAGCTTCCCGTTTCGTTAAGCTGGAATTCGCAGACGTCGTTGTCTACCGTATCAAGCGTCGTACTTTTGCCCGACGGCGATTTAACGGCTATGTTTTCACATCCGGGAACTACGTTCACCGCCATAATATCTCCGCAGACGTATGACGTTTCGTCAATTACCGCGGGGAAAGAATAGTTCAGAAGGTTTTTCGTAAGTATCAAAAAATCACCAAGACCGCCGAAGTTCGAATCGCCTATTTCAAACGCAAATACAACCTGTCTGTCGTTGTTTTCGTTAAGACCGGCGGCAATTACCGGATCGGCGCCTATTTTCATAACGGTTGTAAAATTGCGCGGCACTCCGTATTTTGCGTACTTTCTTACAGCTACCTCGCTGCCGATAAGATTTTCCGTCAAAGCTTTTTCCAAAACCGTATTGCCTGCCGTGTAAGAGGGCTGGAAATAACTGTCGGGCCCCTCTTCGTCGCGCGGTTCTTCGTAATTTCTGAAAGTCACGCGCGAGCCTTTGCCACTGCCGTCAATGGCGTTTACAAGCCAAATCGCCGCGTTTTTGGGAAGTTCCGCAGGAGTATAGCCGTTGAAAACATAGAGCCCGTAATTCTGGACAATACCGCCCTCTTCGTATTTTTTAGGGGTAACTCTTTCGACGGAGGCATCGCCCATTGCTGTTATTGCGCTTATGAGATAGACGCTGTCCTGCCTGTCGCTGACGAACAGCACTTTGCGCGCCTGCGCAGCCGCTTCGTCGTATAAAACAACAACGTTGTCTTCTTCGAGCGCGTCACTGTTCACAATGCGTATTTCCAAAGACGCGTAAGCAACCGCTTCGCCCGTAAGCGTGAACTCTACGGGTTCGCCCTTTACTGCGTCAACCGTAACTTCGGCTATCTTTTGCGTATCGTCAGAACCTGACTTTGTAACCGACATAGCAACCGTTACGGACGCGTCCTCGGAATATGACACGACCTTGCCGTTTGCTTTGACGCCTGTCCTGACAGAACCCGTAAAAACGGGACTGTATGAATATTCCGTAATGGCAATATTGTTTTCGCCGCCCGAAACGTCCACAAGGGTCATATTTGCCGTTTCATATTCCTTGTCTGTAAGAAGATAGAAATCCGCCGAGGGGTTTTCGTCAAAATAAGCTTGCGCAAAGGTCATCGCGGTGGAACAGTCCGTATCGTTCCAACCTGCGCTAAGCGCTTTTATAGTTGCTTTGGCTTGCTCTTTGTCTTTAACGCCTTCGAAAACGACGTCGGTAGTATCCGAAGCGAATACGAGCGAATAACTGCTTCCGTTCAACGAGCCGTCAATAAGTTCGCACATTTTTTCCTGCGCCTTTTCAAAGCGCGTACTGCCCGAAACCTGCATATTCATACTCGCCGAACCGTCTAAAATGAAATAGAAATCGTTCGCCGAGGCAGGCAACGTAAATACGGGGTGAGCTATAAGCAACGAAGCCGCAACCACCGCGAGTATCTGCAATATCAAAGTAAGAATGCCCGTAAGTTTGGAAACGGGTCTTCTTCTTTTAAGGAATTTTTCGCTGAGCTCCCACAGATAAGTGGAAGCTATCGTCTGTTCGGTGTACTTTGATTTGATTATATAAATTAAAATAAGTACGGGAATACCCAACAGCGCAAGCAAGCCGAGAGGAAAGTAAAAACTCATTTCATCACCCCCAGCTCTGTAAGTTGTTCAAAGAAAATTTCGTCAACAGGCTTATCGTCAGTCACAAGGATATACTCCGCGCCACGCGCGTTGCAATAATTGCGCAGTCTATCCTGAACGTATTTAACCGCCTCGCGGTAAGCCCTTATAATGTCTTTATTGATGTTTTTGCGGTAGCTTCTTCCCATATCCTCGCTGTCGTAGAAAACGTTCTTGCCGCGCACTTTGGGGTTGATTTCTTCGCCCGTAAGCACCTGAACGCACAAAACGTCTCTCTTTTTATCCGCAAGGTAATCTATAGCGTTTTCATAGTCGCTATCGGTAAGGAAGTCCGAAATAATTACGGAAAGTCCGTCGCCGTAACCAACCTGCGTAGGCATAAGTCCGTCCGTTATGAAACAGCCGCCTCCGAATTCTATATCGTTGAGTTTTGTAATTTCTGCAAAATACCTTTCCCTGCCGGACAGCGAAGATATAACTTCCGTAACCTCGCTGTCTTTTATGGTATAGACCGAAACCCTGTCAAGCTCGGTAACCGAAAGATATGCAAGGGTTGCGGCAATCTGCAAAGCAGTCTCGGCTTTTTTGCCGTCGCCGAACGCCATTGACTGGCTTATATCGATATAAATCTTAGTGTGCAGCTGTCTTTCGTCAAGATAAAGTTTTAAATACAGCGTTTCAAAACGGGCGTATGCGTTCCAATCGATTTTGGTTATATCGTCGCCCGGAACGTAATTTCTGTAATCGACAAACTCGCAGGACGAACCGTACGTCCTGCTTTTATGGTTGCCGCCGAAAAGTCCGGCTATATTGTTTTTAAGAACGGTTTGCAACATTTCCACACGTTGCAAAAACGCTTCGTTTATCGCTAATTTCTTCATTGTCCGCTTTTCGCGCCTTTAAATAGTTACTAACACCGTTTACGGTTTACCGTTTTTTACTGCCTTATTTGTTTTTTGCAGGCTTTTCTTTTTTAAGCTTTTTATCTTTCTTTTTTCCGTCTTCGGGCAAAGCTTCGGGCGCGTTGTCAATCTTTGCGCCGCAACCTATACAGAAAAGATCGTTCTCTTTAACTTCCGCGCCGCAAACGGGGCATACTCCGCCGATTGCCGACGCCTTTTCCGCAGGCGCGTCCTTTTTATCGGCATTCTTAACGTCAAGCTTCCCGGTGCCCTTGTCCTTTGCGTTTTCTGCGATGAGTTTGGAAATAACGTCGTCCACCGTAAGCTTTTCGTTTATAGCGGTATAGTTAATCTTCATCCTGTGCCTTAATACGGGATAGGCGAGCTCGTTTATATCTTCATACGAAACGTTGAATCTTCCGTCAATAAGCGCGCGCACCTTGGCCGCCGTGATAAGCGCCTGACCAGCACGGGGCGAGCAACCGTATTTTATATATTTTTTTGCGGTTTCGCCGCTGTCGGGAAGTTCGGGATGAGTGCGCGCTACAAGCCGCATTGCATAATACAGCACGTCGGGAACGACGGGAACTTCCTTTGCAAGTTCGCGCATTGCAAGTATGGTCTTGCCGTCAACTACGGCGTCGGCAGTCTCTTCCATTGTAACCTGCGTCATATTGACTATGTCCGCAAGCTCGTTCACCGACGGGAACCCAACCAAAAGCTTGAACATAAAACGGTCCATCTGCGCTTCGGGCAGGGGATAAGTTCCGTCCTGTTCTATGGGGTTCTGCGTGGCAAGTACGAAGAAAGGCTCGTTTATTTTATAAGTTTTGTTTGCTACGGTAACTCTGTGTTCCTGCATTACTTCAAGCATCGCCGACTGCGTTTTGGGCGTCGCGCGGTTGATTTCGTCCGCAAGCACGAGGTTTGCAAATATGGGACCCTGCTGGAAAACGGTATTCATCTTTCCCGAAGCGTCCTTTTCGATTACATTGGTGCCCGTAACATCCGAAGGCATTAAATCTGGCGTGAACTGAATCCTTGAAAAAGGAAGCTCCAACGCTTTGCCGAGGGTACGGACAAGCCTCGTTTTACCTACGCCGGGCACGCCCTCCAAAAGCACGTTGCCGCCTGCAATTATGGCGATAATAACGTTGTTTACAATGTCTTCCTGACCTACTAAGTCTTTTTTGATTTCCTCTTTGATTTTGGAAACCGAATGGCTGAAATTCTCAACCTGCGCCTTGTTATCCATATCTGACCTCTCAATTATTCTTATTTGCGTTTAACTGTGCGAAGTAAGCAATCATTATTTCCGCCCACTCCTCTTCCGAAATCGTGCCGTCCGCCAAAGCCGCCTGCACGCGCTCGTAGTAACCGTCGTTTATTGCTTCACCGACTTTTATATACCCCTTTACAGGGTCGTAGAAAGGCGTATCGTTTAAATCAAGTCCGCCGTTGCCCTTATTTATATCGGGGTCCTCAGTCTCGCCATCGTCGGGGTCGCCGCCGGGGTTCTCCGTTTCGCCGTCGTTGCCGCCCGGTTTATTCAAGGAAAAAATTTCGTAAAGCCTGTTTATGACGTAAACCTCTTCTTCGGAGTTCAAAGTCTTCTGTTCTTCGGTTACGCCGTCCGCCTCGTTCGCGTCCTTTACCGCGTTGCGTATGTTCGTCACGGTATTCTCTACAAAAGCGGTAAGACTACTTTGCGAAACACCCGTTTGCAGAACAGTTTTAAGCCCTTCCAGCTCGTAAAGCATACTCGTCTTTGCCGCCGTGTCCGCCTTGCGCGAAGTCCTCACATAATAAATAAGGTCGTCAAGCGCCGCCCACTCCCAATCTGTAAGGTCTCTCGGCGGCTCGACGGGAGGCAGAGGCTTCCCCGTCCCGGTTTCGGCGACGGGTACAACGGCAGCCACAACGGGCACCGCCGCCGCGCCGCATACTATTACGGCAGCGCACAGAACCGTCAGCGCAATATTTTTAAAAGGCAATAAGGATAATTTAACTCCGCTTAAAGCCGAACCTGCGTTCGTCCTTTGAAGCTCGTAAACCTCACCCGTCTCTTTGCGGAACTCGTAAGCGGTCTGCACCCTCTCCTGCAAGCTCAGCTCGCTATCGAGAAGTTTTGCTATTTTTCTGTCGTCGGTCCTTAAAAATATAAACGCTGTTCCGCCGCCTGCCGCAAAAGCGCCGACGCCTATCAAAAGATAATAAACCCAAAACAGATTTACACCGCAAAGCCTGCAAGGCACAAAGACCGCGTTTACGGCAATCGCCGCCGCGGCAAACCCTGCAAGAAGGCACTTTATAAGTATGAAAAGCCATACTCTTTTTTTGAACTTTCTGAAATTTTCGTTCATAATTTTTTCCGTTTCTTTTAAAACCGCTTTCGGCTATTCCGCTTTTCCGCGGAATAGCCTCTGCGACTGAAATAATTCAATTAATGTTTTGACATTATGAATGTACAGTAACCGTCGTTATACGCAACGCTGTTTTTGTCGGCGCTTATAGTTCCCCATACAGACTGATAATTGTGATTTTCGGGTGCATCGCTGAAAGAATAAGAACCGTCTTCCTCAAGTTTCAACGTAACTGTGTATAAGCCACCTAAGTTTGTTACAATTTCAGCCGACGTAAAATCTTCATTTACCGTCATTGTTGCGCTGAAACCTTCGCCATCGTTTCCCGTATACACAAACAAATTGGTTGCAGGAGGTTCTTCAACCTTTTCGGTGAGGGTCTTATCGCCGAAAAGCAATGTATCGCCGAAAGTTACCGTTACAATAGCGCTGTCATCCCCGTATTTTACAAACGTATAGACATTCCCGTTCTGTTCTTTCAGACCGTAGTCCACTCCGTCTGCGGTTAATGCCCTTTGCCCGAACCTCAAGGTTTTATCTTCGCCGTCTACATTGTAAGTATACTCTTTTCCTACATAGTCGTCGGGAATGCTATATTCGAGTTCGAGTTTCGAACTATACGCAGTATTGTTTGTGCAGACAAGAACGTCGCCTACTTCAAGAGTGAAAGACTTAACCGAATTAAGCTGTACTCCGTTTAACGTAAGTATAAACGCATAGCCGTATGACCTCATAAAACAACCCGAAACTTTGGATGTAAAGTATAATGTTGAATTCGAGGACATTAACATTGTAAAGCTTCCGTCGGTCAAAGTCAAATCATAAGGTTTGACCGCGCTGCCTTCTTTTGCCGTAACTTGCATATTTACCGTCAAAGCCGCCGAACTGTTTATGTTAAAGTAAATATTTTCGCCGGCAGGTATGATTACGGTGAATTTCGTACTCGACTCTTCGAAGGTGGTAAGCTTCGTGCCGTTACCAAGCGTTACCGTAAAGTTTTTAGACGCCGTAACCGTAACATTACTGCCGTAAGTCGATACAATATGATAATTGTTGCTGCCTATTATCATACCCGTGCTTGCCGTGTAATTATCCGTTCCTTCAACTTTTGCAAAGTTGACATCCTTTGCATTTACCGACAAATCGGGGCGCAATATGACAGGCAGTTCTTTGGTTGTAACGTATTCGTTTGAACATCCCACCATTACGGTTATCGTACTATATGCCGGAACTTTCAGTTCGGTTTGCGCGTAAGGGTTGTAATCTGCGTCGTAACCGTAATATTTGCCCTCGTAAATGAAATATGCAAACGACGGTTCACCGAAACAATCAAACGTCCCCAAAGAAAGAAGCAAATCTTCGTATTCCGCGGTTACGGAAACGTAAATTTTAGTCTGCGTTTTATTTATTGCAACATTGTAGGTGCCTGCGCCCGTGAACTCATAAGGGTTCGTTTCCGTGCCTGGCTCGGTGACAACTTTATAATTAACCTGATCCGATGTAGTAAGCGTGAAACCCATTTTAAGCTGCGCGTCCGACAAAGTTATAGCGTTTATATCGTTGCCCGTAAACTCTTTTCCGTCGCAAACTATCTTGAATTCATAATCGCTTGTGAATTTCAGACCGTAAGCATCGGCAAACGACGGAATACCGGTGTATTTATAGTCGCCCGAGGCAGATACCGAACCTTGACCGTTCGTAACGTTAAGCTCCGTATAGTCTTTAGAACTACTGCTATCAGGCTTAATTTCAAATCCTATTGCCATTCCCATTGAGGGCATCATAATTGTAAGCGGCACGTCAAGGTTGCCTTCGGTGACTTCAAACGAAACCCAAGGATTATCCAACGACATTCCCTCATAACGCCAGCTTGAAGGGTTGTAACCGTAATATGTGCCGTTTATTGAATAACGAACAGCATAGCCGACAACACCGTTGTTTGTTTTTGTTCCGCAGATTAAATATTTGCCTGCCGCAGGCGCGTTGAACGTCACCGCATATTCTTTATTTTGCGTAGGGTTTTCTATAGTTAAACTTCCGACGCCCATTGTAAGCGCTTCTGGAACGTATTTTTCAACCTTAATTGATGCGCTTGTAGAACTACTTGCAAAATTGCCTATATTCAGACACAAAAGCGTACCTGCAGTAAGTTTAACAACTTGTGTATCCGTCTGGTTAAAATCATAACTATTGCAGCCGTTGGGGTTTTTAGTATCGGCAGGCACGTCAATATAAATAAACAACTGATTTTTGCAACTGCCGTTCTGGTCGCCCAAAGAAGTGATTTTATATTCTCCCGTTTCGGTAACTTTAAAGAATCCGTTGTTATTGGTAAACTCGTCACAGTTTAAAGTCAGAATACTTCCGTCTGTAACCAAGTCTTTTATAACAGTTTTCTTAACCTGCAAAGTGTCATACAGTGTTGTAGATATATAAAGTTCGATTACAGGCTCTTCTTCGGTACCTGTTATTTTGAGATTGTACGTTTTATTACCGTTTTTAACAGTGTAAAACTCACCGTCGTAATCAACAACATTAACTTGGTAAGCATTTTTCCACTTCTGATAACCGTAGGAACAGTTTATACTCTCATTTGCTCCGACAAATTCCATACTATCGGGCAAAGGCAGTTTTTGGGGAACTTCTATGCCGGGGTCTCCCGTACGATTATAAGTTTCACCGTTTAATAACACAGCAACGGTAGCGCCGTCCGAATCTTTAACAATAGAAATATTGTATTCGTTACGGAAAACAACTCTGCAAAGAACAGTATCGAAACGCGTTCCTTCAAAATCGGCATAGAACCTGTTTGTAACTGCGCCGTCTTTAATATAACCGCCGCCGGAAGCATAGATACATATTTCTTTGCCGTCTTTTTGGTATACGCCTACAAAATCCGAAAGCTCCGCTTCAACCACTTTATTGAGAAGAAGCTCGATTTTCCCGAAAGTTTCGTAGAGGCTATAACCCGTCGCAGTCTCTTTAAGCTCGTAATTTTTTTCATCAACCGAGAACTTAACCACGTTCGCGTCCCCACCCACATAAGTTACGGGGGTCGTAGAAGAGTTAAGCGTTACCTGCTTTTTATCCCTGTCGAAAACAAGTACTGTATTTCCGTTATCAGATGCAAATTTACCGCTTTCCCAACCCGTTGCAGGCAGGGGTTCGTCAGTAGTTTCGTTTACAATTAAGCCGACTTTGACATCGTTTGCAACAGCGCCGTCGGGACAGTCGAGAATAATTATTACGCTTTCACCTTTTTCCAAGCTGACACTTTTTACGCCGTTAGCCGCGGAATAATAAACTCCGTCATCGTCCTTATCGGTCGTATAGCGGCATTTTCTGCTGTTTAAATTTGCAAAATTGAGGGTAAACCTGCCCTTGACTTCCGCAGTAAATTTAAAATAAAGTTTATCCAAATCGCCGAAAGCCAACATACGCTGACTGTTGAGCGTAAGAATCACCGCATCATTTTCACAGTCGCCCGTAACGTGCAACTTTTCCCACTTTGCGTAAATTGTGGTGTCTTCGGTCAGAACAGAATCGAAATTAAATTCTTTCGTACATTCCGCGTCGGAATACCACCCGATAAATTCATAACCGTTGCAAGTCGGGTCGTCGGGTTTTGTAGCTTTGTCGCCCTCGTTGACAGACTGCGCGTCAACTTGTTCGCCGTGACCGTGCATATCGAACATAATTGCGACTTTGCCCTCTTCAACGTGCAAAATCCAATGCGCATAGACGGTTTTCGGCGCGGTTACAGGCGCGTTGAAATCAAACGGAGTCTGGAACGACTCGTCTGCATACCAGCCGAGGAAATCATAACCCGTGTGAACGGGGTCGGCAGGTTTAACCGCTTTGCCGCCCTCTTCAACGGACTGCGCCTCAACTTGTTCGCCGTAACCTTTCATATCGAAAGTTACCGTATGTTTTGCTACGGGCAGACCAACGTCATAATCGCAGACGTCGCACTTGCCGTCGGGGGTATTATTCTGCGTACCGTTTGTAAGCAAATCGACGTGGTCGCCGTAATTCTTTTTATCTCCGCAATCGCACTGTTCCCAATGCTGGGTTGCACCCTGCCTGACCGAGTATGAATGCTTATGCCCATCCTCCGTGGTGCATGCAACTGCAGACAGCGCCGCGGTCGATATGGCCGCTAATGTAAAAATCACTAACTTTTTCTTTTTCATACTGCTATCTCCTAAAATTTTTTTAATTCAGCCCACGCAGATTGTAACGGGAACGACCTTTTCCGGCTTAGCGCTATTTTCATACACAAGTGTTTTATCACTTTTGGGGAATTATTCAGAAATTTATTCAATTTTTTCCAAATTTATGCAATCAAAACGCAAATATTTAGAATATTTGAATAAATATACCACAATTATTGTATGCTGTCAATAAAAAATACGCTAATTTATTTTATAATTATATATAATTATTTTTTTATACATCTAAAACTTATAATTATACATATTTTATGCTCTGCAAATAACTTTTGATGCTTCGGCTACCGTGAATATTCAAAGTAAAGCGCAATTACATAATCGGCGTAATAACGCAGGCATCTTTACTATTAATATTCACAATGGCGCGCAACGGGAAGTTTAACTTTTGCGCAAAACCAAAAACAAAACGGCAGTACGCCATACGATACGCCATTTTTAATTATACTTAGAAATTCATTGCAAACCACTTCCGCCGCGCGAAAATTATAAACGCGTTAAACGGATATTAAATTTGAGATTATAAGGCAACTAACGGTGAAAACGGGCGGCAATCAGATACTTATTCCGCATATAGCCGTTACCGCCATTATAACAAGGGGTATCACGGCGATGCTTAAAATTGTGTTGGTAACAAACGCGGAAGTCGCTGTTTCTCTATCGCCGCCGAAGCTTTCGGCCATCGCAACGACCGAAGCCGCAGGAGACATTGCCATTGCTATTATCGGAGCAAAGTAAACGTATTCTTCAAAACCGCTATCAACTCCCTTTCCCAACAGCCCCCAGAAAGGCATACTTATCAGCAATGTCAGAAAGGGCGCGACAATAAGCCTAAGCGCACCTGCAAGATAGACGCCTTTTTTACAGAAAAGTTGTTTTACGGGCGTTTCGGCAATCCTTATTCCGACGATAAACATCGATACGGGAGCCGTCATATACGCAAGGTATTGGGGGAAAATGCGGAGTTCGGCTACCTCTTCCATCATAAATATGTTTATCTGCGGCACAAAAAAGAGCAAAAGCGCAACTATATTCGAAAGTATTGCAGGGTTGCAGATAAGTTTTTTTATGCGGATTTGTTTTATGCTGCCCGTTATAAGCACAACACCGACCGTCCAGCACAGGAAATTGAAGACGACGTTGAATACCATAATATACATAGTCGCAAGGGGATTGCCGTCCGTGAACATTTCAACGAAAGGAATTCCCAAAAAACCGCAGTTGGAAAAAACAGCCACAAACGAATAAACGTTAGCCGCATTCCTGTCCTTTGCTTTAATAAAAATCAGTTTGCAAAGGGCGAACATTAACCCGAGCGCAAACACCGAAACAGCCAGCGTTATGCCGAAATTTTTCAACAACACGGGTTTTTCAATAGATTGGACGTATTCCCAGTCTTCTGACGAAAAAACGCAAAAAGCCTTTATCGCAAGAGCGGGCTGGCAGACGTATAACAGCAGGTTCGAAAGGGTAAGCGTTCCGCCTTCGCCTATCATTTTAAGTTTTTTAAGCGCAAATCCCGGCACAGCGAACGCCGCCAGAACAGCCATAATAAGCAACACTTTAACGAATATATTAAGCATAATTTTATTATAGCACCGACGAGCGTCAAAGTAAAACCGTTGGACTTATTGTATAATAATTCCGCAGTATGGTAAGGCGGTTCGGTTTTTGATAAAAAGTTATAGACAGAACGGATAAATTATGATACAATACGGATATGAACACTGTTGTTTATGCAGGCAACTACGGGTGCAAGTCCGATTACAAAAATAAATATTTTGAAATAATACTGCCCGACTGCGGCGGAAAAATATTTGCGGACGAAGCCGAATTGACGTTTAAAAGCGGCGATTTGATTGCAATTCCGCCGTATAGCGGTTACTATTTTTCCGACAATATCTTGGGGCTGCACGTTTTGCTGGAAAGGGCCTTTATACCCCTTAAAAATGCCGAGGTATTTTCCGACGACGCAAACGGCGGCGTGCGACACGCCGCAAAACAAGCCGCGGAATACTTTGAAAGCAGTCTGCCTAAAAAGCAGAATGTTCTGACGGCGCTCGGCAGTCTTTTAGCGGCGTATGTTTCCGCGTTCTGCGTCAAAGAGGAGTTTTCGCCGGCTGTAGCGCTCGTCCGCGCGGATATCGAAAAAAATATTTCAAACGCCGGCTATGCTTTGGACGGCTTTATTAAAAAACTGCCTTTAAACTACGATTACGTCCGCAAACTTTTTAAAAAAGAGGTCGGCGCAACACCGCATGAATATCTTTTGTCGCAGAGAATGGAGCTTGCCGCAAAAATACTTTCGGGCGGGATAAAAAACAAATACAGCAATTATTCTGTCTCTCAGGCGGCGGAAGCCTGCGGTTTTGCCGAACCATTGTATTTTTCACGCGTGTTCAAAAAATACTACGGGGTTTCACCCTCCGAATATAAATAATAAAATAAAATTTAAACCGCCGTGCGTTTTTCGCACGGCGGTATTGTTTTAATTGTGATTAAATTATAAATTCCGGTTATTTTAGCGTTTGATACTTTTCCGTCTGAAATTATAAAAGGCATTAAGTCTATTGCACATACAAATCACACAGAATACACTGTTATATTTTTGACAGACGACAAGCTTTTAATATTTATCTTTTCAACATTTTAATTTCAGTATAAGCCATTACAAAAGGTCCCGTACCCTTAGCGTCGTTTTCGACAACGGGTTCGGAAATGTAGTATTCGTAAGTACCGTCGCGCGTAGGATTGTTTTCAGGTCCAAGCCCTGCCATAAGGCATATTCCGCCGAGGTTGAGCTGTCCGTCAGTTTCGGTTAAATATTCCCTGCAAATGCCGTTGAATACCTTTTCGCCGACTGCGGCAAAACGCCTGTCCACAAAACCGAGGCGCGCGCCCTTCATCATTGCGTAAGCAATCATTGCGCTGCCCGAAGTTTCGACATAGTTGCCCTCTCTTCCCATCTGGTCCACAACCTGCCAGAACATATGCTTTTCGGGGTCGATGTACTGTTCAAGCCCCTCTATGGTTTTTCTGAATATTGTTATAAGTTCGGCTTTTAAGTTGGGACGCGAAGTATCGAAATAGCTTATCGCGTCAACAAGCCCGACCGTGTACCAACCGATAGAACGGAGCCAGAACGATTTGGAAAGCCCTGTTTCGCCGTCAGACCAAAAAGCCTGTTTGGAAACATCCCAACCGTGGTAGTAAAGCTTTTTCTCGTTATCGTACATATGCTCGTAAACGTTTCTGAACTGCTTTACTATATCGCCGTAGTTTCTGCCCCTGTTGAAAACCGTTTCGTAACGGGTATAAAATACCTGCGCCATATAAAGCCCGTCAAGCCAAACCTGATTGGGATAAATTTTTTTGTGCCAAAAATTACCGAGCTCTGTGCGAGGCTGGCTTTGGAGCTGACTGTATAAAAGATTTATAGCTTTTTTGTACTTGAACTTACCCGTTTCTTTATATAAATCGAAAAGCACCCTGCCCTCGTTTATATTGTCAACGTTGTAAGTCGACATTTCATAGCCCCTGATAGCGCCGTCGTCAAAAACGTAGTAATCAACGAATTTATCTATGAATTCAAGATATTTTTTATTGCCCGTAAGTTTATAAATTGTGTACAGAGAGGTCATCATACAACCGTCTATATAATTCCATGCGGGGGCTTTGCCGTGCCTGATATTTTCTATGTTCCATATAGGCGCGTCGGGTGTGGTTTCGTCTATGAGACGGTCAATATACCTGTCGATTACGGAATAATCCATTTCTATCTCCTTAAAAGTTTACTCTTCTATAACTTTGCCGCAGTTTTTCTTTATTATTTTTTCGCCCACAACGCCGTCGAACGTAACATTTTTCAAAATAAGCGTTTCTACGTTGTCAATGTAAAGCCCCTCTTTGCAATATTCCCTAACGAATTCAAGCATTGCCGGCGTGAAAGGCTTGGCGTCCTCTTTGAAAGAAAAGCTTACGTTTTCTATCTTTATTTCTTTAATGGGCTGTTCTACAAGGCCGTCGAAATAGCCAGCCATACATTCGCAGTCCACGCACTCGATATCCTTGAAGTGGAACTTGCCGAGATAAGGCGTCCCTTCGTCGACGGGGATGTTTTTATCCCTTGACCAGACAGCCTCGGTATGTCCGTCGGGGTCGCAGAAATAGTACATATTTATAACCAGCGGCGTTATTACGTTTTCCATTTTAATGTTTTCGAATGAAACACCGTCGATAATTCCGTCCTTGCCTCTGCCTCTACGTGTCTTTATTCTCAACCCTCTGTCAGTATGTTTGAATACGCATTGCGAAACGGAAAGATTTTTTACGCCGCCGCTCATTTCACTGCCAAGAACTATTGCGCCGTGTCCGTTCTGGAACAGGTTGTTCCTTAACGTGTGGTTAGTCGCAGGGGTGCGGTATGTTCTGCCCATATACAGCTTTCCAGATTTAATGGCGCAGCAGTCGTCGCCGACACTGAACGTACAGCCGATAATTTCAACCTTGTCGCAGCTTTCGGGGTCGAGCCCGTCGGTGTTGGGACCGGTGTAAGGATTCTGAATTTTTATATCATAAAACTTTAAATTGCGCGAAAAGAAAGGATGCAAATTCCAGCTTGCCGAGTTTTTGCAGGTAACGCCGTGGAAAACAACGTTGCCGCATTTATTGAGGAAGACAAGACGGGGGCGCGCAACTTTTCTGCCTTTTGGGGTTGCCCACCAGGTTGAATTGTCGGCATTGCCGTTTATTACGCCCTCGCCTATTACTTTGAAATTCTTCTGTCTGTAAGCGGAAATAAACGATTGGTGACAGTCGTAAGGGTCGCCCTCCCAAGAAGAAATAATTTCTTCTTTGCCGCCCTTATTTACGCGCGCCGGTTTGTAAGGGTAACTTTCTTCCTTTACGTCGCCGAGCAGTTCCGCGCCCTTTTTAAGTTCAAGCGTAACGCCGCTTTTCAACACTATCGGACGCACAAGATACTTTCCTTCGGTAAGAAGCACCCTGCCGCCTTCTGGACAGCTGTCAATCGCCATCTGTACAAAATAAGTATCGTCCGAAACGCCGTCGGCTTTTGCGCCCAAAGTCTTAACGTCAATTAAAGCGGTCTCTGCCGCGGTCGTGAAAGTTATTTTGCAGTTATCAGCGGTCGTCGAAACCGTATATTGAGTCGAAGGTTGCAAATCGAAAACGGAAAAAACGTTTGTATCGCGTTCTTCCCCTATTTTTTCACCGTTTAATAAAACGGTATATTTTTTGCCGTTATAATAAGGGTTTGTATTTGTAAATTCAAAGCAAGCCGACACCGACGATACGAACAGTTTTTTAAACATTTGACGTTTTCTCCTTTTTATTTCGCTTTACAAGATAGACAATTAAATCTTTTATGCCGATAAATATCATATCCGTAATCACACAGAAAGTGCCGAACAACAGCGGTTCCACACCGAGAGGGATTGCGCCAGTCGTTCCGTTTATATAATTTATAAGCTCGTTCAAGCCGTAGTAAAAACCGAAATATACGCAGACAAGCACTAAAACATAATACAAAACGTTTGTAAAAAACGTCCAATACGCTTTAAAAGGAAATGGGAACATCGTGTAATTGTCGTATTCTTTTTCACCCCTTTCCATATAGCGGAAGAGCGGATTGACTAACACTTCGACAACAAGACCCAATACAATTCCCGTAAGTAAAATAGCGTCTTCGGTGGGCGAGTTCATAAGGCTTTGCAGTCCGAACATAACAAAATAGCAGACCACGCCGGCAAACCACCATTTTATAAACAGTGCTTTCACCCATACGGGGATTTTACCCAAGAAATCCGTTTTATAGGGGTCAAACTTCTTTTTCCTGCCGCTTCGCGTAAAATTTTTAGGGTCGTCGTCACCCGTGCAGTCGGAAATGAACATAGTCAGATCATTTGCGGCGTCTTCGGGCGTTTCATCTTTAAGCGCGGCGACAAGCTCATCAACTTTATCCACCTTCAAATCATAAAAATTTTCTATTGTAGTTTCGCGTATCTGCTTTTTCTTTTTTGCCATCGTTTACCTTTTTGTTAAAATAACCGACAAAAAACTTTTGCCGGTTATCTGCTTCGGATTAAAAAATTTGAAATCAGTCTTCCTGAATATCGATTGCACCCTGCATATTTTTGGTTGCAGATTCAAGAACGACTTTCGTGTCGATTTTATTGATAAGCCTTTTATATACGGGAAGCAATGCAAATACAATCGCCGATACGCCGAGAAGCACAATGTGGGCGAGGATATAGGGCTGAGCCTTACTAACCGTTGCATACATCATACTCGTCTCAGAGTTCTGAACGCCTGCCAGGCAGTTTTCCATCTGAATGTAATATACCAAATCGCAGGCAATCATTGCGCCAATCATAACGAAAACCAATACTATAAAGAAAATATTGGGCTTTTTACGTTTAGGGAAAGCGTTTAAAAAGCTTACAAGCGACAAAAGCGATAAAAGCGTCACGACAAACGTGCATATGCCGGTTGTTTCTGCTTCGGTGAACGACCTTGATATAGCCTGTGACACATTAAACAAGGCAAGTAAAAAGAATACGGAACATACCGCAAGGAAAAACAATGCGATATTCTGCGGTTTGCGTTTGAGCGCAACTATCTTTTTACGGAACCACTCCTTAATCTTAGCCTGAACCTTTTTACCTTTTGAGGGCTGGTTATTTAAAGGCTGTTCGGGAGTTTTATTTTCAATTTCAGTATTTTCGGGTACTTCTCCGACCAAAACGTTTTCGTTTTCCGCCATAGTACTTCCTCCTTACCTTATCGCCTTACCGTATTCGACTATAGATACTTCCTCTTTACCCGATTTGGGGTTGAGTTTCATTTCAGTCTTATTCGGTTCGAAAAAGTGCGTCATTTCAGGGTCGAAACCGATATTGATTTCATCGCCCTCAACGTAATTGCACCATTCGGCAAACTTGCAAACAACTATCTTCGTGCCGCCGATTTTGCCGTGTACGAGGGTGTTCATACCCAAATTTTCGTTATTGGTTATTAAAAGCTTAACGGGACCGTCGCGTAGAATATTCTCAGGACGCACGCCCAATATTACAGCTTTATCTTCGTAATCTTTAAGGGTCTCTTTCTGTTTTTCGCTCAAAGGATAATCAAACAGATTACACTTGAAATACCCTTTTTCGATTTTGCCTTCAAACATATTCATAGGAGGAAGTCCTATAAACGTTGCAACGAAAGTATTCGACGGTCTTTCGTAAAGCTCAATAGGTTTTCCTATCTGCTGAACGTGACCCATAGACATACAAACGATTCTATCCGCCAAAGTCAAGGCTTCGGTCTGGTCATGCGTAACGTACATCATAGTTGCGTTCAGTTTTTTATGTAACAGAAGTATTTCCCTTCTCATCGAGCCGCGAAGTTTCGCGTCAAGGTTTGAAAGAGGTTCGTCAAACAAGAACAATTTGGGATTACGAACTATTGCGCGCCCCATTGCAACACGCTGGCGCTGACCGCCCGAAAGCTGCTTGGGTTTTTTATTGAGCTGAGTCTTCAAATCAAGAATTTCAGCCGCCGCCATAACTTTTCTGTGAATTACTTCTTTATTCTCTTTACGGAGAGTAAGCGAAAACGCCATATTCTCGTAAATTGTCATATGCCCGTACAGCGCGTAGTTCTGGAAAACCATCGCTATATCCCTGTCTTTCGGGGGAAGACGGGTACAGTCTTTTTCGTCGATTATAAGCTTGCCGGTCGTAATCTCTTCAAGTCCGGCAACCATTCTCAATGTTGTAGACTTTCCGCAACCGGAGGGTCCTACCAAGACGATTAACTCGCCGTCGGCTATGTCAAGGTTAAAATCGTATACAGCCTGAACTCCGCCGTCATAAATTTTATCTATATGTTGTAACTTAACTTCAGGCATTTGAATTACCCCCTGAGGTTTCGGCTTTTTTCAGTTCTTCGTCGATATTAAGCTCGCCGCTTTCAACTTTTTTGGTGAAATCGCTTACCGATTTACTACGGATAAATCCTACTATTGCGGATGCGATTATACATGCGCCTGACGCCGCAAGGAACACCGCCATAGCAATAAACGCACCTATTGTTATTGCGTTTGCCTGAACACCCGTAAAAGGCAACCAAAAAATTCTTGCAAACTGCAAAAGTCCCAAAATCAACTGCATAGGGAACATTTTGCGGTTATAATTTTTTACCTGCTCAGAGAAAAGGAAAACAAATAAAAGGAAGAACAGATTGTAAATTACGTCAAAAGCTATTGCCCAAGTGTAATAAAAGTTGTTGTTTTTTACCTGCGCATACAATACAAGAAAGTAAAGACAGCTCAAAGCCAAACCTAATATGGCAAGGTTTGCGCCGAATTTATTCTTTTTATAGCGCATTATATCGTTTTGCACAACGGGGTTTTTAGGCGGCTTCCCGACAGAGGGTTTTTCCGCCTTTACTTCAACAACCTCGTTGGAGTTGTCAATTTCAATTTTTTCGAGTTCTACGGGATTGATTTTATCGCTCATACCACACCTCCCGCAAGTTCGTTCGATGCAAGAAGCTTTTTCTCGCCGCGCATAAGCATTACTTTCCAAATAAGATTAAGCAAAAGCGCTAAGGATGCGACAATTATAATAGCGTAAACAGCATAGCCTAAATCGAACCAAAGCGTAGATTCCGAATAATGCCTTTCGATGCTGCCGCCTAAAATTGCTTCCAAATTATCATAATGTTGTTTCCACGCTGCAAAATCAACGTTCAGGAATTCGCTTTTCCAACCGGCATTCATTATCAAAGCCACAAGCGACAATACAATGTTTCCGCCTACGCAAAGTCCGGTTGAAACATAATTGGAAACGTAGTAATTCCTTCTTTTATTTGACGCGGTTATGTACAGCAACACTGCCAAAAGCACCATTGCGATACCGAAATACATCAACATCGTATTAAAACCTTGTATATCGGTATACAGGTTAGCGTCGTTTTTACCCGGCGCAGGTGTAAACGCCGAAATTTTATTTGAGCCGACCATTTCGAAACTCTGTCCAAGTTCAGACAAAGCGCCTGTACTGTAACAGAATGCGTATAAAAGCCCCAATGCTCCGACTATAATCATCGCAAGGCAGATATACTTTTGAAATTTCATCTGAGCCTTCATGCCTCATTCTCCCCTAAAAAGTTAGGGGGCGCCCACGCCCATGCGTGGGCGCCCTTGAAACTTTATTTTGTTTTAGAAACAGTTTTTCTTAAATTAGTCTTCTACGTCAAATGCGGAAGAAAGATATGTCCAGTAATTCTTAGCGTTATTCCAGCCCGAAGCAAGTCCGTTTTCTCTGATTTGTCCTCTCATAGTTTCAGAAATCTGTTCAAGAAGATTATCCACGCTTGTCATCGTTACGGTCTGCTGCTGCTGATTGTAAGTGCCGGTTGCACCGTTGAGGATTACATAGTTGAATATACTGTACCAGGCCTTATTACCGCTGTTAACGTTCTTACCTGTTATATACTGTATTTTATCCATATCGGCACTGCTGAGAACCTTAACTATCGAAGACTCGATGGGAAGTCCCGTAGGAACGCAGGTGTACCACCAGTTATTGCTGTCTACTTTAAGCGTAAGTCCCTTTATCGTGCCGTTTGCAAGCGCCGTACCTACTTTGCCTGCGCCTGCCTGACCCATTAAGGACGTAAGCTGGTTTTCGAAAGACTGGTCTTTAACGCCGACGGGAAGAGTCGAACCTATAAGGTAACGCGCATAGTTTGTAAAGTTAAGTCTTGCCACACCAACTGTATCCTTAACTCCGTTTAAAGCATAACCGTTAACGGTCTTACCTTTAAATGAAGCATACGTTTTCTCGGTAATAGTAGGGGTCGTCTTACCCTTATAATCTGTACCGGAATATTTTACGCCTTTGAAAGTGAAATAATTTTCCGCCGTTACCTCGGCTTCGGTAGCCTCGGTGTTGTACCAGAAACCGTCAGTTGAATCCGCGCTGGTTGCTTTAGGTCCGAAAGTGGAAACTATCTGACCGTCTTGCGAATACAGATAATCTACAAACTGTAAAGCCGCTTTAAGCTTTTCTTCATTACCTGCTTCTGCAAGCGCGCCGTTTAATGCAAGACCGCCGGTCTTGGTGGAACGCCAGCTCTCGGTAAATCTCATTACCGTTTCGTGTCCGTTATCGGTTTTGCCGTCGGTATCCCATTTTGAAATAGGGGTAATTATAGGAGCGAGATAATAATCGTCGGGAACGTCTTGACCTGTCAAGGAATCGTCTTCCGCATAGAAACCGTTAATGGTCTGAGTCTGGCAATAGTCATACATCATAAACGTTTCGTTTACGGTTTTGCTACCGCTATCTGTTGCTATACCGCCTGCGCCCTTATAGTTGCCGCTTGCAGAATAGTCGGCAACAAGATTTTCTTCTCTTAACTTATGGAAGTTTTCAAGCGCGACATAGAATTCTTTGTCGTTTCTTGCATCCTGAAGGTCGCCGTTGCCGTCGATATAGGTGTTTTCATAACGGGAATCGGCTCCGCGCACGCCGTAAAGCTGAGCAGCAAGACGTACCATATCGGGAGTTCTGTCGTTTGAGCCGTCACGGGGACCGATAGCGCGGATATTGTTGGTGGTCAGCGCAGTTCCGCTTGCCTTAATGCAACGGAGCATTGCAACAAGGTCGTCAACGTCCCAGCAAGCATCATAACCGTTGAAAAGGTTAGCGCGTTTTTCCGCCGTGTAATGTCCTTCATAGCATACGTCGATATAAGCGCGGAAAAGCTTGGTAAGCTGTTCGCCTGTAGCGTTTGCATTTACAGCCAAAGCCGCATTCATAATATCTACGATATTACCGCTGTCGCCGGTATAAGCAGTGTTGTTGGTAATAGCTTTGTAAGCGTCTGCAAGGGCGCCCGTGCCCTTAACCGCCGCTAAAACAGCGTCATAGTTTTTATTGATTTTGATTACGGATTTACCGTCTTCGCTGGTACTGTCGATTTCAAGCTTACCCGAAGTACCCATATAAGAGGTAACAGATGTCGTAGCTGCGCAAGCGGTTGCATATTGCGCGGTATTTGCGATATCGCCGTTGCCGTTCAAAAGCTTTGCCGCCCAATCCTGACGGATTAAGCAGTATCTTTCGATATCGTCGTTACCGTCGAAATAAGGAGCTATATAAAGAATTTTGTTAGCACCAGCGTTATCGCCGCTGGTTACCATACCGTATTGCAAAAGCGAAAGATAAACGATAGGATTGTTATTGAGGAACGCAGCGAAATGCGGCATATAATTGAGGTAATTGCCGAGGTTCAGAATTTTTGTTTCTGCCGCCGCCTGCTCTACCGCAACCGAAAGGTTTGTAGTAAACAAATCAGTATTTGCATAAGTTCCGTCGGAAAGTATCTTATTAAGATTTTGAGACGCTTCATATTCTTTCGACTTACCCCAAACATCGTTCCACTTAATGTTGAGGTCTTTGCCCATTGCGACCCATGCAGGCTTCATTTCGTCGTCTTCATAAGTCTTGCCGTCGGGAAGGGTAATCTGTCCGCCGAGTCCGCCAAAGGATGTAGAAGTAAAATTGCTGTTGTGACCGATTGCAATGTTGAGAGAAACGTTGGACCTGTTATAGGAATCATAATTAATGTCCCCTGTTTCGTCGTTAACCACATCGTAAAGGTCGGGCAGTTCGGTAAGATTAACGTTAGTACTGCTATTGTTATTGCCGCCGTTGTTGCCATTATTAGGCTTGTTGTTGTCACACGCCGCAAGAGATGCAACCATTGTTCCTGCCATAACGGTTGAAACTACCGCTGCGGCAATTTTTTTGTATTTGTTCATTATTTTTCTCCTTATTATATTTGTTTAACGGGACTTTCCCGATATAACCTTTAATTATTACATCGCTTGCATATAGGAACGGCGCTTTATGCCGCCCTGCAAGCAAAAAGTTTTTTGATTTTTTTATAACTTGGCAATTCTTTGCTTACGCTCAGAATGACAGGTTAAAATTACATTAAATTATTCTTTTACGCCGCCCATATTTACGCCCTTGGCGAAATACTTCTGAATAAACGGGTAAATGGCAAGAATGGGAATTACCGCGCAGACAACCATCGAATAAACTGCCGATATTGCAGAATAATCAAAAAGCTTATCCCAGTTCTCTATAACGTCGGTTTCACTTCCACTACCCGAAATTGTGGTGTATTTATCTATATAATCTCTTATGTAAACCTGTATAGGCCAGGAATAGCGCTGCGACTGGGGAATTACCTTATATGCCCAGAAATAACCGTTCCAACGGGAAATTCCGAAGAAAAGCGCAACCGTTGCAATCGTCGCCTTGCTCATAGGAATATAAACTTTCGAAAGTATCTGTAATTCCGTAGCGCCGTCTATTCTTGCAGCTTCTTCAATCTCTGAGGGAACGCCCTCAAAAGAGTTTCTTAAAAGGATTATGTTGGTTGCGTTCATACCCATTGCAAGAACGACAGTCCATTTAAGGTCGGTGATACCGAGTGAACCGAACGCGCCTGCCGTATTCATATAGTTCTGATACTGAGGAATTATACCTGCCGAGAACCACATTGTGAATACAAGGAAGAAGTTCCAGCCGTGTCTGCCGAGCAACCTCTTTTTAGAGAGCGCATACGCGCCTAAAATCGAGTAACCCAATGCCCAAACCGTACCGAAGAACGTAACAAACAATGTGTTTGAATAGTTTACCCAAAACATATTGTCGGTAAGCACTGCATAAAAAGCTTTGCCCTGAACGCCCACAGGCCATAAGACCACGGCGCCGCTATTAATCGCATCAGACGAGCTGAACGCAGAAGAAAGCGCGTAAATCAAGGGGTAAACACACAAAAGCGCAAATACTACAAGAAAGAAATAAGCAACAATTTTAAATATAAGTTCGGAAGTTTCCGTCTTCCTTTTATTGGTTGACCTTGCCATTTTCTCCCTCCCTTAGTAAAGCGATACGTCCGAAGCCGTACGCGCGATTTTGTTTGCACCGATAACCAAAATCATACCGATTAAGTTGTTGAGCATTTCCGCCGCGGTACCCATAGCTTTGTACTGTTGGTTACCCGACCAGCGGTTGGCGAGGGTTGAAACCGTGTCCGCAACCTCGTAGTTGCTGTCCTTTGTAAAGCCGGAAGGAACGGTACCGTCGCCCAATAGCAGATAGATTTTTTCGTATCCTACTGAAAGGAGGGAACCTATCTTCATAATCAGCATTATTACAACGGTGGAAAGAATGCTTGGGATTACAACATAACGCATCTGCGCCATTTTGCCTGCGCCGTCAATCTGAGCCGCCTCGTAAGAAGTGGGCGATACGGCTATAACCGCCGCGAAGAACACTATCGAATCGTAGCCCGCGTGTTCCCAAAGGTCGGTAATTATGTAAATTGCCCTGTAATACTGCGTTGTATGAACCAAGCCGTTATGAATAGCTTCCTGACTTGCGCCGAATACAGCAAAAACCTTTGAAACAATACCTTCGGACTGTGCGCCGCCGCCTGTGCCGCGGAAAAGGACAAGCACAAGTGAAGTTACGATAACCGTCGAAAGGAACTTGGGAAGGTATACGCAGACCTGCATTACGCTTCTTACAACGTTTGATTTTACTTCGTTAAAGAAAAGCGCAAGGATTATCGGCATAGGGAAGCCGAATAACAGACCGTAGAACGCCGTTGTAAAGGTATTCCTGAACGCCTGCCAGAACTGCGGACTGTATACGGGGTTTGTAAACAGCCACTCGAAATACCTTAAACCCGTCCACGAATAGGTGTTAACGTGAAGAAGGTCGCCGGTGTTGGGGTCTTTGAAACAGCCCATAAGTTCGTACATGGGCATGTACTTCCAAAGGAAGTAAACCAGCACCATAGGGACGAGCATTATGTACAGACGCCAATCTTTAAGAATTGTCCATCCCGTGCTCTTCCATCTGTTCTTCTCAGTTTCGTCCCTTACCTTCTGTTCGTCCGACATGGAATAAGTTCCCGTCGCCTCGTCGTAGATAAGGAAGTCGTCACATTTGAGTTTGAACATCGAAATTTTTCCTCCATATCACTTAAATAATAAGTAAATATACAAAAGCGCAAGCTTTGCCGCTTTATTTATCTGCTTTCGGGCGGATATTCGTCCCTAAGGTCGATTCCATCCCCTTTTTCGTCTGGCATTTCCCGCAGTTTTTTTATCTCCGCTTCATCAAGCTCGGTATAACCTGCCCAAACGTCTTCTTTTAAAACCTTTGCCTCTTCCTTTTCCCTTGCAACCCGTTTAAGATAGGTTTTCTGGTCTTCCAGCATTCCATCGAGCCGCCTCAAAACAAGCAGCGCAATTGCCGCAAACACTATATTGAGACTTTCCGGCAAAACGTAACCCGACAGCGAATCGACAAAACCGTAACCGAAGCACACCGCTACAACAGTTCTGCCGAGGCCGACGGCGATAAACGCCGAAAGCGGATAAATCAAGGTCAGGTACCATTTTGAAAAGAGTTTTTCTTTGGGTATAGCCTTAAAAAGGAACCAGCAAAGAAGTATAAACGAATTGCCTAAGGCGTAAATTACATACGTTTCTAATCCGACAGCGCCGAAAACGCTTAAAAAACCGCAGTACAGAACGCCGTGCAGTACGGGGAAAATGGCCGCAAGCCAATTCCAACGCACAATAACTATAAGACAAACCGTGAACATGAGCGACACGGAAAACAGCATGTCGGGGAACCATTTCTTGATTGCGAAAACGTTCACCGCCTCCAACGCCGCCATAATCACCATAAACAGAAGAATGTCGACAAGTTTATACTGATTATACGAAACAACGCCGCTAATGTTTATTTTTTTCATAAAAATTTAGTTAAAAACAGTTTTAAGGCGCGAAAAAGTATAGTTTTTCACACTTAGCTAACTAATTATAACATGGCAACTTTTAAAAATCAATACTTTTTTTTACATTTTTTATTGTTTCACGCAAATAAAGTGATATAATAATATCGGACAAAATAAGGAAATATTTTTTATGAAAATTTTAAAACTGACCCCGAAAGACGATTTACAATATATATTGAATAGTCTTACCTCTCCTGCCACGATATATCTTGCCGAAGGCGTATACAGATGCAAAGCCGAAATAAGCGCCGGCGACGTGACTTTAATAGGCGCAAACCGTGAAACAACGATAATTACCTATGACGATTACGCGCGGAAAATACACAAAGACGGTCAGGAATACAACACTTTCCGCACTTACACCATTTGCGTAACGGGCGAAAACGTTAAAATGGAAAATATCACAGTCGAAAATTCCAACACCCACCCCGAAACCGTGGGGCAGTGCGTGGCGCTTTCCGTAAACGCAAAAACCTTCTACGCTGAAAACTGCGACTTCAAATCCACACAGGACACGATTTTTATGTATCCCTTCCCCGACGATTTGGTAGTAAGATACAGGGGATTTATTCCGCACAATCAGCTTTACGTAGAAGGGCACGCGTTGCATCTTTTTGAAAACTGCAGAATTTACGGCACCGTTGACTTTATTTTCGGTTGTTCGGAGGCATATTTTAAAAACTGCGAAATCATCTCCATCCGCGACAGCCGTAAAACTGGCTTTGTCGCCGCGCCGGCCCATCCGCTTGCGGAAGAAAACGGCTTTTGCTTTATAAACTGCGACATTAAATCAGGCGGTGCGGAAAATGCGGAAATTTTCCTTGCGCGTCCCTGGCGCGATTTCGGCAAATGCGTATTTATAAACTGCACCGTAGGGAACCACATAAAACGCGAGCTTTTCGATAAGTGGAACGATACCGAACGTGACAAGACGGCAAGATTTTTATTTTATAACCTCAAATGTTCCTTTACTGCCGACCCCGTATCTTGGAGCAAAGAACTGTCGGCCGCTCAGGCAAATGATATTATAAATAACTGCGAAGAAAAATTTAAAGCAAATAAGCGTTGAATTTGTTGAATAATGTTATATTAATTAAAGCGCAAATCAAAGCCCCGAACGCGACAGGCGTTCGGGGCTTTATAAGTTCAGTTTTTATACTTCTGCGTCGTTGCGTACTTTAACGGAGGCGAAAACTTTCAAAGCTATTACAGCACCTAAAACCAAAACCGATAAAACGGTCAAAGCAATCGGGATGCCGTATCCAACATCGCCCTTTTCAACGTCTAATACGTTCACGCCGAATTTGCCGCCTGCAACTATTGCCGCAGCAAGCTGAACGCCTGACAAAGCGACGTTGGCGATTGCACAGCCAAACGCTTTGCATTTTTCGCCTGACACAGCGGACTGCGCGGAGCTTAAAATCGTCTTTATAAATAAGACCGTCATTACAGCCCAAGCCGCAAACCCTATAAGCCCGAAGCACAGTATAAGCACAGTGCTTGTTTTATCCGTCCCTGCCGAAGCGGTAATCATCTGCAAAAATCCGAGACCTGTTTCATAGCCTTTGCTTTCATCCAAAACACAGGTAACGGCAGGCGAAGCCATAAGACCGACCGATATAACAGACAAAACGCAGACAAGCACGGCCAAAGCGGAATTTATAATTTCTTTGGGTTTTAAGAACTCTTTTATTCTGAGAGCCGCGCGGCTGACAAAATATCCCGCTACGGAAATTCCGCCCAGAACGAGCCCAGCCGTCGTCGCGCCCGAAAATTGCGACCCGACGTTAATTCCCAATTGCGTTTGCGACGCGCTGTTCGCCGCAAGGAATAAAGACGCGAACGTCGCAAAAGAAAAATATGTAAGAAGCGCCGGCTTTACGATATTTACATTCTCTTTTTTGTAAACGTACTTTTTGACGCTGTTCGCCGATGTTATTGACGCAAAAACTATATTGCATATAACCGCGCAGGCGGCAATAACCGTTGAAATAACCGTAGGCGCATAAGCCGAAACTTTTTGGACTGTTCCCGTCCAGGAATCGCCGACCGAGCCGTAAGCTTTACCGAAATAATCGTAAATTGTAATGGTCGTGCCGATGTCCGAAAACTTTATACTTACACCGATACAGAAAGTAAATATAAAACCCATCAGGGCGGCGAACGCCGCAAAACCTAAACCGACATAGTTTAAGATTTTTTTCCAATCGATATGCCACTCTCTCTTATTCGGCGATGCCGCCGCGTCCGCCGCGGCTGTTTCCGATTGAGTATCGGGTTTTATAACGCTTTTTCCGCAGTTGTAACAGAAACGGCTTTCTTCTGGCAGTTCGGTGTCGCAATGCGGACAGTTGATTTTGCCGTCGAGACGTTTTCCGCAGAGATTACAGAAAGTTACGCCGTCGGGCAGTTCGTTACCACAATTTTTACAAAACATATTTATACTTCCAAAGCAATTTTTTGCCGCAGAAAAATCTGCGGCAAACTTAATTAATTTCAGTTAAAATCAAAGAACTCCGCGGCGTTGTTATAGCAAACGTCTTCCACTATTTTCCCTAAACGGGGCAGTTCTTCAACGGGGTACTGTCCGCTCTCTACAAGTCTGCCGAGCATCTGGCACAGCAATCTTCTGTAATACTCGTGACGGGGATAAGCAAGGAAAGAACGGCTGTCTGTAAGCATTCCCACGGACTGCGCGACAAGCCCTACCTGCATAAGAGTTTCAAGGTTCTGCCTCATACCGTCCTGCTGGTCAAGGAACCACCATGCGGTGCCGACCTGCACCCTGCCCTTTACGCCCTCTTTCTGGAAACAACCTGCAAGCACCGTCAAAGCATAGTTGTCTCTGGGGTTGAGGCAGTAAAGAATTGTTTTGGGCATATTTCCGTCTTTATCGAGCTCGCCGAGAAGCGCGGAAAGTTTTTCCATATATACGGCGTCTTCGATAGCGTCGTAGCCCGTGTCGGGCCCAATTTTTTCAAGCATTGATTTGGAGTTGTTGCGGAGCGCACCGATGTGATACTGCTGAACCCAGCCGTACTTTGCGTACTCCTTGCCCAAGAACACTAAGATATAGCCCTTGTACTTGTCCTGTTCTTCTTCCGAAATAGCGGCGCCCTTCATTCCCTTTAAGAAAATTTTGTTTGCTTCCGCATATGTCGCAGGGGCGTAGTGAACGACGTCAAGCGCGTGGTCGGAAAGTTTTGAGCCCATTTCGTCGAAGAACTTAATTCTATCCGAAAGCGCGCCGCACAAATCCTGCAAAGATTTAATGGGTCTGCCTACGACTTTCGCAAGTTGGTTCACCCAGCTTGCGAACCAGGAAAGTTCGACGTTTATTGCCTTGTCGGGACGGAACGCAGGGCGCACCTTGACTTTCAGGGTTTCGTCCGCATTCATTTTTTTATGCCATTCGAGGCTGTCCACAGGGTCGTCGGTCGTGCAGACCGTCCTTACGTTGAACTTGTACATCATCTCTCTTGCCGTCAAGGTTTCCAGAACCTTGTTGGCTTTATCCCAGATGACTTTTGCGTTTTCTTCGTTTATTATTTCGTCAATGCCGAAATATCTTCTCATTTCAAGGTGCGACCAGTGATACAAAGGGTTGCCCACAAAATAAGGCATACTCTCTACGAACTGCATATATTTTTTGTAGTCGTCGTCGGGACCGGAAATGCTGTCCTCGGCATAGCCGCGCGCGCGGAGGGCGCGCCATTTGTAGTGGTCGCCGTACCTGTCGCCTGCGCCGAGCCAAACTTCTGCAAGGTTTCTGAATTTCTTATCCTCGTAAATTTCCTTGGGTTGAAGATGGCAGTGATAGTCTATAATAGGCATATTTTCGGCGTGCTCGTGATAGAGCTTTTTCGCCGTTTCCGTGTCAAGAAGAAAGTCTTTGTCCATAAACGCTTTTATCATAATGTAACCCCCGTTTTGAAAATAGCTATTTCTTTGGTTTCGTTTATTTCGTTTTTGGCAAGTTTGCCGTTCGCCGTTTCGACGATAAGGTCAATAAGTTTCTCAAGCTGCGTATCAAAATCGCTTTCGAGCACAGCGCCTGCATTGAAGTCAATCCAGTTAGCCTTGCTTTCCGCAAGCTCGGTATTCGTTGCTATTTTAAGCGTGGGAACAAACCCTCCGAAAGGCGTGCCTCTGCCCGTCGTAAACAGCACAAGGTGACAGCCTGCCGCGCCGATATTCGTCACGGCGCACATATCGTTGCCCGGTCCGTTCAGAAGGTTGAGACCTTTTTCCGTAACGAAGCCGTCGTCGAAAACAACGTCCTGCACGGGGCCTGCGCCCGATTTCTGCGTACAGCCCAAAGACTTGTCCTCAAGCGTTGTAATTCCGCCCGCCTTGTTGCCCGGCGAGGGATTTTCATAAACCGTCTGACCGTTGCGGCGGAAATAATCTTTAAAACCGTTGATAAGTTTTACTACTTTTTCAAAAGTTTTTTCATCCTTTGCCCTGTTCATTAAAAGCTGTTCCGCGCCGAACATTTCGGGAACTTCCGAAAGCACGGTAGTTCCGCCTGCGGCAACGATATAATCCGAAAACAGCCCGACAAGCGGATTTGCCGTTATGCCCGAAAGCCCGTCGCTTCCGCCGCATTTCAACCCGACTTTAAGACAAGAGATATCTTTTTCAACCCTTTTGTCGTGCTTAATTACATCGGCGATTTCCTTTAAAAGGTTGACGCCGCTTTCGATTTCGTCCTCAACTTCCTGACATATTAGGAATTTGATACGCTTGCCGTCGACATCGCCCAAACCCTCTTTGAACTGAGCCATCTGGTTGTTTTCACAGCCGAGGCCCAAAACAAGTACGCCGCCTGCATTGGGGTGTTTGACCATTTTCTGCAAGATGAGTTTAGTTCTCTCGTGGTCGTCGCCGAGCTGGGAACAGCCGTAGGGGTGCGTGTATGTAAACACGCCGTCAAACCCCTCGGTCCCGTATTTTTTCCTGAAAGTTTCAACTATCAGTTTAGCCTGTCCGTTCACGCAGCCGACGGTGGGAATTACCCAAAGTTCGTTTCTTATACCGACGTCGCCGTTGGCGCGCTCGTAAACTTTTACCTTACGGCTTTTTACGGGTTTAACGTCCGTAGGAACCTTGCTGTAAGTATATTCAAGGTTTTCGGAAAGATTTGTTCTGACGTTGTGCGTGTGAACGTGCGCGCCCTTAGCGATATCCGCGGTCGCGCAAGCAATCGGATTGCCGTATTTAATTACGTTTTCGCCCTTTTTTATATCGCGCAACGCAAACTTATGCCCTTTTGTAATATCTTCCGCAAGAGCCGTCCCCTCGTATTTTTCGCCTTTTTTCAGGTCGCATAAAGCGACGGCTACGTTATCGAGCGGATTTATAATTATGGTTTTTTTCAACATAAAATGTCCTTCTTGATTTAAAATGCGCGCTTGCAACTTTCATACCGTTAATACGCAAGCCGCCTTTACCGCGGTTCCTTTAAGTTGACCGCCTTAAAAATCACAGCTGCAGAGCCGCCGCAATTTAAGGGGCTTTTTCGGAACTATCTTTTGCAGGAGCCGTCGCAACCGCCAATAAAGCACTCCAAAGCCGCCCTCATACCCTTTGTGTTCATTGCGTAAAGGTATGTCGCAACCTTTGAACAGAGGTCGGGATGAATTGTATTCATATCCATATCCCAGGCTTCAACCCAGCCGAGAACTTCTTTGGCAAGTTTATTATAGTCGCCGTCAAAACCGTCCCAAAGCTCTTTCCACTTGGCAAGATACTGAGGGTCGTCGGCAAGCTTGATATTCTCGTCGCCTCTTTTCCCCTTGTGGAAAGTTACAAGCGCGGCGAAAGCGAACACAAGGCGTTTGGGAAGCTCGCCCTTGATTTTAACGTAATCGAGAAGGGTGGGCAGAAGCCTTGTTTTGAACTTAGTCGTCGAGTTAAGCGCAATGGACATAAGCTCGTGTCTTATGAAAGGGTTCTGATACCTTTCTATTACGCTGTTGGCGAATGCCGTCATCTGGTCTTGAGGAAGGTCGATTGTGGGGTTGACCTCTTCGAATACGAACTCTCTTACGAACTTGCCTATTACAGGGTCGTTCACCGCCTCCCCGACGGTGTCTATGCCGCACAGATAGGCGACGGGCACCATTGCCGTATGACTGCCGTTGAGAATTTTAACCTTTCTCTGTTTATAAGGCTTGATATCGTCTGCGAAAATAACGTTGAGACCCGTGCTGTCCGCAGGCAGAACTTTCTGGACATGCGCTTCCTTTTTCAGTACCCAAAGGTGGAAAATTTCGCCCTTTACGACGTTGTTGTCGATATAGCCCGTTTCTTTCTGAATTTCTTCTATTTCGTTTCTGGGATAGCCGGGAACGATACGGTCTACAAGCGTGGAAGTGAAATGGTTGCAGTTCTGCATCCAATCGATAAACTTCCTGTCCATTTTGTTTATTTTAGCAAGTTCGGTAAGACAGCGGTAAAGCTCGTCGCCGTTGTTGTCTATAAGTTCGCAGGGGATTATAGCAAGTCCTTTGTCTTTTGCGCCCTTGAATTTATCGTAACGCCTTTTTAAAAGGGCAAGCAATTTGCCGGGGTACGATTTGGGGCAGACCGAAAAATCGGTATCCGTAGGGTCTACGGCTATGCCTGCTTCCGTCGTGTTGGAAATAATCACTTCCAAATCCTCGCTTTCGCCGTATGCAAGGAATTTCTCATATTCGGCAAAAGGGTTCACGCAGTCGCCGACTACGTTTATAACCTGACTGTTTTTAACTTTTTTGCCGCCGTCGATACCCTCTAAACGCAGAGTGTAAAGTCCGTCCTGCTCGGCAAGTTCCTTAACCCTGCCGAAAGGCATGGGCTGGACGAGAACGACGTCCGATGAAATAGCACCTTTATCGTTCAGGTCCTGTATTATCCATTCAACGAAAGCTCTCAAAAAGTTGCCTTCGCCGAACTGCATTATCTTAATTTTTCTTTGGGGTTTATCAAATAATTTTTTGCTTATCAATTCCATAGTTATCTCCTTATCAAACTGTTTGACGATGTGCCTTTTTTGCCTGTTCCGAACATATAGCCCTGCGCTGCATTTTAAAATTTTGCTTACGCGGAAACACATAAATTTTTACGTCCGTTTAACGCGTTAAATCTGTCAAAAGGCAAAGCTGCTTTAATTAAACGACAATCTTACAGCCGCGCATAGCATTGCGCGGCTTATTGCCCGTTAATGACGTTTTAAGTCGCTTTCGACCGCAAGTTCTGTTTCCCCGTCGAAAACGTAAGCCGCAGAATAGGGCACGAAGAATTTGAACTGCGAACCCATTTCGGGCGTGAAATGGGGATTTACCTTCAAGATGACGTTTACGTCGCCTATGTTTGCGTAAACGTTGGTCATATCGCCTAACAGCTCGGTAAGGTCTACGTTTGAAACAAGCTCGTAGCCGCCCTCTTCCTTGCCCGTCTTTTTAGGCGCGGCAAGTTTTATAGCCTCGGGTCTGAAAGCAAACACAACGGGTTTGCCTTCAAGCGCTTTAACATCCTTTACAACAGGGGTCAAGTCGAGTTCGTGCTCGCCTGCCTTGATTTTTCCGTTCTCAACGGTGCCCCTTATAAAGTTCATAGGGGGCTCGCCGATAAAGCCTGCAACGAAAAGGTTGCTGGGGTGGAAATACAGCTCGTAAGGGGTGCCTATCTGCTGAACGTAACCGCCCGATTTCATAACGACTATCCTGTCCGACATAGTCATAGCTTCGGTCTGGTCGTGCGTGACGTATATCGTCGTTGCGCCGACCGAACGGTGAATCTGCTTGATTTCCGACCTCATAGTAACGCGCTGTTTGGCGTCGAGGTTGGACAGAGGTTCGTCCATAAGGAAGATATTAACCTTTCTTATGAGCGCGCGACCTACGGCTACACGCTGGCACTGACCGCCCGAAAGGTTTCTGGGGAACCTTTCAAGATATTCGGTAAGTCCGAGAATTTTAGCCGTCTGGTGAACCTTTTCGTCGATTATATCCGCGTCCACGCCCTCAAGCGTAAGACCGAACCCGAGATTTTCGTACACCGTCAGATGAGGGTACAGCGCGTAGGACTGGAAGACCATCGCAATACCCCTGTCTCTTGACGACATCTGGTTTGCAAGAACGCCGTCGATATAAAACTCGCCCGCGGTGATTTCTTCAAGCCCTGCAATCATTCTCAGCGTTGTGGACTTGCCGCAACCCGAATCGCCGACAAGACAGATAAATTCACCGTCTTTGATTTCCATATTGAAATCGTGCACGGCGTGATATCCGTTAGGATAAACTTTGTTTACGTCTTTAAATAAAAGATGTGCCATTCTTTTTTCCCCTTTTTGGTTTTGTATTTAAAGTTGATTTATTTGCAGAAGTTTTTTGAACATAAGGTTTCAGCGTTCGACGCCGACAGCCCGTAAACGCAAGCGCATTTACCTTTACGCTGTGTAAGCGCACCGCCGTTCTGCCGCAAAATTTTACTTCAAGTCCTTGGTAAGGATGTTGTCCATATCGTCATAGGTCTGATTTTCGCCGCACATACCCCATATAAAGGTGTAATTGTGCGTGCCTATGCCCGTGTGTATTGACCAGCTGGGCGAAATAACCGCCTGCTCGTTATGCATAATGATGTGGCGAGTCTCCTGAGGCTGACCCATAAGGTGGATAACCGCCTGGTCGTCGGGAACTTCGAAGTACATATATACTTCCATTCTTCTTTCGTGGGTATGGCTGGGCAGGGTGTTCCATCCGCTGCCTTCCGCAAGTTCGGTCATACCCATTGCAAGCTGGCAGCTCTCGCAGACGTCGCCGATAATAAACTGGTTAATGGTGCGCTTGTTCATTCCTGCTTCGGTGCCGAGATGACGCTGTACACAGTATTTGACTCCCTCGGGCGCGGTTTTGCCCTCAACGGGTTTAATTATTTTAACCGTGGGATACGTCTTGTGCGCAGGGCTGGAATTTATATAGAATTTTGCAGGAGCGCCTGCTTTTACGGACGCGAACTCTATCTCCTTTGTTCCCATTCCAATATAAATACCCTCTTTGTGTCCCAATTCGTACTTTTTGCCGTCAAGGGTGATGATGCCTGCGCCGCCTATATTTATGACGCCCATTTCCCTTCTTTCAAGGAAGTAATCGGTGGCAAGCTCTTTAAACGTTCCGAGCGACAGAGTTTTTTTGACGGGCATAGCTCCGCCTGCGATAATTCTGTCCTGATGCGAATAGGTTAAAAGAATTTCATCCTCTTCGAAAAGTTTTTCTATTAAATATTTTTTCCTTAATTCCGCGGTGTCGTACCGTTTTGAATCGTCGGGGTGGTTTGCGTATCTTACGTCGAATTTCATAATTAACCTCGCACGGCGTATTCCGCGCCTTACAAGTGTGGTTTTGCGCGCGCCGTCAATTATATTTATTTTTTAATGGAATCACACTTCTTCCCATTTTTTATTTATAAAATCTATACACGGTACGATATCTTCGCCCACCGTTCCTTCCAAAACCAAGAACGCGTTTTTATCGTAAGCTTTGATTTTTGAAAGAATTTTATTAAAATCGAACATACCTTTGCCTGGGGCGACCTGCTTCAATTTACCGTCTTCAAAAACGCAGTCTTTTATATGGAATACCGCTATTTCCCCTGCAAAAGTTTCAAGACCCTCGTCCAAAATTTCAAGATAATGATTATAATTCGAAGAGTCCAAATAATTGTAGATATCGAAAATTATCTTTATATTCGGCGCGTTGATTTTATCTATCGCCCGTTTAAGCGTTGCGACATTCCAACAGACGTGTCCTGCCGCGCCCTCCATTCCGACAAAGACGCCGAGCTCGTTTGCGTAAGCGGCAAGTTCTTTGAACGTTTCCGCTACCGTCTGCAAAGCTTCTTCCGTTCTGTTAAGAGGGTTATAGGTCCACTTGTCGTCGTTAAACGAACCCGTCTCGGAACCGACGATATTACAGCCGAGGTTTTTTGAATATTTGATATAATCTTTAAATACGGCTTTGCACCTTGCAACCTTTTCTTTGTCCGAATGCACTGGATTGAAATAGGCGCCTATGAGCGGCACCGCTATGTTTGCGGCTTTAAGCGCGTCACCTATTTGGGCTGAGTTTTCCTCTGTAAGCGCCCCGGGCGCGTACTTTATTTCGTCCATAAACTTATACGCGACAAGCTGTACGGCGGAAATGCCGCACGTCTTTGCTTTTTCTATCGCGCCGTCAAGCCCTTTTACGCCCAAATCGTGGGTGCGGAAAGCAATTTGCAAATTATACCTCTGTTTTTTGTTTTAGGCGCACCCGAAATTAAAATTACAGATTGCGCGCGCCGCCTTATCGCCTATGCCGTAAAGGCGCTTTTTATTATCTGCCGCGCGCCTTGTATGCTAAGCTTCGCCAAAAGCAAAAAACTTTCATCAAGCCCAAGACGCGCAACAGTATAATTTCAGTTTATTTAATAATTATCTCTGAACTCTGCCCGAGCCGTCGCCGCCTGCAAGCGCTTCCACTTCCTTTCTGGAAACAAGGTTGAAGTCGCCGGGGATTGTGTGTTTGAGCGCCGAAGCCGCAACGCCGAATTCAAGCGCGGACTTGAAGTCCTTGCCGTCAAGGAACCCTGTGATTACGCCGCCTGCAAAGCTGTCGCCGCCGCCCACTCTGTCAACAATGGGATGAAGCGTATAGGTTTTGGAATGATAAAATTCCTTATCTTTTGCACTGTAAATGCAAGCCGACCAGCCGTTGTCCGATGCGGAACGGCTTACGCGGAGAGAGGATACGCAGTACTTGAAGCTGGGGAACTTTTTAACCATCTGTTCGAAGATATCTTTATAGCCTGCAAGCTCCAATTCGCCGCTGGTAACGTCCGTCTTGCCGGGCTTGAAGCCGAGAACGAGGTCTGCGTCCTCTTCGTTGCCGATACATACGTCAACGTACTGCATAAGGTTGGTCATAACCTTTTTAGCTTTTTCGCTGGACCAGAGCTTTTTACGGAAGTTGAGGTCAACCGAAACGGTAACGCCGTGTTTTTTAGCGACTTTCAAAGCTTCTTCGGTGAGAACTGCCGCGCTGTCCGAAACTGCGGGGGTAATACCCGTGAAGTGGAACCAGTCTGCGTCCTTGAAGATAGCGTCGAAATCAAAGTCCTTAGCCGTTGCGGTGGTTATGGATGAGTGCGCCCTGTCGTAAACGACTTTCGAAGGTCTTATCGAAGCGCCCGTTTCGAGATAATAGATACCGAGACGTTCGCCGCATCTTGCGATATGGCAGGTTTCTACGCCGTATTTGCGGAGTGAAGCTACTGCGCATTCGCCAAGCTCGTTGTCGGGAACCGCGGTAACGAATTCAGCGTTATGTCCGTAATTTGCGCAGGAAACCGCAACGTTTGCTTCGCCGCCGCCGTAGTTTATATCAAACTCGTCAGCCTGAATGAACTTTTCGTTGTTGGGTGTTGAAAGGCGGAGCATAATTTCGCCCATAGTTACTATTTTTTTCATTTAATTTTTCTCCTTAAAATAAAATGTGTTTGTTATGTTTACGGAATTTTCCGTTTAATCCTGATATTATTTTTTGAGGACGAGATGAACTGCAAAACCGCCGAATTCGTGTTTGAGATAGGCAACGTTAATAACACCGTCTGCATTGTATTTAATGGAAGTTTCGTCAACGGCGTAGCCGCGCAACTGTAAGTGATAGAGCGCGCGTTTTACGGAGTTTGCCGCAATCGCAATATGTCCGTGCGTGCCTTTGAAAGGCTTTTTCATCATTTCCATATAGGTTGAAGAGAACACCGAGCTGTTGCCTACTTTTTTCGCAAAACCGAAAGCTTTGCCGAATTCGTCCGCAACGGTCTCCGCTTCTTCGGGGTTTGCGCAGTTCAGCCCGACGTGCACCATTTCAAAGCCGAGCATTTTATCTACCGCCTGTCTGCAAAGTTCGGTTATCCCCGACCAGTCCCCTGCGTTTATAAGCGTGGGCGGAACAATCCAGCTTCCGCCGCAGCAAACGACTTTTTTATACGCAAGGTATGTATTGAGGTTGTCCGCCGTAACTCCGCCCGTAGGCATAAAACGCATTTGCGAATAAGGCGCGGAAACGGCTTTTATATACGCAAGTCCTCCGGCTTGTTCCGCAGGGAAAAACTTGGCGAAGTCCAGCCCGAGTTCCATAGCCTGTTCGATTTCGCTTGCGGATGAAAGCCCCGGCGCGAAAGGAACGCCTTTGTCGAGGCAGTGCTTTACGACTTTTGGATTGAGACCGGGCGCAACGCAGAACTTTGCGCCTGCCTTGATTGCCGCGTCCGCCTGTTCGCATGTAAGTACGGTGCCTGCGCCGACAAGCATATCGGGATAAGCTTTGGTCATGCGCTTTATGACTTCGTCCGCGCCCTTTGCGCGGAAAGTTACTTCTGCGCAGTTTATGCCGCCGTCGCGGAGAGCTTTTGCAAGGTTTTCGGCATCCTCAACCTTATCCAATTTAATTACGGGAACAATTCCTACGTTCTCAAGAGTATCGACAAGAGCGTCGCATTTTTCTTTTACGGTCATTTAATCCTCCCTTTTAAACGGCTTTAAGCGCGCGGATTTTCTGCCGCACTGCCGTTACGTCATTTTTATACACAATAATTATAACACCGCCCGATTTTAAGTCTATATACAAAACGGACATATTTATTCATTTTTAAGACATACAAAAATATTAAACCCCGTGCGTATTTTTCCGCACGGGGTTTAAAAAATTCAGTTACCAGTGTACAGCGTTACCTTCGCCGTCAAAACGAAAATAGCCGCCGAAAGTCCATTCGAAGCCGTCTGGCGAGGGGGCTGAATCTGCGCTGACAAAATAATGGGTTTTACCGTCGAACCACCATACCCTGTCGTATATTTGTCCCTGCAATTGTCCGCCTGCCTTTACGTTTGCAATCATATCTTCCATACTTCCGTTATAATAAACGTTTTTAAAGTTTACGTTGAAAGAGAACGCCGAAGTACTGCTTGATACCACGGTAAAAGTTTTGCTTAAAATTATAACCGTTTGAAGCGTAACGCCCTTACAATTGCTTGTACAGGTAAATGCCGAGCTTGCGACCTTTTTAACGCTTTCGCCAAAAGTTATCTGTTTAAAACCATCGTACTTGTAAAACGCGTAATCTTTTATTTCTTCGACGCCGTCGATTGTCACATTGCCTGTAACGGGTTTGCCCTCCGCATAAAGCACGGCTTTTTTATCTTCCTCCGCAGTCCTTGCGCTTACAGGGTTGGCAAATC
>CAPMFN010000005.1:200688-226486 GCA_948658045.1 Christensenellaceae bacterium
AACGCGCCTGCGCCTATTTGGGTAAGGGAATGGGGGACCGAAAGGGTGCAAAGCGACGTACAGTCTCCGAAAGCCAGATTGCCCATACTTTCAAGCCCCTCCGGTAAATCGATTTCTGTAATATTGCTGCAACCGTAGAAAGCCGACTCCCCTATCGTTTTAACGTTCCTGCCGAAAGTTACCGACTTGACGGCAGTATTTTTTGAAAACTGAGTATAGCCAAGAACGGCGTCGGGAATTTGCGTTACAGAATCGCCGAAAACAATTTCCGCGATTCCGTCAGAAAAACTTACAAAAGCCGATTTTTCCAATTTGAAATTGTTGCTGTCAATGATTATTTTCTTTAAATTCGGGCTTTTATAAAAAATGTAACTGTCCGATTGAAGTTCGACGTTTACTCCGCTGCCAAACTCCACCTCGGTCAACGCTTCGCAGTTTTGAAAAATCTGGTCCCCCAATGTCTCGGCGGATTTAATTTGCACCCTTTCAAGAGACGGGCACAGATAAAATTCGTACGCCCCTACGTTTTCTACGCCGTTGCCGATAACCGCAGTTTTAAGATTTGCGCAATCGCGGAAAGCTGATTTACCCACCGTTTTGACGCTGTCGGGAACTTCCGCGCTTTCAAGGCCGCCGGCGTAAAAAGCAAACTCGTCTATAACTTCAAGCCCTTTCGGCAAGTTTATTTGCCTGAGTCCCGTCAAACCGCAAAAAGAATATCTGCAAAGCTTTTTTACTGAGGAGGGTAAATTTATTTCGACTATTCCGCCGTAAATTCCGTCCTCGCCGTAAAACGCCATTTCCCCTATTTCGGTTACAGGTTTGCCCTCGTAATAATAAGGCACGGTGATTTCGGTATCTTCTGCGCCCTTTTTAAGACCTTTTACCGAATATGCGACCACTTCTTCGCCGACGGTCAGCGGACTGAATTCCAGACTTTGGGTATAACTGAGCGTATAGCCGCAAGCGCACTCGTTATCCGCGTTGTATATATGCTCCGAACGACCGCTTTCCTCTTTGCAACGTCCGCACGTCTTATAATGCTCCGCCACAGTTTTCTGCCATTCGCCGTAAGCGTGCCCCGGCGCGGAAATTTCTCTCTCTTCCTTTTCTCCGCAGGAACACAAACGTTCTTCCAAGCCAGCAGTCGTACAATCGGCTTGCCTGACCGTCTGCCAGCCGCCGAAAGCGTGGATATGCTCTCCGCCGTTTACCGTACACGCCGACCCCCCGAACACAGCCGCCGTTATTGCGGCCGCGCACAGCGCCGTTGTTTGGAATATTTTTTTGAATTTACCTATACCCATCTGATTACCCTCCGTGTTTCGATTTTGTAAAAATAGGCTAAAACGTAATAAAACGGCGCTTTATAAACTACCATTTTGTTAGTTTTAATTAAATAGTACTACCAAAATGTTAGGATGTCAAGTGTAATTTGTTATGAAAACAACGTTAGGGTTAAGACTAAAAGAGCTGAGAACGGAAAAGGAACTTACGCAGAAACAGCTTGCCGAAAAACTAAATATAAACAGCGTGACCTATCTGCACTACGAAAAGGAACAGCGCGAACCTCCCCTTTCGCTTCTTGCGGACATGGCGGAGTTTTTCGGCGTTACCGTAGATTATCTGCTCGGGTTGACCGACTGAAAGCATAAAATTAAAACTGCGGTTAAGCGGTTTAAAAATAAAAAGACTGAAAGCCCCCGTGCGAAAAATTCGCACGGGGGCTTTATATCCTATTTAATTTTAAGCCATTTGCGTCTGCCTATTGCGGCACTCGGGCATGGTATTTTGTTAAGTTTTCAGTTTTTGTTCAGAAAAAGTGTTAATTTCTTTCTGCCGAAAATTTTAAGGCATATGCGTCAAAAAATAACTATTATTCAGAACCACAAAAATAAGGGCATTTTCAGCCAAAAACTTGCTAAAAACGCCCCAAAATCAATAATTTACTTATTTTTCATACCTTATCCGTTTGTTACAAATTCCCTAAAATCAGCAACTTCCCAAAACTTCCCAACTTTTTTCACAAAAACGCCGTGATAATTTCCTTACCACGGCGTTTTTTAATCAAAATATTCATCAAAATGATGCCATGCTTTTTCAATAGCTATCTCGTGTTCTTCATTTGCTTTATATATTGAGCATTTAACACATTTTTTATATGTTTTGGGCTCTCCCATTCCTTTTTGTCCATTATTTTTACAAACTTTTCTTATTCGACCATCCTTTATAATTATATGCATATCGGATTCATTACTATAATACCCTGTTTCACAACTCAATTTCTCAGTAAAAATATAGTAATATAGCTGTAAAATATCCTTGATCCCCTCAAAATATTCTTTTTTTATATAAATCGTTCTACCGATATTTTCATTATACCATCTATATAAATTATTATTACATAGTATTACAGCTTCATTTAAATTATTTACCCAAGCAGCTCTTTTTGAATCAAATTTTAATCCCAATCTTGAAATTATGGAACTTGGGGGGAAGCTCAAATTGTTTTCTTCAAACAAACTACGGTCAGTTTTTATAGGTTTAATAAGTTTACAAAAATCTGAATATACATCAGCATAATCTAAAACCGAGTCGTCGTAATCTTGAATTTCGATGGTCATATCCCTATCAAGTGAACATGTTCGATTCTTACTGTAATTCGTCGCACAACTAACTATTATGCATTCTTCTGAATAATTCTTTTTTCGTCCTTTACCATTATAATAGTTGTGATTAGTAATATAGCAACCAAGCATTACCCACTCTACGCCATCCACACTATAGGGTACTAAAATGCTTTTAATGCTTTTGAATGATAATCGTTTGCTGTCTGCCCATTTTGTATTCTTTTTGCTCGTATAGATTTTATTCAATCTTTCTATTGCTATTAAATCTAACTTATCAATAACTTCATTATAAGTGTTTAATGGTGTGCATAATTTAATTTGTTCCTCTTCAAATTTCATAGGTGAATAACCTAAATATATTTGATTATCCCAATATGAAACTTTGCTGTCAGATTGAAAGTAATTACACATTAAACTTCCTATATACTCTTCCACGCAAACATTAATTATAAAGGTTACATTGTCTGGATAGAGTTTATGTTGTCTATAGCTATTATCTTTAAACCATTTTAAATCTTCATCTGTAATTCCATAGAAGTTAAATAGCGTATATAAATGTGCAACAAAGCCATAAAACAAATCTTCTTGATTAATTAATGAAATATTGATAGGCGTTTTAGTTTTCAAACCATCAATAACCGCATTGAACATATTATCCCATATTTCTATAGCGCATTTGCATTTATTATATTTCGCTACTATTGAATTAGCTTGCCTATTAAAATTTATTATCTCTTTTTTGGGTAAATCTATCAGTTCAAAGTTTAACTTAAGATTATGATAATATTCCATATTTAACGCATAAAAAAGCTTATGCGTCCTTATGGTTGCGATAATACCACCTAAACTTTTGTATTCATTGAATTCGCTTTTGATTTTTTGTATCGTGGAATTATAAGATAAAAATAAGTTCCTCTTTCTAAAATGAACATATTTAAATGGTGAAAGTTTTAAATGATGACAGTAATTGTCTATAATTTTGGCATTAATAAAATTGTAATCACGCTCTATTTCATGAAATATTTTTAAGTACCCTAGCTTTTTAGCTGTGGACAAATGGCACACCACATTATAAATTGACCTTTTTATCAATGGCGATTTTCCCTTATTTAAAGCATAAAAAATAATATTTGAAAAATCATCATCATACAGTTCGATTAGATCATAAATAGTTTTTTCTGCATATTCAACTATATCGTTGTCTGGAATCATTAAACAAAGAATGGCATATTGTAAGAACTCATTTGCATTTTCTTTATTAAAGTATTTACCATTTAAATTATGTAAATTATTTTTAAGCTTGCGAAACACTTCCGCCTTAGTTAAGCCATAAAACAACTCATCTTTAATGATAATAGTATTTCTGTCGAAAAAGTCTTTAAAGAAATAGGTCTCGCAATTAAAAACTCGTTTTGGTATTCCACCAAACATGGAAAAAACTTTTAATGCATTCTTTACCGAAAGACAATCCTGCAACTTTTGTCTATCACTTATATTTTTAATAACAATATTTAATAGAGTTTCTTCGTTGATATCCGGATTTGCTTTTGTAATAAAACTTATAAATTTATCAAATTTTTTATAATATCTATCAACAAGAACAGATATCAAAAATTGTGAAATTCTTGGAAATTCCAAAGCCTTTTTAGAATACAACGCAATTATATCGTCATCGGTTTTACCATTTATTTCATCGTTAAATGAACGCGCTATGAGATAATTGGATAGTTGTTCCCAAGAGAAGTAATATCTTTCATAATCGTATGTATCAATATATCCGCCGTTCTTTAAATCAGCAATAAATTTATTAGAATCAATTCCCGCGAAGCAAATATCCTCCTTCAAAAAGTAACTTCGATTAGATTTATAAAGCACTTTACATAAATCTTTGATGGCTTCCCAATATATTTGTTCGTGTTCTTTCCATAAGTGTTTGCAAGCTGATTTAATAAATCTCTCATATATAAATGTAATACTGACAACCGATTTGCAAC
Organism: Christensenellaceae bacterium; assembly: GCA_948658045.1. GTDB lineage: Bacteria > Bacillota > Clostridia > Christensenellales > Borkfalkiaceae > Coproplasma. Next base: position 205,313 of record CAPMFN010000005.1, read on the forward strand.
TTAACTCTTCTTCATATAATCTGCTGTTATTTAGAATTTCACTCTCAATCAACATCCTAAGCTGCATAGGGTTATTACTGTAAAGAATGTTATAAAAATATGAAATATCAACTTTGAAATTTGTAACTATTTCCGTTATTGAAGAATCAAAATCTACACCAGCAAAATTGATAGTATTTCCCAAAAGGCTATCAATAAACGATTCCTCATTCTGCCCACCAATTAAACTCTGCAAAGAATAAGTTCTATAAGACACAAAAATTCTTATATACTTACAACCAAGCAGAGAACTTATTTGAGAATAAAGATAGTTCCTTTTATCGGCATCTACAATTTCATTAATACCGTCTATTACCAATAGAAATTCTTTTGCTTTCGCATATTCTAAAATATCAGCCCACGGAATTGAGGCAACATCATTAAAGTATTTGCCGTATATAAACAAAGAAGCATAAAGATTTTTGCTCTGTATTTCGTTTTGACATTCCCACAAGAAATGACTTTTGCCCATACCTCCAACGCCTTTAATAGTTACAGATTTAAAATCTGCGTATTGCAACTCGAAATTTTCATAGCGAATTGAATACCGTTCACTCTTTTCTGCTTCAATTAAGTTTGACTCAATTTGCTTAAATTTAATAATAAACTCATAATAATCTATGAGTCTACTATTAAATTTCTTTATTAGGTTGTTTATAGGCTGAATTAATCTATGTGTATCATCTTCTCGCTTATCGCCATCACGCAGATATATTTCGACTTCATTAAATTTGAAATCAACGCAATCAAATAAAGATTTGTCTTCCCATTCAAATTTTATTTCTTTACCTGCCCTATTATTTGCTTGAGAAACAAAGCCGGCCATTAATTTAAACTGACTTTTGTTTATTTCTTTAATTTTTTTGTCAAAATCTCTTTTTTGTGTCTGGATCATATTTATTCCCAAATTAAATTATCTGATTAAATGTTTTTAATTGCGATATGCGGAGCTTCAAAAAATAAGTCTATAATCCAATTTTTTAAATCCTTAATTAATATAACTCATCTCCACAAATACAGTCATATTCATAAGGAACTTCCTCAAATCCGTTTGCCGAAATAAATCCAATATTCCCAACAGCAAGTCCTTTTATATTTCTGATTTGTTCTTCTTCTGCTTGCATCTCTTTTAAAGAAAGTGGTTTAGAATAATATTTGACTTCATAAATATCGTAGTCAGCTTTTCTCTGCAACACAACGTCAAACTCACCATTTGTCTTTGTTGCGCTGTCATCGTAATAGTACGTTCCGATACGGAATATACCTTTTCTCTTCCCCTCTTTGACCTGTAAAGAGAAGAACGTCCTTGCTATCTCTTCAAACCTATGTGAGATAAAAGTCGTGATAGACGGTTCAATGTAGTTATCATAGAATGCCTCTGCACCTAACATCTGTAACGCACTTTTATTTTTATAGACATAAGTATACCAAAACCGCAAAAGGTTATCCGTCATCTCATAGGAAACTTTTTTGTTGTCATCTTCCTTATTTATGGGATAAACTTTTGAAACCATATCCATATCAAGTAAAGTTTTTAGCTGTTTACTCAAAAGCCCGTTATTTGTCAACCCTAACTTGCTTTCAATTTCGCCATACTTCTTCTTGCCATTTGCTATAACGTTTAAAATGCGCTCCGCATTAACACTTCCGGACAAGTCTGAAACAAGAAGATTTTCCGCATAGGCATAGACCGCGTTTAACGGATTTAACACGGTTTTCAAGATGTTCTGTTTTAAATCAGACTTACTGTCAAGTTGCTCATTGACAAAGGGTGAACCCCCAAATACAGAATAAAATGCAATTTTATCATAAACGGTTTTATCGCTGTAAAATACCGCTGTTTCTCTGTAATTAAGTTCTTTCAACTTTATATTCAGCGAAAATCTACCATACAAAGCATTCTTCTCTTCCAGCAAATCTTTCATCATACCTACGTGTGAACCGGAAATAAATAACCTTATGTTCGTTATGTTATTATCAATGATTGTCTGGAAAATCGAATCAACCGTTTCCCCTTTATTGAACTGCTTTAAATAGGGATACTCGTCAATAATGATATTTAATGTTTTATCCAACATATTCAGATATTGAAATACTTCCTGAAAAGATGAAAAACCTATTTGTACGGGCAATACTTTTGTCTTGACAAGTACAGAAACAAATCCGTTGATATTATCTTGCATTGAAGATTTAAGGCACTCATAATAAACAGTAGTGTCTTTACTGCTTTTAAGCGCCTCTAAAATGAGAGTTGTCTTGCCTACTTTCCTCTTCCCATACACAAGCACACTTCCACTCTTTTTATCAAGAACAGCTTGTATTGCCTTCAATTCTTCTTGTCTTCCAATAAACATCTAAAACCTCTTTACTGAATTTATTTTCACTGAATTCAAATTCAGTATAAATCATTATTGCCATTTTGTCAAGGATAAAACTTTAATATCACAAAAAATGAGCCGCAGACTACGGCTCATTTTGCATTTAATAGTAAGTTAATTATAATTCGACTACGGTAACACCGTGATTGCAGACTTTCGAAAGTTGCTCTAATTCTTTATAAGTACTTTTTAGCTCTCGTGCTTTGGCATTAAAAATGTCAAAATCTTCTCCGTTTATCACAGCTTTAACCGTACCGTTCCTCGCCTGGGCGTGCAACCACTGTCTGACCTTTTCTCTTATGACTCCACCCTTTCCGCTACTGCCATAACCGTGGATAATATACAGACACCCAACGTTCCCGCTCTTGGCATTTGCAATACTTGACTTTAATAATTTAAGCGCATCGTCACTTGTCGGCATACCTGCTTCCAAATTTATCTCTTTAAATCTCTTCATTACTGTCTCGCTTTATAGTTTTCTAAAATCTATCTCAGCATTATATTTTTGCATTTTTATAACCTTTTCAAGTCGAGGCAATGTAACCTTTTGACAGATATTGCTCTCATCGTTGGTTATGAGAATGAACTTGCGCGAACCTCCGTCTTCACAATTCAACTCCATAACTGCGTGCCCCGTAGTACCGCTTCCGGCAAAGAAATCAAGCACGATTGAATTTTTATCACTTGCAGCACGAATAAATTCTTTTATCATCTTTACAGGCTTCGGTGTAGAAAATATTTCTCTTTTGCCCAAAATTTCGGAAAGCTCATCTTTGGCGGAAGCCGTAGTCCCCATATCGTCTACTACTGTTTCCAATGGCTTTAAAACCTCAACATAGTTCGTGCCGTTCCACACGGGTTGAAGTATAGGTTTTAGTGTTGTATTCTTTTTATCTTTGAAACATACAACGATATATTCATGCGTTCTTCTTATTCCGCATTCAAGCGGTTTTTCTTTTCTGTTTTTATCGAATCTGTTATTAGTCTTTTTCCAAATCATTGTCATTAAATTTGAGCTCCCGAAAATATCACCGCATAATCCAAGCAAATTGACAAGCTCACTCTCGTCAATATGTATAAACATTACCCCGTTTTTACTGAGTAGTTTATATGTTATTTCAAGTCTTGGACGCATAAATTCAATCCAACCGTCAGAGTAATCCCCATCTTTATAGCCTATATAATCAATATGCGTATTATACGGCGGATCTATTGGAATTACGTCAATAGCCCCGACATATTCCGCAAATAATTGTTTCAAAGCTATAAGATTGTCACTTTCAATTAAGATATGTTTCATATCAGTTTCTCCACTCAATTTTTACGGGACAACCGTTAAACGCATTTTTGTCTATTACAGTCTTTCGACTGACGCTGACTTTCTTCAAATTAATGCAATACGCGAAAGCCCACTCACCTATATAAACCACGCCGTCAGGTATATAAATCTCTTCCAACGCTCTGCAATTCGTGAATGCACTCTTGTCTATATACGTCACGTTGTTTAATTGAATTTGCCGCAAATCTTCACAACCGCTGAACGCACTCCGTCCTATGTAAACCGCACTGTCCGGCGCACAAAATTTTTTACCGGCAGATTTACTTGTAACGCAAAGAATCTGAGTTAAATCATTATTATAAATTATTCCGTCCTTTGCGGTAAACAACGAAGATTTACTTTCAAGCAACAAATCCCGACAACCGGCAAACGGATTATATCCTATGTGGTTGACGTTTTTTGTTATAACTATGTTTTTTACGCCTCTGCAATTCCAGAATGCATTCCTGCTTATAAGTGTTACCGTCTCGGGAACAACAAGCCTGTCAATTTTACTGCCGTTAAGACAACCGATAATTGTTGTTTTAAACTTGTTGTATATAACGCCGTTATCAAAATAATAGTAAGGACTGCTGTTTTCTACCGAAAGCTTGGTACAGCCTGAAAAAGGATTGTTTTCAAATTTAATTACACTTTTGGGAATAACTATTTTCTCAAGATTATCACAAGCATAAAAACAGTGTTTACCAAGACATATTACACAGTCTGGCACTTTAAAAACTTTTTCCCGTTTAGAAATCGCATAGTAAATAATCTGCGTTTTATCTTTGTTATACAGGACTCCGTCTTCGAGAACATAATTCGGACTGCGGTTATCAAGCAACAAATTCGGGCAACCTGCAAACGGATTATTTCCCATAATATTCACTTTATGTGGAATGACGGTTTTCTTCAATGCCGTGCAATAGTAAAAACAATCTCCGCCTAATATTTCCAGGCTGTCGGGCAAAACAACTTCTTCTACATAAGTATTGTTCCAGAATGCCCCTGCACCTATCGTTTTAATTCCTTCGGGAACACGTACACTCTTGCTTTTACCCTTATAATTTACAAGCTCGTCTTCATATATTTCAAAATCCGAAATATCCAATGACTTTTCGATTCCCGTAGCTTTCATATTAAGCGGTTTTATTTCAAACGGCAAAACGCCGTCTTCGAATATCCCGTAATTGTAAACCTTGCCATTCAGAAAAATGCGATTTTTATATTCCAATAATCCGCTTACAAGTCTCGACGTATAAAGAACGCATATCTTGCCCTTTTCGGGGTCAAAACTTTGTTCTGCAATTTCATAGTCCTTTCCCCATTGAACGCAATATATGTTGACGTTATCAACGATTATATCGGGATTTCCGCTTCCGCCAACCAAGCGGATATCATGTGGAGTATAGCCTTTTGACAACAGTCTGTCAACACATTCCAGCACGACAAAATCCTGGTGACGTTTAAGGTATAAGAGCTCTTCGCTTAAAACACTTATATCCTTGCCATAGTCAACCGTCTGCGCTTCCGCATCAATGCTGATTCGATAGCCTTTATAGCTTTTGCAATAAACATCAAGCTCTTCCTCAACGTAACCCAGCGCCCAGTAAAGCGCCGTATATTTCATATCAAGACTTATCAAACTCTTCCCTCAATTCTTTTTAATATAATTTCAACAGTCTGTTCCGGCGATAAGTTACTAGTGTCTATCACCATATAAGGCATCTTGTACTTCTCGCAGAAATAAATCATTTTTTCGTATTTTTCTTTCGCCTTCTTGACTTTATCGATATCGCTATCCAACTCATCACGGTGTTTGAGCCTTGAAAATATTGCCTCTTCATCGGCATATAGAATTACGGTAAGTGTTGGGAAACCCAGCTTTTTTACGAGCAAATCATAAACTTCTGTGTTTTCTTTTGTCCCGCTCCATGCATAATTTGAAAGGAAATATCTGTCCGTAATAATATTCTTATTTTCATACTGTGTATGAAGATAGATATTCCCCAGCCCGTAAAACCAGGACGTGAACAGCCTGTCACTGTTGGCGTTTACTTTGTCCCTTATAAGCAAATAGTTCCTATAATCGCCGTTCTCGTCAAATAAAAAGCGTAAATTCTTATCAACAAATTCATAGCCCAACTTTTCAGCAAGCAGACGGCAAGTTGTCGTCTTACCTACTCCGTCCATTCCCTCAATAGAAATATGATTCAATTCAGTTTTTCCTCCTTGTCTTTTCTTCGTTTTTCTTGCCGATAGTAAAACCGTCAAGCACTTCGAGATAGCCGCTTACGCGCCTTATCCTTAATATGTTTTTGCCTTTGCATACGGGACATTCATCAAATACTCCCGTAGCTGCGCAATCTTTGCAAACGTCTTTGGGGAAATTGAACCCAAGATAGTGTACTCCAGAACTTACGGCACATTCAATATATTCACGCAAGCCCTCGTCGTTAGATAAAGGCGCTTCACCCAGCTCAACGTAAGTTATACTGCCTCCGTTACAGAATTCGTGAAAACTCCCTTCTAACTGTATTTTACGAAACGCAGACATACCGCTATCAACGTTAATATGAAATGAATTGGTATAAAAGCCTTTATTGAAAATGCTTGATTTTTTATTAAAAATGTTTTTATCAATCTCAACAAATCGACCTGAAATCAATTCTCCGCTTGTTGCCAGAAGCGAAAAATTAAGATTATATTGAATGCGTAAAAAATCACAATACTCGCGCATATGCTTGACGAATCCGAGAGCCGACACGTAAGTTTCCGCATCCTCGTAAAATCTTTTGCCAAATATAATCTCCATAGCTTCGCTCAGTCCAATAAACCCGAGCGAGAGTGTTCCGTGTCTGAATACCGATTTTATATCATTAAAGTCTTCCGTCCAAAGACGGTGTCTTGCGTTTATCGGGAAGTCTTCTATCGTTCTTTCACAGACTTTGTAATATCTGTCAAGCAATATATCCTTTGTAACGTTTGCAACCCTGTCCCACTTCCCTATAAGCTTTTTATATTTATCTTCGGTTGATAAATTCGGGTTTTCGTTCTCCGTTTCAAGAGCAAGACGCGGAAGATTAATTGAAATATTATCTATGTTTCCCCTTCCTATTGACCTGTTTGTACCAAACAAATCGGCAACCACTCTTGTTCTGCATCCCATAACAGCAATCTTTTCAGGCGCTATATCTTTATTCGGAGCACTGTCGCAAAGAAGATATGTAGGAATCATCTTCCTTGCAGAACACAGCAACGACCTTTGAAACAAATCATAATTTTTGTCCTGCTCAAAGCGGTTAACTCCTCCGACGACCTTAAAAACTATATTAGGCTTGAAAACCGTATCCCCGCACTTTTCAAATTCGTTTATTAAACTGTCGGCAACAAATCTTGCAAATTCGTTTTCGGCAAGACCGATATTTAAAGTTACATAGTAACTCGTCTGTCCCATTCTTGTATGAGTGTTGTTACACCAAAAAATTAAATTTCTCATACATGCCGAAACTAACTGCTTAGTTTGACTATTTAATTTAACACCGAGTTTTGCAAAAATTTCAGCAGTTTCGTTATCGAAATTTGCAAGTGCCATTCCCCCCGACTGTTCATTACCTATATCGGTGAAAAGCTCTTTCAGGTACTCAAAGTAACCAACTATCTTTTCCGCATCCGATAAGTTTTCATAGTCGCCATAGGGAAAGTCTTTTAAAATTTCGAATGTAAGACAGTTATAAGTCAGCCCATATGCGTCAAGGTCGTGAATGTGAATATATCCGTTTGCATGCAAGGCGCTCCACTCTTCGGGCAGTTCGGATAAAATCTTTTGCTTTCTATCCCTCTCGCCCACGTTATAAATTTCACCCACATAGCTGTATCTGTTTGCCGCGTTTTCATTGCACTTCTGCATTAGCGTAACCTCCTGAATTGTTGGTTTGAAGAACCTACGTAAGGATTTACCGTAGTCATTTTTTCTTCTATGAAGCTGCCCGTCTTTATGTACTTAATATTTTCAAGCAATTCCTTTGGCACCTCTTCAAGCTTATGACCTGTATATACTGCAATATCAAAATCTTTAAGTTTTTTAACCAATTCCAATAGCGCTTCACTCTGTAAAAGCGGTTCTCCGCCGGAAATTGTAATCTTTTTATTTAAAACTTTCAGATGCAAGATTTTTGCGAGTTCTTCCGTGGTCATCTGCGTTCCCTGCAACATATCCCAGGTCGAATTATTCTGACAGCCTTTGCAACGAATATCGCAACCCTGAAAAAACACAACCGTTCTGACCCCTGGGCCGTCGACTAAACTCCTGTTAAACTTAATAGAATTTATATATAACAACAAACTTTCCATCAGCACCACTCTCCAACAGCTTTATTTGCGCTTCGCTCTATGATTTTATTTTTCTTGATTTTGTAATCCGTGTTACGCGTCCTTTTCTGTTCTTTTCTCTTTTCAGGAATAAGCCTGTCCGATAAATTTTCTATGCCGCGCTGCTGCTGAATGTTTTTACAATGCAGATACGGGTCGGCATCGTTTTGCGAACGCAATATCATAAACTCTTCAAATGTAAGTTCTTTTACCGATAATATTGCGTCCTTGTGGTCGTGTTTCACCCGCGCTTTCTCTCTTGTAATTAATGCGGCGTGTTTGCCGTCCTTTGCAACAATAGCAAAGCAGATAGGGATATAATAACCTTTGCCGACATGTCCGCATTTTGCAGTTACTTCAAAATATCTCATTACTTTTCTCCTCTGTGTTTGTGCTTTAAGTTTATTAACGATTATAAAAAAAGAACAGGACAAGTTTTGTCCTGTCTAAATTGTTTTATTAAGCTATATACAGTTTATTATTTAATTAGGTATTACTATGTTTGATAAACTCACTTTTAAAGACGAAGAAAAAAATTTGTTCAACAAATATGTTAAGCTTAAAGGTACATTCTTACATAAGCAAATTTATGACATACTTTTGCAAGCAAACGGCGGAAGCGAGGTTACCTATTATGAGCTCAGCTCCTTTATTCGTTATGACAAAAACTTACGCGACACTTTGTATATTTATCTTGCCACCTGCGAAGAATATCTGAGAGCTCTTATACTAGAAAATTATGACGTTAAAGAAGGTACTAAAAAATTTAGTGGTCATTGTTTAAAACGCTTGGAAGACGAGTTGGTTCCAAAAAACGATAAAATCAACTCTGACTTATATCACCTGCTTGAACCTGATTTCAGTGCTCTTATGGATATATGCAATAAGTTGGGTCTGACAAATATTCACGGCGTAAAATCGATAAAAGATTTACGGAATTCAACAATGCACCATAGCGTAATTCTATTCGGGCATGCGCATGACTTAAAAGAAGCTTATGAGAATTTTCCAGTTGTAGAACGACAAATAAACGCACTTAGATATGCTTTACCCGAAGAATATCAAAAAGGATTTTTGTCTAGCATAGCGATGCTCAACGGTACACATAAAAAATATTTAGATAGATTTTACTTGGAGATAAATGATGGCAGAATATGTATCAAAAAATGAAGTTAGACCTTATAGAACGCAGTTTCATAATGTTTTTAATGAAGTACATAAAGAATGTAAAAAGCAAGGGCTTACCTTCTCTTCCCCTCTACTCGTTGGAAGCGCAAAGCGTAACCTTGTAGTTCGCCACCACAACAAAGGATTTGACTGCGACTATCAGATATTTTTGCAAAAGAATAAAAATAATATGTCCGCAAAAGAGATTAAGCTTTTACTAATAAAACTATTTGACAAATACATGCCCGATGATTATGAAAACTGCGAAGATTCCACTTTGGCAATTACCATAAAGAAAAAGAGTTCAACAAAAAAATCTTCAATAGAATTTTCATACGATGTTGCAATAATGCGCGAACGAAAAAAATATGATACACCTGAAATTATCAGGCGTAGCGAAAATAATTATTGCTGGAATTTCTTATCAGATATGGAAGATTTTGGATACCACTACGGACTAATATCGGGACAAGAAATGTGGAACGATTTAAGGGAAAGATATTACGATAAGATAATTAATGAAAGGCAGAAAAATGAGTCTGTACGAAGGAAATCTTTCCAGCTATTACACGAAGCGACTAATGAAACGCTTGATTGTTTTGAAATTGAACCGTAAACAATTAAGGAGCTAAACAATGTGTTTAGCTCCTTTTATTATTGATTTTAAATACGGTATATGATATAATTTATTTGTTCCTAATGGACTTCCGGAGCACTGCCTTTGGCTAAGCAAAGGAGGTGATATTATGGAACATAAATATCATGACCTTGGCTTAGTTGCCGGGGCAAATTTAAAACGTCTTATTAAAGAATCTAAATATGGCACCCAAGAAGAATTCGCGTTCGAATTCGGCGCGGACGTGAGGACTATCGGCAGATGGATAAATCACGGTATCGATAAACTGAGTACGATAATGCAAATTGCAGAATTCTTTGGTATAGACGTTTTGGACATCTTCTCTATATAGAGGAGATGTCTTTTTATTTTAATCCGTTTTCAGTCATAAAATTTTTGATTTGAGAATACGGCATCTTCCTATCACCATCGGTAAAATGTAACGTATAGCCAATATAAATTCTTCGAAACACAAAAAGATTTATCATACCTAAAATATAAGATAATGGTACCGCTATCAAATAAATTAATACGCCATTGAATATGCTCACAAACACCAATAAAACACATACTATAAAAGCTAAATACTTTACAAAAATGGGGCACAAATTCCAAATTAACTTATCATCATTCCCGCAAATGATACCATTATCGTCATAATCGCAACGCATCCACTTATTGCTATTAAAAGAGTCATAATCATATCCATAATGTGACGGTTTTAAATGCAAAAACTAATAATACAGATTTGGAATACAAACTATTGTCGTAGGTATTATAGGAATCCATCCGTAAGGTAATGCTATAACCGAAAGTGATAGTGCAATTAAAATCAACAAAATAATTATTCGCTCAATATAGTTATTTCTTCTTTTCTTATTTAATCTATCTAGCGAACTTTTATCTCCATTATATATATAAATGCGCTTTGCACTTTTAACAAATTGAATTAAGTCTTGATTGTCCCTTTTTTCTTGCTCTTTAATTCGTTCTGCTATATTATTCGATTTATTTTGAAGTTTTTGTAAAGTAGTTAAAATTTCTTGTTGTCCTTCAGCTAGAACACCTAACTTCTCATCAACTTTTTCCATACTGCCGAATAATGATTTGAAATATTTCCCATCAAATTGTGTTACAGAAATCCCTTTAAATAATGCAAAGCAAACGCTTACGTCATAGAAAATATGCATATAGCTGACTATGGTATCAGCTTCAATTGCCTTCTCCTTTCTGTGCTTATGTTCATTTGCCTTTTTGGCGTAGTCTCCCATTTTTTCGTATGTATAAGAGTCTAACCCATACTTGTTCAAAAACAATTCCCGCACTTCCGCGCGCTTTAACAACGCTCCGCACGATTCATGAGGAGAAATCGATATTCCATTTTCATCGGTTACATACTTTAAAAAGTTTTCTTGCAAATCAAGAAAAGAGTCGTAAAAAGAATTACTTGCCGCTTTAATATTCTTTTCAAGCGTCAGATACCTGTCATATATTCTGTTGTCAATTTGCTGTAAATACTCAAACATTGAGACTTCCTTTGTATCGTTCTTGAATTATCTTGTATAAATTTGTATAGTCGTTCCGGGGCACATAAGGCGGATCATTCAGCTTTTTATACTTAATTATGCTGCCTACCGCTTTCGTCAATGATGAAAAGCCTAAATAGGTATTAATCCTATCCATAAACAGTGAATTACAATATCTCGTTTCATCGCGTGTCAATTTTTTTATATCGTATATATACTTGTCATCAAGGTGATAATTCGCATTTAATCCGTCCTGTGGTAACACACAATAATTACGATTTGGCGCATACAAATTTTCATTAGTCAGGCAGGTTAGCGTATTCAATTCGGGCATTTCATAAATTTCTTTAAACACTTGCCTGAACTTATAAAAAGGAGCAATTAAAGCTATCATACGCTTTGCAGATATAGGAAACATCTGAAAATTCTCATGGAACGATGTTGTGCTGTGCATATATTTTGCAATCTGCATTTGCGTATGCTTGTTTTTTTCTTTTGCCAATAAATCTATTAAAAATTTTAACTTTTTTTGATTATGGACAGTAATTCCGTTCCAACCCTTTTCATTTTCAGAAGTCATACCAATATCGGTAATAACAAATTCATCATGTTTAAATTCTGAATCCCAGAACGCAAGATATCCTGCCATTATTACCCCCGACCATCTGTATGCCGGATAAGTTTTATTTGGATGCTTGAGTATTTCTTCCTGTGTTCCGTTTGTGTCTAAAATAACGTTTAGCGTACGCATCCAATATTGATAATCCGTTTCCCCTTCAATTTGACGTTCCTCAAAAGGCTTCGGAGGCGTACTCTCTTTTATTTCGCTTTCAGAAAGTCCTTTTAATTTACCTTGCATCTCCCAATGTATAGCTAGATTATCATAGAATTTCTTTTCAACTTGCATAAACTTCTCATTCCCGACACTGCGTATAACGGAAATCAAAAGAAACTTTTTAATTAAATAAAGCTCATCCCTGCTCAATTCAATTTTATCTTTTGCTTTTAATAATTTATTAGCAAGCAGTGAACCAAATTGAGATTCTATCCTTAAATTTAACTTTTTCTCGGTCTCATCATCATAAAAATCTTCTTGAGCGTATGCCTTATCTGTCCTGATATTTTCTTTAAGCTCACCGGTTTTAATATTATAAAGGCTCAATTTATCCGAAAATTTATTTAAAATCAACCTCGGTACATAATGCGAATTCATCTTGCGTTACTTCCTTAAACTCATTATAACATTTTTATAAATTCCCTTAATATAAAATTAACTTAAAATTTTTTAATATGATATGCGCTTATGATTTTGACAGTACGCACCAAATCATAAGTTTAGATGTGCGAGCTCCCTTTTAGCCATAACCCTCATTTTGAAAGTAAACTCGTAGCTTAACCACTCTTAAAATTTACGGACTTGCCCTCTAAATACAATTTTCATTTATAAAATCAATTGCAGCGCCATTAATTTCACCCGTTTCCGGATCAAGCAGGTACGGTATTTGTATAACGGTTTCACCTATATTGATTTTAGACAGTGCATTATTTCTTTTTATCAAATTTATTACGATTGCCTTCTCGCCCTTGACTCTATTTAATTTTCTTTCCACCTTTCTCACGTATTCATCATTATCTTTAATGAACATATCCCAGTGTTTAAAGTCAAAATAGAAATTTCCTGCCTGATAGTCAAATAATTCATATAAAGAAACATCGGATATATCGTTAAGCTCCAAATCAGATTGTGTATCTATTATTTCTTTTCCAACAACTTCGCCTAATGCGCCTAAATACACCTGCTGAAATAACGATGGGGACATAATATACTTAGCTTTATTGAATTTTACAGCATACTTGTTTCGTTTAAATAAATTTTTTACAACATCGAAATGCACTAAAATTGGCAAATCGCTTTCGACATCAGAAACCTGCTTACCAAAAGCCCTTGTATCCATTTTTAGACTGGTAATATTATAATTTGAATCTTGCTGATAGGTATACCCCGAATACTCGTCATCAAATTTAAAATAAAAGGTCTCATAGCGCCCCGGATTGTTTGTCGTGGGATTTTTCAAAACAAACTCTCGCAACTGTTGCCACTCATAAACAGCCTTAGATGAATTACGAACAGTATATGCAGCATTTCTTATCGTAGTAAAAGCTTTTTTGCTTTGAGTAGAATACTGTTTTACCTTTTCGGGAATTACTAAATCTTGAATTTTTAAATCTAATAATGCTCGAAATTCATTATTTAATAATTTAGGTGCATTTCCAGTACATATATATAAAATCCTCTCAATCAATTCACAATCCGCATATATATAAATATTTTTATTTTTATTTCTGCAACGACAAATACGACCTATCGCCTGTATAGCCAACCTAAGACTATTAGGAAAAATGTCTCCATTACGAAAATAAAACACCCCGTTTTCAGTAAAAAAGGTCTGTTTAAAACCATTTATTATGTTTGATTTCATATGCGGATAAGATAGCAATTTATTTTTATATAAATACTCTTGATGAAAAAGAAACTTTGCAAGGTCGGTATACTTGTCCTCACTATTCAGTGACAAGCGTTGAACAAGATTTGTTGGTGTTGCAATATACACACCTTCAAAATCCTTCGTACCCTTAGTATCTGTTTTATCCAAAATAACTCTATCTTTATCATTGTCTGATATTGGATACTGAATATTTTTTCCGGAGCCGATTGTCTGATATGTTGTAATAATAAAAACTTGCCTTCCACAAGCCAGCTCATCTTTGATTTTATTAAATTTTAAATCAAAATCTTTAGCTCTAATTATCTCAACAACTATAGGGTTATATTGATTCTGATTGCAAATATCGTCAAATAATGAATTTAGCCTCGTGCGATTAAATTTCCCATCAATTGTTGGAAATCCATTCACAAAAGCAATAAATGATTTAATATCCTTTTCGCAAATATTTTTATAAATCTTGGCTAATTTAAGCTCCAATAAAAAATAATACGTGTCTACTTTTGGAGAAGTTAATAATTCTATATATTTTTCTCTATACTCTTCACAAAACAACTCATTAATAATTTCAATGCACTTTTCTCTATCGGAAAAACACTTGTAGTCATCAATGATATTTGAATGAATACTATATTTCCCGTTTAAACGGTTTATCAATGATTCAAAGTCCGAACATATCCTACTTTCGTCCTCAGATTCCAATGGAAGAAACCTAGAGCCAAGTTTATCCTCCAGATATTTTAAATCATAATTGCCAATACATGTGTTAACCCTTGCTGTTGCAGATATTCCAATGGTTAAAGCCGACTCTGCTAGTCTTATGATAATGTCTTCTGGCGTAGTCGGAAAATTAAAATTATGTACAACAGACTTTGCGTCATGGTATTCGCTGTCTTCAATTTCGGTATAATTAAATCCACGTCTTATTTTTTCATCTGTGACAGGCTTTTCAAAACTGAAATCATATTTTTGAATTTTATTAAACAAATAATCTTTTTGCTCATTACTTAAATTCAGAACGTCTAAAACAGTATAAATTGCTTCTTCCTGAGTATATTTTGTCTCCCACGGTCTCTTCTTTTCATTTTTACTATACCAGTAATTGTTATAAACATAGAAAAGTGCTCTCGTAAAGCCATCAATACAGAATTCTAAATCTTGTATTAAATATCTTACCTGTTTTTCGCTTTCCGAATAATTCATCCCACGTATAGCTAAAACATTTTCTTTTTTATTTAAGTTTACACAAATTTTTTCTTTTGAACTATCCTTGAAAACATTAAAATATTTACCATCATCAAATAAAAACGCTCTATCGTATTGAAAGTCAAAACTCTTAATTAAATATTGTAAATTGTGTCGCTCATATAATTGTTCAAATTTTTCTTTCCAACAAGTAAAATGCCAGTCTGTTGTATGCCAACCCGACTCTTTCTGCTTCTTTTTATGGTATTCTGAAGTATTTAATAATTTTTGAGGAATTTGCAAATGCTTCAAAGCAAAATGTAAATCCAAAAATAGGGCAAGAATATCAATTTCATTCTTTAATCCGTCTTCGACTATCTGATCCAAAACGGTTGCCTTCGTTGCATCAAATTCATCTATAAACACTAAAGAATCTTTAACCAATTCATCATTATACAAATAGAATGGCATACGCCGAAAGGTATCTATAGGCGAAATAAATTTTTTTGTCGTTAAAAATATTACTTTGTACTTTTCTATATTGATTATGGGATATAAGTAAGTTAACCAGCCATTGTCTTTAATAAATTTGTTTCTATCGATGATAGATTTATTGAAAAAGAATTTAGCTTTAATATAGCGACGAAATGCGGGCTCTGTATCTGTTGAAATTTTTTGTTCTGCTATCTTTAAACTATTTCTTAATCTTTCGTTATTGTTGCCTTGAATTTCTATAAGAGTCTTTAATGAATCGTACGCCTCTATCTCATCTTTTAAATTTTTATATTCTTTGCTGTTTTTTACCTCTACATTTGTTATATTCGCAGAGAGAAATTTTTCAATTACAAATTCGTTAGTTGCTTTTGCTTGAAAGCACAACTCTTTTTCTTCTTCAGTAAGTTGCTCCGTTAAATCAAAATAAGGAAGATTGGTAATTAAATTAGTTACAAAAAATATCCTTTTTGCTTTTGCAAATATCTCATCGCCTTGCAAAAATCTGCGAATCAAGTCAACAACTGTTGTTGTCTTACCAAAACCTGTTGGCGAATCCAATAAAAAGAGTCCACTGGCATTTTGTTTTATTATTTTTTCTAACGTAATTCTCATTAAATATTTTCCCTATAATTATTCGTTGTACTTCCTAAAATTCTCCGCTTGTTCCAAAACCTCTTTATAAACTTCATCTTGCGTAACCGGCGGATATTTGTAATCAGCAAGTTTAAGTATTATATCCACTTTCAGCTCTGCCTTAATGTCTGCACGCGCCGACCAAGCCGCATATTTCGCTTTATCATCTACAATTACTTTAATCTCTTTAGCAAGATTAATTAAATGTTCCTCGCCATGTTTGGCAATATAATCATCATAGAAGCCATATTTTTTTGCAAGTGCCTCCAAGATGTCAAAGAAAGCTTTTTCTTCAAAACTAATTTTAAACGCTTCGAACGACGTCTTGTCCTTACCAAGTTCTTCAAGCAGTTGCGTCAACTGCTCGGCGACATCGTCAAGAACTTCGTTAGCAAACGCTTTATCTTTGCGTCTTGCATTATACATATCTACAATGGCGTTCATCCTTTTTGAAAAATCCACGCCCTTCATTTTATTAACCCTACGATAACTCTCAATGGCCTGTTGCAATAACTTTTGTAGCAGTTTTATTTTTGTGTTTATCATTGGAATACGGTTAATTCTTTCTATGTACTCATCGCTGAAGATATCTTCCTGCAAGCGAGGCGTATCTTTAGTAACAGAAAAGATTTCTGTAACACCCTCCGCTTGAATAGCCTCCTCAATCATTCTTGAAACACGCATATTCATCTGCTCTGCATCAGGAGTATTTGGTTTAGTGAGTTTGTATAAAACTGCTCTAACCGCCAAATAGAAATGTATTAAATCTCTCTCAGCATCAGACAATTCGTCCCCACCACTGCACAGGTTATACGCATCTTTCAAACGCTTTACCACAGACATAAAGCGTTCTTCCATTTCCTGTGTTGTTTGTACGTATTCTACTGCGTGGTTAAGGCAATCAAGTTGCTCTCTTGGCGTTCCTTCAAAGTAAGGTTTACGATTGAACTGCTTGAACATAGTATCAAGCACCTCCAACATATCCCTCACTATAATAACTGATTTTCCTATTTCTTCAAGGTCATTTTCTTTATAATCCGTGTATTGTTTTAATGCCTTGTTCATGCTATATTTGATGCCAATATAGTCAACAATCAGCCCTTTATCCTTTCCTTTACATACGCGATTGACACGGGAAATAGTTTGAATAAGCGTATGTTGTTGTACCGGCTTATCCAAATACATCGTATCAAGTTCAGGAACATCGAAACCCGTAAGCCACATATCAACTACGATAGCAATTTTAAAGTTGGACTTCGGCTTTTTGAACTGCCTATCAAGCTCTTTCTTGTATTCATCAGTTCCAAGCAAATCCCAAAGTTCCTTTTCGTCATCTTTGGCTCTTGTCATTACAAGATTGACTTTTGCTATCGGCAAAATTTCTTTCTTTTCTTTTTCAGGAAGAATCTCTTCTGTATTTGCCCGAATTTCAAACCACTCGGGTCGAATATCCCTTATATACTTATATAATTCAAAGGCAATCTTTCGGTTGCTTACTACAACCATAGCCTTCCCGCACACGGTTGCCCCTTCGCTTACCCTTTTTTCATAATGTGTAACAAAATCTTCGGCAATCGCTTTTAATCTATCAGAGTCGCCAAGAATTACGTCAAGGTGAGCTATTGCCTTTTTACTTTCTTCGATTTGATACTCGTTTGCGCCCTCGTCCGCGCACTTTTGATAGTACGCCTCTATCTCTTCTAATTTATCTTTATCGAGCGTAACTTTTGCCGCTCTGCCTTCATAAACAAGATTAACAGTTATACCGTCTTTCACGGACTCTGTCATTGTGTACTTATCAACAACTCGACCAAAGACGTCAATTGTCGCATCGATTGGCGTTCCGGTAAAGCCGACATAGGTTGCATTAGGCAATGAATCATGCAGATACTTCGCAAAACCGTAATGTTTTTCTACTCCATCCGCTGTCACTTTAACTTTTTGTTCTAAATTTACTTGAGAACGGTGCGCCTCGTCGGAAATACAGATAATGTTGCTTCTTTCGGAAAGCAATTCTAAATCCTCTGTAAATTTCTGAATAGTTGTCAAATATACGCCACCGCTCGGCTTTGCGCGAAGCTTCCTCCCCAAATCTTCTCGCGATTCTATACTGACAACTTCCGCATCGCCAATAAACTCTTTGGCGTTGCAGAAAGTTTTGGAAAGCTGATTATCAAGGTCTGTTCTGTCTGTAATTAAAAGAATCGTCGGGCTTTTGAAATATTCACTTCTCATCAACATTCTTGTCAAGAAAAGCATAGTATATGATTTCCCGCATCCGGTCGCGCCGAAATAAGTACCGCCTTTACCATCACCAGTCGGACGTTGATGCTCTTTTATATTTTCAAACAATTTTGTGGCAGCAAAGAACTGCGGATAGCGACATACAACTTTTAAATCATCTTTACTGCTGTCGGGGAAGAAAACGAAATCCTTAATGATTTTTAAAAGCCTGTCCTTGCGGAACATACCTTTTACCATCGAATAAAGAGAGTTTATCCCCTCAGCAAGTGTTTCCTCGTCACCGACCTTATTCCACGAATAAAAATAATCGTATCCTGCAAACAGTGAACCGTATTTGTTGTTCACTCCGTCACTTATAACAACAAAAGCATTATACTTAAACAAGTCGGGAATATCGCGAGTATAACGAATTGTAACTTGTTCAAAAGCGTTATATATAGTTGTATTTTCTTTAACTGCACTTTTGAACTCTATAACAACAAGCGGAAGTCCATTGATAAAAACAATCCCGTCTGGTATCCTTGTTTCCTGCGTTCCTCTTATTTCAAATTGATTTACAACTTTAAAAATATTATTATCGACGTCTGTAAAATCAATCAAGCGAATAAATAAGTCTTTCTTAGACTTGTCCTCTCTACGAAAAATAAATCCATCTACAATTTTTGTGTATAAAGCTTTATTTGCCTCATAAAGCGGGTCGTGAGAACTGCTTACCAAAGAAAAAATAATAGAATCTATTTCACCCTCTGTTATGCCGTCAGCTTGATATTTATTTTTTAAATACATACGCAAATCGTCACGAAGTAAAACTTCCGTGACTTCACGCATTATAGATTCTCCGTGTACGTACTCATACCCTTCCTCTTGGAATAATTCCATTACGGCAAGTTCTAATTGAGCTTCTTTCATTAACATTCCCCTTTGTTAATACTATTTTTCACAACTAACCATATTGTCAATTTTATAGTTACGACTTTCTAAATGTTCTTTCGTATTGTATACAACAACTTCTGGCAACATAATATCGCAAAATAAGTGCTCTTGCTTATATGGTGCAAACCAAATAACGTAATCTATATCAGACCCCATAAATACATTTGTAAATGCTTGATCTAATAACCATAAATGAGGATATCCCTTAATAGGTGCTTCAAAAATTATTTCATCACGCCTTTGCTCTGCCTCAAAGTACGCAGAAGATTCATCTAATATAAAAAATATCGATTTGAAACCTGGATGGTTCTGTTTATACAATTCTATCTTTCGTTTATGCTCTTCTACGGTACGAATAAAATTGTTGTTATAAAATTTATAATTGTGATCCTGCCCAGTAGGCAAATCAGTCATCGCATTGCAAATTATATCCTTCACATTAGGGAATCTATCCAAAATACCGCTTTGCCGTAATTCATTTTGCATTGCGCTTTCTTTCGCATTTGTTGGATTAACTATTTTACCCTTTTTATTCTTATAAGCGTGGTCATCAACACGCATTACGTCCATCATCAATTTTAATTCGTCACAATAAAAATCAGGTGGCGGATCAGATTTACCAGAACTGTTTTTCCATAGTTTCAATTGTTCTTCATTATGTATAGATTCGAATACAGAAACAATTTCCTCATTTAAAACAGGGAAACACACCGAAGAACATTCAACACTTTGTAGCCATTCAATTATTTTATTTTCATCGTCAAAAAAATTCATAACCTATTTCTTTCATACAACAATAATATTGCGTGCTTTACAATATTCAATCATCTGCCGCTTGTCCTTTTCAAGCATATTCTTTCCTAAGTAAATAGCGTTAACTATTGGCGCAGGCAACTGAAAAGTAGCATCGCCGAGCAAACGCCATTCTTTTTGATACGACCACACTAAGTCTTTCGTTAAGAACAACCGCATAAATTGCGACTTGTCCGCCGCTATCTGTCCATTACTCATACCGAATATCATTGTCCCGATAAACGAGCCTAAAATATTATTTACGATATTTGTTTCCCGATTGTCTTGATATACTACAGGAAAAAGCAACGGTAAATTTTCGTATCCTTGCATATCGTATTCAACACAATACCCTTTTGCCCCGTCAGCATATTCATCCCACAATCTATCGAAATTTTTAATCTCGGTTAAAGAACAAATACCCATATCCCGACGCGCATCGTGAGCAAGAGAAAACAGTTCTATAAACTTATATCTTATGTTCGGATCATTCAATTTGTCGGGTATATTACCAAGCCAATTTATAACAGGAGTAATATCTGTATCAGGCACAAGCTCTTGTATCTCAAAAGATGCATCTAATAAAAAATGTCTTCTAACCGTTCCTTGCGGCATAAGCGTGCGAGCCACAATGCTTCTTACTTTTTGGAAATTATCCTCAGTAGTGTATGGCTTGATAATATTCAATATCATATCCACGCCTTTAAGAGTCAACCGATTCGTCTTTAAGTCATAAAAATCTTGAACGGTAAAATCGACTTTACACTCGCTTGGGTCGTCCAACCTTTCGGCAGGGCAAAGATACACATACCCCTTTTCAAGCATATCAAAAGTAAACTCATCAAATGGTCTGTATTTATACAAAAACTGCGGAATAGGCGCATCCTTTCTATTCATTTTTGCGTTAATGAAGTCTATTTCTTTCATCTTTTCTTCCATTTAATAAGGTTTAGGAATATAAATGATAATTTAG
>CAPMFN010000006.1:0-7559 GCA_948658045.1 Christensenellaceae bacterium
CCGTAAATAGATCATTGTAAATAGTTTGTATTTGCGACTCTAAATTATCATTTATCTGCCTTTTTATTGAAATTCTACGTTCAATAGCATTGTAGGCGTCAACTATTTTTTGTTGTTCTTCTATTGTTGGAATTGGAAGTGCAACATTACACATTTCTTCCCAATCAAATATTTCTCTTGCGCTACCGTGCGAATGAAAACGGGCATATCTATCAAATTCTGGGCGCTTAAACCACAAATTCAAATATTCAGGCAATAAAGCATTTGTATCAGTTATTTCAAAAACAAGGTAAGAACTTGAAATAATACATTCCTCTTCTTCTAATAAAGCAATTGACACCTTATCTCCATTGCGCGATGTAACAGGGCCATAAGCAAATTGACCTTTGCGAACAATTTTATAAGAAGACATATCCGTTCCGATAGTATTAGCAATAGATTTTATAAATCTTTTCTCTATGCTTACACCTAACAGACGAGTAACTTCCAAATTCTTGTTCCGTGCATCCACTTGTCTTATGTACGGAGCGAGCTTTTTATAACTTGATTTCATAGCCAAGCTCCTTGAATACCTGCAATAAATCTTTCTTGGATTCTTCCTCTTGCTTTAACAAATCGGTAAGCTCGGCTTGCAGTTTCTTCATTTTAGTATCGTAGTCAATATTCTCATCTCTATTTATAAATTTAATGTATTTACTGGGAACAAGCGAATATCCTTTTGCTTCAACTTCTTCTCGTTTTGCAGAATAACAATATTCAGCAACGTTATTATCTTCTGTCCATTCATTTGTCTGCCAATAGTGAAAAGTCTCTGCAACTTTTCTACGGTCATCTTCCGTTAACTCTATATACTTCTTTTCAAAAGGCGAACCCATTTGGCGCAAGTCCATAAACAGAATTTCACCGGTTCTATCCCTGTACTTTTTCAGAATTCCATTTTGCGTAACTGTTCTTGCTTTTTTGTTTTTATTTATTATCCACAAGGTAACGCTGATATCGGTTGTATAGAAAAGGTTTCTCGGCAAAATAACGATAGCCTCAACTAAATCGTTTTTTATAAGTTGTGTCCTGATAGCAAGTTCCGTACCATCGCCCGATAAAGCACCATTGGCAAGAAGAAAGCCAGCAACACCATTTTGTGACAAGTGCGAAACCATATGTAAAATCCAACCGTAATTTGCATTACTTGTAGGCGGTACTGAATAGCCATCCCAACGATGGTCATCAACAAGTTCGTTTTCCTCGCGCCAAGACTTTTGGTTGAACGGCGGATTTGCCATAATAAAATCGAACTTTTTATCTTTGTGTTGGTCGTTCGTAAAGGTGCTGACTGCCTTAGCCCCTAAATCACTATTGATACCACGGATTGCAAGGTTCATTTTGGCAAGTTTCATTGTTGTGCTTGTTGCTTCCTGACCGTAAACAGCAATTTCGCGAGTGTTACCGTGATGGCTTTGGACGAATTTCATAGATTGAACGAACATACCGCCCGAACCACAGCAAGGGTCGTAAATTGTGCCCTTAAACGGTTCTATCATTTCGGCGTATAGAATTCACCCTTTCCTTTGCCCTCTTGCAACGCAAAGTTAGAAAGAAAGTATTCATATACTCTGCCCATAACATCTTGCTCTTTGTCTTTTGTAAGTTCAATTTTATTCAGCTCATCAAGCAATGATGAAAGTTTTGATACGTCAAGCCCTAAACGGGAATAGTAGTTATCAGGTAAAGCTCCCTTTAAAGATTCATTACTTTTTTCTATATTATAAAGCGCAGTATCTATCTTCAAAGCAATATCACTCTGCTTTGATTGTTCCATAATATATGACCAGCGTGAAGTGTCAGGGATATAAAAGACGCTTTTCATTGTGTAGAAATCAACCATATCCACATAGGCGCCCTTCCCCTCATCTATAAGCTCTTGACGGCGTTCCTCAAACTTATCGCTTGCATATTTGAGGAATATTAAACTTAAAACAACGTGCTTATACTCTGCAGGTTCCACGTTACCACGCAGTTTATTTGCAGCTTCCCATAAAGCCGTCTCCATTGGTTTTTCTTGTTTCTGTACTTTTTTTGCCATATTATTTAACCTGCTTATTTAATAATTTTTTATTATACTTTCTAACGCATTCGCCAACGTTAATCTTCCAACAAATCTTCCATTGTGCAGCCTAGAGCTTTTGCCAAACAGTAAAGAGATTCAGCCTGAGCTTTATTTATATCCTTATTTCTCTGCTCATACATTTGAATTGAACGTAGGCTCACTCCCGACATTTCCGCCAGCTCTCTTTGTGAACAGCCATAAATCAATCTTATACGCTTTAAGTTTGTTTCAGAAAATGTATTTGCCTTCATAGAATTTATTTTAACATAAAAAACTTCGATAGTCAATGTGTTGCTTAAAGTTTATATCACCATAGTGATACATAAACGCGGGTTTCCCGCGTGTTTCAGTGAGCGAAGCGAATGGGTCGAAAATACCACTTTGTGGCATTTTCCTTATCCTGCTTAGGCATTGAAAAATGTCCCACTTTTGCCACAGTTTTTGGCTATAAAATTTCTTGAAAAATTTTCTAATATATGCCTATATCTGTCAAGTTTACTATGTTATAATTAACGCATGGATAAGTTAGCGTATCATTTTAATAAGAAAAAGAAACCTGCGAAAACGGAAGACAAGTTTCTCTATTATTACCCTTGCGACGCGGAAGATAATCCGGACGTTTGGTTCGGTCCGAAGGCTTATATCGTCATAGAAGTAAGCGAGAAAGAGTGGGGAGCTCTGTTTGAATTAGATAGGCTTGAATACAACAATACCCATAAGTATCAACGCCATACATATCGAATTTCAAATAAGGACGAAGACAAGCTTACGCCCAAGCAACAGCAACGCCGAATTGATAAAGACGTTCCTTTTAATGTCCTTGTGAACGAGCAAATAGACAGAGAAATTCTATTAAACCATTTGCCGCATCAGGACAGAAAAATAATGGAAATTATGTCGGATGGTAACTCGCAAAAACAAGCCGCCGAAGAACTAGGGGTTACGCAAGGGTATATATCTTCCGCGCTTAAAAAAGCGGACAGTTCCGTGGACGATTACGTTTTTAAAACCGGAACACGGGCGGATATCGTTTGGCATTGTTGGAATAGGTTTATGAATAACGGAGAGATGCCGTTTTTTCTTGACGTGGAGTTGGAATTTGTTCTCCGCAACCTCTTATGTGATTTGATGCCGTTCACACACTGGTTTTATAGTTTTGGCGAATTATGCCGCTATATCTTGACCTATTACTTTTTTGATAACGATAATATGGACGGCGAAATTGCCGAGTATCTGAAAAGTGCGAGCGAGGAAGACAGAAAGCATTACGTAGATTACTACGGAGATCAGCCTCCTATTGTCGGGGCAGTCTATATAAGGCTTTGCCGAGAAATGAACCGTAGACAGAGAACATTGTCCCAAGATTCGGACAAGTTCTATACAAGCATATTTGCTTCGGTAGAAAAGATTACAAAGCGGTTGAACGTAAACTTGGAGGAATTTTTAACGCAACGGTTTTACCCGTATGTAGCGAAATGGCGAAACAAACGGTTACGGCAGTTTTACAAGGTTTATACGGGTAAAAACCTACCCAAATAAAATGTTTTAAAAAATTTTTCCGAAATCAGTAATATTTTCGGCGTTCCCGTGGCTTATAAGTAGGAGAAGGATTTTTCTGCACAAGAAACTATAAAAATCGGCTTTCGAACAGAGAGCCGACTTTTACTTCTCTTTGTGAATCCGACCACATAAACGGAAATAAGATTAAGGAGGTGAAAAAATGAATAACTATATTTGGAACAAGATAGACGTAGATTTGTTACCAGACGAAATTGCACCGTGGAAACTTGCGCGAGACAAGCATGCAACTATTTCCGTGTTGACTCACGCTATACAGGAATTACATACAGTGGACGACTACTTTTCAAGATGCAAACAGCAATTCGAGGTTGAGTACATAAAACCTATGCACGGTACAACCGAACAGGCTTGGAAAGCGGCAAAAGCTAAATTGAACGCACAGTTCAATAAACGAAAACGAAATGTTGTCTTGGAATGTCTACAATTCGGCGGAAACAAAGAGTTCTGGAATGGCTTCCCAAACGAGTTCGAAATTGAGGGTTACTTTAAAAAATGCTATTCCTTTGCCGTGGACAAGATAGGTTATCTTAGTACAGACAAGAACATTATCTGTGCAGTGATTATTACCGAGTCGAACAGGCGAAATCTATTTGTCTATTACTTACCAGTAACGCCAAAATGGAAAGTGAAGATTATAAGTAAAGATAGAAACGATTACGGCACACTTTTGCAGTTGACCGATGAGAACGGCGAACCACTGTATAGTGAAAAAGAAAGCTTTGACAGTCCGCTTCTATGCCGAACAGAATTCTGGAAACAGCGTGGCGGATTGACTTCGTTTTCTGACTTGCAGGAAGACTTCTATAAGAAAGTTTCCAAAAAGTACGGCGCTGTGCGCGGCAAAAGCACTTCGCCATTCAGAAGCACTTGCCCTGAACAGAGAAAGCGTTTCGGAAGATATGAAGACGATGAATACGACTTTATTCAGGATTTTGACGACTTACCCTACCGCTATTAAAAATTTTTGCCGCAGGGTCTTGACTTTTTGAGCCGGGTCGCTATAATCGTATTAACATTTTTTATCGGAGGTGTTTGCAGAAGATGACAGACAAAGAATTATTGGCAAAAGCCGAGACAAGCGAAGGTTTAACCGTGTACGAAATCAAAAGGTATCAACAACTTGTAAAACCGAAAAAGCACGTTTACGGCAAATACGGAACACTCAAACGTAAGTATCTTGAAGACAAAGGGTTAGATTGGACGATTGAAAACCTTCCCGCCTATCTTCACGGCGTGGACAAACAAGCCAAGGACATGTACAATGTCCTCTACGCAAAACTCTCCCTCTCTCCGCTGTACAAGCGGACGGGCGAGTTTATGGAAGATTACCGCAGGCTGACCGCGCTGCAACACGCAATCGAGGAAGAAATTTTAAGAGAATTAATTTATACGGAGGAAGTCGTATGAAACAGCCCAAGTCTCAAATAGACAAACGTTACGAAGACAAACACAAAGAAGAACGCAAAGCCGCTCACGCGGTTTGGGGAACCTCAATGAAACGAGATGACTTTGAGGAACTGAACAAGTTCCTTAAAAGTCATCACATACAAAAAGTCCAGCTCATTTATGCGGGATGGACAGCATTAAAAGAACAATATAAAACCAAAAACTAATCTTTGTATTCATTAATAAAAATGTGACTAAACAGCTTAAAATCATGAAATTCGTGTTATAATTCAGACAAGAATATTTTGGAGGGAAAACTATTGAGACTATTTGACGATTTTAAGAACTTGTTTGATTCGAATGGTAATATTCGGGCAAACGTATGGGTGGAATGGCAACACGAGATAACAACACAAGGGCATTGCGGAATATGCTTAGTGGCTTTGTTCGAATCATTGGGGTTTACGGTAGATGATAGCGAATATCTTCAAAAAGAATTTGAACGGCAAGCAGTTGTAATAGTAAATATCAACTTGGAAGGTTAGACGAAAATGGACAAAGAATCAATATTGATATTAACTTTCAGAAAAATGGCAAAGAAATTACTTTTATTTCGGGCTGGATGGTTAGACCAAAGGGAGCTATAACTTGCAATACACCGTTAGGAGGTTAAAATGAAATACTTAGATTTAGTTGAGCTTATAAATGATAGACCTGAATATGAAAAAGCGGGCGTAAAAAATGGGATGTTCGGCGCAGTTATGTCGGAAGAAAGCACCGACGGTAAATGGCAGGTTGTTTTTTCTGAATTTTATACAGGAAAAGATATTGCAGATATATCTGTGCGCGAAGAAGACTTACAAATTCACGAATTTGTTCCGTTGGATAAGTACCCGCCCAAAAATTAAAATATAAATATTTTAAAACAAGGAGGAACATGCAATGAAAAGAGAACATAGTATTCAAAGCTATAAGGGCGCGGTAAAATAGAAAACCGCCTGTCCGAATAAAGATACTTGACAGACAACGAATTACAAAAAGTATTAAACGCAATTAAATACATACCGTCCGAGAACGAGCGCGACGAAGTTACGCAGATTATATTGAAGGCGGCTTCGGAAAGCATAACTCTGGACAGATTGAAACAACTCACAAAAAGGGAAACAAAAGCTGATTTTAAGGAGAACGGCACAAACGGATTTATCAAATTTACTAAAAAGGAGATAAATTCTATGTCAGACTACTTAAAGAAATTATTTACCATCAACGACAAAATAGTAACCTACCGCTATGTGGACGGATTGTATCAGGCGCGGTTCCGTAGAGACGGTTACAATATCGAGGTTGCGTCCAAGAGCTTCGATATTATGCGACAAAAATTTTTGGACAAGCTGCTTGCAACCGAAAAGGCAAAGCAAAATGCAGGCTATCCCCTATTCGCAGACTTCATAAACGATTGGCTGAAAGTCAAAAAGCAAACAGTTAAGGAAACGACTTACAAAAGTTACGTCAACTTGCTTACGAAAAACATTTTGCCGAAGTTCGGTCATTACCACGTCAACGAAATAACGAGAAAGGACATACAGGACTTCTTGTTTGAACTGACGGACGGCGGCAAGAACCGCAC
Source organism: Christensenellaceae bacterium (assembly GCA_948658045.1). Classification (GTDB taxonomy): domain Bacteria; phylum Bacillota; class Clostridia; order Christensenellales; family Borkfalkiaceae; genus Coproplasma. The sequence goes on from CAPMFN010000006.1 coordinate 6,699, forward strand.
GGCGCAGAAACTGAAATTACTACTCTCCGCGATATTTGACGTAATCGTCGAGGACTACGGCATTAAATCGCCGATGGCGAAAATCGTGCTTTCGCATTACGAAGTAAAGAAAGGCAAGGCGTTTACAAAAGCCGAAGAAAAAGTGATTATCGACTTCTGCAAGGAAAACCCGCACTACGCAGGTAACTCCGCTATTCTTACCCTACTCTATACGGGTATGCGTGTGGGCGAGTTGGAGACGATAACCTACGACGACACGTTTATTTACTGCGAGTCGGAAAAGACGAGAAAGGGCTATGCAAAAGTTATAAGGCAGATACCAATATCGCCTATGCTGAAAAAAGTTTTGCCGTTAATCGATTTGGAACAAGCAAAAGCGACTAACCGCTATACAATTCGTGATGCGCTTAAAAGAATATTCCGCGACAGGCATATCCACGAACTGCGTTACAGCTTCATTACGAGAGCAAAAGAATGTGGGTGCAATCCCGAACTTGTTATGAAATGGGTAGGGCACGAGTTTGACGCTGACGTTAAGACTTCGAGAGTGGACAGAGGCTATACAACGTACTCGCAGGAGTATATCTTGCAAGAAATTAACAAAATTGAATACAAACTGTAATTTACAAACAAAACCGTCGGTTTTGGGGTAAAAAAGGGGTAAAATAACTTCCCAATTACTTCCCAAACATAACAAAACGGGAGAAATTTTGTGAATTTCTCCCGTTTCGATGGTGCTCGTGGCCGGACTTGAACCGGCACGGTATCTCTACCGAGGGATTTTAAGTCCCTTGCGTCTGCCTATTCCACCACACGAGCATTTATTTTTGTTAAGTTTTCAGTTTTTATGTTAATTTTCTG
>CAPMFN010000006.1:7659-104833 GCA_948658045.1 Christensenellaceae bacterium
TTAATTATTTTCTGCCAAAAATTTTAAGTCCCTTGCGTCTGCCTATTCCACCACACAAGCGTGCATTTTTGTTAAGTTTTCAGTTTTTGTGTTAATTTTCTGTTAATTATTTTCTGCCAAAAATTTTAAGTCCCTTGCGTCTGCCTATTCCACCACAGCGGCAATGATACAGCAAATAAATTACTGTAAAAATTCAAGTAAAGTAATATTACCAAACGATAAAAAGAATGTCAAGCCGTATTTTGCTATTTTACGAATATTGCCGTTAGGCAGTTTGTGTAAAACTAATTTGGATAAGGGCATTGCAATAACCGCGGTTTTCTGCTATAATTTTATACGGTTGGTAATATGTGATGTTTATATTCTTAATCGCATTTGTGCTTGAACATTAACTTAATGTTATCATTTCGTAACGTGTTAAGAGGCGGCGATGCTTATTCTTAAATTTGACGCGGCGAAAAAATTTTAATTAAAAAGGTATCTAAAATGGTCGGCGTTTATTTCAGCGGAACGGGAAACACCAAACATTGCGTGCAGAATTTTCTGCAAGGGCTTGAATGCTGCGCGGAGATGTATCCGATAGAAAAGCCTCATACGGCGGAAGCGGTTAAAGTCGCGGAAGAAATAGTTTTCGGCTATCCTGTGTATTATTCCAATCTGCCTAAAATCGTGTGCGATTTTATAACGGAAAATGCCGGACTTTGGCAAGGCAAGCGAATTTTCATAATATCCACAATGGCTATGTTCAGCGGAGACGGCGAAGTTGCGCCGCAAGGCTGTTTAAAAAATACGGAGCGAAAGGTCTCGGCGGACTTCATCTTAAAATGCCGGATTCTATCGGCGATGTCAAAATGCTCAAAAAGCCTGCCGCCAAAAACCGCGCGGTTATTGAGAAGACTGACAAAAAAATACGAAATGCAGTTTCTAAGGTCAGGCTCAGCAAATATCCTAAAAACGGTTTGGGTATGTTCGGACGTTTAGCAGGATTTTTAGGGCAGAGGCTGTATTTTAACGGTAAAACAAAAAAGTATTTCGACAAGGTGAAAGCGGACGTAAAGAAATGCGTCGGTTGCAGTTTATGCGTCTCGGTCTGCCCTATGCAAAATGTGCGCATTGAGGACGGAAAAGCAAAGTTTAGCGCAAAATGCACAATGTGTTACCGCTGTTTTTCTCAGTGTCCCACGCAGGCGATTACGTTGATAGGTAATAACGTCTATCAGCAGAACAGATACGAAAACTTTTCAAACGGGGTGTAAAAAATTTGCAGAACACTGTTCCTTTTTTGAAGAGTTAGGATAGGCTGTTTTAATCGGCTTTCAGGAACATTCGGAAAACTTAACCCCTTTATTGCATTGTCCGCATTTATATAAAAAAGTTCTCAAAGAGGAAACGATATGAAAGACAGCAGGCTTTTCAATTCAGTAAAAGAACAAGTGGATAAGTTCGATGCCTATGCGTTGTTGGAAGGCGGCTGTCCCGACGATGAGTTTGACATTGAATCGGCGCTTATTGCAGGAAGAATATTCAAGGGTATGGGCGCGGCAAAAATAGCTGAAATAATGGCGGATGTTATGAACAGTCAATTCGGCAACACTGCGGACCCTGACGATAGACCTTTTAATGCCGAAGAGTTTTCGGACGCGGCGCAAAAAATCAAAAAAGTTTTAGACAGTTTGTAATAAAGTAACTTGCGTCTCTGTTTAAAATAAAACTCAAAACGATAACGAATTAAAAAATACGGAGAAGTATGAATAAACAAATTACCGAGGTGGTTGCGGCTCTGATAAGGGATAAAGACAGGTTCTTGATTTGCAGACGACCTGCGCACAAGGCTCGGGGGCTGTTATGGGAGTTTGTCGGCGGCAAGGTTGAAGAGGGAGAGACAAAAGAGCAGGCGCTTGTCCGCGAGTGTATGGAAGAGCTTGGAATTACTGTTAAACCTTACGGTGAATTTATGCAGGTTTTGCACGAATATCCCGACATTACGGTGCGCTTGACTTTATATAACTGCACGGTGTCGGAGGGTAAGCCACAGCTTTTGGAACATATCGATTTAAAATGGATTACCGCCGCTGAAATTTCAAATTACAGTTTCTGCCCCGCGGACGAAGAAATTCTTAAAAAGCTGAAAGATGGTTAAATTTTAAATATTATAATTTTGTTTGCACGGCAACTGTCATAATTATAAAACGCTTAAATGTTTTATTCTGTTTAGGCGGACGCACAGTTTTCTAAATGCAGGAAAAAATTTTAATTACCGTGTTGCAAAATGCATTTTTCGGGGCTATAATAAAAGAACTTTAAGTGAAAGGGGAATAAAAAATGATTTTGGATAAGTTCAGTTTAAAAGGCAAAGTTGCTATTGTTACAGGCAGCAATACCGGACTGGGACAGGGAATATGCTTGGCATATACGCAGGCAGGCGCTAAGGTTGTTGGCGTTTCGCGCAGACCGAGCACCGAAACCGCCGAACTGTGCGGCGCAAATTTTTACAACGTCTTGGCTGATTTAAGCTCGACGGACGTCATTCCGTCCATTATCGAACAAACTTTAAATAAGTTCGGAAGAGTGGATATTCTCGTCAATAACGCAGGAATTATCAAACGCGAGGACAGCATAGAGTTTTCCGAAGAGAATTGGGACAGCGTTTTGAACGTAAATCTTAAAACAGTGTTCTTTCTGACGCAGGCTGTCGCAAAACAGTTCATAAAACAGGGCGGCGGCGGAAAAATTATTAACATTGCTTCTATGCTTTCCTATCAGGGGGGCGTCAGGGTGCCGTCGTATACGGCTGCGAAATCTGCGATAAAGGGCTTAACAATGACCCTTTGCAACGAATGGGCTAAATACGGAATAAACGTGAACGGCATAGCCCCCGGCTATATGGCGACAAACAACACCGAACAGCTCCGTCAGGACGGAGAAAGAAGCGCGGACATTTTGTCGCGTATCCCTGCCGGACGGTGGGGCACCCCCGAAGATTTGCAGGGCGCGGCTGTGTTTTTAGCATCCGAAGCCTCAGACTACGTCAACGGCTTTACTTTGGCGGTGGACGGCGGTTGGCTCGGCAGGTAAGTTAAAATTTGTGAACAGTAAACTTTTTTTATTGTAAAAGTTTACTGTTCACATCTGGCAATTTTTTATATCATATACGCCCATTCATAATTAATCCAATTAAAAACTTGAACAAAAAACTATTCGTTGAGGTAAAGCGTAATGAGTAAATTGAGGTATGGGCAATTTAAAAAGAAAGATTATAATAGAATCCTTAATGTAGTAGTGGATTTCTGCCTTGAAAAATTCGGATATAAGATTCGTCCGTATATCCGTGAAGCAAAACTCGACGACGGCGAAATGATGTTATTTTGCGATAGTAATAAGCATTATGCTATATTTTATGACTGGCAACAATTTAAAAAGCTATTCGGTAAGTCAAGTTATGCAACACAGGAAGTCTACGCTATGGCGACTGCCGCACACGAAATGAGGCATTATTATCAAGTTCGTCAGATATATGCCAAAGTTCCCCACGAGAGTAAGGAGACAATAGCGCAGTGGCGCGATAATCATTTTAACGGAAAGGTTTTAGGTGAGAATGGCTGTACGCTGTTAGAGTTTTTTATGCAACCTATGGAATTGGATGCTGAACTGTATGGATATTATTTTGCCGCTAAGATGCTTGACCGATCCATTGATGTTAGTAATATAAACAATGGGTATCTTGATGTCTTAAAAAGCAAATTTATTGAAATATATGGAGAAGATCACGAAGATTTATATATCTTTGATGTAAAAAGCAATTAATAAAGAAATTTCCTGTGAAAAAATTTGGGAAGTTGCTGGTTTTAATGATTTTGTAACAAACGGATAAAATAAGAAAATCATTGATTTGGGGGCGTTTTTAGCAGGTTTTTGGCTGAAAATGCCCTGTTTTTTATGGTTTTTGTTAAGGTCCATTTTTGACGCATATGCCTTAAAATCCCTCGGTAGAAATACCGTGCCGGTTCAAGTCCCTTCGTCCGCACCAAAAACGACCTAAATTGAACCCTTTAAATACAGGTTTGATTCAGGTCGTTTTTATTTTCATAACAATTTTTTGTACCAATACCAAAATTCTTTTAGATTATTCCATATATCGTCCCCTTGCACAGCGTAAAAGCAACCAAATTCGATTACGATTATTGAAACATACAGCAAAATGCCGATTATTATAAACTTTATTATTTTTTTCATTTTTCCCACCTTATTCGGCAAAATGCAAATCCGCGCCGTAACAATACCCAAGATAAAGTTTGTCTTCCATATTTAAACGGAAAATCTTTCGGGCGGTCCTTACAACAAGCCAAAACATAATGTTTATTATAGCATCAAATTATGGTTATATGCAACCATATAAGAGCAAAAATAAATAATAAAATTATAGTTGTCCACAACAATATAGGAGGGCAACTAATGAATACCGTAAATCACGCTTTGGTATTGAGAATTACAGAACTTTTAAAGAAAAATAAAATAACAAGATATAAGCACGCAATGGATAGCGGTGTTTCTCATTCAACTTTGAAAAACATAATGCATGAAACTGTAAAAGATAATTTGTTATCAACAACAATTTTGATTGCTAATGGATTTGGTATGTCTGTCAGCGAATTTTTAAATAGTCCTTTATTTGACGAGCACAATTTGAAAATTTGACTGATTACGTTATTGCACAAAAATTGCGCATTACAACAAGCTATACTACAAATCGGAAAAATAAAACGGAGCAAAATGCTCCGTTTTTTATTATAAAAAAACGCAAGCCGTGTATAAACTTGCGTCAATTTTTTGTATTAAAATTGTTTTAATTATTCTGTTTTTATTACCGAGTGGGCATTTTGAAATCTTTCAGCGCTTTATTCAAAAAGTCGTTGAACGGTTTCATAGCCTTAAATACCTCTACCGCTTTTTTAAGAAAACCGACGCCGTCGCAAACTTCTTCGTCTGTCACAGAATACTCTAAATACCACGATTTGTATTTTAAGTATTCGGCTTGCGGATGTTCTTTATCATAGCCGTTGGGAACATTTTTCAACGCCGTTCCCTTTACCGTAAAATTCTTCTTAAATTCAGTTGAAGATATGACGCTCTCCCATTCTTCGGGATGCGCCGCTATATAGTCGCGAACCATAGCCGTGGCGTTTGTAAACATATCGGCAAATAAGCCTCCGCCTAAAAACGTGCCGCCGTCCGGCTTTATCATAATATAATATCCTACGGGAACGGGGAGTTTGCCCATTGACGAAATATGCGCCCTGAAAGACGGATTGTACGGCGATTTGTCGTGACTGAACCTTGTATCGCGCACAAGTTTGAAAGTGAGTTCTTTAGGAACATTGTTCAGCACGCTTTTGTCGAATGACCCGATGCCGTAGATAAGTTCCTGCAAAAGCTCTTCGAATTGCTCAGTTGCTATTTTATTCTCTTTCTTGTGTTCGTGATACCATTCGCGGTTGTTGTTTTTTGAAAGTCGGGCAAGGTAATCAAGCATAATTTCTGTGTTCATATTCTTCTCCTTGAAGATAAATTTTTAATTCTTTTTCTGTGCGTCAACAAACGCGGTGTACGCCTTTTGGAGTATTGCCGCGCTTTCTTCGTCTGAAATATCGGCGCCGCCCGTTGCAATCATTGTCGCTACGCCGTGCGTAAACACAATAAGCATTATGTAAACTTCTTTTATTTTTTCTTCGGGCAGAGAAAGTTTTTCCGCAAGTTGCGCCGTTGCCTGTTTATCCCCCATCCACTCGTAAATATCGTTAAAGCTGTTCAAGCCGTTAAGTTTTTGCAGGAACAACAGCCTGAAAAGGTTAGTTTCATATTTTGCAAAAGCAACGTTCGCCCTTGCCATACTCTCTAAAATTCTATCGCCCTCTACACGCGAATAAATAAACCGGATGTAATATTGCATAGCCGCGTCCGCAACAGATTGTTTCAACGTCTCCATATTATTAAAATAGCTGTAAACAGGCTGAACCGAACAGCCGATTTCTGCGGCAATATTGTTGACTACCACCTGCTCATAGCCGTTTTCTTTCGCTATCTTAAAAGCGGCGTTTAAAATCATTTCTTTTGTAATCCGCTGTTTCGGCATTAATATACCCCTATCGTATTTATATAACATTTATTATATAACTTTGTTTATATAAAGTCAAGAGTTAATTTCGAAATGCGTTTAAGGTCGGGCATTCTACGCCCTTGACGTCACAGAACAAAACAAATTAACGCCCGAACGCTTGCCGTAAATAGCGGCTTGCGACGTGCCTTAAAATGGTACAAAAAAATAAAAACGCATTGAAGTCAAAGGATTAATTTGAAAATAGCGAAAGTAATTTGCAATAAATTATTCTAAATACATAATTTCTTTGCCGTGTTTTTCGGCATAACGGATTTCTTCGGTAGTGGATTGTCCGATATAACCGCCGACATTGACGACGAAAATTGCATCGGATAAATCGATTTTTTTATAATGAGCTTTTGCCAAACGTGTTAAAGCATCTTCGCTTAAAAAGTTACCGCCTGAATTATAAACGGGCTGCAAAACGCAATATCCGTTTTTGCTTTCGAGCTCCTCGGCAACTTTAATCATTTCTTTCTGAAACCGCATGCTTCCGCAGATTGTAACAATCTTCATAATAAATCACCTCATATTTTTAATTATATAATAATTCAGGTTGATGTTCAAGCCCCTATATTTTTTCGATGTGTCTTTAAACTTAAAATCAATGAAGAATATTTCTTATGATTTCTTTAACAATGTTAAACGCAACCGCGCTTGACGGAAAGGGGCGGCTGTGCTAAAATAGCATTGTTTAAAATAATGCGTTCCGCAGGTTTGCGGACATTGAGGCGGCGTTATGAAATACGAAAATCCCGTTATTCTTTCCGACTATTCCGACCCCGACGTTATCAGGGTGGGCGACGATTTTTATATGGTTGCTTCCAGCTTCAACCATGTGCCGGGGGTGCCCGTTCTGCACTCCAAAAACCTTGTGGAATGGGAGCTTATAAATTATGTGTTGGACGAAATTCCTTTCAAAGGCTATGATAAAGTGCAGCACGGTCACGGGGCGTGGGCGCCGTCCATACGCTATCATAACGGTAAATTTTATTGCCTGATTCCTTTCCCCGACGAGGGAATTTACGTCTCCGAAACGGACGACCCTTACGGGAAATGGTCCCTCCTCCGCCCCCTGCTTACTGGAAGCGGTTACGAGGACCCCTGCCCTATTTGGGCGGACGGCAAATGTTACGTCGTGTTCGCGTTTGTCAAAAGCAGAATCGGCTTTAACTCTAAACTTGCGGTGTTTGAGGCGGACGAAGAACTTAAAAGCGTCAAAGACGGCTACAAAATAATTTACGACGGACACGATTTGTCGCCAAAGATAGAGGGCCCCAAATTTTACCGCCGCGGAGAGTATTTTTACATACTGGCGCCTGCAGGCGGCGTAAAAACAGGCTGGCAGGTTGCCCTGCGTTCAAAGGATATCTACGGCAGTTACGAAACTAAAATCATACTTGTTCAGGGCGACAGCCCTGTGAACGGTCCCCATCAGGGCGCGCTTATAGACTTGGACGACAGCGGCGAAAATTGGGCTTTTATGCACTTTCAGGATATGGGCGCATACGGCAGGGTCGTACATTTGCAACCTGCCCAATGGCGAAACGGCTGGGTGTATTGCGGAAAGTGCGATGACGACGATTTGCCGGGCAGCCCCGTTCCCTTTGGCGAATACCCAGTGAACTTGCAGACGGGCGCGAGAATAAATCCGAGCGACGAGTTCGACGGCGGCAAGCTTTCGCCTGTATGGCAAACGCCTGCAAACAGACAGGACGGTTGGTTTACTCTGGACAAAGGGCTGAAACTCAACTGCGTAAAATACGACAACCCCTCCCTTTCAGACCTGCCACAGCTTTTTATGCAGAAAGTTTTATACAGAAATTTTACCGTCAACGCAAAGTGCAGACTAAACCTTGAAAACGACGGCGACGAAGCAGGGTTTACCGTCTTCGGAAGAAAATACGCTTACGTTTGCGTCGTCCGTCGGGACGGACGGAACTACCTTGAAATACGCAAGGGTGAAATAGGCGGCGACGAGGACGAAACGATTGCGAAAAGCCAACCCTACGACGAAAAATATGTAAACTTCCGTTTGTCGGCAAAGTACGAAGAACCCAATCTTTTAACATACAAATTTTCGTTCGGCGGAAGCGCGTTCACGCACAAGTTTTACGCCGAGCGCGGCGTATGGACGGGGGCGAAAATCGGGGTATACGCGCGCTCCCCGGAAGTAAGCAAAGGCTTTGCGACATTTAAACATTTCCGCGTAACCTGCACTGACGGCAGGGTCAAAAGCGAATAAAATCAAACGGTTTTCCAAAATATAGGAAAGCCGTTTTTTATTTCACAATACCTTTGACATTTCTTAAATAAAGTAATACAATGTATAGACCGTTGGGGGGGCGGAAATCGTGACAAAAGTAAAACAGGCAAAAAAATACAATCTTTTCACCGCAAAAGCGCTTCTGCTGCTCATTGCGCCGATTGTCATCGAGTCTATTTTTTCTACTTCGTTGGGACTTTTCGACTCTATGATGGTTTCAAGCATAACCGACGTGAACGAAGCAGGCGAAATAATAAAAAACGCCGGAACCGCGGTTTCGAACGTTGACCAGATTAACCATCTTATTATTCAGCTGTTTTCTGCTTTCGGTACCGGCGGCGCGATAATTACCAGCCAATACCTCGGCGCGCAAAACGTTACTGATGCGAACCGCAGCGCAAAACAGATGGTCGTGCTTGTATTTTTTGCTTCCATAGGTTTTTCGGCTTTATGCCTTGCGCTTAACTGGCCCCTTTTAAAACTGTTTTACGGCGGCGTGCCCGATTTGACTTTCCGTTATATGGAGCAATATTTTTACCTGACAGCCGCGTCCTTCCCTTTTATCGGACTTTTCAATGCTTGCGCGGCGCTTTTAAGGGCTCAGCGGAAGAGTATGTTCACCATGGTCAGCGCGGCAATATCCTGCGTTTTAAACGTAGGCTTCAACGCCATATTTATTTATGTGCTTAATTTAGGAGTTGTCGGCGCCGGACTTGCAACTTTAATCTGCCGTTCGATACCTGCAATATTTATGCTTGCGCTCCTCACCAAAAAGAATTATTTGGTACACATCAAAATATTCGAGAAATTCCGTTTCGACGCAGCTATGGTAAAACGCATACTCCGTCTTGCGATACCCGGCGCGATTGAAAGCAGTCTGTTCCAGCTGGGCAAGCTTATGACCTCCACTTTCGTAAACATTTCATACTACAACGTAGGCGGCACCAACATCGAGGCGAACGCAAACTCGATTGCCTCCAACATAAACAATATAGCTTCTGTCGTGGGCAGCGGCGTGGGAACTTCCGCGCTGACCGTAGTCGGGCAGGCTGTGGGCACAGGCGACGCAAACCAAGCAAAATATTATATGAAGAAGATGTTTATCATCTCTTACATAGCAAACGCTTTTGCCGTCGCCCTGATTATGGGCACCGCGCAATGGCTCGTTCTTCTTTACGACTATACTCCCGAAGCGCGGCAGATTGCATTGAAATGCCTTTATCTGTGCCTTGCTTTTCAGGTTGTCACATATCCCATGTCATTTACGACCCCCGCAATACTCAAAGCGACGTCCGACGTCAAGTACGTTATGTACTGCGCGGTAGCTTCAATGATTGCAATGAGGGTGGGCGTGTGCTTTGTACTCACCACAGATATGCTCCCCTTCCGCCTCGGCGCGTTCGGATTCTGGATAGCAATGTGCGCGGACTGGGTGGCGCGCTCGGTACTGTTTATGGCGCGGCTCTTGTCCGGCAGGTGGAAAAAATCTTCGGGAATGCTGAAAGAGGAACCTATGCCTGCCGTTGCCCTGCAAACCGACGGAGGCGACCCCGACATAACGCCGACAGTGGAAAGCGATACGCAAAACAACGGCGGCGAGGACGCGCAGAAAGAAATTAACCCCGACTGCGAATGCGAAGCCGCGTCCGCGGACTCACAATCCGAAGAAGATAAAACAGAGGTTTGAAATGTTCCGACAGATGTATGAAGAAAAATATATGCGTTTCCCCGATGGCAAGTGCAAAGCCGCAACGTTCAGTTATGACGACGGGGTAAAAGCAGATATAAAGCTTATAAAAATTTTCGATAAGTACGGCGTAAAAGGCACGTTTAATTTAAACAGTATTCTGTTCGACTGCGAAAACTGGCACGACCGAATGGACGAAGAGCTGACTTATAAAACTTTCATAAATTGCGGACACGAAATTGCGTTGCACGGGGCAAGACATATTTTTTTGAATAAAGTGCCTCTGCCCGAAGCTGCGAACGAAATTGTGCAGAACAGACTCTACCTTGAAAATAAATTTAAAAAAATCGTCCGCGGTATGGCATACGCATACAACGGCTATAACAGCGAAATAATAAATCTTTTAAAATCTTTGGGCGTAACTTACGCAAGGACGACGGAAGAGTCGCACAGCTTCGAAGTACCTGAAAATTGGCTAACGTTGAAACCGACCTGCCACCACGCCGACCCGAAACTCGGCGAGCTTACAGACAGGTTTCTGAACCAATCTCCCGAAGACGAGTTCAAGCACCGTGAACCTTGGCTTTTTTACGTCTGGGGACACAGTTACGAATTTGACGACAACGGGAACTGGCACATAATAGAAAACCTCTGCCGCCGCCTTTCGGAAAACAAGGATATTTGGTTTGCCTCCAACGGAGAAATTTATGACTATGTGCAGGCATATAACCGACTTGTATTTTCTTTGGACGGCGAAAGAGTATACAACCCCTCCTGTATTCCAGTGTTTATAGAACTGCGCGGCAGGGTCTATGAAATTCCCTGCGGAAAAGAAATAAGCTTTGACAAATAATTTAATTGGATATAAAAGACAAAACTTCCCCGAACATACGGGGAAGTTTTATTTTAGCTGTATTTAAGCGCTCAGGCTCAAAACGTCGCCAAAACTAAGCGGAACGCCAAAAACAGCCTACCGCATATGCTTTTAAATTCTTTATAAATCAATTTACTTTAAAGAGGAAAAGCTGTACAATAATAAAGAATTATATTTATTTTTAAGTCAATAAATAAGTTAAGAAAATTAAGAGGTTTTTATGGCAAAGCAAATTAAAGAAGATTTAAAAGAACAGACCCAAGCGGTCAGAAAAAAATTCAAAAGTTTAGGGGCGGTAAAGCTTACTTTGCTTGCGGTGCTTGCTGTCGGCACAGTGCTTTCATACGTTTTCTACAACTATATTTTTGCGGAAAACTCCGTTTTTACGCAGGACTACGGTTCTAAATTTTTAAACGACGTAATGGGTATGATACCCAAACTTATCAGGTGCTGGCAGATTATCACAATCACCGCGATAATAACCACCCTTATTCTTCTTGTAATTTCAAAATCGTTTACCAAAACCCAGCGGAGCATAACCGTTTCGCGCCTTGTATGCAACCTTATAAGATGGATTGTTACCATCGCTTTGGTCATTGTCGTACTTGCCGTATGGGGCGTTGACACCACCGCGCTTATCACCGGCGCCGGAGTTATAACTCTTATAGTCGGTCTCGGAATGCAGAGCCTTATTTCGGATGTCGTCGCAGGACTTTTTATTGTGTTTGAAAACGAGTTCAACATAGGCGACATTATAACCGTAGACGGTTTCCGCGGCGAGGTTATTTCAATGGGCATACGCACCACAAAGTTAAAAGCCGCAGGCAACGTTAAAATTTTCAACAACAGCGAAATACGCGGAGTATTGAACCAAACCGTCGAACCCTCCACCGCCAAGGCGTTTATAGACATAGAATACGGCGAATCGCTTGCGCGAATTGACGGTATAATTGCGGAAAAGTTAAAAGACCTTAAAATAGAAGGGATTATCGGCGAAATAGTTTATGAAGGCGTAAACGAGCTGGGCGCTTCGGGCGTGACCCTTTTATTTACGGCAAAATGCTATGAGGGCGATATATTCGCCGTTCAGCGCGCAATGAACAAACAACTGAAAACAATGTTTGACGAAAACGGTATCAACATACCTTTCAATCAGATTGTTGTGCACACGGAGAAGTAAATTATGCAAGTTAACATAAGACAATGGCGGCTGTCCGACGCAGAAGATTTGGCTGAGGCTTTAAACGACCCCTCGGTTCTGAACAATCTGCGCGACGGTCTGCCCTACCCCTACACGGTCTCGGACGCAGAAGAATTTATTTCGGCAATGCTTTCGGCGAATAGAAACGATGTCTTCGCGTTTGCGATTACCGCGGACGGTAAAACGGTCGGAAGCATAGGCGTTTTCAGGCAGGGAAACATTCACTGCCGCACGGCGGAGACGGGCTATTACATAAACCGAAAATTTTGGGGTCAGGGAGTTGCAACCGCCGCCGTCAGGAAAGCGTGCGAATACGTTTTTGAAAATTCCGACATTATAAGAATTTTTGCAGAACCCTTTGCGGATAACGCCGCGTCCTGCCGCGTTCTCGAAAAATCAGGTTTCACTCAGGAGGGCGTGCTGAAATGCAACGCCGTAAAAAACGGGAAAATAATGGATATGAAAATGTATTCTTTAATTAAACCGTCGCTTGACTAAATGAAAATTTTAATATATACTTTTTAAAAAACTGTCTATAAACACGGAAATTCACATATGGAAAACAACGAAAATCTGACTTCCGAAGAAAATAACGATAATTTGACCGACAACAGCGATTACACCGCCGCCGAGGAAGCGGCTGCAACCGCCGTCTTGTCCGCAGACGACAATTTATTAGCAGAAGAAAACTTACAAAACGCGCAGCCGCAGATCGATGCCGCGCCCGTAAAGCCCACAAAATTGCAACAGTTTTTACAGCTTTTGAAATTTACGGTTTTTATGGTTTCGGCAGGCGTAATACAGTTTGTTACCACGGGCGCGCTGTCTACCTGGACTAACCTGATTCCTTATTGGATAGGTTATCTTATCGGTTTGGTTCTGTCAGTTGTATGGAGCTTTACCTTTAACCGCAAATTCACCTTTAAAGCGGCGAACAACGTTCCCCTTGCAATGTCGCTTGTTGTATTTTACTACTGCATTTTTGCACCCATTTCGACGTTCGGCGCAGACGCAATCGTAGACAGTTGGAAGACTGCCGCAGGAAGCGGTTGGGTTGACGATTACGAAATGGTAATAACCGCGGGAATGATGATATTGAACTTTGTAACCGAGTTCTTTTGGGACAAGTTTATCGTTTTCAACCAAAAACTTACGGACAAAATTTTAAATCTGTTTAAAAAGAAATAAAAAAGCACAGAAAAAAGCCTCGCACAACGCGAGGCTTTTTTTGGAGGCGCCACCCAGATTTGAACTGGGGAATCAGGGTTTTGCAGACCCTTGCCTTACCGCTTGGCTATGACGCCGAATAAAAAAATAGTGCGGACATTATGGAGCGGGAGACGAGATTCGAACCCGCGACATTCACCTTGGCAAGGTGACGCTCTACCACTGAGCCACTCCCGCATATTGCCGCACTATTTTCGTTGGTGGGAGCTACAGGGCTCGAACCTGTGACCCACTGCTTGTAGGGCAGTTGCTCTCCCAACTGAGCTAAGCTCCCAAACGCTTAATTAATATAACAAATATAAATACAAAAATCAAGCGTTTTTTTACTTATTTTTTTCATTTTTTATAAAATTTTGCGGCATAGTTTTATTATATGCAATTATATACAATATATTGTATGCTTTATCCGTTGCGCTTGTTCTGAATTGCCCTAAGCAATACCAGAACGGCGTTTTTTTCTTCTTCCGAAAGCGCGGCTATACGGGTTTTGAGTTCCGCGTCCGTCTTGCTTTCTTCCTTTTGCTCCGTTTCTGCAAAAAATTCCGCAAGCGTAATGCCGAACGCGCCGCACACCGAACGCAGGGTTGAAAGCTTGGGTTCGGCGTTGCGCATATAAAGATTATTCAGCGTAGACTGCGTAAGCATTGCTTCCATAGCCAGATTATTTACCGACCACCCGCGCATAGTCCTGAGTTCGTCGATTCTTTCTATAACGGTCATATGCAACACCTCGCTCTTTTTATTATTGTATAACGAAATTGAGTTAATTATTTAACCCAAAACTGTTGACATTTTAATTCAATTGGGTTATTCTATAATATATAGGGTTTACGGAAAAAATTTAAAAATTATATGAAAAACGGAGAAACGATAAGCAAGTTTACTGCTTGGCGTTGCTTTACGGCTTTTATAGCGAAGCGTTTGGCATTTACGGCATTGCAAAACGCTGATTTTTAACTCTTTTGAGTATTCCCCTTACGGCAGGTTTTAACCCTTTGGGTTGGAATAGAATACAAAGGAGGTAAAAAGAATATGAAAAAGAACACAGCGGCTTTCGTATGCGGTTTAATCGGCGCGATTTTCGGGCTTTTGGGCGGCATACTTTGCTCGGCATGCACGGGACTTCTCGCTGCGATTGAAGAAGGCGCAAACGCAGTAAGCGGAGCGAGCGGTAACACCACTTTACCCTATTTAATCGTGTTTATCGTTTTGGGTATCGGCGGTTCCGTCATAGCGCTTGTTGGCGCTATTCAGGCGCTCGGTTACAAAAAAGCGGCTTTCCCTCTCTGCCTTGTAGGACTTCTCCTTCAGGTCGGAACCCTCGTATGCGGTTTCGTAGGCTACGGCGTTGCGGAACTGTACGTCGGTATCGGAACCATTGTTGCGGTAGTTCTTCTTATTGTTGCGACGGTTTTCTCGAGAAGAAAGCAGCCTACGGAATAAGAAATGGCGGACAAAATCGTACTTTTCGGAGTAATAACGTTATACCCTTACACCATTCTTATGGTTTTGGGCGTAACCGTCTGTTTTCTTTTGTTTATGCTGCTTACCTTTAAGCGGCATAAACAGGCGGCAGATGAAAATTTATTTGTATTATCGATGTTCGTGGTTTCGCTGGGGCTTTCTTTCCCAGCGTCCGTACTGACGGACAGCCTGTTCAAACTTATAGAAACGGGCGAATTCGTCTTCGGCAGTTCCACGTTTTACGGGGGGATGCTTTGCGTGCTTGCGGTTTTCCCCTTATTGCTTCTTGTAAAAAGGAAGCGCAAAGTTTCAGTTTACGAACGGCTTTGCGACCTTGCGCCCTGCGCGTCGGCAGGGCACTTTTTAGGCAGGATAGGATGTTTTTTGGGCGGATGCTGTTTCGGCAGTCCGACAGATAGCTGTCTGGGCGTGGTTTTTCCGGAAAACTCTCCTCCTTATAACTATTACGGCGGATTTGTTGCCGTTCATCCCACCCAGCTTTACGAGGCGGCATATCTTTTAGGGCTCTTCCTTTTTTTGTTTTTGTTTGTCAAAAGAGACGCTTTGCCCTTATATCTTATCCTTTACGGAGCAGGAAGAATTTTTGTAGAATTTTTCCGCAACGACGACCGAGGCGGCGTCGGACTTCCGCTTTCTCCCGCACAATTTTTATCAATTCTTCTCATCATCTTAGGCGCAGGGATTTTTGCGGTCCGCTATTACCGCAAAGCGCCTTCGGAATAAGACGCCGCTTTAAAGTCAACCTTTGCAGTCAACTGCAAAGGTTTTTTTATTTTTCAAAATGAACGTATAAATTAAATCACCGCGGTCAATAAACAGTCCGTAAGCAAATTAAGAGGTGGAAAAATGAAAAAATTTATAGGTCTCGCACTCGTACTTATAGCAATAATAATTGCGGCGGTTTACTTCGGAACAAGCGTTTCCGAAACCGCGCAGGCTGAAAACGATTATTTAAGAATACACGTCAGGGCGAACTCCAACGAAGATATAGACCAGAACGTAAAATACAAAGTTAAAGACGAAGTCGTAAAATTCATTACCCCCTATGTTGCGGAATGTACAGACAAAGCCGCGGCTATGCAGGTTATGGGCGGCATTCTGGACAAAATAGAAGAAGTATGCGACAAAACGCTTAAAGCGAACGGCTTCGGTTACACGGCAAAAGCGAGCATACGCGCCGAAGATTTTCCGACAAGGGTATACGGAGACGTCACTTTGGAAAGCGGAGTTTACGACGCGTTGATAGTAGAATTGGGCACGGGTAAGGGCGACAATTGGTGGTGCGTAATCTACCCCCCTCTCTGCTTTACTTCGGCTACTGCCGACGTGGAATACCGCTCTTTCATATACGAAATAATTAAAAATTTCTATAACTGAGATTAGATAACCAATTTTTAAATTAAAACTTTATTTAAATATTTTAAGCTATTACTTATAAAGCCGCCGCGATAGAAACGCGGCGGCTTTTTCAATATTACGCTTTTTATTACGTCGTACTTAAATAAGTTTACTTCGAAAAAAAAGCTTTTAACCGCGGTTTGAAAATTAACTTGAAAATTCTTTTGCATAACTTTTTTTATATTATTCATAATATTTGCAAAGGCGGAAAACCGCCGTAAAGCCCTAAGCCTGCCCTACAAAAGATATTTAAACTTTTCAAGGACGGGGGACGGGACATACACATATTTAATAGTCGCTCGCCGCATGGCGCAGCAAGGAGGAAAAATGAAAAAAGCACTTAGAATAGGCGCGGTATCGGTTGCCGTTGCGGCAATTGCCACGGTAGGCGCAGTATTCAATTTGGGACAAACAGGCGATAACGACTTTGCCGCGTCCACTTACGTTCAGACTGCAGTATTGAAGCAGGGTGCGACGGGCGGCGAAGTAAAAGAGTTACAAAGAAGATTAAAGCAATGGGGCTATTACAGCGGTTCCGTGGACGGCGTTTACGGTTCCAAAACGGTTGAAGCCGTAAAGTACTTCCAACGCAAAAACGGTCTTAAAGCCGACGGGATAGCCGGCAGGGCGACCTTTGCCGCTCTCGGTATGAACGACAGCGTTAAAGTTTTGGACAATCAGAACAATACCGGAAGCTCAGGCTATACAAACTCCGACCTTTATCTTCTTGCAAAATGTATTTACGCGGAAGCAAGAGGCGAAGTGTATACGGGACAGGTTGCGGTCGGCGCGGTTATTTTAAACAGAGTTGCCTCCTCCGCTTTCCCCAACACTATTTCGGGCGTCATTTACCAAAAGGGCGCGTTTACGGCAGTTTCTGACGGACAGATTAATCTTGAACCCGACAAAAAGGCTATGAACGCCGCGCAGGACGCAATGAACGGCTGGGACCCCACTTACGGCTGTATTTACTATTACAACCCCGCAGTGGCTACCAGCAGCTGGATATTCTCGAGAAAGACGGTTACCACTATCGGTAAACACATCTTTGCAATTTAGGAGGCGGAAATATGAATAAGAAAGAAATTTCAAGCGGAGCCGAAAAAGCAGAAAAGCTTGCGCAGAAAAATACGGGCGACAAGAACGTAAAGAGCGATAAGGAAGTAAAAAAGAGCAAAACTTCCCCCAAATCGGGCGTTAAAAAATCCGTGAAAAACAGCGCGAAAGAAGAAAAAAACACGGCGGTTAAGACGGCGGATAAAAAAGAAAGCAAGAAGCACGTCAAGGCAAAGAAGAACAAAATAAAGAAAGTTAAGCGCGAAAAACAGCTTACCGAAAAGCAAAAAGCCAGAAAAGCTGCGCGCGAACAGAAAAAGATAGAAATGGCAAGAATACGCGCTGAAAAGAAGCAAAAAAGACTTGAAAAGAAGCTTGACGCAAAGCAGAAGCGTCTTGACAGAATCGAAGCTGCTAAACAGGCGCGCGCAGAGCGCAGGGCAAAAGCAAAAGAGCGCAAAGATATGCTTAAACACGAAAGCAAGGAACACCGCATCGAACGCAGAAAAGAAGAGCGCCAGGCCAAGACCGAAGCACGCGTTGCAAAGCGCGAAGCCGCCCTTGCTGATAAACGCGCAAAGAGAGAACACCGCTTAAAGGTGCGCGCGCAGAAACGCGCAGAAAAGAACGACAAGCGTCACGCACCCGGTTTCGGCGGCTGGCTTGCGGCTGTTATTTCCCTCGGCGTAACTACCCTTGCGCTTGGCACAATGCTCACTTTCGGGTGGATTAATATGAACGGTATGCAGGAGGATATGGCAACCGTTCACACGCAGTCCCTCTACGAGCTTAACTCTATTGTAGACAATTTGGATACCAACCTTTCGAAAGCAAGGGTTTCCAACTCCAAAAACGAGCAGGTTAAACTTCTTTCCGACATCGCGATAGAAAGCGAAATGGCTGAAACCGTTTTGGAAAGACTTCCCGTTGACACACAGCTTACGCAGAACATGACTTCGTTCGTAAACAAAATGGGCGACAGCGCGCAGTCGATGCTGTACGCGGTTGCAAACGGCGCTAAACTCACCGACAGTCAGGTTGCGACGCTGGAATATATGTACAGAACGAATATGGAAATGAAACAGATTATCAACGAACTTACCGCAAACGCAAACGGCAACGATATGCTTTCGGCTATGCGCGGCAAGGACGGCAATCTTCTTACCTCCACTTTCGATACAATTCAGAACAACACCGTTGAAGTTCCCAAGGAAATCCACGACGGTCCCTTTGCAGAAAATATCGATAAAGTAAGCGCGAAGAGCCTTACGGGTCTCGATGAAATCACCGCTCCCCGTGCGGAAGAACTTGCAAGAACTTATTTTAAGGACTACGGCGTTACCGACGTAAGATGCACGGGCGAAGCAGCCGCAGAACAGCTCACCTGCTACAACCTTGTAATTTCCACCGGCGACGGCGAAATGGGCGCGCAGATTTCTAAATTGGGCGGCAAAGTAGTAGAATTCAACAGTTACAAGGACTGCAACAGCAAGAATTTTTCCGTTGAAAGATGTATAGACATCGCAGAAGACTTCCTTGACGCGCTCGGCTACGACAATATGGAAGCCGTATGGACTAGCGAAAACGGCACGACCTGCAACCTTAACTTTGCTTACGAACAGGACGGCGTGATTATCTATTCTGATATGATAAAAGTAAAGGTTTGCGAAGAAAGAGGCATTGTTACAGGTATGGAAGGTCTCAGCTACGTTTTAAACCACGTCAAGAGAGATTTGCCCTCGGCAAGAATTGCAAAGAGCGAAGCTAAGGCTAAATTGCATGCAGGCTTCGAAACGGAAGGTTCCAGACTCTGCGTAATCCCCACCGACGGAGGCGAAGCGCTTGCATACGAGTTCTACGGACAGTACGACGGTTCGGACTATTACGTTTACGTTGACGCAAAGACGGGCGAAGAACTTGAAGTATTTACCGTCGTCGGCACAAAACAGGGCAGAGCGTTAATGTAAGACGCGTAAATCGATTAATTCAGACAGCTTTACAAGCCGATATGACAAAACGAATATAAACAGCGAAATTGCAATGAAATTTAATAATTTGAAGACTTGATTAAGTTTGTTAAAGAAACGAAAAAGCCGACGGTTTTTAACAGCCGTCGGCTTTTATTTTTACTAAAATTTTAAAGCTCGACCTCCCTTGTCGCTACCGCGGTACGGAAAGCGCTGTCGTGCTCGACGAAAATCATAGTGGGCTTATACTCCGAAAGAAGATTTTCTATCTGTACCCTCGAATAAACGTCAATATAATTCAAAGGTTCGTCCCAGACGTAAACATGAGCTTTTTCACACAGGCTTTTTGCTAAAAGCACTTTCTTTTTCTGCCCCTCGGAAAAAGAGGAAATATCGCCGTCGAAATGCTTTTTTTCAAAACCCATTTTATCGAGCAAAGCCATAAAAAGTCCGACGTCTACGCCCTGCTCGCGCGCAAAATCCGCAAGCCTGCCTTTCATGTTTCCGGTACTTTGCGGAACATATGAAATTTTAAGCGCCGAAGCCAAATCCACGCGGCCCGTATGCGGCACGTCTTCACCTGAAATAAGCTTTAAAATACTGCTTTTGCCGCACCCGTTTCTGCCTTTTAATGCTATGCGCTCCCCTCTTTTCACCTCAAAACTTACGGGGGCGCATACTTTTTTGCCACCGTAAACAACTTCGACGTTTTCAAGATACAACAGCCTTTCGGAATGATATTCAAGCGGAAAAATTTTAAGTTTTTCGGCTGTTTCAACGTTTTTCAAAAGCGCTTTTTTACTTTCTGCCGCGGCGTTTTTACGGGCGGCGGCAACGGTCGCGCGCTTCATCATTTTCGCCGCCTTATGCCCGACATAGCCTCTGTCGGGTTTAAGACCCGAATCGCATTTTCCGAACTTAGAAGCTTCGGTTTTTTCCGCCCATCCGGCAGTGCGCGCCGCGGCCTCCGAAAGCCTTGAAATTTCTTTTTTCAGCTTCTCGTTCTGCGTATTTTCAAACGCCTGCCGTTTTTGGAAATTTTCGGTAAAAACGCTGAAATTGCCGCTGTGCACTTCAATGTCCGTTCTGTTTATCGAAAGTATATGGTCTACGCACCCGTCCAGAAACGCTCGGTCGTGCGAAACCAGAATAAATCCTTTTTTGGCGTTTAAGTACTCCGCCACCTTTTTTCTACCCTCTTCGTCAAGATGGTTTGTAGGTTCGTCGATAAGCAGAAAATTACCCTCGTTCAGAAACAGGGCGGCAAGCAGCAGCTTAGTTCTTTCGCCGTTTGATAGAGTTTTGAACGGTCGGTACAGAACTTCCGCATCCACGCTCAGACGTGAAAGTTCGCAGATTATTTCCCAGTCTTCGGCGTCGGGGCAGATTTCAGAAACTATATCGTAAGCTAACCTTTCATTGTTCTTGACCTCAAAAGGAAAATACGAAAATTTTACGGCGGAAAAAATTTTCCCAGTATATTCATATCTGCCGGCAAGCAGATTTAAAAAAGTAGTCTTGCCCCTGCCGTTTCTTCCGACAAGACCGAGTTTCCAATCGGTATCGATGCGGAAATTTACGTTATCGAAAATGTTAGTATACCATCCGTCATACCCGAAGGTCAGATTCTGTACGTCTATCTGAGACATATTCTCACCTTATAAAAAAACGGCTGTAAGATAAGAAAATCTTACAACCGTAAATATTTTTATTGATTTAAAATTTTCTTGCACGCCGCAAGCGCGGACAACAAAGTCCGCCGCCCTGCGATATTAAATTTAGCAAGAAAATTTCTCCATTTTGCACCTTTTATTCAAGTTTAACGCTTTTTTAAAAGTTTTGCAACCTTTTGACGTCACTGTTTGTCGATTATGTCTAAAATTTCCGAAATTCTGTCCAAATCGTCGCGCGAATAATAATCAATATATATGCGCCCCTTTTTATCCGTGCCTATAAGACTGACTTTTGTACGAAAAGCAAACCTCATTCTTTCAACAAGCTGTTTAAGCTCAATGGAAGCAAGCGCACGCTTTTTCTTTTTGCGCTCGTCCAAAACTTCGGGCGGAATGTTATATGCGCGGACTTTCTTTTCCAACTCCCTTACGGAGTATTGGCTGCGTATTGCCTCGTGCGCAAAAGCTATCTGGTCCTCTGCCGGCATGGGAACAATCGTCCTTGCGTGCCCTGCCGAAAGTTTGCCCTCTGCTACAAGCGAAATTACTTCGGGACAGAGATTTAAAAGCCTTAACGTATTAGCTATCGCAGGTCTTGACTTGCCTATTCTTTCCGCAAGTTCGTCCTGCGTAAGTTTATAATCGACCATAAGCTGTTTCATTGCCGTCGCGGCTTCTATGGGGTTTAAGTCTTCACGCTGTAAGTTTTCTATAAGGGAAATTTCTTTTATTTCCCTTGCGGAATACTGCCTTATTACGACGGGTATTGTATGTCTGCCGGCTATTTTACATGCGCGGAAACGGCGTTCGCCGGCAATAATCATATATGAGCCGTCGCCGTTGTCGTTCACGACAATCGGCATAATGACGCCGTGTTTCCTGATTGAATCGGCAAGCTCTCTTAAAGCCTGCTCATCGAAATTCTTTCTGGGCTGGTTGGGGTTAGCCGTTATTTTGTCAAGAGGCATTTCCTCGGCGTTCTTCCGCTCTTCTTCGGTGTAATCGAAAGCGTTGCGGTGTTCGTAAACGCGTTCGTAAGCCGCCTCGGTATCCTCGAACAGGGCATCAAGCCCCTTGCCTAATCCTTTTGCCATAATTTATCTCTCCTCTAAGTTATCTTTGGCGCGACAAAAATTCTTCCGCCAACGCTTTGTAAGCCCTTGCCCCCACGCACTTAGGGTCGTGTAAAAGAATGGGAACGCCGTGGCTGGGAGCTTCCGCAAGACGGATATTTCTCGGAATTATAATTTCAAACAGTTTGTTTTTGAAAAACTTCTTAATTTCCGCCGTTATCTGTTTTGAAATCAACGCCCTGCCGTCGTACATAGTTATAACAACGCCCTCAATCTGCAACTGCGGATTGAGGTGCTGTTTTACCATTGAAATTGTGTTCATAAGCTGGCTCACGCCCTCTAACGCATAATATTCGGACTGCATCGGAATAATAATCGAATCGGACGCAACCCAGGCGTTTATAGTCAGAAGTCCCAATGAAGGAGGACAGTCAATAAATATGTAATCATAATCGGCGCGTACTTTTTCAAGCGCGTTTTTTAGTATGCGCTCTCGGTTCCGCTTATAAACAAGGTCTACTTCAGCCCCTGTCAAATCAACGTTTGCGGGAAGTATATCCAAAAGCTTCACCTGTGTAGGCAAAATGTTTGCCGCAGCTCCGTCATCGTCTATAAGTACGTTATAGACAGACTTTTTCAAAGCGCTTTTGGAAAAACCAAGTCCCGTGGTGGCGTTGCCCTGCGAGTCGATATCGACCAGCAGGACTTTTTTTCCAAACTCTGCACAGTACGCCGCCATATTTATCGCGGTCGTGGTCTTGCCCACGCCGCCTTTTTTATTGGTGAACGAAATAATTTTACCCATAATACTCCAACTTTTTTTCAACGGGTTTCACGGGAAACACTTACTTAAAAGCGAATGTTTTTACCGCCGTCCGAGTCTTCTTCTTTCTTCTCTTCTTTGCTCTTTTCTTCGGGTTTAATATCGCTGTCGTTTTCGTTTTCAAACTTCTTGAAAC
Organism: Christensenellaceae bacterium; assembly: GCA_948658045.1. Lineage (GTDB taxonomy): Bacteria > Bacillota > Clostridia > Christensenellales > Borkfalkiaceae > Coproplasma. The sequence goes on from CAPMFN010000006.1 coordinate 30,680, forward strand.
GGTTATCCGCGCTCTTTTCGCCCTGTTCGTCCATATATTTTAATACTTCGGCGTAAGACTTGCCCTCAATCAACATATCGACTTCTTCGGCATAAATCGTCTCTCTTTCGATAAGAACCCTTGCCATATTGTCCAAAATCGAACGGTTTTCGCTTAAAAGCTTTCTTGCGCGTTCGTGCTGGGTCGAAATAATGTCGCGGACTTCGTCGTCAATCATTTTAGCCGTCTCTTCGGAATAAGAGTTATGGGTCGCCATATCCCTGCCCAAGAACATAGGCTGCGAATCGTCGCTGTAACATATAAGTCCGAGCTTTTCGCTCATACCGAATTCAGTAACCATTGCACGGGCAAACTTCGTAGCCTGCTTTATGTCGCCCATTGCGCCCGAAGAAATGTCCTTAATTACAAGTTCTTCGGCAACGCGTCCGCCAAGCCCCATACAAATATCGTCTAACATATAATTCTTTGAATAGTACGCACGGTCGGAATCGGGTCTCATCATAGTAAAGCCGCCTGCGTTGCCTCTGGGAATTATAGTAACTTCGTGAACGGGGTCGCAGTTTTTACAAAGTTTTGCAAGTATGCAGTGTCCCGATTCATGGAACGCTGTAAGCCTTTTGTCTTCTTCGGTAATGACCTTACTCTTTTTAGCCGGTCCCATTGCCACCTTATCAAACGCTTCGTAAAGCTCTGCGTTGCCTATGAACTTTTTATCTGCGCGCGCGGCAAGTATTGCGGCTTCGTTTAAAAGGTTTGCAAGGTCTGCACCCGAGAAGCCTGCGCTTAGACGCGCAACGTTTCTTAAATTTACGTCAGGCGAAAGCGGCTTATTTCTCGCATGCACCTTCAAAATCTGCTCTCTGCCCTTTACGTCGGGAAGATTTACGAATACCTGTCTGTCGAAACGTCCTGGTCTTGTCAAAGCAGGGTCCAGAATGTCAGAACGGTTTGTCGCCGCCATAACTATTACGCCCTCGTTGGACTCGAAACCGTCCATTTGTACAAGAATTTGGTTTAAAGTCTGCTCACGTTCGTCGTTTCCGCCGCCGAGACCAGCACCTCTGTGCCTGCCCACGGCGTCAATTTCGTCTATAAATATGATACAGGGCTGATTTTTCTTAGCCATATCAAATAAGTCGCGTACGCGTGAAGCACCTACACCGACGTACATCTCAACGAAATCTGAGCCCGAAACCGAGAAGAACGGCACGCCTGCTTCGCCTGCCACAGCTTTGGCAAACAGCGTTTTACCTGTTCCGGGAGGGCCGACTAAAAGAACGCCCTTAGGAATGCGCGCCCCCAAATCAGAGAATTTTTTAGGCTGGCGCAAGAACTCGACTATCTCTGCAAGCTCGACCTTTTCTTCTTCTGCGCCGGCAACATCGGTAAAGCGCACCTTAATATTTGTAGTGACGCGTGCTTTGGTCTTGGCAAAGCTCATTATCTTGCTTCCGCCGCCCATAGACGAACGGATTATAAGGAAGAACACCACGCACACAATTACAATCGACAGAACGGAAAACATCGTCGAAACCCAGCTGCCTGCATTGGGATTTTCCATATCGACTTCTACATTAAGCTCTGACCACTCGTCCAAAAGCGTTTTACCCTCTGCGCCGTAAGCGGACGGACCGAAACAGAAATATTGAAGAACGTACCTGTCATTTTTAGCGTCGTAAGTAAAGCCCTTATATTCATAGGAACTAATGTTCACTTTCCATATTACTATAAGCGGCGTTTTACTTTCGTCATCCGTTACCAGAACGCCCCCAACGTTTTTATACGTTTTGCCGTCAATTTCAACGGTTGCGCCCTCTTCGATTGTCGGTTTAGGCTTACCGTTATTAAAATCGTAATATTGGGTATTTTCAACGTAAGAATAAAATTGCGTTGTTGTTCTTCTCTTTGCGCCGCCATTCATTGTGGTAGTAATTACCACTATTATAATTGCGGCAATAAGCAACAACAAGACAGAACTGAATATAATTTTGCCTTTTTTACTCAAAATCAGTCTCCTTTTAAAGTAGTGAATTTATTATAACAGCTATACTTTCCGTTTGCAAGTATTTGCCCCTTAAAAGTTGAATATATCACTTAAATTTTATTATTTTTTCACTTACCAATATTATTTTAAAAAGCAAAAAAATGATAAATATTGTAAAATTTTTGCTTGCGCTATAACAATTTTCGTTTAAAAATTGTTTCATGTGAAACTTTCAACCAAATTTTTTGCCATTTTTAATGTTTCACGTGGAACGTATAACGCTCAATTTTTGGCAATTGTGGATAATTTTTCAAAAATGTGAGTTTTTTTGTGCAATTTTAATAAATTCTTGATAAATTATGTGGACAATTAGTCAAGGTTTTTATCAAAATTTTCGTATAATCCCCTTTTAAGGCTATTTTGTGTATTTTTTGTGGAGAAAATGCGCCAAAATTGCCTTTTTGCGCTTAATTTATTGTTGATAAATTTAGCTATTGTGGAAAAATTAAGCATAAATTTGTGTTTTAAGGCGTTGAGAACAGTATTTTAAGGTAACTTTTATAATTTTTAAAGGATATTATATTTTACGGAATTGTTGTCAATAACCTTTCCGAGGTTAAATATGGAATATTCTTTCAATTTGTATAATGCGCTGGCTCCGCAGGGTATCTGTCTTACCTTGAAAAAGCTTTTAAATAAATTTCCGTCCACTCCGACGGTTCTTTGTATCGGAAGCGACCTTTCCGTGGGCGACAGTCTTGGTCCCGTTACGGGTACTTTGTTAAAAGAACAGCTTTCGGGTCTCAATTGTTATGTCTATGGCACGCTTGCCAAACCAATTACAGCCCACGAAGTAAAATATATGAACGAATTTTTAAAATCGACTCATCCCGAAAGCCCGATTATTGCAATCGATGCAGCTGTCGGACTTGCAGGGGATATCGGACTGATTAAGGTTGCGCCCAAAGGAATAAAGCCCGGCAGCGGAGCAAACAAGAAGCTTGCGACGGTAGGCGATGCTTCCATTATGGGCATTGTAGCCGAAAAGTCTGTTTTCAACTATTCGCTTTTTTCGGCTACACGTCTGAATATTATATACAAAATGTCAAAAATAATTGCCGACGGCGTATCTTCTTTTATTATAGAAAATCTTCAAAAAGGCAGTTGGAGCGACAAAGTGGGAGTTTTAACAAGAAAATCAGGCTGAACTTTAACAAAAATTCTAGCCTGAGAATATTATATACCAATGAACAGTTACGGTAATTCGATGTTTTCCGCCGAAGACGGCGGCTTTATTATTCACGAACCGAGAACCGAGCGGGAGTGTGTAGAATTATTACACGAAATTCCAAAACGCTTTTCCTGCGGAGACCTGATTCTTTTTCTTCTTTTATATTTGTTATATCCTCCTGAAAAATGCCGCCGTGAAACAGCGGCGGAAAGCTGTCAGCGCAAATGCGCCGACGAAAATACATAAATATGCGCCCCCTAAAATAAGGGGGCGCATATACTTTGCTTAAAGTATTTTTAAAGTTCGATTATACTGACGTTTTTTTGCTTTGCATAGTTTACGGTGTAAAAAGTTCCGCCGAAATTCCGCCTGATATAGCAAACTAAAACATCGCAACTGTCAACTAACATTCTGTCTCTTTCGAACATACAGCCGTCGTAATAACTGTTTGAAATCACTATTTTTTTATCGCAATTTTCAAGTATTCTTTTATACCTTTGTTTGTAGCTTTCGCTGTATTTTTCATACTGTTCAGGACAGGGAATAAGGGCTGTAAGTTTGAGCGATTTATTATCTTTTTTAAGATTTAAAACACACTCCGCAGCAGCTATGTCAAACCCCATCGCCATGCCGCAAAAAAAGTTTTTCGTACCGCCTGCAACAAGGTTAAAAACCACCCTGTCAAGCAGATTGTAATCAAAGTCTTTTCCTAAAATTCTGTGTCCGGAAAACGCGCAGTTTTCATACATATTTCCCATTGCCGGAAACGGCTTGCGCCCCCTTTATTTTAATATAAATTTTGTTTGCGCCCCCATATTTTTCAATCAATCGGGAACTCTATTTTTACTGTAATTTTAAAGACTTTTTTACTTATTTTCAAAGCGGTTTTTTTCTTTCCAGACCCTGACCGCGCGGATATTTTTCAGGCGTTTTTTTGACCTTTTTTATCACTATGACACTGCGCTCGCCGCACCCTTCCGGAAGAGAATAACTGTATACTTTTTCAACTTTTCCGCCGAGTATTTCCAAAGCATTTAAAGCTTCTTCAAGTTCCTCTTCAAAAGCTCCTTTATAAGCCAAAAATTTACCGCCGATCTTTACATACGGCAAACAATATTCGCACAGTGTATTCAGCCTTGCTACCGCCCTTGCAACGGCAAAATCGAATTTTTCTCTTAAACTTGCATCCTTGGCTCCGTCTTCGGCGCGGATATTTAAAACTTGTACACAGTCCAGACTGAGTTTATCCACAGCTGTTTTTAAAAATTCGCACTTTTTCCCCGTACTTTCCACTAGCGTAAACTTTAAATCTTTTCTTACAATCTTCAAAGGAATAGAGGGGAATCCTCCGCCGGAACCTATTTCTATCACCGAAGCTTTATCGGAAAAACAGTCTTTCGGTAAAATACTGTCTAAAAAATGCTTGATGTACACTTCTTTTATATCACAAATAGAAGTTAAATTGTATTTTTTGTTGTATTCCGACAAAAGTGACGCAAATAAACCGAATTGTTCTTTATAGGTTTTAAAGTTTTCCGAATAATTTTCAAACATACTCAAATTATACCAAAACTTTTCCCCTTTATCAACTTTTTATTTTTTCCACAATCAACAATTTTATGTGCATATCTTAAACGCTTCCACTTTTCTTTAAGATTAATTGAAAAATAATATTATTTCCTATTTTTACTTTTCCCCATATCAACAAAATATCAACAGTTTGTCCACTTAAAATTTGACCTTTTTCCACATATTAAATTACCCGTTTTCTGTTGCTTTTTCGGCTGTTTTTTGTTATTATATTTATGAATTTATATTTGGACGTAAAAATATCAACATTTCCACCGTCCCTACTATTATAATTACTAATTAATCATTTAATAAATAAATTTAAACTAACGGAGAAAAACGATGAAATGTGTTTGCGAAGGTATCGATTTATCGGATGCAGTATTAAAGGTAGTAAAAGCTTGTTCTTCAAAAACTACCGTTCCCGTTCTCGAATGTATAAAGCTCTGCGCTAAAAACGACGGACTTACTCTTTCAGCCACCGACGGTGAAATTTCTATTATTAAGACTATTAAAGCCGAAATTTACGAGGAAGGGGAAATCTGCGTTCCCGGTAAATATTTTGCCGATTTTATTAAGAAGTTAGAGGGCGTGCAGATTTGTCTTTCTTCCGAAAGAAAGAAAATGGACATAGAATACGCCGACAGCCAAACTTCTATGCAGGTTCTTTCGGCGGATGATTTTCCCAAAATAGATTTAAACATAAACGAAAACAGTTTTATGCTTAAAACTTCCGATTTGAAAGATTTTATCCGTTCGACTTCTTTTTGTTGCGCGGCAGACGATTCCAGACCTATTTTAAAAGGTTGTCAGTTTGTTATAAACGGCAATGATGTGTGCGTTACGTCGCTTGACGGTTTCCGTCTTGCAACCGTTTCGGGGAAAGCGGTGTCCTCAACGGGCAATATGGAAATAATCTGTCCTGCAAGAACTCTCAACGAAATTGAAAAAATGATACCTGACAGCGACGGAAATACCGAAATTTTCGTACAGAAGGGTATGATTCTGGTTGCCTGCGACAATACGGTATTGACTTCAAGACTTTACGGCGGAGATTTCATTAAAAAGGAAAATATAATTCCCAAATCTTTCGTAACAACCGTAACGGTTGACAAGGACAAGCTTAAAGCAAGTATAGAAAGAGCGGCTATTTTGGTAAGAAACGATAAAAACAGCCTTATAATTTTCGATATAAGCGGCGATAAAATAGAAATTTCTTCCGCTTCCGAAATAGGAAATGTGCAAGAGCCCGTAAAAGCAGAAATAGACGGAAAAGACGTGCGTATAGCTATGAATTCCAAATTCATAATAGACGCCGTGAACGCATTGCAGGAGGATAGAATAACTCTGTCGTTCAACAATCACATTCAGCCTTTTATATGTCAGAACGGGGAAAATAAGGCAAAATTGTATCTTATTTTGCCTGTAAGAACGGGTTCTAACTGAAATTAAGGCAGAAAAAAGCGTTTTAACGGTTAGTTTATATTGGCTTGCCGGCAACGAAAACGCTTGACTTAAAAGTTTTTTTAATTATATAATAAGTAAGATATTTTAAAAAGTCAAAGGTAATTTTAAGAGGTAAATTATGAAAAGAACATACCAGCCCAAGAAGAGACAGAGAAGCAAGGTTCACGGGTTCAGGAAGAGAATGTCTTCAACAGCAGGAAGAAAGGTTCTTAAAAGAAGAAGAAACAAGGGCAGAAAAAAGCTTACGGCTTAACGCGTGAAATACCTTAGAATAAAAAAGAATACGCATTTTCAGAAGCTGTTCAAGAAGGGGAAAAAGGTATTTTCCCCTAATATTACGTTATTGTATTTTCCTTCCGATAAACTTTCAATGGGCGTCGCCGTCTCGAAAAAACACGGAAAAGCAGTAAAAAGAAACAGGATAAAAAGGCTTTTAAGAGCTGCTTTTTCGGATTGCTGCGACATGCTTGAACGCCCGTTCGATATAATTTTAATACCTAAGACGGAAGAAGAATATACTTACGAAGCCTTTAAAAAAAGCCTTAAAATATGCTTTAAAAAGGTGAACGGATGCAAGGACGGCTGAAAAAATTATTAAAAACGGTAAAGCGCAGGTTTTATAAACCCGTTTTTAAGATGTTTTTTATGCGCCTTATTGTTTTTTATCAGAGGAATTTTTCCAAACATACCTGCCTTTATACGCCGACGTGTTCGGAGTATATGAAAAGGTCTATTAACAACAAGGGTGTAATAAGGGGAATTTTGCTCGGTATGTGGCGCATTTTGCGCTGCAATCCTCTTTCAAAGGGCGGTTATGACCCTGAAAAAGAGAGATATTTCCGCTTGAAGTGGGTTATCTGATTAAAACCGTAAGTATTTTTATACTTTAAAGTACGGAATTTATATGAATTTTTTGAATTTTTTAGCGACAAACAACCATACGGTTGGCGTTACCCCCGTAAATGCGGGAGATTTGACGGGTATCGGCTGGGTAATCGGGTGGATTTTCGACCTTTTTTCGAATTTCTACGGTGCGGTTGCTCTGGGCGTTATCGTCTTTACCCTTGCCCTTAAAACGCTTGTTTTACCGCTTGACATTTATTCCAGGGTAAAAACCAAGAAACAGTCTCTTCTGATGGAAAGAATGCGTCCTCAGATGGAAAAACTGCAAAAACAGTACGCCAACGATAAGAATATGTACAGCCAGAAAGTTATGGAGTTGCAGAAAGCCAACGGATACAACCCCCTCGGCGCCTGCCTGCCCATGATTGTTTCGCTTGTAGTGTTTATGATTGTCCTGACTTCGTTCAGTACATATTCCAATTATGCCGTTATGCGCGATTACAGCCAAATGGCTAAGGCTTATAACGACAGCGTTGCTGTTTATGTAATAGAAGAAAACGCTGAAAATCCCGAACAGAGATTTTTAAATAAAACAGAAGCAGAAGGCGTATATACTGTCGATTTTGAAAAATTTGCCCAACATTACAAACCTGTTTACGACGAAGCCCATAAAAACGACGTAGACGGCGACGGGGTTTCGACTTTTGTTGAGTTCAATATACAGGAATATCTTGATAAATCCGAACAGGACAAGTGGGAAACAGTTTCCGATTATATTGAAATTAACGCGAGAAAGTCTGCGGCAGAGTGGTACAGAACGCATAATAACGGAACTTCGTTCGGTTGGATAGGCAATTTATGGTATCCTGATTCGATGTTAAATAAAGAAGTTCCCGATTTCTCTAAATTCCAGTCAACGACGGTGCGTTCGGGCATAACCGTAAGCGAAATCGATTATAATAAGGTCACTCAGGACCTGACCGCCGAAAAAGAGACGTATAACGGCTATTTTGTTTTGATAGTATTGTCTATCGGCTTTATGTTCCTGCAACAGTTCATAACAATGCGCGCTCAGAAGGCCGCGAACGAGCTGTCTTCGGTTGACGGCAGCGCGGCAAAGACCAACAAATATATGATGATTATAATGCCTATAATCTTCGGTTTGTTCTCGTTTATGTACAGCGCGGCGTTCTCTGTTTACATGATTACAAATACCCTTTACGGTTTGGCGTCTACGCTCATAATAAACAAAATAGTAACCGTGCGTTATAAAAATAAAGAGATTGTAACAGGCGGAAGACCGTCAAATAAGGCGAAAAGATTAAAAAAATAAGCAAAAACGACTGAATTTTTAATTCTGAGGTTTTTGACAGGAGTAGTATAGTAATGGAAGAAAAGAACGTTTTTACGGCAAAGACCGTAGACGAAGCCCTTGATTTGGGTTTAACGGAAATGGGGCTTACTCTCGGCGAAGTCGATTACGAAGTTTTGGAAGAGGGAAAGAAAAAATTTTTCGGCTCGGTTAAAGCCGTAGTTAAAATAATACCTAAAAACGGCGGTGGCAGCAGTTCGGCGGCTTCCCCCGTAGAATTTATTGACGGTATACTTAAATTCCTCGGCGTTGAGGGAAAAAGCAGCGTTGTGAACGAAGAAAACGGGCTTTATATCAACATTCAAACTCAGTCTTCCGCGCGCGTTATCGGCAAAAGAGGCGACGTTCTGGACGCTATACAGTGTATGGCAGGCGCAGTTGCGAATATTGGCAACGAGGAATATAAAAAAGTAGTTGTAGACTGTGAAAATTATCGCGCGCAAAGGGAACAGACCTTAAAAGATTTGGCAGTAAAACTTGCAAAACAGGCAGTGGAAACGGGCAGGAAAATAATTCTTGAACCTATGACCCCCTATGAAAGAAGAGTTATTCATTCGGCGCTTGCAGACAGCGAAGAAGTGAAGACCGCTTCGGAGGGAAAAGAGCCCGTTAGATATATCGTTGTCATTCCTAACAATGCAAGACCCGGCGACAGGGGCGTGCGTTACGGTGAAAGAAGACACGACGGACACGGACGCAGGGACGGCGGACGCGGAAATTACGGCAGGGACCGCAGGCATTCGCAAGACGGAAGAAACTCCGACAGACGCAGAGAAGGCAGCAGACCGAGCGGCGGCGCAAAGAGAGGCAAAAAGGAAATTCATTTCGGAACTTTCCTCGGCAACAGCAACGCCTCAAAGATAGAAGAAAACAAAGACGAAGATTGATTAAAAGTTTAAATTTATCGGCTTTTAAAGATTAAAAAAGTTAAAGGCAAACAAGCTTTTTTTAAAGCATAAAAAAGCGGTTGCCCCCCATATATACGCTAAATAATGATGGTTTTCGGCTAAACACATCAATAAAAAAACCGAGGAGAAGCAGATTGTAAAAGGTTACCTCGGAACAGGTAACCTTTTTTTCAGCCGCAATCTGCAACAAAAGAAATGAAGAACTTTTTTACCACCAAACGCATCTGCCGCGCAGGCGTAATAGCCGCGCTGTACGTTGCACTTACCTGCGTATTCGGCTTGCTTGCCTATCAGGGCATTTTGCAGATACGCCCCGCGGAAGCGCTTTGCGTTTTGCCGCTGTTTTTCCCCGAAGCCGTACCGGCGCTTTGGATAGGCTGTATACTTGCAAACCTTATTTCAGGCTACGGTTGGTACGATATGGTTTTCGGCGGACTTGCCACACTTTTAGCGGCGTTTTTGACTTACGGCGCAGGACGGTTAATCAAAAATAATATTTTAAAACTTGTTGTCGGCGGATTTTTTCCCATTATCATAAATGCAATAGTCGTTCCGCTTATAATTGTCATGCTATACGGCGATTTGTGCGGATATGAAGCGGTAAGTATTGCTTATTGGGTTAATTTCGGCTCTATGTGCGCGACCGAAGGACTTTGGATTTACGGGCTGGGCTCTTTGCTGTTCTTTGCCGTTTTAAATTTACGAAAGAAAGGTGTAAAAGTGTTTACCTACAGCAGAAAGACTGAAAGCATTGCGGCACAACCCACGGAAGCTACCTTTGAATCGCCGGAAGAATTTGAACAGTCAACCTCAGACGCGGAAAACAACGGGTTTAATAATTCGGCAGAGGAATGATTAAATAAGAATCGCCGCATCTTAAATTGGCTATTATGGATATTTTATTATGTTTATAAACGCACAGCCCCTATACTTCGCTTAAAAAGTATAGGGGCTGTAATTTATTAATCTTACTTATTAAAATTGAAATTCATTTGATTTTTCCGTGTTAATTTGTTATTTGCATTTCTACCAGAATGCCATAGATTTTTTATAGGGTATAATAGTTATCTTTTTATTTTCTGTAAAAACTTTTCTTCTTTGTGCGTAAACCAACAATAAGACCACTTAACTTGACCGTCATTATTCTCACTTCTTAATGCTAAAAGTGGTTTATTGCAATTATCTGTTAATTTATTGTTTGTCGCAATACCGATATCAATAAAATCTTAATAAAAAAGCAAGGAAAGACAGTTGATACATTCCTTGCTTTTTATTCTCAGTAAACACACCGCCCGATTTTGGGGCGGTGTGTTTAAAATGCTTTATTTCTTATCTGTTTTTTTAACGGCAGGCTTGGGTTTTTCTATTTCAGCCTTTTCGGAAGCCGCGCCTTTGCAGTTTTCTTTAAGTGTGTTAAGGCACTGCCAAAGTTCTTCGGGTATTCTCGACTTGATGGTTCCGTTGTAATAGCCTTCGAGTTCTTCCGCTTCTTTTGCCCATTTTGCCTTGTCAACCGCAAGAATAGCCTTTAAATCGTCCAAACCGAACTTTTTGCCGGGTTTAATCTCGTAATCGAGGTCGGATAAATCAATATCCTCAGCCTTGGGCACATAACCGATTGCTGTTTCTTCTGCTTCTACGGGGGCGTCCGAACATCTCTTTAATATCCATTCAAGGACGCGCATATTATCGCCGAATCCGGGCCACATAAAGTTGCCGTCGGCATCCGTTCTGAACCAGTTTACGTTGAAAATTTTGGGAGGATTGGAAACTTTTTTGCCCATTTCAATCCAATGCGCAAAATAATCGCCCATATGATAGCCTGTAAAAGGTTTCATAGCCATGGGGTCGTGACGGAGAACGCCGACAGCTCCTGCCGCCGCGGCCGTCGTTTCGGACGACATAGCCGAGCCTATAAACACGCCGTGGTTCCAATCCCTTGCCTCGTAAACGAGGGGGGTGGTGGAAGCTCTTCTTCCGCCGAAGATTATTGCGGAAAGAGGAACTGCGTCCTTTTCGGAATTGAATTTAACCGAAATGCAGGGGCAATTGCCTGCAGGCGCGGTGAAACGTGAATTGGGATGCGCCGCGCACGTCGATTTATCCTTTTTATCGAATTTTTCAGGGTTCCAGGGCTTGCCCGTCCAATCTATAACGTGTTTGGGAAGCTCTTTCGTAAGCCCCTCCCACCAAACTGTCATATCGTCGGTGTTCAAGGCAACGTTTGTGAATATCGTTCCGCGCTTTGTTGACTGTAAAGCGTTGTAGTTTGAGTGTTCGTTGGTGCCGGGGGCAACGCCGAAGAAGCCGTTTTCGGGGTTTACTGCCCAAAGTCTGCCGTCGTCGCCAACCCTTATCCAAGCGATATCGTCGCCTATAGTTTCGATTTTATAGCCCTTATCCAAATAATGTTTGGGGGGGATGAGCATTGCAAGGTTTGTTTTTCCGCAAGCGGAGGGGAAAGCCGCCGCAACATACTTCTTTTCGCCGTCGGGGAAAGTTACGCCCAAAATAAGCATATGTTCCGCCATCCAGCCCTCGTTTTTGCCGAGGTAGGAAGCAATTCTCAAAGCAAAACACTTTTTACCCAATAAAACGTTGCCGCCGTAAGCAGAGTTTACGGAAATGATAAGGTTTTCTTCGGGGAAATGCATAATATATCTTTTATCTGCGTCAACGTTGCATTTTGCGTGGAAGCCTTTTATAAAGTCTCCGTTTTTGCCGAGCGCGTTAAGACACTGCTTTCCGACCCTTGTCATTATGTTCATATTGAGTACGACGTAAATCGAGTCGGTTACTTCAATACCTATTTTGGCAAAAGGCGAACCTACGACGCCCATAGAATAGGGGATGACGTACATCGTTCTGCCCTTCATTGAACCCCTTGCGATTTCGTTTGCAAGCTCCTTAGCCTGGTTGGGGTTCATCCAATAATTGATGGGGCCTGCGTCCTCTTCGTTTTTTGTGCATATAAAAGTTCTGTCCTCTACGCGCGCAACGTCGTTCACCTTAGTGCGGTGAAGATAACAGTCGGGCAGAAGCGCGTCGTTAAGCTTAATAAGCTCGCCGCTTTTAACCGCTTCTTCTTTCAGCGCTTTAATCTGGTCGGGACTGCCGTCAATCCATACGATATTGTCGGGCTGGGCAAGGTCCGCGCTTTCTTTTACAAAATCAAGGACTTTCTTATTTTTAGTCAGTGCCATAAATATACTCCTTAAAAATTTAGACGTAGTTAAAAATTCAAAATTTTCTACAAATAATATTATATTATAATCTGTCAAAAAAATCAATTTAATTAAACGTGCGATTTATGAAATTAAATACATAAAAAATACATATTATTACACAAAATTACAAAACACGCGCATATTTAAGGAATATAATTAAATAAAACCCCCTTAACGGGGGTGAAAAGGTAAATTTATGGGTTACACTAAAAATATTGCCGTAATTAAGGGGATAAAGGACGGTTTCTCTGCGGACGGCGGAGCGCTGTCCGGTCTTGTCAAAGCCGAAAAATACGGGCTGAACTTGAAAGTGGAAGTAAGTTTGATAAACTTTGCTCCGCTGACCGAGGGGAAGTATGTTTGCGCCGTTTCCGACGGTAAAAACGTTTTGATACTTGAAGACGGCGGTTTCGAGGGTAACAGTGCTGTGGATACTTCCGACGGCTTTGCCGCTTTGATTTGTTGCGTAAAGGGGCAGGTTATGCCCGTTGCCTCGGCAATATGCGGTAACTTCCACGATGCGGTGCTCGGCATAAAAGCCGAAATAGAGCGCGCCGAAAACCCGGAACCTGAAAAAAAGGAAAATAAAAAAGAGAGCAAAGATTACGGCAAAGCCGACGGTTGTTCCGCATACGAGGACGAAGCGATAGCAGAGGTAAACTATTATGAATACGAAGAAACTTATAAAGACTGTGGCGCTTTATGCAAAGATAAAGAGGAAGAAAAAGACGGGTATGCGGCTTGTGGCGATGAAAAGGCTGCTTGCGCTGTCGAGGAAGAACAAAACAGCGTAAAAAACGACGAAACTACGGCATATTCGGGGGGCAACGATGCAAACAGACGTTTCAGTCCGTTAGTTGAGGGCGGCGTATTTTATGAAAATATGAAAGACGAAATAGATAAAATACTGTCTAAGTACCCTCCCGTAGAAGAGCTTGAAAGTTTAATAGAGGAGTCTAAATGGGTAAAAATATCTTACGGCGGAGATAATTTTTACGTTTTCGGCGTGCTGTATAAGGACGGCAAGCCTAAGTACATATGTTACGGCGTTCCCGCGGAGCAAAGCCAGACTCCGCCTGAAAGCATGAAAGATTTGGCAGGCTTTATTCCCTCATCGCCAGACGAAACGAAAAAGGGCTATTGGGTAATGTATCAGGACGCTGAAACGGGCGCAAGCATAAAAGTTGCGTCTGTTTAGGCGAAAAATAAGCGGCTGTATATAATTCAGCCGCTTATTTCAATCCTTTGAAAGGCTTGAAAAATATCAAAGAATACACTGTAAACAGGGCGGAAACGCCGCATACCGCAAGAAAAATGCGGTAGAAAAGTTGGTTTTCAAAACATAGAAAATACAATAAATTAAAACCGCTAAAAGCGTATACACCCCCGAATATGCCTAAAATAACGAGGTTTGCAACGCAAGCGTAACAGGTAAGCTTCATAATTTTATTTTGCTTTAACAAATAAAAATTATGCTAAACGGTTATATTTTCTATTACAAGTTTATCAAATTCGGGCGTATCGGCAAAGTCCCTCGGCAGGAATTTTACCGTTCTGAATTTGGCAAAATTGAAAATGTGCGTTTTCATAAGTATGGGCGTGGGGATATCAAGCCCTTCGCAGATATCTGCAAGGTACTTGAAAAATTGGGAATAAACAAGTTTCCCGTCGCCTTCGTAAGTAAGTTGTTTTACTATTTTTTCGCCTATTAAAATCTTAGCCCACAGTCTGAACATATTACCATTATAATAAAATTCGGCGGTTTAGGCAACCTTTTGGGGCAAATCGGAGTAAACTTATATAAAAACAGGCTATGCAGCTATTGACAAACTTGACTTTAAATTATATAATATTGTAAGCAAAAGTAGTGATTTCGCGCGGCGGAATCACTTTTAATTATTTAATTAACCTATAAAATTCAGGAGTAGACGGTAAATGGCAGAACTTATTGTAATGACGCAGAAAAATTACGATGATTTGAAAAAGGAGCTTGATTACCTTGTAAAGGTAAAGCGTCCCGAAATTATAGAAAGAATAGCCGAAGCGCGCAGTCACGGCGACCTTTCGGAAAACGCGGAGTACGACGCCGCGCGCGAAGAGCAGCGTTCGAACGAGGGTAAAATAGCCGAACTTGAATACAAAATCAAAAACGCGGACATCCGTGAAGAGAATAAGGACACAAGTTACGTCCATTTGGGAAGCGTTGTAACCGTTTACGACGAGGATATGGAAGAAGAGCAGACCTATACGATTACGTCTGTTACGGAAGTCGACGTTATGGCAGGTAAAATTTCGGTGGATTCCCCCGTCGGTGCGGCGCTTCTCAGGAAGAAAGTCGGTGAAAAAATTACCGTAAAATGTCCCGACGGTACGGATTACGTTCTTAAAATTTTAACGATAAGGTAATAAATATGGCAGAAATTATACAAAACCTCACGGAAGAGGAAGAAGAACAGAAACTCGCCGAACAGGCTTTAATCCGCCGTGAAAAACTTCAGAAGTTGATTGAAGAGGGGAAAAATCCTTTTGAAAAGGTGAAATACGCCGTTTCGGCGCGTTCGGACGAAATTAAGCGCAGTTACGAACAGCTTGCGGGCAAAGAGGTGACGGTGGCAGGCAGGCTTATGTCTCGCCGAATTATGGGCAAGGCGTCTTTTGCGCATATTCAGGATGAGAACGGTCTTTTGCAGATTTACGTCAAGCGCGACGACGTCGGCGAAGAAGATTACGCTTCGTTCAAAAAAGATTACGACCTCGGCGACGTGGTCGGCGTAAAAGGCTATGTCTTTATGACCCAGACGGGCGAAGTTTCCGTACACTGTACCCATATAGAAATGCTGACAAAGTGTCTTCTGCCCCTGCCCGAAAAACAGCACGGGCTGAAAGATACCGATATCCGCTATCGCCGCAGGGAACTTGATTTGATTGTCAACCCCGAGGTCAAAAGCACGTTTATTAAGCGTTCTAAAATCCTCACAGCGCTCAGGGATTATCTTGACGGTTCGGGCTTTCTCGAAGTGGATACGCCCGTTCTAAATACGATAGAAATCGGCGCGGCGGCAAGACCTTTCAAGACCAGACACAATGCTTTGGACATTGATATGTTTTTGAGAATAGAGACTGAATTATACCTTAAACGGCTCATAGTAGGGGGTCTGGGACGGGTTTACGAGGTCGGGCGCATATTCCGCAACGAGGGTATGGACGCTTTCCATAACCCCGAATTTACGACAATCGAGTGCTACGCGGCTTATTACGATTACTTTGATATGATGAACCTTGTAGAGGAGATGTACGCCTGGGTTGCCAACAGAGTGTGCGGCACAACGGACGTAACTTATCAGGGAACGGAAATTCACCTCGGTGGCAAATGGCAAAGAATGACCATGAAAGAAGCCGTTAAAAAATACTGCGGAGCTGATTACGACGCGTGGACTTCGGACGAGGATGCGCGCGCCTGCGCCAAGAAACTCGGCGCGCCCGTAGAAGAGGGCGAAAAGGCGACGAAGGGGCATGTTCTTATCGCGCTTTTCGACGCGTTTGTAGAGGATAAGCTTATTCAGCCCACCTTTATTTACGATTACCCCGTTGAAAATTCACCTTTGGCTAAGCGCAAGGCGGACGACCCTGCATTTACGCAGAGGTTTGAATACTTTATATGCGCGCACGAGTTCGGTAACGCATTTTCGGAACTGAACGACCCCATTGACCAAAGACAGAGGTTTGTAAAACAGGTTGAGGAAAAGCGCGCGCAAGAACCTAAGTGCAACGCGCAGGTGGATGAAGATTTCGTGACAGCTTTGGAATACGGTCTTCCTCCTACGGGCGGACTGGGCTTCGGTGTGGACAGGCTTGTTATGCTTCTTACCGACAGCCCTACAATAAGGGACGTGCTTCTGTTCCCTACTATGAAGCCTAAAAAATAAGCTTTCAAATTTTATAAATTTGCTCAACTTGTTCCGGTTTATGTGCGTTTCCGGCGGTTGAAAGGGTGTGAGGCTTTGAAATTTTAAGTTTCTTAAATTTTGGTAAAAATCGCGTTAAACGCGGCATATGTGGCACCCAATTATAAAAAACGGTATTTTGCAGGTGATTTTATGTATAAGTACTTGATATATTCGCAGTTAAAAGCGTATGCAAAAGCGGACAAGTCTTTTCATATGCCCGGACATAAAGCAAGGGGAGATTTTAAATCGAAATTTCCCATTGCGCCTATGGATATTACCGAGCTTTGCTATTCGGATAACCTTATGTGTCCGACGGGCGTAATTTCGGGCGCGCAAAAAGATTTGGCTGAAATTTTAGGCGCAAAAAAGAGTTTTATATTGACCGACGGTTCCTCGTCGGGCGTGCTCGCAATGATGTATGCGGTGTCAAAGTCAGGCAATAAAATTATCGTGCCTCGCAACTGCCATATAAGCGTGTGGAATGCCTGCAAGCTTTTCGGTCTGGAACCTGTAATCGTTCAGGGCACGCACGAAAACGGCGTGCTTATGCCGCCCTCGCCTGCTCTTATTGAAGAACTTGTTTCCAATGACAGGACGATTAGCGGAATGATAGTTACCTCGCCCGACTATTTCGGCAACGTTGCTCCGTTGAAAAAATACGCCGCGGTGTTAAAAAAATATTCGCGCTATCTTCTTGTGGACGGGGCGCACGGCGCGCATCTCGTTTATGACGAAGAAAAGAAGCTTCATGCAAGCCTTTACGCGGATTTATGGGTCGACGGGGCGCATAAAAGTCTTCCTGCCCTTACGCAGGGCGCGGTTGTTTCGGGCAATAACGAAACGCTGTTGCCTCTTTTGGAAGAAGGGTTGACGTATTTCCGCACAACTTCGCCAAGCTATCCTATTATGGCTTCGGTGGAATATGCGTTCAAATACATCGCAAACAATCCAAAGCTGGTGCAGGACGCCAAAACGGCGGTGGCGGCTTTCAGGGAGAAATGCCCTTTAAAGCTTTATCCGTCGGACGACTGGACAAAAGTTGCAATCGATTTTGAAGATTTGGGCGTTTCGTCATACACGGTGGGAAACATTCTTGAAAAGAAAGGTATTTACCCCGAACTTGCCGACGGAAAATATCTTATATTTTATCTTTCGCCGATGACAGTGGCGGCAGACCTCGGTACGCTTCTCGCTATTTTATCGGCTATTGCCAATGACAAGAGGATGAAAAAGAATTTTACGGCAAGACCGCCCATGCCC
The DNA here is from genome assembly GCA_948658045.1 of Christensenellaceae bacterium. Lineage (GTDB taxonomy): Bacteria > Bacillota > Clostridia > Christensenellales > Borkfalkiaceae > Coproplasma. The sequence goes on from CAPMFN010000006.1 coordinate 48,488, forward strand.
ATTACCGCAAGAACTTACAGTTACCAGTACGCGCTGAAACAGAAAAAAGAATTGTTGCCCTTAACACAGTCTGTGGGCAGGATGTGCGCGCAGAACGCAGGCGTTACACCCCCGTGCGTACCCATAATCGCTGCGGGAGAAATGATAACGGAAGGGGCGGTAAGGTATCTTTTATACAACTCCGGCACATTCGGGCTGGAAGGTGATAAAATCTGGGTGGTAAAGAAATGACGGGTAAATTCATAACGTTTGAAGGTTGCGAGGGTTCGGGTAAGAGTACGCAGTTAAGGCTGCTGTCCGAATATCTGGCTTCTGCAGGCGTAGATTTTTTAATGACCAGAGAGCCCGGCGGAAGCGTAATATCCGAAGAAATACGCAAAATAATTTTAAACGGAAAAAATACCGAGATGTGCGACGAGTGCGAAGCTTTGCTTTACGCCGCCGCGAGGGTACAACATCTAAACGAAATTATCAAGCCTGCATTAAAGCAGGGTAAGCTTGTTATTTGCGACAGGTACGTCTATTCTTCGCTTGCTTATCAGGGCTATGCACGGGGGCTCGGCGTGAAGTTTATAGAGGGTATAAACAAGACTGCTTTGGATGATTGCCCCCCGAATATGACCGTTTTTCTTGATATTTCGCCTGCAGACGCTTTCAACAGAAAGCACGGCGCGGACGAAAATGACAGAATGGAGCAGTTGGGGCTTGCTTTTCATGAGAAAGTCTACGCAGGTTATAAGGCGCTTATGGCTGTACACCCCGATATATGTGCCGTTGACTGCAGTGGAAGCAAGGAACAGACGGCTGAAAAAATAGTGAAATTACTTAAAGAAAGAGATATTATAAACTAAGTGGAAAAACTTTTAAGGGAAACTACCGCATACAAAATATTGCGCGGCGACAGGCTTTCAGGCAGACTTTCGCACGCATATATGCTTGACTTTCACGACGAAAGGAATTTAAGGGGCGCGCTTGAAATTTTTGCGGCGGAGTTTTTCGGCGCGGAGGCAAACAGCGCCGAAAGGGCAAGAATTGCAAACGGAAGTTTTCCTGATTTTAAGCTTTATCCCGAGGACGGAAAAAAACTTACCGCGGACGCGGTATCCGAAATTTTAGAGGACAGCGTTTTAAAACCCGTGGAGGGAAGCCGCAAGCTTTATGCCGTATGCGGTTTCGACGGGGCTTCGGCGCTATTGCAGAATAAGCTTTTAAAGACTTTGGAAGAACCTATCGGCGGCGTACATTTTCTTTTGGGCGCGTGTTCGCTTGCGCCTGTTTTGGATACGGTCAAGTCGAGGGTGAAAATTCTTACCGTGCCGCCTTTTACAGAGGACAAGGTTTTTGAGGCTTTGGAAAGACAGGGCAAAAACGATTTGAACCGCGCCGCGGCGGCAAGTTCGGGAGGCGTGCTCGGGGCGGCGCAAAATATAGTAGGCGGAAGTTGGTTTCGGGAAATTTCGTCTGCCGCTGATGAAATTTGTTCGGCGGTACGCGTTGGCGATATAGGTTTAATTGCGGCAAAGTACGGTGATACAAAATACAAAACAGAACTTTTATGCGAGATGCAGCGCGTATACTTTTCTTATCTGAAATCTGAAGATAAAAGGAGCGGACTTTGTTCCGCCGCGTTGATTTTTGCGCTTGAAAAATTGAACTCCGCGTTTGCGGACGTGCGTTTTAACGCCAATTTTCAAGGGCTGTTGTACGACTTTATGTTGGAAGTAGCTAAGGAGAATAAAAAATGGCAACGATTACAGCGGTAACCTTTAAGGACGGCGGCAAAATTTATTATTTTGCGCCCTGCGAAGGCGAATATAAGACGGGCGACGGGGTTATTGTGGAAACTTCGCGCGGAATAGAGTACGCGACGGTGGTTACGGCGCGCGCCGAAGTTGACGACGCCAAACTCGTTTTGCCTTTAAAACCCGTTGTTCGCGCGGCGACGCCCAAAGACGAGGAAACGCACCGCAAAAACGAAGAAAGACGGGAAGCGGCCATGCGCACCGTGAGGGAAAAGATTGAAAAGCATGGGCTTGAAATGAAGCTTATCGACTGCGAGTTCGCTTTCGACGGGTCAAAAGCCGTTTTCTATTATTCTGCGCCGCAAAGGGTGGATTTCAGGGAGCTTGTAAAAGAACTTTCTTCTCATTTCCGTATGCGTATCGAGTTGAGACAGGTCGGAATTAGAGACGAAATCAAGATGATAGGCGGCATCGCCCCCTGCGGCAGAGAATGTTGCTGTTCGAGCTGTATGCCCGATATTAAAAAAGTTTCCATTAAAATGGCTAAAAATCAGGGGCTTTCGCTCAATCCCCAGAAAATTTCCGGTCTGTGCGGCAGACTTATGTGTTGCCTGAGTTACGAAAACGATTATTATTCCGACGCTTGCAAAAAAATGCCGAGAATAGGGTCGGAGGTTTCCGCGCCCGACGGCAGGGGCGTAGTCGTAAACGTAAATATGCTGAAAATGCTTATAAGGGTGAGAATTGAGGACAAGTCTAAAGATTTGGTGACCTATAAAGATTATACCGTGGACGAACTGAAATTCCGCCACCCTAAACCCAACGGCGACGATGAGGAGGCAGAGCTTGCTCCCGAACCCGCGCCGCAAGTTAAAAAGGCGCCCCCTGCAACGAAAAACACCGCAGAAAAGCCCGACGGCGCCAAACCTCAAAATAAAAACAATAAACAGCGCAAGCGCCGTAAAAAGAAGAATAAAAATCCCGACGCAAAGCCCGTAAAGCCTACGGAAAAAGCTTAAAAAGATTTATTAAAATCAGGTTTACCCCTTTACACTTTAAAAAAGTTGTGATATAATACCAATTACAAACTGAAAATTTGGAGGAATGTTATGGCACACTCTATCACCGACGAGTGCGTAAGCTGCGGTGCGTGCGCAGGCACCTGCCCCGTGGAAGCTATTTCCGAGGGCGCAGACAAGTATGTGGTTGACCCCGACGTTTGCATCGATTGCGGTGCTTGCGAGGACGTTTGCCCCACCGGAGCAATCCACGCAGACTAATCACAAAAACAAAAGGGCGAGCGTTTGACTCGCTTTTTTGTTTTAAAGGAAAATTTATGTGTAATTTGAGGGACGGCGAAGTTTTAGAAAACTTTTACGAAGACAAAAAAATAATACAGAACGTAAATCTTTACCGCTTCACTTCGGATAGTATCCTTCTTTCGCGCTTTGCCCGTGCCAAGGCTGGGGACAAAGTTGCCGATTTCTGTTCGGGCAGCGGAGTCGTCGGCTTTCATTTTATGTGCCTTAACCCTAAAATTTCAAAGCTGACGCTGTTTGAAATGCAGAAAGAGCTTGCGGATATGTCTTTACGCACTGCCGCCCTGAACGGTTTCGGATGCAAAGTGGTAAATACTCGCTTGCAGGATATCGGCAGAGAATACGACGACGCTTTTTCGCTGATTCTTTGCAATCCGCCCTACGAAAAGGGGGGATTTGAAAACGAGGTTTACGAGCGCGCGGTCTGCCGCAAAGAGATTACCCTGACCCTTGCGGAAATTGTTGAAACGGCTTACCGCAAACTGAAATTCGGAGGCAGATTTGCCGTCATTAACAGGGCGGACAGGGTTGCCGAACTTTTATATCTATTGAAAAAACGCGGATTGGAGCCAAAACGCATACAGTTCGTTTCGGGCACGCCCGATATAAAACCTTACCTTGTTATGGTTGAAGCCGTAAAGGGGGGTAAGGAGGGCGCGGACGTTTTACCCGTCATAATTAATGCAAAAAACAAGTGAGGTTTTATAATATGGACGACATGCAATTGATTGAAAAACTCTGCCAGTGCCGCGGGGTTTCTGGCTTTGAAGACGAAGTGCTTTCAGCCGTCAGGGAATACCTTGAAGGGGTTGCTGAATTCGAAGAAGACAGTATGCGCAACCTGTATATTTATCCTAAATACAACAAGGGCGGACGCCCCTTTATTATGCTTGACGCGCACTCTGACGAGGTGGGTTTTATGGTTCAGGCAATAAAGCCCGACGGCACGTTGCGCTTTATTCCGATAGGCGGCTGGAATGAGAAATGTCTGCCCTCTTCAAAAGTACAGATTTATACGAAAACGGGCTATATATCGGGGGCAATCGCCGCAGGAAGCCCTCATCTTATGACTGCCGACCAGCGCAACGCGCCTGTAAGTTACGCGGATTTATACATCGATATAGGCGCGACCTGCGCGAAAGAGGCAGAGGAATTCGGCGTTGAAATCGGCGCGCCCGTTGTGCCGCTTACGCCCTTTGAATACGACGCAAAACACGGCATAATGCAAGGCAAAGCTTTTGACGACAGACTGGGCGTCGCGTCCCTTGTAAAATGTATAAAAGAGCTTAACGGCAAGGATTTGCCTCTTGATATCGTGGGCGTTATTTCCTCTCAGGAAGAGGTCGGCGACAGAGGTATCAAAGCCGCAATGTGCAGGGTTAAACCAATTGCGGCGATATGTCTTGAAGGCTGCCCTGCCGATGATACCAGCGCGCCTAATTATATGGTGCAGGACGCGGTAAAGGGGGGCGTTATGCTCAGGTTTATGGACGCAACCGTAATATGTACGCCCAGATTTACCTCTTTTGCTCGCGAGGTCGCGGCAAAGCGCGGTATAAAAGTACAGATGGCTGTCCGTTCGGGTGGCGGCAACAACGGCGCTTATATAATTTCGTCAAACGGCGGCACTCCCGTAATAGTTGCAGGCATACCCGTAAGATACATTCATACTTTTAACGGCATTGCTTCTTTAGAGGATTTTGAAAGCGTTACACGTCTTGTCAAAGAGCTTTGCCTGTCGCTTACGGAAGATAAGGTAAGAAGTTTTTAATTGTTCCGCGCCGACGCGTTTTCTTGCCGTGCGCGGACGGAATAATACGGAGGCAGAATGAAAAAAACCGAAAACAAAGGGATGATTAAGCGGTTTGTCCGCTATTATAAGCCGCATAAAAAGCTGTTTATAATAGACATGGCGTGCGCGTTTTTAATATCCGTTTTTAATTTGGTATATCCGTTTATCACCAAAGAAATTATAAACAATTATGTTCCCAACAAACTTTTATATCTGTTGCTCGGCGGCGCCGGCGCGTTGCTTGGTTTGTACGTTATAAAAGCTGTGCTAAACTATATTTTGCAGTATTGGGGGCATCTTGTAGGCGTAAGAATGCAGGCGGATATGCGCAGCGAACTGTTCGGTCATTTGCAGAAACTGCCTTTTTCTTATTTCGACGACAATAAGACGGGCGTTATAATGAGCCGAATGACAAACGACCTGTTTGAAATTTCAGAACTCGCCCACCACGGACCCGAGGACGTTTTTCTGTCTTTTATCACGCTTATCGGCGCGTTTATAATGCTTGCGTTCATAAACGTATGGCTTGCGCTGATTGTTTTTGCGTGCGTGCCGTTGGTTGTTGTAACCGCCGTACTTATGCGCAGGCGTATGATAAAGACTTTTAAACGCGTGCGCGTGGTGCAGGGCGAAATCAACGCCGATATTGAGAGCGCGGTGTCGGGCATACGCGTTTCGCGCGCATACAGCGCGCAGGAACACGAAAGAAACAAGTTCGAAAAGGGAAACAGGCATTTTGTCGAGGCGAAGAGCGGACAGTATAAAGTTATGGGTGAATTTCATTCGTCTATGAACTTTTTTATGGATTTTCTGTATTTCGGCGTGCTTCTATCGGGCGGACTGTTCTTTTATTACGGTTTTATCGACGTCGGCGAATTTGCCGCGGTTGTGCTTTATATTACAGCTTTGATTACGCCCATCCGCACCCTGACCACCATTTACGAACAGATTCAGGAGGGAATGACGGGCTTTAAACGTTTTTGCGACATTATGGACGTTCCCCCCGAAGAAGAGGCGGATAACGCAATAAAAGCAGGCGTTCTTAAAGGGGAAATAGAGTTTCAAAACGTAACTTTCGGATACAGAAACGACGACGGAAGCAATAAAGTTATAAAAGACTTTTCTATGAAGATTGAGGCAGGCAAGACCATTGCACTTGTCGGCCCGTCCGGCGGAGGCAAGACGACTATCTGTCACCTCATTCCCCGTTTTTATGAAATCGAATCGGGTAAAATTACCGTTGACGGGTATGATATAAGAGATTTGGAGAGAGCTTCGCTCCGCAAAAACATAGGCATCGTTCAACAGGACGTCTTTTTATTCAACGGCACTATCGAAGAAAATATTGCTTACGGCAATTTCGACGCCACTGACGAAGAGATTTCGGAGGCTGCTAAAAAAGCCAACATTCACGACTATATTTGCAGCCTGCCCGAAGGGTACAAAACGGGCGTGGGCGAAAGAGGCGTAAAGCTTTCCGGCGGACAGAAACAGAGAATTTCTATCGCAAGGGCTTTCCTCAAAAATCCGCCTGTTTTAATTCTGGACGAAGCAACGTCCGCGCTTGACAACGCAACCGAAATGCAGATTCAGGACGCGTTGCTCAGGTTAAGCGAGGGCAGAACGACTTTGATTGTCGCCCATAGGTTATCAACAGTAAAGAACGCCGATGAAATAATTGTTATGACGGCGGACGGTATAAAGGAAAGGGGCACGCACGACGAGCTTATATCTCTCGGTGGTGTGTACAAAGAACTTTACGAGTATCAATTCAAAAACGTATAAAGGTGAAAAATGATTTACTTTGTCGCAACGCCAATAGGTAATTTAAAGGATATTACGCTTAGGGCGTTGGAAGTTTTGCGTTCTGCTGACGTCATCTTCTGCGAGGATACGCGCCGCTCGATTAAGCTTTTAAACGCCTATGAAATTAAAAAGCCGCTTTATTCCTGCCATAAATTTAACGAAAGGGAGGCGGCGGAAAAGATAATTTCCGCGGATGGCGAGGGGAAAAACATCGCTGTAATATCGGATGCCGGCATGCCCGTTATATCCGACCCCGGCAACGTTGTTTGCAAAGTTTTAAAAGAACGCGGAGTTGAATATACGGTGATTCCGGGGGCGAACGCCGCGCTGTCCGCATTAGTGCTTTCGGCGTTTTCTTCCGATAGATTTGCGTTTATAGGTTTTTTGCCCGATAAGACGGGCGAAAGGAAAAGGTTGCTTGAAAAGTATAAAAATCTTGGACTAACGCTTATTTTTCATGTGGCTCCGCAGGACGTAGACCCCCATATATCATCGATTTACGAGGTTTTTGGCGACAGATATGCCTGTGCCGTGCGCGAAATAACCAAACTTCATGAAGAGACGGTAGTTTTTAAGCTTTCCGAGGGGTTAAAGTGCGAAAAACGGGGCGAATACGTCCTTATTGTTGAGGGCGCAAGCGTCGAAAACCCGTTGAACGCGCTCACGGTAAAAGAGCATTTAACACACTATATATCGGGGGGTATCGATAAAAAAGAGGCTGTTAAACTTGTTGCAAAGGACAGAAACGCGCCTAAATCCGAAATTTATAAAATAGCGTTAGAATTATAAGAATAATCAAAAAGCCGCCGTGCATTAAGCACGGCGGCTTTTTGATTTATTTATGTTTTAAGTAAAACCGTCAATGCTTCGCGCTTGCTTCTCGGCAGTGCGCGAAAAAGTTCGATTAACTGTTTTTCTTGGGTTGTTAAAGTCTGCAACTCTTCGCCGTTGGCAAAAAATTGCGCTAAGGTTATTCCGAATGCGTTGCAAATCATTTCCAGAATCTCAAATTTCGGCGGAGTTTTTCTCGCATATATAGCGGAGAGCGTGGAATAAGTTAAAGTTGCTTCCTCGGCAAGACGGTATTTCGTCCAGCCGCGTTCTTCGCGAAGGGTTTCTATTTTCTCGATTATATCCATACAGCTATATTATTACATTTTTGCAGTATGATTATTACGCAAATACGTTGACAAGTGTATCGTAATTACGTTATAATATGTAACATAAAAACATATTAGGAGAAATTTATGAAACTTGTGAAAAAATTCTGTTACCCTTTCGTAGTCGCCGTTGCGTCGATAATTTTATGCCTTGGCTTAGTTGCTTGCGGTAAAAAAGTCGATTATTCTATAGCAGGCAAGACCTTTGAGTTTGAAAAATGCGAAATCATTTTAAAAGACGACGTCCCCGACGGCATGGCTTCGGCAATGCAATCGGCGAGCGGAACTGTAAACGGAATGCTTAAAGGCAATTATTCTTTAACTTTTGACGATAGCGGTAAATGCAGAATGATTAATTTGGGGCAGTCGTGTGAACTTGACTATGAGCAGGTAGGAAAAACAGTAACGATAGCCGGCGGTAACGGCGCGGACGGGATGGTTGTCGTATTGAATGAAGCGGAGAACGCGCTTTCAATGGAAATTTCGTTTGACGAGCAGCCCGACGCTATTAAGCAGGCGATGTCGGCTTTCGGTCAATATATAAATAATTTTAAATACACTTTTAATTTAAAAGCGTAAACAAAAAACACGCCGAAGGGCAAAAGCCCTTCGGCGTGTTTTTTATTAATAAATTACGTTTTCTATTACGCCGCCGCCGAGGCAGTAGGTTTCGTCATAAAATACGGCGTATTGCCCTTCCGTAACTGCGCGTTGGGGTTCGGCAAATACAACTTCCGCTCCGTACGATTGCAGTGTTACTTTAACTTTCTGTTCGGGTTGGCGATAACGGAATTTTGCCGTACATTCAAACGTTGACTGCGGCATATATCCAATCCAATTCAGGTTTTTGACGATGCAGGACTTTGAATAAAGCGGACTTTCGTCCCCGTGCGAAACGTATAAAATATTGTTCTGTAAATCTTTTTTAACTACAAACCAGCGACCCTCTTCGCCGCTTTTCCCACCGAGGTCAAGCCCTTTGCGCTGACCGAGAGTATAGTACATAAGCCCAATGTGTTCGCCCACGGTTTGACCGTCAAGCGTAACTATTTTACCCGATTGCGCAGGAAGATAGTTGCGCAAAAATTTACGGAAGTTTCTTTCGCCTATGAAGCAAATGCCCGTGCTGTCCTTTTTTGCGGCGGTTGCAAGCCCGTTTTCTTCGGCAAGTTTTCTCACTTCGGCTTTGGGCAGTTCTGCAAGAGGAAACAAGACGTTGTCAAGCTGTTCCTCTTTTACCTGATTTAAAAAATAGGTCTGGTCCTTACCTGCGTCAGCCGCCTTTTTAAGGCGATGCCTGCCGCCCGAATGGTCTATGCCGCAGTAATGCCCCGTCGCAATAAAATCGGCGCCCATATTTAAAGCGTAATCGCGGAAAGGTCCGAACTTTATTTCCCTGTTGCACAAAACGTCGGGGTTGGGCGTTCTGCCTGACGCATATTCTTCAAGAAAATGCGCAAACACCCGTTCTTTGTACTGCGCGGCAAAGTTTACGGAATAATAAGGAATATCCAAAGCCGAGCAGACGCGCCGTACGTCTGCAAAATCGCTTTCCGCAGTGCAGGCGCCGTCGGGCGAGGTTTCTTCCCAATTCATCATAAACAGTCCGATAACATTGTACCCCTGTTTTTTCAATAGAAGCGCGGCAACGGAAGAATCCACGCCGCCGCTCATTCCAACAACGACAGTCTTTGACATAACGTCTCCTTTAATTTTCAAAATAATTATAACACGCGGCTATTAAGTTTTGCAATTAAATTTTTTTGTGGTATAATTCACCTATGGAATTGCCTGCGGATAATTTTATTTTGCTTTCTTTAATCAATACAAAGTTGAGGGACGGTTATTTATCGCTTTCCGATTTGTGCGACGGGGAGGAAATAGACGTTGATTATCTGACAGACTGTCTCGCCGCGGCTGGTTACCGCTATTGCGAAGAGGAAAACGCTTTTAAAAGTTTTTAGTTTCCGCCCCGACAAGAAAAGCTATTTAATAATTATACGCGCCCGGCGCGATATGAATGAAATTTAATTGAACGTACCCGTAGTGTAATTGGATAACATTACGGCCTCCGACGCCGTCGAGTTTGGGTTCGAGCCCCAACGGGTACACCAAAAACAGGCGGTTTTTTTAGCCGCCTGTTTTTTCTGTCATTTTTATTTGCGTAAGGGGGCGTTAAGGAAGTTGAAAAAATCCGATATAGCCGCCTGAAACTGCAAAAAGTAAGGCGCGGAAAATATATTCGGCATCAGGGACAAAGATGTTTTAAAATTTAGAAAAAGAGTGTCGGCGAAAAGTTTTTTTTGAAGCGTGGGGATTAGGGAATTTTGCGGTAATCTCGGCGGTTGGGTGCGGAAATCTCAAAATAAAGGTGGCGCGCGAAAAATTAAAATGGAAAGGAAATATGAAAACAGCGGAGTAAATTCTCCGCTGTTTTAATTTTTATCGGGATTTTTAACTCAAAAATCGGACCGCAAAAGAAATTAGCTTTTCCGTAACGATAAATTTTGAAAATTTATTAATTTCGCTTGTCGGTTCAATCCTATTAATAATTGAAAAAGATTTTATCTTAATCGCAAACAAGTTCCGAAAATTTTATGACTGCAAATGGTTTCTTTAACCATCGGCTAATATAGATGTTATCAACCATATTAAATATATAATTTGCAGTTTGGGTGCATGTTGGCTTTAAATCTATTATTTCTTATTGAATTCTTTGCCCGTAATTAAATAATCTATTGAAACGTTAAAATATTTTGAAAGCGTAACAAGCATTTCGATGTTAGGGCTCCGCTGTCCGTTTTCATAGTATGATATTGCTTCACGGCTAATCGATAAATCGGTAGCAACTTTAAGTTGATTTAAATTTTTCTTTTTTCTGATTTCTTTTAACCCGAGCATTTTCATAATTAAACCCTTGACAATGTAGTAACATAATGTTACGCTAATCAAGTATTCGAATTTGTAACAAATCGTTACTTATGCGCTTTACGGCGAAAACCTTTAATCAAAAATTTTATCGCGCATTATTGAACAACCGCATCTTAAATATCTTTATTAGACGCGCAGTACTATAATTTTAAATTTTGGTTAATTAATCGATAATATTTTCTCTGGCGAACAAGGGCGATTTGAAAAATTCTTCAAGAGAAATTTTAAAACCTTCGCATATTGCATAAAGCGTACTTACTTTAACCGAGCGGCTTCTTTTCTTTTTAATAGAAGTCAACGTCGACTGAGGGACGCCGCTTGCAATAAACAAATCATACTTCGATTTGTTCTGTTCAATACAAAGTTGTTCGATTCTTAAAATTACCGCATCTTCTAATTTCACGGCTATTCCTCCATAATTTTTATGGAAAGTATAGCCAAGATTTTTTAAAATCTACTGCTATATTTAGCATTTATATAAATTTATAATATTTTTGCAGATTTTTAATTATGGAAAAATCTTGCTGTTTTACGTGGCACAGGATACAAAAGCTTCCTTGGAAGAGCGACGAAGAGGATGAAAGATGCAAGGCGATGAAAATCGAGCTTCGCTGTGAAATTAAAAAAGCTATACTGCGCGGCTACACGGACTTTGTTTGCGGTATGGCTGTCGGGTTTGATATTATCTGCGCGGAGACGGTGCTTTTACTCAAAAAAGAATTTCCGCAAATCAAGCTTATTGCGGCGCTTCCATGCAAAAATCAGGACGTTTATTGGCAAACTGATGATAAGCGGCGTTACCGTAAGATTTTGGAACGGGCTGACATGGTGCGGTGTGTTTACGATAACTACGTTGGCGCGAAATGTATGTTTGAAAGAAACAGGTATATGGTGAACAGGTCTTCGCTGGTAATCGCGCTTTACAATGGCGATTCTGGCGGAACAAAGTCCACGGTGGAATACGCGCGTAAACAGGGGCTGGAAGTTGTACGCCTCAAATTTTAAGGAGCGAAATGTTTTATTTAACAGAAGATTGGTATGCGGATGAAATTCTGTCCTATGCCGACGTGTTTATAAGGGCGGACAGGCGCGCCGATAAAGCGAACGAAAATTTTTATGCGCAAATTTATAATGAGAAACGCAGGGAATTTATTGCGGAGGAAGAAAGCGATATTCTATACCGCGACCCTCGCGCGGAGCTTGAAAAGCTTGAAAAGCTTGCCGCCGCGTCCGGTATTTCAACGGACGAGAGGGAAAGCCGCCGTCAGTTTGCGGCGGAGTTTAAACTGCTGTATGCAAAAAGGATTGAAGACGGAAAGTTTTACAAGTTTGACGAAGAACTTGCAGGGCAGCGTTTTGACGGGTACATTGAATTTTTTACCGCCGTTTACAGGCGTTTGCCCTCTGATATTTCAGAAAGGATAACCGATGTAAGGTTGCTTGCTTTGGGTTATGCTTCCGCAGAAGTCAAAAAGCTTTTGAAACCTTACTGCGCCGCTTTGCGGAAGAAAAACAGAGGCTTAAAAAGCAAAGCCCGTGCCGAGACTGCGGCGGCTTTCAAACGCCTTGCCCACGCCTTTGATTTGACCGTGTACGAGGGGGCGTTCCTTACGGAAATAGAGGAAAGGGAGGACGGCGTTTGCTTAAACTTTGACGGCGGAAATAAAATAACCGTGAAAAACGGAAAAATAAAACAAGTTGAAAAACCTGTTGTTTACAGGTACGACGAGGACTCCCCTTTCAGCGGTTGGAGCATGGCAGAGTCCGCCGAACTGCGTTTTCGGGGCGGCGTGTTCGCTTTGAATATTTTGCTTTTAAACGCGGATGAAAGGGGCGGAATAAAGGTTTGCCGTCTTACTGTCGAGGGGACAGACGTGGAAGAAATATGCCCTATAGGCGGTTTGTTTTGAAACAGAACAACCGCCTTTTTGCAGGTGTGTTTTTAAGGCAATTAATTTTTTTCTTTCTATTGATTTTCAGTTTGCGCTATGTTATAATTACGGAAGTAAAAAACGGAGGGACGTCCCTCCGTTCTGTGCAGACGCACAGAACGACGGATTTTTGTCGTCCCTTTTAAACAAAAGAGAGGAAAAGTTTTATGCAAATGATTTACGGCGTAAAAGACCGACCCAAGGCAGGGCAACTTATTCTGTTTGCTTTGCAGCAGCTTCTGGCTATACTTGCCGCGACAATTGCCGTGCCTATGATTATCGGCAACGGAATGTCGCCTTCCGCGGCTCTGCTCGGCGCAGGAATCGGCACAATAGTTTACCTGTTGTTCACAAAATTCAAAAGCCCCGTATTTTTGGGCAGTTCGTTCGCCTTCCTCGGCTCTATGTCCGCGGCGTTCGCAGGTGCGGCTACAACATCGTTGGGATATCTCGGGTTGATTATCGGCGCTGTAATGGCAGGGCTTGTGTATGTTATAATCGCCGTCATAGTCAAGTTTGCGGGAACAAAGTGGATAGATAAAATTATGCCTGCGGTAGTAATAGGACCCACTGTTGCGATTATCGGACTTTCGCTTGCAGGCAACGCGATAGGCGACCTTATGAAAGGAAGCGCTTACTACGGTGTTGAAACTGCGGTGCCCGTCATAAAGGACGGCGTCGCTGTCATTGAAACGGTTACCGAAAGCGTTATGTACTGTTCGCCTTACGTTGCAATGCTGTGCGGACTTACCACCCTTGCAGTGACGATTGTCTGCTCGGTATACGGCAAAAAACTTATGAAAATGATACCTTTTATTATAGGTATTCTCTCGGGTTATTCGCTTGCGGCGATATTTACGGGTTTCAGCTATATCGAGGGCGCGGAAGTTTTAAGGGTTATCGACTTCACGAAATTTAACAATATGCAGTGGTATCCCGACCTTGCTTTCGTTTCTGCGATAGGCGACTTGGGCGATCCCTCGGCAATCGGTCCCTATATCGGCAAAATCGCGGTTGCGTATATTCCCGTCGCGTTCGTCGTATTTGCCGAACACATTGCAGACCATAAAAACATTTCCTCAATCATAGAAACAGACCTTTTGAAAGAACCCGGTCTTTCCAACACTCTTTTGGGCGACGGCGTGGGTTCGATGGTCGGCGCGGTGTTCGGCGGATGTCCCAACACGACTTACGGCGAGTCCGTTGGCTGCGTGGCGATATCGGGTAACGCGTCTATTTGGACGATTCTCGTAACTGCGCTTATGGCTATTGCCTGCGCGTTCATTGCGCCTTTTACAACTTTCCTTTCGACAATTCCCTCATGTGTAATGGGAGGCGTGTGCATTGCGCTTTACGGCTTTATAGCTGTGTCGGGTCTTAAAATGATACAGAACGTAGACCTCGGCGACAATAAAAACCTGTTCGTTGTTTCGGTTATTTTAATTGCTGGCGTGGGCGGTCTTGTGCTCAACTTCGGCGAAGTTACTGTTACCGAAGTTGCCTGCGCGCTCATACTCGGTATACTTGTATATCTGCTTGTAAACATTAAAAAGAAGAAAAAAGGCGCCGAAGAAGCAAAGGCTGAGACAGCGGAGCCTGCCGCGGAAATACCTGCGGAAGCTACTGTTTCCGCAACGGTTGCGGAAGAAAACGCATCGACGGAAAACGTGGATGCGGCGACAAAAGAAGAAACAGGAAAAGGGGAAAACACAGATGAAAAATTATAAAAACGTGTTCGTTTTCGACCACCCTCTTATCAAGCACAAAATAGCTATTCTGCGCGATAAAAATACGGGGATGAAAGAATTCCGCGAACTAATTGAAGAAATCACCACCATTATGACCTATGAAAGCATGCGCGACGTACAGCTTGCGTCCGTGCAGGTGGAAACGCCGCTTGAAGTAACCACTCAGTACAAAGTGCCCGAAGATAGCGTAGCTATCGTACCTATTTTAAGGGCCGGGCTCGGAATGGTTAACGGCGTTCATAAAGTTTTCCCTACGGCAAAAGTGGGGCACATAGGTATGTACAGGGACGAGGAAACCCTTGAACCTCAGGAATACTATTGCAAGCTCCCCGACGGTATAGAGAAAAAGACGGTTTTTCTTGTGGACCCTATGCTTGCGACGGGTGGCTCGGCTTGCGACGCGCTTGACGCGCTCAAAAGACGCGGTTGTAAAAAAATAAAGATTATGGCTATAATCGGCGCGCCCGAGGGCGTAACAAAAGTGGCAGAAGCTCACCCCGACGTGCCCGTATTCGTCTCCACGCTGGACAGACAGCTCAATGAAAACGGATATATTCTTCCGGGGCTCGGCGATGCAGGCGACAGGCTTTTCGGAACAAAATAATTTAGCCGTAAAATTTTAAAGTTAATTTCAATATTTTGCCGCCCCCGACGGGATTTTCGTCGGGGCGGTGTTCTGTTTAAGGCAATAATCCAAAGTTTCGGTTTAAGGAAATAAGTGAAAGTTTCTGTTTAAGGCAAGAGTTGGAAGCGGCGCTTGCAAATTATATTTTGCGCGGCTTTTACTTTAAATCTTTTGGCGCGTTGTAACTTATAATTGAAAGGCGTCGCGCATTTGCGTTATTTTAAGCGCATTCGCGGACGGATTAAGGCAGTTGCGGACTATATTTCGTGGTATTGAAAAATAAAAGATTTCAAATATTTGCCAAAGAGGCGCGGTTTATGTATAATTATTATGAAATAAATACACGAGGACGAGTTATGATAGAAGTTTCCAAAAGAGTGCGCGCAATTGCGCCGTCTATGACGCTTGCCATTTCCGCAAAAGCAAACGAGCTTAAAGCGGCAGGGGTAAAGGTCATAAATTTCGGCGTAGGCGAGCCCGATTTCAATACTCCCGAACATATTTGCAACGCGGCAAAAGAGGCGCTTGACAAGGGCTATACCAAATACGTTGCGGCTGCAGGTCTGCCGGCTCTCCGCAAAGCTATTGCGAAAAAACTTAAAAAGGACAACAATCTCGATTACGACCCGTCGCAGATAATCGTTTCAAACGGCGCGAAGCACTCGATTTTCAACGCTGTTTTCGCTGTAATAAACGAGGGCGACGAGGTGCTTATCCCCAAGCCATATTGGCTTACCTATCCTGAAGTTGTAAAATCGTGCGGCGGCATTCCCGAATATATTTACGCGACGCCCAGGCACGGATATAAAATCACTGCGGCACAGTTGGAGGCGGCGATAACTCCGCGCACCAAGATGCTTATTTTCACAAGCCCCAACAACCCCACGGGCGCGGTCTATACCGAAAAGGAAATACGCGCCATCGCGGAAGTCTGCGTAAGGCACAACATTGTGGTTCTTGCGGACGAAATTTACGAAAAATTAATATATGGCGGAGAGGAGCATTTTTCGATTGCGCAGTGTTCGCCCGAAATGAAAGATTTGACCATAGTCATTAACGGCGTGTCTAAAAGTTATGCTATGACGGGCTGGCGTTTGGGCTATCTTGCCTGTCCTGCAAACGTCGCAAAGGCTATCTCTTCATTCCAGAGCCATTCCACGTCCAACGTCAATACGATGACGCAGTATGCCGCGCTGGCGGCTTTAGAGGGCGACGAACAGCCTATGAACGATATGATAGCGGCTTTCGGCAGGCGGCGCGAAAAGATGCTTGAAAAACTTGACGAAATGAAGAACTTAGGGCTTGATTACGTCAAGCCAGACGGCGCGTTTTACGTTATGTTGCTTTGCGATAAGCTTTACGGCAAGTCGTATAAGGGCGTTAAAATAAACGGCAGTATGGAAGTGGCGGATTTGCTTCTGACAGAGAAAAACGTAGCCATTACGCCGGGTGTGTGCTTCGGCGACGACGACGCGGTGAGGCTTTCTTACGCGCTTTCCACCGCCGATATGCTCGACGGGTTGGAGCGCATTGCGGAATTTGTGAGAGAACTTACCGACTGACGGCGTCATTTGGGTGAAATTTGCCTAAAAATTTTAAAATAGCTATTGAAATTCCGTTCAATAACTGATAAAATGTATTTGAAGATAAGTATAATACTTTATCAGGAGGGACTTTCAATGATTAAAATTATCTACGGAGCCAAAGGCACCGGCAAGACCAAACAACTGATTAAACTTGCCAACGAAAACGCAAAGGACGCAAAAGGTTTAAGCGTTTTCATTACTGACAATAAAAGATGTATGTACGATGTTGAACGCAACATCCGTTTTATCGACGTGGCTGACTGGAATGTCGTAGGCGAAGATTCGCTTTGCGGATTCGTCAAAGGCGTTGCCGCATGCAACAGCGACCACGAATATATTTACATAGACGGCGTTGCCCGTATAACGGGAAAACCCATAGGCGAACTTGCAGGCATATTCTATATGCTTGATAAAATTTCTAACGAAAACAACATCACAATTACGCTGACGTGCAGCGCGGATTTGGCGGAGCTTCCCGACTTCGTTAAAAAGTACGTCTGATATCTGAATTTATCGGCGGCGGCACGCGGTTTTTCCGTGCCGCCGTTTTTACGATTTTAAACATTAAATTATACGAATTGTCGCAAGGAAGGATTTTATGAAATTCATAAGTACCAGAGGTGGAGAAAAAGTAACGGGGGCGCAGGCTGTCGTAAAAGGGCTGTCCGAAAACGGAGGGCTGTACGTTCCCGAAAAATTTCCCGTGATATCGCGCGCGGAACTGGAAGAAATGCTCGGTATGAGCTATGCCGAACGCGCGGCGGAAGTGTTAGGCAGGTTCTTTGACGAATTCGGTAAAGATGAACTTTTGAATGCCTGCGGCGAGGCTTACGCCAAATTCGACGGCGACCCCGCTCCCTTGGTCCGCCTTGACGACGGGGTTTATATGCTGGAACTCTGGCACGGACCTACCTGCGCGTTCAAGGATATGGCGCTCACCCTTCTGCCCTATCTTTTAAGGAAAAGTTGCGACATCTACGGCATAAAGGAAGAAATTTTAATTCTTGTCGCGACTTCGGGCGATACGGGCAAGTCCGCGTTAGAAGGCTTCAAGGACGCGAAAGGCGTAAAAATTTGCGTGTTCTACCCGTCCGAGGGCGTCTCTAAAATGCAGAAAATGCAGATGAATACGCAGGAGGGGAAAAACGTAAACGTGGTTGCTGTCAAAGGCAACTTCGACGACTGCCAGACCGCGGTTAAAGAAATTTTTTCAAGCGCGGAGAAAACGGCTGAGCTTGCGGAAAAGGGCGTAAGGCTTTCTTCTGCCAATTCCATAAATTTCGGCAGGCTTGCGCCGCAGATTGCCTATTACTTTTCGGCGTACTGCGACCTTGTTTCGTCGGACCAGATAGAAATGGGCGAAGAAATAGATTTTACCGTTCCGTGCGGAAATTTCGGCAACGTGCTTGCCGCATACTATGCAAAGAGAATGGGTTTGCCCGTGCGCAGGCTGCATTGCGCTTCAAACGAAAATAAAATTATCGCGGACTTCCTTGCAACGGGCGTTTACGATATGCGCAGAGATTTTTACAAAACAACTTCCCCGTCAATGGATATTCTTCTTTCGTCAAACCTTGAAAGGCTTCTTTTTGAGGCTTCGGGCAGAAATTCCAAGCTTACGACGCAGAGAATGGAACAGCTTAAAAAGACGGGCGCATATGAAGTAACCGCTCAGGAAAAAGAATTTATTTCCGAAACTTTCGACGGCGGCTACGCCGACGAGGAGACGAGCGTCGAGGCAATGTACGATGTGTTTGTTGACGTCGGCTACACTATGGACACGCACACGGGCTGCGCTATGAAAGTCGCCGTTGACTGGTTTGAAAAACACAAAAAAGACGAAACGAAAATGGTTATAGTTTCAACCGCAAACCCCTACAAATTTCCTCAGGACGTGTTATATGCCGTTACAGGAAACGATGTAAAAGACAGCTTTAAGGGTATAAAAAGACTGCACGCGGCTACGGCAATGGCGGTGCCTAAATGTCTTACCGAACTCAGGGACAAACCCGCGCGGTTCACAAAGACGGTCGACGGGAAAAAGATATACGAAGAAGTTTTGCAGTTTGTCGGAAAATAAAATATTTTGTCGGTTTATCCCCCGTGCGTTCGGCGCACGGGGGATTTTGCCTTTCCCGAAAGAAAAAAAGATTGAAATTTGCACAAACTTATGCTATACTAAGTATACCACACAAATTGAATAGCAAAAATTACCGTGCAAAGTGTAAATGGGCATTTTGTACCTCTTTTGCGCGGTATTTTTCTTATACGTTCAATTTGTGTGGTAACAAATCGGAGGTACTCGTGCAGGTGTGTTTCCGATTTCGGGGCACACTTTTTTATTTTGGGGGCATTATGCGCAAAGTAACCGTTACCACACTTCTTGAACGTATGCTCGACGTTGTAGACGGCGGCAGTCTGACTTTAAAACAGGAAGAGGATGACGACGGGACGCCCGTTGTTATCATCAAGGTTAAGCTGGATGAAAAGGATATTTAAAGAGCGTCTTTTAAATAAAATTTTTCTGTTTGAAAGGTCAAGTAATTTTATATAAATTTTTTATTCGAAAATTTTTCGGACGCAGTATTGTTTTTTTGGAAAATTACCTATATAATATATAAAAAGTTGGGGGCGCGTTTTTCCGTTCGTCTTTTCAGTGTAAAAAGGCGCAATACGTCCACCCTCAGATAGAGAGGTTGAATTATGCGTAAAAAAATAGCTGCAATGTTGCTTGTCGGCGCGGTTGCCGCCGTGGGTACCGTCGGGCTCACTTCCTGCGGAATAAGCGTAAACAGCGGTTCGGAAGTAAGTTCGGAGGCGGAGTGGAAACAGGCTTTTGAAAACTCTCTGAACGCCGAAAATTATACGCTTGATTATTTTGTGCTTTTAGAAAGTTCTGTTTCTTATAAAAGCGTTTTAAGCGGCGAGCGCATAAGCGCCGATTTAAGAGGAGAAACAAGCGGAAAAACAGTATGCGATTATTCGGGTGGCAAAATTTACTTTGAATACAGTGCGGCAAACGAATCTAAACAAATAAGGGACGGCAACGAAACTTACGAAAAAAGCAATGAAAAAAATCAAGGCTATATAGAATATGACGGCGACAACAGATTGCAGGCTCGTTACTCTTACAAAAACTATGACGGAAGCGACGGTAAAGAAACGACCGAAACTTATTGGTCGGCTGTCAGCGGCACCGATTTAAGTTATAATTCCGTATCGGTACTGAACGAGAGTTACAGCGCGTCAAAGACGGGTTTGTCAGCAAAGCTTTCCGAGCTTTATTCTTCGTTTGTTTATGAGGGGGGCTTTTATACCGCGAATCTTTGGACCTGGTTCGCCGGAACGGATGTTACAGGTAGTATTCTTTCGGAAGTAAAGGTAACTATCGCTATCAAAGACGGTTACGTTGTCGGCTATCAGGCGGACATAAAGACCGATAAAAAGGACGGCGAAGATTACAACAGGTCATCAGGTAAAACAATTTACAATTTCGGAAACTACGGAAGAACTTCGGTCAAAGCGCCCAAGGAAGCGATAAAAGCTATTGAAAAATTAAAAAGCTGAATAAAAACTGCGCCCCGTTCGGCAATATTCTGCCGAACGGGGCGTTTTTGATAATGTACAATTTGCGTACAATTTTAAAACAACGGTTGCATTTTAAATAAAAGTATAGTATAATAAATAAAAAATTCAGAGGGACGTCCCTCTGTTTTGCGTTCTAAACGCAAAACAGACCGCATTAATTGTCTCTTTGAAAAAAAGGAGAGAAAATTATGCGTAAAAACTTAGTTGCAATGTTGCTTGTCGGCGCGGTTGCCGCGACGGCGGTTATAGGGCTTTCGGCTTGCGGCGGAGACAGCATCGAAAAGGGTGTGGAAGTTTCCGAAGACGAATGGAAAGCCGCGTTTAAGGCGTCTTCCGAAGCTGAAAGCTATACAATGGACGTAACTTCCAGCGAAGAGGCTACCGGTTATGAGACTGTTGACGGCAATAAGATAAATCTTTCTTATAAAATGACCGGTTCGGGCAAAGTTTATGCCGAAAAGGGTAAAATTTACAGCGAAACGAATATACAGGTAAAGTCTTCCGGTATGGAAGAGGCAGGCTGGGGTGAAAACGAAGATAAAAGCTATAGCATGAAGCAGTACTATTTAAACGAAAACGACAGCTGGTGGATTGCGGGCTATAACGGAAGCAAAGAAAACGCCAAATGGGAAGCGCAGAACAGTTCAAATATGGTTTCGGTGTTGGCAGGGCTTATGTCCGGACAATATTCGGTTGAAGAAGACGGCGAAACAAAAGCTTTAAGCGACCTTTATTCTGCGTTTACATATTCGGGCGGATATTATTCCGCAAATCTCTGGCTCAGTTATTCGGGCGAAGTAAAAGTTACCGTTTCAATTAAAGACGGTTATGTTATAGGCTTGCAGACCGAAGCTACAATGATAGAAAAAGACGAAACCAGCGAATCGAACGGAACGGACAAGAGCGTGTACAAAATCAGCGGTTACGGCTCTACTTCCGTCAGCGCGCCCGAAGATGCCGTTAAGGCGATTGAAGACGCGAAAAACAACGGCTGATATTAATTGAAAAGGGAAACCCCGTCCGCGGCACATTTCGCGGACGGGGTTTTATGTTGAAATTGTGATAAAAAAAGCTAACTTTGGTGTTTGACTGCGCGCTTTAACAAAATAACTTTACTTTTTTAAGCGTCTTATGGTATGATTAATATGTATAGGTGTAAAAATATGGAAGAAAGTAAAAAAATTCTGTATTCGGCAATCCAGCCGACAAACAATCTTACGATAGGCAATCTTATAGGCGCGGTTAAAGGTTGGGTCGGGCTTCAGAACGAATACGACTGTTATTTCGCAATTGCCAATATGCACGCTATAACGGTAAGGCAAATCCCTGCGGAACTAAGACAGAAGACGCTTTCCGTGCTCGCGCTTTATATAGCTTGCGGCATCGACCCTGAAAAGTGCGTTTTGTACGTTCAGTCCCACGTCCATGCGCACGCCGAACTTTGCTGGGTTTTAAACACCTTTACTTACGTCGGCGAAATGGAGCGTATGACGCAGTTCAAGGACAAGAGCGCCCGTCATGCCGAAAATATAAATATGGGGCTTATGGATTACCCTGTGCTTATGGCGGCGGACATACTGCTTTATCAGACAGATACCGTTCCCGTGGGGCTTGACCAAAGACAGCACGTTGAAATAGCAAGGGATATCGCGCAACGTTTCAACAACGCGTATTCGCCTACGTTCAAGGTGCCCGAGGCGCTGTATATGAAAGTCGGCGCAAAGATAAACGATTTGCAAGACCCCTCGAAAAAAATGTCCAAATCGGCGGAAAATCCCAACGGCGCGGTATTTTTGTCGGACGACAGGGACACTGTTATCAGAAAGTTCAAACGCGCTGTTACGGATAGCGGCGCCGAGATAAAATTCGACCCCGAAAACAAACAGGGCGTAAGCAATCTGCTTTCTATATATTCTGCCTTTACGGGTAAAACCGTTGAGGCGGCGGAGGCGGATTTCGCAGGCAGAGGTTACGGCGAATTTAAACTTGCCGTAGGCGAAGCGGTTGCGGACAGGCTTGCCCCCATACAGGCGGAACAGGCTAAGCTTTTGGCGGACAAAGCTTATCTTGATAAAATTTTGCGTTTGGGCGCAGAGCGCGCGGCTTACGCCGCAAACAAAACGCTTGCCAAAGTATACAAAAAAATAGGGTTTTATCAGCTTTGATTTAAAAGTCTCAGCTGATTTAAATTGCAGGTAATTATGTTCGGATACGTCGGACCCGACGCGCCTTATCTTTTTAAAAAGGACGAAATTTTATATAAAGCATTGTACTGCGGACTGTGCAAAAGCATAGGCGCAGGTTGCGGACAGACGGCGCGCACGGCTTTGACTTACGATATGGCGTTTACTTCCGCCCTCGTTCATAATATTAAAAGCGAGGACGTAAAAATAGTAAAGCGGCGCTGTGCAATTCACTGGTTCCGCCGCAGACCTGTGACGCAGAAAGACGACACCACGATAGCTTTGGGCTGTGTCAATACGGTTATGGCGTATTATAAGCTTTGCGACGACAAGGCGGACGGCGACGCAAGGGGCGTTTTCAGACATCTTTACAAAAAGGGCTTTAAACGGGCGCTTAAAAGGCACCCCGTCGTGGCGGATATAATAAAAAGGGAAACGGACAGGCAGGCGGCTCTTGAAAAATCGGGGTGCGCCGTAATTGACGAGGCTTGCGAGCCCTCTGCATTTATGCTCAGGGATTTGTCCGATTATCTCCTCGGCGAATATTCTACGCCCTATACGCAAAAACTTTTTTATGCGATAGGTAAATGGGTTTATCTTGCCGACGCATTGGACGATTATGATAAAGACGTAAAGAAAAAGCGGTACAACGTATTGTATAATTGTTGCGGCAAAAGCTGTAAAACAGAGGCGATAGCCGAGTGCGGCGAAGAATGGAAATTTGTCTTTGACAGCATTTTCGCCGATATGCGCGAAAGTATCGCAAACATTAAATTTCACTTTAATCACGATTTGACCGACAATATAATTTTGCGCGGCATACCACTTAAAACGAGGGCGCTTTTCTACGGGAACGCGTGCCGCAATAACTGTAAAGGAGCGGATAATGAACAAAAAGAATCTTGAAATTTTCGGACTTGACGAGGGCGCCACGCCCGAAGACGTAAAGTCGGCTTACGAAACTTTGCGCGCAAAGTATCTGGAAGACAGGTTCAAGGACGGAGAAACGGGCAACGAAGCGGCAAAGATGCTGACGAAAATAGAACTTGCTTATACCGAACTTCAAAGCGAGTTCAAAGAGAGCGCGGATACGGAGGGCGGAGACCTTTACGGCAAAGCCGAACAGCTTATTAAGGACGGGAATATTTCCGAGGCGCAGAGAGTTTTAGACAGCTTCAATGAAAGGGGAGCCCAGTGGCATTATCTTCAAAGCGTTATTTTCTATCGTAAAAATTGGGTGAACGAGAGCAAGAAACAGCTTGAAATAGCCATTCATCTCGACCCCGAAAATATGAAGTATAAGGAAACTTACCGCAAGCTCAACGATAAAATTTCAAGCGATGCGCAGCCTAACCAACAGGCAGGCGGTCAGGCACAGCAAGGACCTTATCAGGGGCAGACTATGGACAGCCGTCAGGAGGACAGCCAGATGGGCGGAAACTTCTGCGCAAGCTGTATAGAGTGCTGTTACCTGAATATGTGCATAAATTGTCTGTGCAACGGCTGTTGCAGGTAAAATGGGCAAAAGAAGAAACGACAGAAACTTCGGGATAGCGCTGTCGGGTATTGCATGCGCCGTGGCTTCGGGCGCGCTTGCGCTTGGAATACTGAGCGGATATCTTGTCGCAACGGGGTATCTTATCGGCGTGCTTGCGCTTATGGTGCCCCTTTCAAAACAGTATTTCAAGGGCGGCTTTTTGGCTTATCTCGGCACGGTTATTTTAGCCGTTGTTTTGGGGGCGTCTATAAGGTTTTGGGATTTGGTGCCGTTTGCTATGTTTTTCGGGCTTCATCCCCTTGCAAACGCGCTTCAGATACGTTTCAAAGTCAACAAATGGCTGGCTTTTGCGATAAAGGCGGTATGGTTTGACTGCACGCTTATCGCAGGCTATTTTCTGATATTTGAAGGTAACCTTATGGGCAGTCTTCTGCCGCAGTCGGTGTATGACTTTTTAAACAGCGGTTATATTTATCTTTTTATTTTTACGCTCGGTACCGCGCTGTTTTTCGTATACGATTATCTTATTTTCAAATGCCAGATATTTATAAACAGGCTTGTTTACAGGATTAAAAAATAGCAAACGGACGGAAGCGTTTCCGTTGGGACGGCAGGCGGTGATTGGCGGGCTTGTTTGAATTTAAAATGCGATAGTTAAGTTATGGAAAAAAACGCAGTTTACAACGGAAAAGTCAGCGCGCTCGGAACGGAGGGCGAGGGAATAGTAAATTATGAAGGCACGACGGCGTTTGTGCCTTTTTGTCTTGTCGGGGAAGACGTCGATTTTAAGGCGTTGAAAGTCAAGGGCGGCATAGCTTACGGCAAGGTTGAAAAAATCAATTTGAAATCGAGCGACAGGGTTGACGCGCCCTGCCCCGTTTTCGACAGGTGCGGCGGTTGCGACATTCAGCATATGAATTACGCCGCCCAGCTTGAATTTAAAAAGCAGACAGTTTCTGCGGCCTTGAAAAAGATAGGCGGAATAGAGGCAGAGGTAAATAACTGCGTGCCGTGCGAAAGGCAATTCAGGTACAGGAACAAGCTTTCCCTGCCCATAGGCGTAGGGAAAAACGGCGAGACAGTCTGCGGATTTTATGCAAGGCACAGCCATAGAATAGTTGAAACCGACGACTGTCTTATTCAGTCCGAATGGGTTAAAACTGTAATAGCGGCAATTAAAAAATTTGCGAAACTCCAACATATTACGGGGTATAACGAGGAAACGGGCGAGGGAACTTTAAGAAGAATAGTAGTCCGTGAGATTAAAAACAAGTTTATTTTCGCCCTTGTTGCCGTAAAAAAGATAGATTGCGGTAAATTAATAGCAATTTTAGAAGAAAATTTCAATGATTTTACTTTTCTTTTAAACGTCAACAGCAGTAAAAACAACACGATTTTTTCGAAAGAGTGGCATATATGCCGCGGTTTCGGTTTTTTTGAGGCTGAAGACGGCGGTATAAAATATAAAGCGGGCGCAAATACGTTTCTGCAAGTCAACGACGACGTGCGCGTAAAACTTTACGAACAGGCGCTAAAAGAGGCGGACAGCGAAGCGGTTGCGCTTGATTTGTACAGCGGCGGAGGAATGCTTACCGCAATGCTTGCTAAAAAGTGCGAAAAAGCTTACGGCATCGAAATTGTAGAGGAAGCTTCGCGCTGTGCTGACGAGCTTAAAAAGGCTAACGGGCTGGACGGCAGAATGTTTAACGTCTGCGGAAAGGTTGAAGAAAAGCTTGGCGGAGTTCTTGAAAAAACCAAAGGTAATAAAAGAGTTATTGTCTGCGACCCCCCGAGGAAGGGAATGGAGCGCAGCGTTGTCAGGGCGGTTGCTGAAAGCGGAGCGGATAAAATAATACTTATAAGTTGCAACCCTGCCACCCTTGCGCGCGATTTGGGGTTGCTTACGGGCGCTTTGGTTGAAGGGGACGGCGGACTTATAAAAAGTGCGGAGCATAAAAGCAACTATAAGATTATATCTGTGACGCCGTTCGATATGTTTCCGCAAACAAAATGGTGCGAGACGCTTTGCGTGTTGGAGAAAATAAGAGGTTAAATATGACTATTCATCACGATAAACTTGCATACGGCAGGCTGGCGAGGACAAGCGAGGAACTTTCCGAAGAAAAAATTCAGGGAATGCTTAAACTTCTTGCCGAGGAAGAGAACGAAGAGAAAGACGACGGTTTGGCTGACGGGGAGAAATCGAAATGAAGTACGTTCTTGCACTCGACCAGGGCACGACCAGCACGCGCGCTATAGTATTCGATAAGGGCGGAAACATAATTGCGCGCGCGCAACAGGAATTTAATCAGATTTACCCTAAACCGGGGTGGGTTGAGCATTCTCCGCAGGATATTATGGGCTCGACGGTTGCCGTCGTGGGCGAAGCGCTGGTGCGTGCAAATGCGACGGCGCACGATATCTGTGCGATAGGTATCACAAATCAAAGGGAAACTACGCTTGTATGGGACAAAAAGACGGGCAAGCCCGTTTGCAATGCGATAGTTTGGCAGTGCCGTAGGACGGCAGACTATTGCGACAGGCTGAAAAAAGAGGGGTTTGCCGAAAAAATCTACAATAAGACGGGGCTTGTTCCCGACGCGTATTTTTCCGCAACTAAAATAAAGTGGATTTTGGACAACGTTGACGGCGCGCGCGCCCGTGCGGAACGCGGCGAGCTTGCTTTCGGCACCGTGGACACATTTCTTCTTTGGCAGTTGTCCAAGGGCAGGATTTTTGCAACCGATTACACCAACGCAAGCCGCACGATGCTTTTTAATATTCATACGCTTAAATGGGACGCCGAGCTTCTGCGGCTTTTCGATATTCCGCAAAGCATGCTTCCTCAGGTTTTTCCGTCAAGCCATCTTTACGGATGTACCGACGCAGGCTTTTTCGGTTCGCCTATTCCCGTTTGCGGAGTTGTCGGCGACCAGCAGGCGGCGCTGTTCGGTCAGCTGTGCACAAAGGCAGGCGACGTAAAGAATACTTACGGGACGGGCTGTTTTCTTTTGATGAACACGGGTTCAAAGTCCGTAAAAAGCCAAAACGGGCTTGTTACCACTTTGGGCGCGACGGCGGACGGAAAGCCCTGTTATGTTCTGGAGGGGTCGGTTTTCGTCGGAGGAGCGGTCGTGCAATGGCTCAGGGACGGATTGAAGATAATTTCTGCGTCCGAGGATAGCGAGGCGCAGGCGCTGAAAGTAAAGGACAGCGGCGGAGTGTATGTTGTGCCTGCCTTCACGGGGCTGGGCGCGCCCTATTGGGACGCCGCAGCGAGGGGAACTATAACGGGTATAACGCGCGGAACCCTGCGCGAACATATTGTGCGCGCCGCTTTGGAGGGCATAGCCTACGAAGTGTGCGATTTGGTTGCGGCGATGGAAAAAGACGCGGGCATCAAAATAAATTCGCTCGCAGTGGACGGCGGCGCATGTAAAAACGGGTTTTTGATGCAGTTTCAATCAGACGTATTAAATTGCAAGGTAATCCGTCCGAAAGTTGCCGAAACTACGGCGTTGGGCGCGGCGTATCTTGCAGGGCTTAACGCAGGTTATTGGCGCGGTCTTGAAGAAATAAAAAAGAACGCGGAAGCGGAAAAGGTGTTTGCCCCGAAAATGGAAGAAGAGGAAAGGCAGACCCTTTTAAACGGTTGGCGCGCGGCGTTAAGACAGACGCTTGCAAAATAATAAAACACGGAGGTTTAACCTCCGTGTTTTTTTATTCTGTTAAATTTTATTCAATGCTGTTTTCGCCGTCTTCTTCGTTATACATTTTGTGGAACTTTCTGACTTCTTTAGGGTCTAAGGCTACTTTCTGGAAAAGCCCTGTGCATTCGTTCGCGCTGGCACAGCCTTCAAAGACGTCGTTTATTAATTTGGGTTGTTTTGTTTTACTCATACTCTAATTATCGGCAAAGGGTATAAACTTTATACAAAATCCCGTTAAATAAAGCATATATGGGGCGCAATCGCTTATTTAATGCAAAAAACGCGGTTTTATTGCGTTATTTGCGGCATATATGGGGGTCAAACGTGCCAATAAATAAATCTGATTTTTTGCAAAAATGCATTAATTAAGGCATATTCGGGGGGCAATTGTATATTTTGCGGTAAATATGTTCTGCGTACAGGCGCGCAATGTTTACGCCTGAAACCCTTTCAATTCCGCCGAAAAAGGCGTTTGAATTGACTTCGCATACAGAATATCCCTTCTTTTCTTGCAAAACGTCTATTCCGCAATAGTCCAAATTAAGCGTTTTTGCCGTTAATTCGCATATATTCCGCAGGCAATCGTTAATTTCGTATGGTGAAGCGCTTCCCCCGAGTTCTAAGTTCGAGCGGAAATCCCCGTTAGATTTTCTCTCCATTGCCGCAACGGCTTTGCCGCCGATAACTATTACGCGTATGTCTCTGCCTGCGCTTCCGGAAATAAATTTTTGAAAAATGTGGGGTGTAAGTTTTAACTTTTTAACCAGCGCGGCAAGCTCTTCCTTGCTGTCCGCCTTGTAAACGCCTTTTCCCAATGAGCCGTAACTTTCTTTCACGATAACGGGCAATCCGTATTCTTCGATAATAAATTTTACGGCTTCGTTGTCGTCGTCTGCGTCGGCTGTATAGCAAAGTTTTCCTGCCGTGGTGGGGGGCATGGGCACGCCTGTGCCCGATAGGGCTATGTGCGTTTCCATTTTGTCGTCGCAAACTCTTATGGCGGCGTGACTGTTGAAAAGCCGCAAACCCGTCTTTTCAAGCGCGGAAGAAGCATATTTGTCTTTGTCAAGGTAAATGCAGAAGTCGTAACCCGTCAAAGTCTTTAAAAGGTTTCCGTTTGCATCCGTTCTGGCATAAAACCCGTTGCGTCGTACGTCAGTGTCGACGCCAAACAGTTCAAGCTCTTGTTTAAGCCTTTGCGCCTGATTTAGCGCGGTGGGCAGTTCGGAATATGCGTTTGTAATGATAATTGCGCGTTTCATTTATTTTTTATATAAGTTTTATAGGCGTGTTTTTCGGGCGCGCCGTTTTCGATTATAATAACAGGTTTGCCGCTGCTGCCGTTTTTGCAGATTATATAGTTCACGGAAGTATAGTTTGCGCCGCGTTCAATCAGGCGGCAGAAAGTTATTTCCAGCCTTTCGGTCAAAGCGGAAACGACGGCGGCGCGCCGCGCCGCGGAAATTCTGCCGAATGCCGAAAAATCAAACTCTATTTTTTCTTTAAAATTGTTGGCTTTGACATAGAAAAAAGCGCCTTCAAAAGAAATGCTGTAAGTTAAAATGCCTTTTTCGGGGTGCATTAAAGATGCGTTCTGCGTAAAAACATCCCTTACGTGTTCTTTAATCAGCCTGTCCGCCGTTTTTCCGTATTTAAGGTTGCAGACCGCCGCAACCGCCGCAGACAAGGCAAGAGTAACGGGAGTCCATATAAGGCAGGCTGTTTTTAAATCTTCAAGCCCCTTAACCTGAGCCGTTGTAAATACAATAATAAAGCATACGACTACGGCGGCGCATCCTATCAGGGCGATGTTGCCTAGAAGTTCGCCGCGTTTTATTTTTTTTATCATTTGTTCGTCTAAATTAGCCATAATAATATTTTAAATCAGCCGTAGCGTTTCGTCAACGTTTTATTGAAAATAATTTATTTTTGCGTTATAATGTGTATTATGGAATTTAAACTGAGTTTTGAACTTGTGCCTGACAGCTGTTGGTACAGTAATTTAAGAAGTATGTTATCGCCTGCCCAATGGGACGCCGTAAGACGCGACGCATATGCCCGTGCAGGCGGTAAATGCGGTATATGTGGGGGTGTATCGCCCAAATTGGAGGCGCATGAGCAATGGGAATACGATGAAAAGAACGCAATACAGAAGCTGAAAAGGGTTGTTGCGGTGTGCAGAAACTGCCATGAAGTCATACATATAGGCAGAACTCAGCTGACAGGAGGGGAGGAACGGGCGGAGAAACATTTTATGAAAGTCAACGATTGTAGCTACGCCGAATACAGGAAAGCTTTGGGCGAAGCAAACGAAGCCCACCGCCGCCGCAACCTTATCCCCGAGTGGAAACTTGACTTGACCTGGCTTAAAAGATTTGTTAAATAGTTTTAAAATAAGTCGCCGCGCAAGATTTTGCGCGGCGACTGCTGTTTTAATGTTCGTGTCGGGGGGCACCCAAAATGATATGTTGGGTGACTTTGTGTGACGTGTTGGAGTCACACTTTGTATGACAGTGGCGATTGATAACTTGTCACCCCGAGCGCGTCGAGGGGTCCTGTGGGGTAAGCGCATTGCCAAGGGTTTAAACAAACAAAGCGGAAACCCGAGGGGATTCTTCGACAAGCTCAGAATGACAATAAATAGTGAGTATAAATAAGAGTTAATCGTCGGATAAAAGATAATCCGTCGTAACGTCAAAAGTTTGCGCAAGTATTTTTATGTAACTTGCTTTGGGTTCGTTAACGTCATTTTCCCAAAAAGAAATGACTGCTTTTGAGACTCCCGTTTTTTTTGCAAGCTGTTCTTGGGTCAGGTTTTGTTCCTGCCGAAGAGCTTTTAATTTTTCGCCAAAGTTTTTCATAATTTCAATTATAGAAATTTTTTTAATGAATTTGTTGCAATTAGGGAAAATCCCTAAAAAATTTATAAAACGTAAAAAATTTCACTTTTTTTAAAATTCGGCTTAGATTTCTAAGATTAAAACTAACCTGTAATTTTATTTGCTAAAATAATCTTAAAAATTTTGTCAGAGGGTTAAAATGGAGAAAAAGTGTTCCAGATGTAAATTTTTCACGGCTTATTATGAAAAGGCATACGCCTGCTTTTTGCGCACTGATTGCGGAAAGTGTTTCATTTCAAAATCAACTGTCAGTAAGAATAAAGCCGCGTGTGAAAATTGGCAGGCTAAATATTTACCGTACAAAAGGCGGGAAAGCGCCATTATCAACGAAATACAACAAGCCGTATTAACCATAAACGCGATAGGGCTTATATTGGAAGAAGAGGACAGGGAGGACTGACACACTTTTTCGACACAATATTTAGTTATTTTGCAAAAAATTTTCATACAAGATATTGTGTTCCTACGCTTGACATTCATTCCGCCCGGTAGTATACTTGACCTTGCCGCGCCTTTGAAAGGTGCGACGGGACAAGTTATTTTTTTATAACTTACACAATATATTGTACAGGCGAGTATTGACAATGCACAAAATATGTGGTACTATTGTTTTACTTGCACTAATCGGAGGAAAGATAAGATGAAAGTTATCAAACGGGACGGCACGACGTGCGACTTCGACAGAAAAAAAATAGCCGTTGCAATAGGTAAAGCAAATTATGCGGTAGATTTTGAGGACAGAATTACCGACGAGCAAATTACCGCAATTGTCGACGATATAGCTTCGCGCCACAGAAAGAGAGTGCTTGTCGAAGACATTCAGGATATGGTGGAAGAAAAGCTGATGGAACTTCAGAAATATCAGCTTATGAAAGCTTATATCCTCTACCGTTATGAGCGCGCGCTCATCCGTAAGGCTAACACCACGGACGAGAGCATACTTTCGCTTATCCGCAATTCCAATAAGGACGTTATGGAGGAAAACTCCAACAAGAACGCCCGTACAGCGTCAACCCAGCGCGATTTGATTGCAGGCGAGGTTTCAAAAGATTTGACAAAGCGTATTCTTCTGCCCGAGCATATTTCCAAGGCCCATGAAGACGGCGCAATTCACTTCCACGACGCGGACTACTTTTTGCAGCCCATTTTCAACTGCTGTCTTATAAATATTAAAGATATGCTTGAAAACGGCACCGTAATGAACGGCAAAATGATTGAAAGCCCCAAATCTTTCCAGACCGCTTGTACAATCACCACGCAGATTATTGCGTCGGTTGCGTCCTCGCAGTACGGCGGACAGTCTGTAAACATTGCGCACCTCGGCAAATATCTTCGCCGCACAAAGGAAAAGTATGTTAAACAGTGCGAAGAAGAGTTCGGTTTAACGCTTGACGCCGAGACCAAGAAACATTTTGTGGATATGCGCGTAAAGGAAGCTTTGAAAGCGGGCGTGCAGACTATTCAATATCAGATTAATACTCTTATGACGACCAACGGACAGTCGCCGTTCGTCACCCTGTTCCTGTATCTCGACGAAAAAGACGAGTATATAGAAGAGAACGCTATGATAATTCAGGAAATTTTAGAACAGCGTTATCAGGGCATAAAAAACGAAAAAGGCGTTTACGTTACGCCTGCATTCCCCAAGCTTATTTACGTTCTTGACGAGAACAACTGCCTTAAAGGCGGAAAGTACGACTATATAACCAAACTTGCCGTTAAGTGCTCTTCAAAACGTCTCTATCCCGATTATATTTCGGCGAAGAAGATGAGAGAGAACTACGAGGGCAATGTTTTCTCGCCCATGGGCTGCCGCTCTTTCCTTTCACCCTGGAAAGACGAAAACGGCAATTACAAATTCGAAGGCAGATTCAATCAGGGTGTTGTTTCGATAAATCTTCCTCAGTGCGGCATACTTGCAAAGGGCGACGAAAAGAAGTTCTGGGAAATTTTAGAGGAAAGACTGAGCCTTTGCTATGAAGCTTTGATGTGCCGCCATAACGCGCTTATGGGCGTGACCAGCGACGTATCCCCCGTGCATTGGCAGTACGGCGCGATTGCAAGGTTGCAAAGCGGCGAAAAGATTGACAAATATCTTTTGGACGGTTACTCTACGATTTCTTTGGGCTATATAGGTTTGTATGAAGTCACAAAGCTTGTGAAAGGCTGTTCGCATACCTCGCCCGAGGGGACGGATTTTGCGCTTAAAGTAATGAAGTGCCTGCGCGAACACTGCGAGAAGTGGAAGAAGGAAACAGGGCTGGGCTTCGGTCTTTACGGCACCCCTGCGGAATCGCTTTGCTATCGTTTCGCGCGCATTGACCAGGAACGCTTCGGTACTATCGAGGACGTAACCGACAAGGGCTATTATACAAACAGCTATCACGTCGACGTGCGTGAAAATATAGACGCTTTCTCTAAATTCAGTTTTGAAAGCCAGTTCCAGCAAATTTCATCGGGCGGCGCGATTTCTTATGTGGAAATACCCAATATGCGCCATAACCTTACTGCGATGGAAGACGTTGTTCATTTTATTTACGACAATATTCAATATGCCGAGTTCAACACCAAGTCAGACTATTGCCACGTCTGCGGTTTTGACGGAGAAATTACCATAAACGACGATAACGAATGGGAGTGCCCCGTCTGCCACAATAAGGACCAAAGAAAGATGAACGTTACCCGTCGCACCTGCGGCTATCTCGGTGAAAATTTCTGGAACGTAGGTAAAACCAAGGAAATCAAGTCAAGGGTTTTGCACCTTTAAAAAGGCAAAAATACGGCAATTTAAACAATTGCCCCCAATATATGGCTTAAATAACGGAAAGTTATGCTGTTGTTGTCAAACGATTTTCAAGTCAGTATATGGATTCCTTTAATAGTTGCATTTTTGACGCCGCTGAGTATGTTTGGTATAACCGCGTTGCAGAAAAGGCTGGCTGAAAAAGCAAACGAAAAAGTAATAGGGAAAGCAAGCGGAACGGGTTTTAAAGTTAAAAACGCTAAGATTTTATTCGGCTGTTTAATTTTTCTTGACGTATTAACTCTTTCTGCTGTCCTGTTGTTTCTTATTCTGTATTTATGTGATATACCTGACGGACCTCCGCTCGAAATAGTGATAGCAGTTGTTTGTTCTTTCGGTGCAATCGGCGCGGCGTGCATTGTATTTTCCGTTGCCGTCAGACGATGGGAGATAAGCGTAACCGACGAGCGAATAGAATATAATCCCTATTTCGGTAAAAAAAGAGTGTATTTGTGGGAAGATATAACGTCTGTAAAGGTTACTTTGGCTTATGATTGTTACAGATATCAGGTGTTTGCAAATAACAGCAGGAAAAAGGCGTTTGTATTTACCCAATTAATGCCGGGCGGCGCAATTTTAGCGCAGATTTTAAGCCAAAAAGGGCTGATTCAGGAAAATCTATTATTATGAATTACGCAACAATTAAATGGTATGACGTTTCAAACGGCCCCGGCGTAAGGGTTTCGCTGTACGTTTCGGGATGTCGGAACCGCTGTAAAAACTGTTTTAACCCCGAAACCTGGGACTTTAATTACGGTGAGCCTTTTACAGCCGAGGTTGAAAACAAAATTATCGAGGGTCTTAAACCCGATTATATAAAGGGTTTTACTCTTTTGGGCGGCGACCCATTCGAACCTGAAAATCAGGAAGTTTTAGCTCCGTTTTTGGAAAAACTGAGAAAAACTTACCCCGGAAAATCGTTTTGGTGTTTTACCGGCTATGATTTTGAAAGACATCTTCTTACGGGCAAACTCGGCAATTCAGACACGGTTATGAGAATGCTGAACTGCCTTGACGTGCTTATAGACGGAAAATTTGTTGAAGAATTAAAAGATTTGAATCTGCGTTTCCGCGGCTCCTCAAACCAGAGAATTATTCTGGTAAAGCCTTCGCTTGAAGAGGATAAAATTGTGCTTTGGGACGGGGAAAAAGAACTTTGACCCCCATATATGCTTGAAATAACGAAAAATAGCAAGGAAAATCATTATGAGAAAAAGCTGTAAAATACACGGTTCTGAGATTAAAAAAATGAAGGTTGCCATAAAAAAGCTTGATGAAAAGGCTATAGTGCCCTCTTATGGCAGCGAATATGCCGCAGGGGCAGACCTTTACGCCTGTTTGAGCGGTGATTTAGTCATTCCACCCCATAAAACAGTGCTTATTCCTACGGGCATCGCAATTGAATTGCCCCTTGGATATGCCGGACTTATTTATGCAAGGAGCGGACTTGCGACAAAAAAAGGACTTGCGCCTGCGAACAAGGTCGGCGTTGTCGACTGCGACTATCGCGGCGAAGTCAAAGTCGCGCTTCATAACCATTCGGAAGAGGGACAGACCGTCTGCGCAGGCGAAAGAATTGCCCAGCTTGTCATAACGCCCTATCTTACGGCGGAGTTCAGCGTCGGCGAAGAGCTTTCCCAAACAGAGCGCGGCGCCGGCGGTTTCGGTTCTACAGGCAGCAAATAAGCGTTTTCAAAGCACGCCGAGGCGTGCTTTTTTAATTTTTGCAATTGATAATATTTTCACAATTACTCTTGACGGCGCAAGCCTCAGAGTGTATACTTAAAATATATATTTTAAGAGGTGTTGCGTGATTTATATAGGACTTGACGTCGGAGGAACGTTTATAAAAGGTATAACTGTCAATGAAAACGGTGAAATTATTTCCGAGGGAAGCGTGAAAACGCTTGTCGGCGAAGAGTTTGCCGAATGTATAGTTAACCTTGCCGACAGCCTTGTGCACAGGTCGGGCAAAGTTTATTCGGACGTGAAAGGCGTCGGGGTTTGTTGCCCCGGTGTTATCAGTGCGGAAGGCAACGTCATTTTCGCAGGGAATCTCAAACTTAAAAATTATCCTTTAAAAAAGAATCTCGAAGAAAGACTGCGCGTTCCCGTAAAAGTCTGCAACGACGCAAACGCCGCGGCTTTGGGCGAAGCAAAGTTCGGCGCGGGTAAAGAATATTCCGACAGCGTTCTTATTACACTCGGTACGGGCGTAGGCGGAGGCATAGTTATCGGCGGAAAGCTTTTCGAGGGGAACAAAGGCGCAGGCGCGGAAATCGGTCATATGGTTATCGAGCGCGGCGGCAACAGATGCAGTTGCGGCAGACGTGGCTGTTTTGAGGTTTACTGTTCTGCGAACGCTTTGGCAGAAAAGACCAAAGAGGTAATGGAAGACGATACGGGTTCGGAAATGTGGAAAACGTACTCGCATTCTACCGCGGACGCAAGAACCGCTTTTGAATATATGGACTGCGACCGTTCGGCAAGAATCGTCGTAAATTGGTATCTTAAATATCTTGCCTGCGGTGTTGCAAACATCGCAAACGTTTTCCGTCCGCAGGCAATTCTTCTCGGCGGAGGAGTTGCGGCGCAGGGTTCGAGGTTGACGGTTCCTCTCCAAAAACTTGTAAACGAAGAAATTTTCGGCGGCACGGAGTATGCCCCCGTAAAAATAGAATGCGCTACTCTCGGCAACAAGGCTGGCTCATACGGCGCGGCGGCGTTGTTTATGGATTGAATTTAAAGGGGGAAAGATGAAAAGCGATATACCCGTAACAAGCCTGCAAAGGCTTCCTGTTTATCTTAATTATCTTAAAACGCTTAATTCCGACGGCTATATTTCGTCGGGGGCGATTGCGCGCGCTTTGGATATGGGCGAAGTGCTTGTGCGCAAAGATTTGGCTTATACTTCGGCTCAGGGCAGGACGAGGGTAGGCTATTCGCTGAAAGAGCTTATCTCGGCGATTGAAGACTATCTCGGCTGTAACGATGTAAAAGAAGCCGTAATTGTGGGCGCAGGCGAACTGGGCAACGCGCTTTTGTCTTACGGCGGTTTTGTAAATTACGGAATCGAACTTGCCGCGGCGTTTGACAACGACCCCGTGAAAATAGGCAAAGAGATTGCCGGCAAGCCCGTTTATGACTTTGCGGAAGCCGAAAACGTGATAAAAAAGCGCAGGATAAAACTTGCCGTGCTTTGCGTTCCTGCAAGCGTGGCGCAGGCAGCGGCGGATAAACTTATCGGCTGCGGAGTTGAAAGAATACTCAATTTTGCCCCCGTTCTTATAAAGGCGGCGGACAGCGTAACAGTCCGTAATATAGACGTTGCGGCAAATCTTGCAATTCTTTCAAGTATGTAAAAAGCTTCAAATCAGGGTGCGATGAAATCAAATTTTGAAAGTTGCCCCCGATATATGCCTTAATTAACGGCATTTTCAATAATAAACGAATTTAAAACAGGCTTTTAACGCAACGCGTAAATAGCCTTTTTTTTACAGTAAAAAATATAATATAAGCCGTTTGCCCGTCAAAAGCGCATATAACTTTTTTGCTTTAATATATATAATGTATGGCAAAGGAGAAATTTCAGTCAAAAAGCGGTTTTATACTTGCAAGCATAGGCGCGTCGGTGGGGTTGGGCAATGCTTTGCGTTTTCCGGGGCTTTGCGCAAGCTATGGCGGCGGCGCTTTTCTTTTAATCTATTTTGTTGCTTTGGTTGTTTTGGGCGTGCCCGTCTTGAATGCCGAAATCGCCTTGGGGAGGAGGTTCGGCGGAGGCGCGCCCAACTGTCTTGCGAGCGTAATTATGCAAAGAACGGCAAAATTTGGTGGCGGAACGTCTGCGCAAAATCAGACCTTAAAACAGCATAAAATTATGTCTACACCCCGATATATGTCTTATTTAACGCAGTTTAAAGGCTTTTCTGCAAGGCTTGGCAAAGGGGTAGGCTGGGCTTCCGGTATAAATTCGGTGTTCACTGCGTTTATCTACGCAGGGCTTGCAGGCTGGATTATTTCCACCGCGGTAATAATTGCGCCCGTAAGCATTTCCGCGCCCAATTTATCTGACGGACAGATAAGCGGATTGTTCTTTGACAGTGTGCTTTGTGCTAGAGAGGACGGCGTTATAAGCGGATTTTCCCTTTTGGTTGCGGCAGGCATAGCCTTGGCGTGGCTGTTTATGTATTTTTGTCTGCGCGGCGGCGCAAAATCTCTTTCCAAAGCCGCGAAGTTTACGGTTATTATACCAATGGTTCTTCTGACGGTGCTTGCCGTGCGCGGACTGATGTACAAAAACTCGGCGCAGGCTCTTGCGGCGTTGTTTGTTCCCGATTTTTCGGCTTTTTCCAGTCCCCAAATCTGGCTGAGCGCGTTGGGGCAGGTGTTCTTTTCTCTTTCGGTCGCTGTCGGCATAATGCCTGCGTACGGCGCGTATCTGCCCGAAGGTACGAATATTTTCTCCTGTTCTTTAGTCATTGCCGCCGCTGATTTCTTTGTTTCGGTGCTCGCGTCGGTGGTTTTGTTTACAACATTATACGGTTGCGGACTGCAAAGTCAAATAGGTTCTTCGGGCATAATCACGGCTTTTGCCGTCTATCCCGTTGCAATCAGCCGTCTTTTCGGAGGAATAACGGCGCTTAACGCTATAACGGGCGTGCTTTTCTATTTATCGCTTGCTATGATGGCGGTACAGTCTGCGGTGTCAATGCTGGAAGCTTTCGTTTCCCCGTTCTCCGCAGAAAGCGGCAAACCAAAAAAGCGCATAGCCGGAATGATTTGTATCTTAGGTCTGCCTTTGACCCTGATTTTTGCCACAACCGCCGCGCCGACAGCCGCAGACATAAGCGACAGGTTTGTAAATTTCTATAACGTTCTTATATTGGGTATAGCGGAATGCCTCATACTTGCTTTGTGCGATAAATACAATCCGCTGATAAACGAAATAAACAAATTTTCACGCAGGCTTAAAATGCCCAAACGCGCATTCGGTGCGTCTGTTAAATTCCTGTGTCCTGCGGTTCTCATATCGCTTACCTCATTGGAAGTATTCCGTCTAGCGTTGAACGGGCTGGGATATCCGCTGTGGGTTCAGCTTGCGTTCGGGTGGGGTCTTAGCCTTATTATCTTCGTCGTACCCCTTATTTTGGTCAAAAAATACCCCCCGATATATGGCGGATTCAAAAATTTGTCCCCCGTAATATAGTGAAAATAACAAATTTTTTAAAGTCCCTGCGTTTTGTGTATCAGAATGCAGGGGGTTTTTTATTATTATAAAAACTTGTCAATATGCACAAAACTAATGTTAAAAATTTACATAAAATGAAAATTATTACATATTTTTCAAAAAAGCACCTCTTTTTAAGAGGTTTTTTTATAATTTTTTTGCTTAATTAGTTGTATTCTTTAATTTTAAGTGGTATACTTAGCTTACCACATTATTTCTTTTTACATAAACTATTGCGGAAGACGCGCCTATTTTATCGGCTGAAGTTTTTAAAGACTAAGGCAAAGACAGGTAAAATATGGCAATTCGTGCCGCCATATGGGCGGTTCAACGAATTTTTACAACTAAATTTCCGCAATAAAGCTCTAACGCCCTGTTTGCAAGCGGCTTGTTTTGGTGCTTTTTTGCGCTGAATAAAGCTGTTTGCTCGGCTTGCGTTACTTTTTTTGAAGTAATGTGAGTCCGGCAGAGATTTAAACGTTAAACGTGTCTCTTCGGAGGCGCGTTTTTTTGTTTGCTTTTTTGCCTCGGTTCGTGCGTAAACGTTTCGGAGCAAAACAAATTTGCTTAAAACGCGCAAAAAACCTTAAAGCAATACAAATTTTTAAAAACTTGCGCAAATTTACACAACGCGCAGGGAGAACAGCACTAAAAAAGTGAGGTAAATTATGAAAAAAGCAAGAATTGGCAGACGGGGTATTTTATTTACGCTTATTGCAACGCTTTTATGGTGTGCAATATTTGCAGTTTCAGGGCTTTATTTCAATGATATTAAGGGGGCAACGGCTTCCGCAGGCGTAATCGCGCCCATATGCGCGCCCGATAAAAATGCGGAAAGCGTCGCCGCGCGCGCAACCGGACACGCGATAGAATGGCGCGACGCCGTTCAAAGCTCTATCGACTTTAACGAGTCGTACGACGTTGAACTTACCGACGATTGGGTCGCTGTCGATAATGAGAACAGAGAAGGCGGTTATTCGGGATTTTACGGCGAATTCGGCTGGGAAGAAGACCCCGTCGGCTTTGAATACGGCGCGTTGCTTGTTCCCGAAAATGCGGAAATCTATCTCTATTTAAACGGGCATACCGTTGACGGCGGTATTTTCAGCACCCCTGCGATAATAGTCAGGGGAACTTTGCATATAGTCGGTCCCGGTAAAATTACTTCGGACGGAGACGCCTCGGCTAATCCAAGTACGGTTTCGGTTGAAGGCGGTACTTTGTTTGTCGAAAGCGGTGCCGAAATTTCCGACAGCCCCAATGCGCGCGGCATAATGATTGACGGCGGCACGGCGGAATTGCGCGGCAGTACCGTTTCGAATAACGACGGAGGTCAGAACGGCGCAGGCGTTTACATCGTCAACGGTTCGACTTTCACTATGTCTGACAGTATAATCACAGGCAACTCGTGCGACTTGTACGGCGGCGGCGTTTATGTTGACGCTACTTCCGAATTTATAATGCACAGCGGTGAAATTTCTTCCAACGTAGCGCAGGGCGGTTCATCTATGACTTGTGGCGGCGGCGTATATAACCGCGGAAAATTTACTTTAAATAACGGAATTGTAAAAGGCAACACTTCAGTATCCGGTAGCAGCAGCGGCAATAACGGCGGCGGCGTTTACAATGCAAAGGAAGCCGAGTTTATAATGAACGGCGGTGAAATTTCAGCCAATACGGCAGCCGGACCGAGCGCGCACGGCGGCGGTGTAAATAATGCCGGTATATTTAAAATGACGGGCGGCGAAATTGCAAGAAATAATATGAATTGCGGTTACGCTTACGGCGTCGGCTTATATAACAGCGGAACGTTTGAAATGACGGGAGGTAAAATTTCCGGCAACAACTGCGGAAGCGGTGGAACCCATTACGGCGGAGGTATTTATAACTCAAATAGCGGAACCGTCACGCTGACAGACGGTGAGATTACAAATAATAAAGTTTCTGCAAGCGGAGCCTCCTACGGCGGCGGAATATGCAGCGCCGGCACGTTTTTAATGCACGGCGGCTTGATAAGCGGAAACTCTTTATCGGGTTCGGCAAAGTACGGCGCAGGAATTCATGTAAGCGGCGGCAACTTTGAGATGCTCGGCGGTTTGATTACAGGTAATACAATAAGCGGTTCAAACACGCACGGCGGCGGCATTTCGGTTTCCGGCGCCGACACGTCGGTCACATTAAGCGGCGGTATAATAGAGCAGAACACCGCAAATATTGGTTCGGGACTCTATCAGACAGACGGCACCGTAAATTTCGGGGATTCGGCGATTATTACTGATAACGACGGTACGGGCGCGTATATCAACGGCGGCACGTTCAATATGACGGGCGGCGAAATCAGCGCGCACAGCGCGGAGTCGGGCGCAGGCGTTTATGTAAACACAGACGGCGCGTTCAATATGTCGGGCGGCATAATTTGCGATAATTATTCTAACAGCGACGCAAGTAGCGGCGGCGGTATTTTCAGTAAGGGCACCGTTAAAATTTCAGATACAGCGCAAATTACGGGCAACTCTGCGGCTAAGGGCGCCGGCGTCTGTGTTGACAACGGAACTTTCGTAATCGAGGGAGGTAAAATTTCCAACAACAGCGGTTTAGACCGTGGCTACGGCGCGATTTATGTAGCTTCAAGCGGCGCGCTTACAATGACGGGCGGCGAAATTTCGGACCATATATCCGCCGATGAGTCAACTTTATATATTGACGGTACGTTTGATTTTTCTGGCGGCAGAATACACGGCAACGAGGGCGCTCTTAGCGTTTATATAGGTGGAGGCGTTCTCAATATGAGCGGTAACGCTGAGATTTCCGACAACGTTGCGGCAGTGGGCGGCGGAATTTTTGTCGAAGGCACGTTAAATATGAGCGGCGGCACGGTTTCCGGCAACCGCGCCGTAGGCAGAGAGGACGAAGACCTGTCCGGCGACGGCGCAGGGATATACATAAGTTTAGGCGCGCAGGCGAATATATCGGGCGAGGCGCATATTTCGGATAATACGGCATCGGGACGCGGCGGCGGAATCTATGTACAGTTTGACGAAACGTTGATATCCGGCGGCAGAATTATCGGGAACAAAGCGCAGGCAGGCGGCGGCGTTTATTGCGACGACGACTACGGCTTCGGTATTAAAATGCAGGGCAATCCCTACATATTCGGCAATACCACGCTTGACGGCGCAAGCGCTAGCAACCTTAAATTGGGGTTAAACAATTCGATTACCGTTACAGGTCTTTTAACCAACGCAAGGGTGGGCGTTTCAGCGAGCCCGAGCGTTATTACAAGCGGTTTCACTTCAAGCGGAAACGCGGCGGCAGGCATAAGCAGTTTTACCCCTGACATCGACGGCGTTGACGCGGTTTTAAACGCAAGCGGCGAAATTGAGTTGCAGGCGGACCTTGTCGTGCTTTGGAACAAGGCGGTAGAAGACAGCAGTGAAACAGTTAAAACGATATTTACCCTGCCTTGCGATTGGATTGCAAGCAACGGTTCGTTCGGCACGGGCGCAGGTTTCAAAAACGGCGCGCTGTATGTCCCTCAGGGCAAGAACGTTTTAGTAAGGTCAAACGGCTATCAATTCAACAGAAATCTTACCGAAAGAACGGTTGACGGTTCGGTTTTTATTGTCGAAGGCAAACTTGAATTTGATATGGCGGAGGGCAATATCCGCAATGGCAACAGCCAAAAGGGCGGCGCGATACTCATTAAAAACGGCGGCTCTGTTTCGGGCAACGGTATAATTGCCGCAGGACATGCGGACTATGGTGCAGGCATATACGTTGAGGACGGCGGTACGCTTTCGGGTAAATGGAGCATAGGCCTCAGCGGCGCGTCCGTGAGCGGAGGCGGCATCTATGTTGAGGGCGGAATTGTAAATATAAGCAAACTGAAAATCAGCGGCTGCCAAGCCGGAAACAGCGGCGCAGGGCTTTATGTTGCAGGCGGCAACGTTGTTATAGACGAAATAACAAACGGAAACCGCAATCAGGCTAAAAACTCAGACTCGCGCGGCGGATTTATATTTATCGAGGACGGCTCCGTGACTTTTAACGGCGGCGTAATTTATTCCAATACTGCCGCGTGCGGTTCGGCTGTTGCGATGAGCGGCGGACATCTGATTTTAAACCGCACGCATATTTACAATAGTTCGGCAAACTCAGGAACGGGCAACGGCGGAGCTGTTTATATGGAGGGTGGCACGCTTAATTTAAACAGCGGTATGATAGGCGGCACGGTCGGAAATAAAAACATAGCCTCAGACGGCGGAGCGTTCTATCTTACGGGCGGCGCGGTGCTGAATATCAA
Organism: Christensenellaceae bacterium; assembly: GCA_948658045.1. GTDB lineage: Bacteria > Bacillota > Clostridia > Christensenellales > Borkfalkiaceae > Coproplasma. The sequence goes on from CAPMFN010000006.1 coordinate 91,340, forward strand.
CGGCGGACAGATAGACGGGAACAATGCTACGAACGGAGGCGCGGTTTATGTAACCGACGGAGCAACGGTAAATTTGTACGGTGGTTTTATAAAAGACATTAATTACGACGGCAATTCCGCGGCTATCGGCGGCGGTGTTTATGTTGACACCGGCGCGACGTTTAATATGGAAGGCGGCGAAATCCGCGGCAACAATTCAACCGAAAAGGGCGGCGCGGTATTTGTTGCAGGCGAATTTAACTTCATCGGCGGACAAATAAGCGGCAACGTCACAAAAGCTTCAAGCGACGCGGCGGCGGTTAAGGGTTCGGGTATATACGTCGAGGGCGGCGTTGTAAATATGAGCGGCAGCGCGGAAATTCTTTCACAGACGGGCGCTGTCTGTGTGGGCGCAAACGGCACGTTCAATATGAACGGCGGCTCTATACACGATAACGTTTCTTCCGTAAACCCCGACCACGGCGGCGCGGTTTATATTGTTTCAGGCGGCACATTCAATCTGACGGACGGTGAAATTTACGGCAACTCACCTAAACAGGGAACGAAGGGCGGCGCATTCTATACGGAGGGCAACCTCAATATTTCAGGCGGCAGTATTCACGGCAATAACAGTTATATGGGCGGAGCCATAGCCGTAGGAATAGGCGGTATGACCGTAATTACAGGCGGTGAAATTTATTCGAACAGCGGCAGGGACGGCGCAGGTGGCGCAATAAGAGTGGACGGCGGCGCCGTAGAGTTTACGGGCGGCAGTATTCACGGCAACTATGCTCGTGCGGCAGGCGGCGCAGTCTTTATGACGGCAGGCACGTTCACAATGGGCGGTTCGGCGTCTATGACCGACAACTCGACGGAGCTCACTACGACGGGAGGCGGCGGCGCAATCAGGTTGCAGAACAGCGGTTCGGTTATTATAAGCGGCGGCACCATATCCAACAATACCACAGGCTTTCAGGGCGGCGCGATATACGTTACCGACGGCAACTTGTGCATTACGGGAGGCGTAATTGCCGACAATACGGCAAAATACATAGGCGGCGTAAGTTTCAGTTCGCAGGGCGTGTTCGAAATGACAGGCGGCAGAATTTCAGGCAACTCTTCGACGTCAAACGAAAGCAAAGCAAACGGTCTTTCGGCAAGCTCGTCCGACGGGCTTATAAGCGGCGGCGTCATATCGGGCAACCTGGGCGGAGTTTCGCTGGCAGGCACTTTCCGTATCACGGGCGGAACCATTACGGGCAACGGCGACGAAAGCGGATATTACAACCGCGGTCTTTCTGTGGGCGGCACCGTCACTATGAGCGGCAGCGCAAGTGTTGTAAACAATATAGGTTCATTAAACTATTCGGGACAGGGCGCGGTCAGCGTCGGTAACGGTACGTTCATTATGAACGGCGGAATCATATCGGGCAACTCAGGCAGCGGCATTTCGGCGCAGCCCGGTTCGGTTGTTCAGATAAACGACGGTATTATTTCGGGCAACAGGGCGTATTCAGGCGGCGGAATATATCAGCACAACAATTCTTCCGTGATTATAAGCGGCGGCAGAATTACGGGAAATACCGCCGATTCGGGCGCAGGCGTTTACGTTCAGCGCGGAAGCAATCTTTCGGAAACCGCAATGTTTGCAAGCTTCAAAATGACGGGCGGCGAAATTTCAGGCAATACGGCGGAATTGGGCGCAGGCGTTTACTTTGAAAGCAACGCAAAAGATGCGGACACCGTTATAACTATGGAGGGCAATCCCGTTATCTCAAACAACCTTACCCCCGACGGCGTAAAAAGCAACCTTTTTATAACCGGAAAGGGTACTCAGGTCATACAGGTCAGCGGCAAATTCACGCAGGGCGCGGAAATAGGCGTAACGACGTTCGGAAAGTTCACCTACGGCTTGCACCACGACAATCCCGAAGCTCTTGACTATTTCGTTGCCGACCAACTCGGCTCGGATGTGGAAATCAGGGATTATGAATTATATCTCAAAGTAGATTTTGCAACGGCGTGGAACGAGACCGTTCAGGAAAGCCTTGACACAAAATCAAAAGTTAAATTCACTCTTTTAGAAGATTGGTATGCGGACAACGACGCTGATTTCGAAACGTCGTTCGGTACGGGCGCAGGATTTAAGGACGGCGCGCTGTACGTTCCCTCGGGCGCGGACATTGTATTGGATGTGCAGTCGTTTGTAATAAACAGAAACAAACCTACCCGTACTGAAGACGGCAGCGTCGTGCGCGTTTCAGGCGCTTTGGAAATTACTTCGGGAAGCGGCATTCTTGCAAACCGCGGAGGTATTGTCGGCGGAAACGCAGTGAAAGGCGGCGGCGTTTTTGTTGAAGACGGAGGCAACTTTGTTTTGGCGAACGCCGAAATAGGTATGGAAAATTATCCCAACAGCGCTACGCTCGGCGGTGGCGTTTACGTTGGCGTAAATGCCGAATTTATTATAACGGGCGGCTCGGTGGGTTATAATACCGCGGAAAAGGGCGGCGGCGTTTACATTGACGGCGGTTCTTTCACTATGGAATGCCACAAAAACGGTTACGTTCAGCACAACTCCGCAACGGACGGCGCCGGTCTTTACCTCAACGACGGCACGGTCGGAGAGGGAATTAACGGGTTTATATCCCAAAACACCGCTACGGGCAACGGAGGCGGCGTATATATTGCAGACGGCGTATACAATATGCGCAGTATGCTTCAAAACAACAAAGCTTCAAACGGCGCAGGTATTTATGTTGCCGGCGGAAGCGCGCGCCAGAAATACATTATAGACACAAACACCGCTACGGGCAATGGCGGCGGCGTATATGTCGCAGGCGGCGAATTTACGGCGGAGTGCCGCATCAGCGAAAACAAAGCAAATTCTGCGGCAGGCATATATGTTGCAGACGGCGCGAAACTTATTTCGGTCGACGGCGCGGATATTAATACCAACGGAATGGTCAGAACTAGCGGAGCTTCTTTCAGACCGGAAGTGAGCATTGCTTCGGGCGTGTGGGTTGCAGGCGGCGAATTCGTTATGGAGGGCGGTAATATATACAACAGTTCCGCAAGACTTCACGGCGGAGCGGTCTATGTAACGGACGGCGGCGTTTTCACTATGAAAGGCGGTGAAATTACGCGTTGCGGCATATCAGAAAGCGCAAGCGCGAACGGTGTAAAATTCTACGGCGGAGCCGTGGAAATATCCGAAGGTAAATTTATATTCGAAAACGGATTAATAAGCGGCGCAGGGCGTAGCTTTACAAACGGAGCAGGCGTATTTATTGGTGAAAACGCATCCTTTACTATGAACGGCGGCGAAATAACAGGCTTTAAAAACGGCGCGTCAACAGACGGCGACGAAACTATAAGCGGCGCAGGCGTATTCTTAAAAGGAACGTTCGTAATGAACGGCGGCGAAATTTCTTCAAACGTATCTTCTTACAGCGGCGGCGGCGTTTATGTCGGCGGCGGCGCAAGCTTTACGCTGAACGGCGGAATTATTAAAAACAATTCGTCCGTTAACGGAGGCGGCGTTTATGTCGGCACGAATGCAACTTTGACTATGACGGGAGGCGAAATATCCTTAAACCGCGTGCCCTCTTCCACGGGTAGCGGCGGCGGAATTAGCGCAAACACAGGTTCGACAGTTATTATAAGCGGCGGTAAAATAAACGGCAACACGGCAGGGCGAAGCGCCGGCGGTATAATGTTGAATGGCACCCTGACTGTAACGGACGTTGAAATGGACGGCAACAGCGCAAGCTGGTACGGCGGCGCAATTTACGTTTACAGAGGCTCAACGGCTGAAATTTCGGGCGGCACTTACACAAACAACTCCGTAGCCGAATACAGCGGCGGCGCAATATACGTTTACGGAAATTTAACTTTGACGGGCGGCGTCGTAACGGGCAACAGCGCGGCAGTGTCGGGCGGCGGTTTAAGCTATGAAACAACGCTCAACATTTCGGGCGCGCCCCGTATTTACGGCAACTTCCTGAACGGCGATATAAACAACGTTCAGGCGCACGCGGGTGCGGATATCAAACTGAATATTACGGGTAAACTTACCGACGGGAAAGGAACGGCGTACATTGGCTTTACCGCACCCGAGGGTAGGGTCTTTACAAACGGGTTCGGCGCCAACAATCCAAATGCGTTGCCTTCAACTTACTTCTTCTCTGATAGCACCTCTTACAGTGTCAAATCAAACGGCACGGGCGGTTCGCTTGAAGCGGTTATCGGCGCAAAAGTACAGCAGATTGCTCTTACCTGGCAGTACTCTTCGAACGGTTCGGACTGGACGGTTGCCGAAAGTCCCAACTTCGCGGTCGAGTGGACGGGCGGAAGATATACTGTTCGCGCGGTAAACAGCCTGACGGGCGTTACGGTGGCTTTCAAGTCGGCAACCGACGCAGACGGAAACAGCGTTACCGCGGTTTCGGATATCGGCGTATACTCCTTTATCGTAGAAAATGTTTTGAACGGTGAAGAGGGCGTATATCTCAACCCCGTACTTACGTTCGAAATTATAAAGGCGGAAGTTCAGTGGCAGTATGCTACGGACGGAAGCAATTGGCGCGAACTCGATTTCGGTAAAATAGAATATACGGGTCTGTCTTATTCATTCAGGGCGTTCTATAACGGAAGCGAAGTTCTTGCGTTTGCGGATGCCGCGAAAGACGCAGGCGCTTACACTTATAAAATAAACGACGCGCTTTACAGCAACAGCACGCTTGAATTTATTATAGAAAAGAGAAACGTTAAAGTAGAGTGGAACTTTGACGGAGCAAAATCGGACGGGCAGTTTTACAGCTGGACTTACGACGGCTACGCGCACGGACCCGTTGCATACCTTACGGGCGTAAGCAGCGAGCAGGCAGGACTTATAGACCTTGACTTTACTTATACCTGTGTTGACAGGTTAGGCAACTCCGCAACGTATTCCGCCGCACAGTCAAAGGCAGGGGATTATTCGGTCACGGTTGCTCTTCTAAACGCGGCGGACGCAAAAAACATTATACTTACAAACAACACGGCGTCTTATAAAATCAACGCCATAGCGCTCAGCCTCGAATGGACTGACACCGACGGCGCTGCGGGCAGCGAATTCAATTTCGGTTTCGACGGCAAAGCTCATCCTGTAAACGCCGTAATTCACGGTGCGTTGGCTGGTGACGGAGTAAACGTAATTATAAGTTACGTTAAGGACGGCAGAGAGGTTGTTCAGCCTTCGGGCGTCGGAACGTACACTGCCGAGGCAAAACTTCCTTTAAGCTTTACCAACTATTATTTGGACAAAGTTTACACCTGCCAGATAGTAATTTCTTCGGCGGAAGCAAAAGTGGAATGGACGGGCAACGCCGATAAAAACGGAGCGTTCGTCTGGACGTACAACGGTCAGGCGAAAGCGCCTTCCGTAAAGGTTGTAAATTCGGTTGACGGAAGCGAAATTACCTCGTACACCGCGGAATATGCCGCAGTTTCAGCAGACGGAACGGTGGGAGCGTACTCTTCCGTAAAGCCTGTAAACGCCGGCAGATATTCTGTAAAAATAAGCTATGCGGACGGCAACTTTACTTTGCTCGACGCGGTAAAAGAATATGAGATTGAAAAACTCGGCGTTACGCTTACCTGGACGGGCGGCGAAAAACAAAACGGGGTTATCCGTTGGCAGTACGACGGCGCGGCGCACGATATAACGCCTCAGGTAAAGGGCCTTGAAATCTGGACTGCAAGCGGAATAATAGGCACCCTCGAAGTTGAGCGCACGGACGGACTTGTCGGCGGAATTACATCCGTCGGTTCTGCTACGGCTACGGCGGCTTTGAAAAACACGCCGTTCAATGCGAACTTCTATATAACCAATTCCCCTTCGCAGGATTACGAAGTTTACAAGCGCGTAATTACTTCGGCTGAGTGGAAGGACAGTTTTGGCAACATTTACTCAATGGGAGAAACTGCCGAATACGACTACGGCACAATAACGGGCGCGAAAGGTCCCGATTACGCCGTTACCGTCCCCGACTACACGGCGGCAAACGGAAAGTTAAGCCTCGCGGTAACTTATTCCGCGTCGTTCGGCGGAGAGTGGGCGGTTGACGAAACCAACGGTTATAAGGCCGTTGCGGAACTTTCGGCAGGCGATTTTGCAAATTACGAATTCGATGACGGAACGGATAAAATATCGTTTACTTTCTACATAATGGAAATAAGCGAAAACAAACAGAACATAAACGTAACGTGGGTAGTCTTCATAAACGCGTCTGACTACGTTACCCTTGCCGACTATCTTGCGGCAGGCGGATTTGTTTACAGCGGCAGCGTCCAGTCGCCTACGCCCATATACATTAAGGACGTAAACACGGGCGCATACGAAAAACTTGCGCTCAGCCTCAACAGCATCGGCGCCGACGCTAAAAAGTACGTTGCAAGGCTTTTGCCGTCAGACAAGTACAATATCCCTGCAAGCCAGTTTACCTGCGAATACGAAATCAAGCCTTTGAGCGTTGAAATCAAATGGCAGGACGGCGAAAACGATACGGGAACGACATTTAACTACACATACGACAACACGGTTAAAAAGCCTTATGCTTACGCGCAGGCTGCGGACGGAACGGTATTTACGGACGCTGTAACCGTAGAAGGCAAAATCAACGCCGGCAGTCACATTGCAACAGCCAAAGTCAATTCGAACTTCACTGTTTCTTCGGGCAGAACGCAGAGATACGTTATCGCCAAACTCGGTCTTGATACATCGCTTATAACGTGGAGTTTCGACGGTGCAAGCGGCAACGACACGGACGGCTGGTACTGGGTATACGACGGCGCGGCGCACGCGCCTACGGCAAAGATAGTTTTAAGCTCGCTCGGTATTACGATAGAGCTTACGGTTACGGGCAGGACGTCGGTTGCAGGCACGCACTACGCTTACGCGGTGCTTGACGGAAGCAACTCCGTACATGCAAACTTCACGCTTACGGGCACGGCGAGCGTTCAGTTTAAAATCGTACAGATTTCCGCAGGAACCGTTATATGGGAGGATGCGGACGGTAACCTTTCAGTCAACGGCGCAAACAAACTTACGCTTGTTTACAACGGCGCGGCGCAGGCTCCCAAGGCTTATTTCACCGACAGTAACGGCAAGCAGGTTGCGCTGAATGTAAACGGCAAAATGACCGATGTCGGCACTTATACGGCTTATGTTACGGACGAATTTGATTTCGGCTTGAACGCGGACGGCAGTAAAGTTGTGCCCAAGTGCGTTTATGAAATCAAGCCTATGAAACTGAACGTCGTCTGGTCTGATACGTCGCTGACTTTCAACGGCAAAGCGCAGTCGCCTACGGCAGCGGTTGCAGACGCCGTTCTTGCGGACGGCACAACCGTAAAGCTTGTAAACGGAACCGATTACACGCTTTCGTCCTTTAAGGCGGCAGGCGGATATACGGCAAAAATAACCTTTAAAAATACTAATTATACGTTTGACGACGGATGCGGAGAGGTTGATTTCGAGATAGAAAAAATCAAACTCGGCGCAAACGACGCAGAGTGGACGGCAAACGGCGCGCTTACGGACGCTGTGAGCAACGGCTGGTATTGGCAGTACGACGCGCAAAACCACAGCCCCGTATTAAGTCTGCTTTCGGCTTATGAACTTGACGGCGACCCCGTAACAATTGTGTTTGCTTACAGAGGAGAGGCTTCGACCGTCGGAATACATACGGTGACCGCTTATATTCATAGCGCAAGCTGGCGCGGTGAAGACGTTTCCGCAAGTTTTGCGGTTGACTCCGCTATAGAAGAAAATGATTACGAAATTACGGCGTTTGAAATTTCCGTGCGCTGGGATTTCGACGGCGCAGGCGGCAATGATACGGACGGTTGGTTCTGGACGTATGACGGCTCGGCGCACGCGCCCAAAGCTTTCTATACCGACTGGACGGGCGCCGAAAAACAGCTTACGGTGTACGGAGCGGAAACGAACGCGCGACTCAACCCCTACGAGGCAAGCGTAAACGCGCCCCAAAACTGTAAGTTCGCGTCTTCCGCGGTAACGGAGAAAGAATACTGCATAAAACAGGCTTCGATAGAAGTAATTTGGGACTTCTCTGCGGCAGGAGCAAGCGGCAACGATACCGACGGCTGGTATTGGACTTACGACGGCGGCAAGCATGCGCCCAAAGCTTTCATTAAAGTTACGGCTTCGGACGGCACAGTCACAAAGGGCGCAGAACTCAAAGTGACGGGCGAAGAGGCGGACGCAGGCGCCTACACCGCAAGGGCGGCGCAGGACGACGGCAACTACGTCATAACGGCAGGCGGCACGCAGGTTTTCGTAATAAACGAAAGAGAAGTTTACATTCTCTGGTACGGCGAAAAGGGCAATACGACGGACAGCTTTGTTTGGGCTTACACGGGCGGAGTTATCGCGCCCACCGCAAAGCTTGCCGACGCTAACGGCGCGCTTATTCTCGACGCCTCGGGCAACGAAATATCGGTACAGGTTACGGGCGGAATGACGGACGCTTCAAGTGGGGTCTATACCGCACAGGCGGTTGACAGCTTCGCAAATTACAAGTTTGCAAGCGCGACGGCTACGCATACTTTCAGAATAATTCCCAAAGACCTCGGCGACGGATTTAAGTGGAATGCGAACGGAGCTCAGGTCTCCGCGGACGGACTTACCTTCACATTTTCATACAACGGGGGCGCGGTCGCGCCGATACCTACTGCGACTACCGCAGGCATAAGCTTTATCTACGATTGCTTAAAGGTTGACGCAGGCGGAGCGGAAACGTCCATAGCGTTGGAAAATATCCGCGACGCCGGAAGCTATAAAATGACCGTAAAATGCAACAGCGGCAACTATGAAGTTCCCGACTCGGCAAAGACTGTGACTATAATAATCACCCCTTGCGAAACGGAAGTTATCTGGAATACGGGCAAGCTGACTTTCAACGGAAGCAACCAGCTTCCTGCGGCTTACTATCTCGACGCAAACGATACCAAGGTTTCGCTTACGGATAGCATAACGGTTACCGACGGCGACGGAAACCCCGTTACGGAATACAAGAACGCAGGCGTTTACAAAGCGTCGGCTAAGCTTACGGCAGGCGGAAACTACGTTCTGAAAGCCGAAACGGCGGATTATATTTTCGAAATAGCGAAGAAAGAACTTCCCGTAACGTGGAAATGGGACGGCTTTACCGACAAAGCCGTAACTTATGACGGAGGCAAGCATGCGCCTATCGGCGTACCTACTTTCAGCGGAGCTTCGGGCGTGCCCGATATTCAGCCTTACTTTGTAATAACGGACGGCGACGGAAATACGCTTGCCGACAACACCAAAGTAATTAACGCAGGCGTCTACAAAATCACCTATAAACTGAGGGGCGGCGATGCAGGCAACTACGAACTTAAAGACGGCGAGCAGACTTTCACGGTCAAAAAAGCGGCTTTAACGGTAACTGCGGAAAACGCAAGCGTTACCTACGGTGCTACGGCGCCTAAGTATAATGCGACGTTCACGGGCTTTATAGCGGCGGACGCGGCAATCGAAACCCAACTAAAAGCAGACGGAATGCTCGGACAGTGGCTTATCTGCGGTTATGTGAATACGACCGTCCCCGGCTCGTACGCCATAACGGTTGATAAGCAGTGGCTTGCGGACTACCTGAAAAATTACGAAGTTTCTTCAACGGACGGAGTATTGCAGGTAACTCCTGCGGCAGGCATCCTCATATGGCAGGGAGGCACTCCCAACGGTATCGGCTTCGTTTATAACGGTCAGCTGTGCTTGCCGAAAGCTTATTATTACACCGACCCTGCGGAAACCAACCCCCACAGCCTTACGGTAACCGTCTATAAAACGCGGCAGGACGCCGAGAACGGAACAAACCCCGTGACGGCGGTAAGCGCAGGCGTGTATTTCGCAAAAGCTTCGGGCGGCGACGGCACTCATACGTTTGCAAATTCCATCGAAGAATTTGCCGTAGCCAAACTCGAAATTACAGTAAACATCAAAGATTTGTCGTTCACCTACGGCGAAGTGTCTAGTGCGAATATTTCCGCTCTGCTTGCGGAAAATGCAGGCTGGACTTTCGGCGGCAACAACCGTCCCGTATCGGGCGATGATTTGGGCATAGTGATTGCGCTCACACCGTCAAGCGGCGACTGGGCGGACGGTTTCCTCAATGCAGGAAAATATGTAACGTCTGGAAGCTGGAACGTTGGCGGCAATAACGACCTTGAAAACAACTATGTTGTGACGTTCGTCGGAAGCGACGGCGAGGACGGCAGGTTAGAGGTTAAAAAGGCGGAAATAACGGTCGATATAGAAGAAAACGCAGACGGTTACAACTTCCTTGAAGACTTTATAAGCCGCGGCGGTATCTACCACGTCAAAGACCTTAAAGATTTCCTTACTTTCGCAGGCAGTCAAAGCGCGGATGTAAATATCAAATACAGCGCAACCCCTTATAAATTCGAAGAGGGCGTTGACGACGGGGTATGGGGCGCGGTAAACGAAGTTCCTTTCATCAGCGCGGCAGGCTTGTGGGTAGTAAACTACAACGTTGAAATCGCAAACCACGAAACAAAGACGGGTAAGCTTTTGATATCGCTTGTGTCAGACGAATTCAGAATTGTAATCGTATATGACGGAACGTTCCAGTTAACTTACGGCGAAGAAATTCCTGCTAACCTTGCAGAAGTTCTGTTTGAAAAGAAAGTCGTAAAAGTGGACGAAGACGCAAGCGCTTACACTACCGAACAATTCCTTGCCCACGCAACCGCAACGCTGTACGACGCAGAAGGAAACCCTGTGACGGGCAGACTTCCGGCAGGCAGGTATGAAATACGTTTTACCCTCGACAATACGGTTTACCGTATCGACGGCAAAGACGCGGAAAAGAGTTTCGAAGTTAAAAAACGCTCAATAGATATCAGCTGGGGCGAACTTGAATTCAAATTCGACGGCAGCGCGCATATGCCCGTAATTTCGGTTGCGGACTGGACTAAACCCGACGGCGCGCCCTTAACGTTGCAGGCAGGCGAAAACACCCTGACTATCGGCGGCGAAACGGTTAAAGTTTTCGTTATGATAGAGGGCGACCTCACCAAAGAGGGCGGTCACAGCGTGCTTATCACCGTTGAAAGCGACAACTATACCGTAAATTTGGAGGATTCGACTCGCGCGGTATCGGTAATGGGCGAGAGCTTGGGCGAAACAGTTCAGGGCAATTTGCCCGACTGGGCGCTCGGGGTAATAATAGCTTCGGCGGCAATACTTATTGCAATAATAATCGCGCTTGCCGTAATAGCTAAAAAACGCAAGGCGCGCGGCGACGACGACGGATTCTACGACGATGCGGACGAAACGGCTTAACTGAAATTCCAAGCGGCCTTTTAAACGGACGGAAACCCGACGGGTTTTACCTTAAAAGTTTAAAGCGACTGCGGAAAAATACTTAAACAGCCTAACACCTAATTTTTTCCTTTGACTTTCCGCTTCGGCTTTATGTCGGGGCGGAGGGTTAGGGAAAAGAATTTTTCGGGAAACGCTTTTAAAGCGAATTATAATGTAAATTCTTCGTTCCGCTTACGGGCTTCGGGGCGCAAACTTTTAAAGCGAGCGGCTAATCTGACGCTCTGGCGGAAAAAATAAACGGTTAAATATTGAGGTAAAATTATGAAAAAAGCAAAATCGGCGAAAATCGGCGTCATATCCGCGCTTGCGGCGACTGCGGTCTGCGGCTCGGCGTTTGCTGTTTCGCAACTTGCGGTTGAAAAAACTTCTGCCGAAATTCCTGTAAACGACAGCTCGGTTGCAATTTCGGAACGCGGACAGCTCAACATTCAGACGGCTTCTTTATCGACTGTCCAAAGCGGCTGGACGCAGGCTGTGCAGACAAGTATATCTTCAGGCGCGCAGGTTACGTTCAAACTTACCGAAAATTGGCTGAATACTATTCTCGGTACGGGCGCAGGTTTTAAAGACGGCGCGCTTTACGTTCCCGACGGCGCGGATATAAAGCTTGATTTGAACGGCAAAAAAATATCGCGCAATTTAACCGCGGCACGCGCAGGCGGAAATATAATCACCGTTGAAGGCAAGCTGGAAATATGCGACACTTCCGCGGCGAAGCGCGGCGCCGTCACAGGCGCTTACAGCGAAACTTACGGCGCCGTTTATGTCGACGGCGGCTCGCTTATCATTACGGACGCCAACATAAACGGCAACCGTGCGAAAAACGGCGGCGGCGTGTACCTTGACAACGGCGCAAGTATGATTATGAACGGCGGTTCGCTATCCGAAAACGTCACCGAATCGGCAGGGGCGGCCGTGTATATGGGCAAAAACACAAGCTTTGTTTTAAACAGCGGCGTGCTCGATAAAAACCAAGCGCCGACCAACGGCGCGAGCGGAGTTTATTTAAGTGCAGATTCAAAGGCGTATTTTGAAATGAACGGCGGCGTAATTTCCAACGGAAAGGCGTCTTCGGGCGGCGGCGTTTACGTTGACGACGGTCTGTTTAAAATGACGGGCGGCGAAATAACGGGGAACACTTGCGGCGGCTGGGGCGGCGGTGTTGCCGTTTGCGAAAGCGGCAGCGCGGACTGCGACAGCAAATTTATAATGGAGGGCGGTAAAATAACGGACAATACCGCCTCAAACGGCGGCGCCGTCGCAGTATATGAAAACTGTGAATTTGAAATGAACGGCGGTGAAATTTCCGGCAACACGGGCAATAGTTACAGTGCCGGCGTGTTCCTGTCAGGCGCTGTATTTACTATGACCGAAGGCGCAATAAAGGACAATAAGAGCCTTTACGGCGGCGCGGTTTACGTCGGGGATATAGATAGCAATGGCGTAAAAAGCGCGTTTAAAATGACGGGCGGCGAAATAACGGGTAACGGGCATATCGGCACGGGGGATAACGGCGGCGGCGTAACCGTTGCAAGCGGTGCCTTTACAATGGACGGCGGAGTTATCGGCGGAAACAGCGCGCATACCGCGTCGGGCGGCGGCGTTTGCGTTTACGACAGGTTTATTTTTAACGGCGGCGAAATTTCAAACAACAGCGCAATTAACGGCGGCGCGATTATGGCGTACGGTGAAGATTGCTATTTTGAGATGAACGGTGGTGTTATATCCGAAAACAGTGTGTCACAAAACGGCGCCGCCATTTATGTCTCACAAAAGCCGACGGTAATAATTAACGGCGGCGAAATAAAAAACAATAAGACCGTGGGGCAGGGCGCTGTGTATATTCTCGAGGGCAGCGAAGTTACAATGAACGGCGGCGTAATTACAGGCAATACTTCGACGAACGGCGGCGGTGTTAATGTGCTGCAAGGTAAATTTACTTTAAATAACGGTAAAATTACCGAAAATATTACGACAGGGTCATACGGCGGCGCCGGCGTGGTTGTAAACAGTTCAGGCACTTTCATTATGAAAGACGGTGAAATTTCGGGTAATGAAGCAACGGGTAACGGCGGCGG
>CAPMFN010000006.1:104933-178080 GCA_948658045.1 Christensenellaceae bacterium
GAAGCAACGGGTAACGGCGGCGGAATTTATTGTTACAGAAGCAATCTGACAATAAACGGCAGTACAATTACCAATAACACGTCGGGCACATTGGGAAGCGGTGTATATATAACTGAAGCGAATTCTGTATTCAATCTCGGCGGCGGCTATATCTACGGCAACAAAAATACGTCCGGCGAAAATAAAAACGTTCAACTTAAGGCATCCAATGTTATTAAAGTAACGGGGAATTTGACAAATAAAGCGTATGTGGGCATAACGTCCGATAACAATATTGTCACAAGCGGCTATATTTCAAACGGCAACGCGGCTGATAAAATTAACGATTATTTCTTTGCGGATAGCCCAAATAAAACATTGTCCTTAGCCGACGGCGAAATCGTTCAGACGGACGCGTCCGTTGCAAAAACTTATATCAGCTGGAAATATTCACATAACGGCGGAAGCGCAACATACGTTTCTAACACGGCGTTTGAGGTGTCTGCGGAGTACACCGGTGGTTTTTACACCTTTTCGGCGGACGGGATAAGTTTTTCGGCATATGACGAAGACGGGAACAGGGTAGGCTCGTTCAGCAAAGTAGGTAAGTACCGCATAACGGCGGCGGACGCTTCGAACTATTATAACCCCGTACTTTCTTTTGAAATTACCCCTGCCGATATAAGCGGCGCGGCAGTCAATGCGGAAAGCGCTGTTTACTGCGGCGGCGCTCTCACCCCTGCGGTAAGCGTTGAACTCAACGGCAAAAGACTTAAAAAGGACGTCGATTATACCGTAAGTTATAAAAACAACATATATGCAGGAAGCGGCGTTGCGGTGATTACGGGTAAAGGCAATTACGCAGGCGCGGCGGAGGGAACTTTTGTAATTGAAAAAGCCGTGCTCGGAGTGCGCCTCGGCGAAACAAATGTGGAGTACAACGGAAAAGTTCAGGGTGTGCAGGTTTTCCTTGAAGGGCTTATAGGCGACGACAAAGCCGAAGTTACAGTAACCTATACAAAGGACGGGGCGCCCGTTGCAAACCCCGTTGACGCAGGTACTTATATAGCGGTTATAACTATCGACCACCCCAATTACAAATTCTCGGCGGTCAAAGAGAAATACTTTACCGTCAACCCTAAAAAATTAAGCGTAATATGGAGCGGCGGAAACTTCGCTTACGACGGACGGGAACACTTCCCCTCGGCACATATCGTGACCGTTGACGGGCTCAGAGTAGACCTTGACGTAACGCACCCCAACTCGGTTGCGGCAGGCGATTATACGGCAAGCGTTTCGGCTTTGCCCTCGGGCTACGAAAACTATGTCATTACTTCCAACCGCGCCAAAGATTACAAAATAGTTAAATCGGGCTTGCAGGCTGTTTGGGCGGAGGCAAACTTCACCTATGACGGCGCGCAGAAACTTCTCGGCGCGACGTTGACAGACGGAAGCGGCGCGGATATAACTTCGTTGCTTACGTTCGAATACTTCGATAAGGACGGAAATCAGGTTACGCCCGTAAATGCCGGCGAATACACAGTGAGAATTACGCTCAACCACGCCGATTACACGCTGACGGGCGATACGGAAGTTACATATACAATAAAAAAAGCAAAGGCGAATATCTCCGTCGGCGGTTTTGACGGCACTTTTACGGGAACGGGGCTTTCACCCTTGCAGAGCGTGACGGACGTCAACGGCGCAGACCTGCCTTATAGGGCGACTTACGCGGAGTGCGACAGCCTCGGTAACCCTATAACTGAGTTTTCTGAAACTTTGCCCGTAAACACGGGAAGATACATACTCAAAGTAGAGATAGACGACGAAAATTACGAGACGGAGGGCGGAGAGTATTTCACCGAAGTTTACGAAGTAGAGGCAAAGGAAATTTCCGTAGTTTGGTCGGGCGACGGAAGAAGTATGTTTGACGGCGGAATTTATTATTGGCTTTACGACGGAACGGCGCACGCGCCCTCTGCTACGGCGGACGGAATTCAGCTTAAAGTTACGGGCGCAAGCTCGGTTGTGTCCGGTTCGCTTACCGCGTCGGCGTCGCTTGACGATAAAAACTATAAACTTGTGGGCGCGCTTACGGCTTCTTACGCAATTCTTAAAAGCGAGGTTACGGGCACGGTTTGGTATGAGTACGGCAAAGATGTTCCCGTCGCGGACGGCGAAGTGCCCGAAATACCTTACATATCCGTATACGGCAAGGACGGTCCCAAGTTTTCTGCGCGCGGCATTTTGAAAGCTGCCGACCCCGACGTGACTTGGGCGGCGGCGGAAACTTCGTACATCGAATTGCAGGTTTCCTATCCTGAATTCAATACGGGGTTCTGGGACGTAAGAGAACAGCCTTATACTGCGAACGCCGCACTTTCGGGCGCGGATAGGTTCAACAACAGCTGTACAATGCCCCTTTCCGTGGCGGCTGTAATTTCGTTCAAAGTTTGCGACCTTTCGCACGATGTAAAGAAAGCTGACGTCAGGTGGATTGTAATCGGGGGAAACGGCGAGCATATAGACGCTTCTTTGTGCGAATTTGTCTATAACGGCGCGGCGCAGGCGCCCAAGGCTATAAGGGTGCTTGACGCAAGCTATAACCCTTCGAACCCCGTCGACGGAACTTATGAATTCCTTAACGTTTCGGGCGCAGGTTCAGACGCAGGGACTTATTACGCGTTTATCATTCCCGACGGCAACTACTTTATAGCCGACGGCGACGCCGATTTCGAATATATTATAAAACCCAAACAGATTACCGTAAATTGGACGGTGGGCAAGTACGTTTACGACGGTGTTACCGAACATAAACCCATAGCCGTTGCAGACGGTACGGACGGAATACCCTGCACCCTGACGGTGGACGGATATGCCGAGGCCGGCGAATGGACGGCGGAAGCAAGGGTAAGCAAAAACTTTGAAATAACAAGCGGCGCGACCTGTGCGTTTACCGTCGAAAGAATGAATTTGTCGGGCGTGACGTGGGACTTTGAAACGGGCGACGTCGGCGAAATAAGGCACCACCCCGACGGAGATTATTTCGTATGGGCTTACGACGGGAATACGCACACACCCAAAGCAAGCTTAAAGGTTATGATAAACGGGGTTGAGAAAGAAATAAGTCTTATCGTTACGGGCGGTATGTCCGAAGTGGGTTCGCATTATGCGTTTGCGACTTTGGACAGCGCGGACTTCGACAATGCAAATTTCAAGCTTGAAACGCAGTCTTTAAGGTTCGATATCGTTAGAGACACCGTAAATATCGTTTGGTCGGACGAGGACGCCGACGGCAATATTTACTACGATTACGACGGCGCGTCTCACGCCCCGACGGCTTACTACACGGTGAACGGACAAAAAATTGCGTTGAACGTTGTCGGCTCGGGCACCGACGCAGGCACTTATGTTGCATACATAACCGATAAGCTCGATATCGCTTCGGGTTCGACGCACGAGTTTACGATAAGGGCGAAAGAACTTACGGTGAAGTGGAACGGCTTGACGGCGGAATACGACGGAAACATAAAGTATCCCGAGGTTACGTTTACCGACGGCGGAGCGGCTGACCCTACGGCTCTTGTGGCGCTTGTTTGGGGTAAGGATTACGTTCTTACGGGCTTTACAGACGCAGGCAGCTATACTTCTGAAATTATCTTTTTAAACGGCAACTATACCTTTGCCGCAGGCACAGGCGAAAGTACGTTTACCGTGAATAAAAAGGACGTGAATATATCCTGGCGCGGCAACGGCGACGGCACGTTCGATTGGATGTACGATGGAGCGGCTCACGCCCCGACGGCAACGGCGGATATAAGCGGAGTAAACGTTTTTGTTGTTGGCGGAGAGTCGGCGGTAGGCGAATACACGGCGACGGCTGTTGCCGATAACGGCAATTACAAACTTATAGGCGCAACGCAGACCTTTAAAATAAAACCCTATGAAATAACGGTGGATTGGTCCGGCAGGCTTGAAACGGGTCCGGACGGGATTGCGCAGGAAAGATTCGATTGGGAGTTTGACGGCGAGCATGCGTTTGCTCCCGAAGCAAGCTTTACCGATTGGAACGGGAACAGGGTTTCGCTTAAAGTTACGGGCGGCAAGATTTACGCAGGCGACTATAAGGCGACGGCTGTTTTGCCTGAAAACTGCGCGTTTGCACCCAACGAAAGCGGAACAAAAGATTTTAAAGTTACCAAAAAAATCGTCCGCGGAGTTGTCTGGACGGGCAACGTAACAACTGACGGAGAGGGTGTAAGCACCGAAACGTTCGAATGGGTGTTCGACGGCAAATTGAAACATCCTACGGCGAAAATACTTTCAACGGGCGAAGTTCTTGCGGTAACGGGCGGCGCGGTCAACGTCGGCGAATATACGGCGACGGCTGTGCTTGCGGATTCCGACAACTACGAGTTCGAGGACGGCGTTGTGGTTACGCACAAATTTAAAATTACTCCTAAAACGGATGTGAACATTCTCTGGTACGGCAACGGCGGTACGTTGGGCGCGAACTTTAACAATTACGTCTACGACGGAACGACAATCCACTGCCCTACGGCGAAGTTTATTGACGTGGACGGCAGAGAGGTTACCATGCCCGTAAACGGCGGCACGGCAAGCGCGGGGCAGTTTACGGCGACGGTGATAGACGTCTATGCGAACTACGATTTCAGGGCGATAAAGCTTACGCAGACTTTCGAAGTTCTGAAAACGGATATATCGCTCAGCTGGGAATCAGGTTATACCCAAACGGACGGCGAGTACGTTTACGCATATACATACAGCGGAACGTCCAGACTGCCCTTTGCGGTCAATGCGACCAATTCGGTATCTTTCGTTTACGTTATAAGGGATTCCGAGGGCAGGAAGACGGACGGCGCGATAGACGCAGGAACATACACTGTGGAAGCCGTTCCGTCCGACCCCAATTTCAAAATTGCAGTGGGAAGCGGCGAACAGCCTGCCAAGGTTAAAATTGTTATTGAAAAATTAAGCGTTGCCGTACAGTGGGGAGACACCTCGTTCGTATATAACGGGCAGGCGCAGAAACCTTCGGCGTGGTATACCGACGCAAACGGTCAAAGGGTTGAACTTGCGGTAAGCGGCGCGCAGACTGATGTGGGCGCAGGATATACTGCGACTGCCGAGCCTGTTTCCGCAAAAGAAAAGAACAATTACGATTTTATAAACGCAACAGCTTCTTTTGAAATTACCCAAAGCGTCAGCGCAGAGTACGAGTGGATTTGGGATGAAGCGACTTCTACGGGCAGCTGGCAACTCAAACCCGTTTCAGGCGGCTACGGTGAAACAGGCGGAGAGGGAGATAACGAACAGACTCAAACGCCTTAAAAGACAATAAAACATATTCTTCATATTATAATTCCCGTCCGCGCATTCTGCGCGGACGGGTATTGCTTTTAATTTAAGACGGAAAACTCCGCCCATAGAGGCGCGGCGTATAAAAATTGTAAAAAATTACAAGACAAATTTGTCGAAACCGTATTAAAAATATTTTATTTTGTCATAAATGGGTGATATAATAAGTATTAGTTTATCGATTAAACTTTCAGGAGAGAGAAATGGCGCAAAGTATTTTTGAGGGAACCAAAGAGCAGATGGAAGAACTTCTGTCCTGCATTGCCGAGCATAAAAACGAGGCTGGCGCGCTTATGCCCGTATTGCACGCGGCGCAGGACATTTACGGATATCTTCCGTCGGAAGTACAGACGGTGATTGCGGAAGAGTTAAATATTCCGCTTGCCGAAGTGTACGGCGTGGCGACGTTTTATTCGCAGTTTTCGTTGAACCCCAAGGGCAAGCATAAAATAAGCGTGTGTCTCGGCACGGCTTGTTACGTCAAGGGGTCCGACAAGGTTTTGGAAGCGGTTGAAAGGGAGCTTAGAATTTCCTGCGGAGAATGCACGCCCGACAAGAAATTTTCGATAGAGAGTTGCCGCTGTGTAGGCGCGTGCGGACTTGCGCCCGTTATGATAGTGGACGGCGAAGTTTACGGCAAACTTACCGCGGCAGACGTCAAGGGCATATTAGACAAGTATATGCAGGATTGAGGAGAGAACGGATGACAGCAGAACAACTTAAAAGTTTGGCGGCTGAAAAGGCTGACTTAATAAACGTAAGAAGAATTGTAAGGGAACAGGCGGAAAAACTTGCGCCGCGCACGGGTTACAGAAAACAGGTGCTTGTCTGCGGCGGCACGGGCTGTACTTCGTCGCACTCCCTCAAAGTAATAGAACAGCTTGAAAAATCTTTTGAAGAGCTGGGCATAGACGATGTTTTAATTGTCAAGACGGGGTGTTTCGGACTCTGTGCGCTGGGACCCATAATGATAGTTTATCCCGAGGGCGCGTTCTATTCGCAGATGACGCCCGAACACGCCAGGACGGTTGCGGAAAAACACCTTGTAAGGGGCGGCGAAGCGGTGAAAGAACTTCTTTACGCAGAAACCGTACATACAGACGGAAGCGTAATTCCCTTTTCCGAAATTCCTTTTTACAAGCATCAGATGAGAATTGCTTTGCGCAACTGCGGCGTAATCGCGGCGGAAAGCATTGACGAGGCTATCGGCGCAGGCGACTATGCGGCGCTTGCTCGCGCGCTGTTTGAAATGACTCCCGAAAGCGTCATAGAAGAAATACAGAAAGCAGGTCTGCGCGGACGGGGCGGCGCAGGTTTCCCCACGGGTCTTAAATGGCGTTTCACGCGCGACGCCAAGGGTGAAACAAAATACGTCTGCTGTAATGCGGACGAGGGCGACCCCGGCGCGTTTATGGACAGGTCCGTACTCGAAGGTGACCCCCATTGCGTTTTGGAGGCTATGACTATCGCGGGTTACGCCGTCGGCGCGCAGGAGGGTTACGTTTACGTCCGCGCAGAATATCCTATCGCGGTGGAAAGGCTAAACCTTGCAATAAAACAGGCGAGGGAGTACGGGCTTCTCGGCAAGAATATTCTGGGCAGCGGATTTGATTTCGATATACATATCCGTCTCGGCGCGGGCGCGTTCGTCTGCGGCGAAGAGACCGCGCTTATGGCAAGCATCGAGGGGCACAGGGGCGAACCCCGTCCCCGTCCGCCTTTTTCGGCGCAGTGCGGTCTGTTTAAAAAACCCACGGTTTTGAACAATGTCGAAACCTGGGCGAACATTGCGCCTATTCTTCTGAACGGCTATTCGTGGTTTTCGCAGATAGGCACCGAGAGGAGCAAGGGTACCAAGGTCTTTGCGGTCGGCGGAAAAATCAAAAACGTCGGTCTTGTGGAAGTTCCTATGGGCACGCCTTTAAAGACAATCGTATACGATATCGGCGGCGGAATACCCGACGGCAAAAATTTCAAGGCGGCGCAGACGGGCGGACCTTCGGGCGGCTGTATACCTGCCAAGCATATAGATATAGGAATGGACTTTGACAACCTTGTCGCAATAGGTTCTATGATGGGTTCGGGCGGACTTATCGTTATGGACGAGGACACCTGTATGGTGGATATCGCAAAGTTCTATCTGGAATTTACCGCGGACGAAAGCTGCGGCAAATGCACGCCCTGCCGCATAGGTACCAAACGCCTTTTGGAAATTTTGGATAAGATTTGCGCCGGCAACGGTGAACCCGAAGACCTTGAAAAGATAAGGGAAGTCGCCGAGCATATGAAATCGTCTTCTCTGTGCGCGCTGGGTCAGTCCGCGCCCAACCCCATACTTTCGGCTATGGAACACTTCGGCGACGAATACAAGGCGCATATTTACGAAAAGAAGTGCCCTGCCGGCGTATGTAAATCTCTTCTTAACTATTACATAGAACCCGACAAGTGCCGCGGCTGTACGCTTTGCGCTAGGAACTGCCCTGCAAACGCAATAACGGGCGCGGTAAAGAGCACGCACGAAATAGATACGTCCAAATGTATAAAGTGCGGTCAGTGTATAGCGCATTGCAGATTTAACGCTATTGTAAAGAAGTGAGGAGGACTGCGGTATGGAAAAACTTGTTAATCTTAAAATAAACGGAATACCCGTGAGCGTACCCGAAGGCTCCACTATTTTACAGGCGGCTAAACTTGCAAACGTCCGTATTCCCACACTCTGTTACTTAAAGGACGTGCAGTGTGTCGGTTCCTGCCGTCTGTGCCTTGTCGAAGCGACGGGCGCAAGGGGGCTTGTGGCGGCGTGCGTATACCCCGTTACCGAGGGTATGGAAGTGCGCACCAACACTCCGCGCGTGAGAAAGTCGAGAAAGATGACTATTGAACTTATTCTTTCAACCCATAAAAAGAAGTGTTTAAGTTGCGTTCGTTCAATGAACTGCGAACTTCAGAAACTTGCATTGGAGTACAATGCGGAAGAAGACAGGTTCGGCACGGACCACGACCTTAAACCTTTGGACGACCTTTCCGCGTCTGTGGTGAGGGATAATTCCAAATGTATTATGTGTACGCGATGCGTCGCTGCTTGCGAAAAACAGACTATCGGCGCGATTGGACCCAAAAACAGAGGCTACGCTAAAACGATAGGTTCGCCTTACGACGTATCGCTTGCGTTTACGCCCTGCGTCAACTGCGGACAGTGCGTCGTCGCCTGCCCCGTCGGCGCGCTGTATGAAAAGTCTGCCGTCGCAGACGTTTGGGGAGCTATAGTCGACCCCGATAAAGAGGTCGTGTTCTATACCGCGCCGTCCGTGCGCGCAACGCTCGGCGAAGCGTTCGGTCTGCCCGTCGGAACAAATGTTGAGGGCAAAATGGTCGCGGCGATTAAACAGCTCGGGAACGTTAAATGTTTCAATATGGACGTTACCGCCGACCTTACAATAATGGAGGAGGCGACGGAACTTCTTGAAAGGCTTAAAACGGGCAAGCCCACGCCGATGTTTACAAGCTGTTGCCCCGGTTGGGTAAAGTTCGCAGAACATTACTATCCCGAATTTATACCCAACATTTCTTCGTGCAAGTCGCCGCAGGAAATGTTCTCTGCCTTGCTTAAAACCTATTATTGCGAAAAAAACGGCATAAAACCCGAAAACCTTTACGTCGTGTCAGTCATACCCTGCACGGCTAAAAAGTTCGAAGCCGCAAGGGAGGAGCTCGGCGGTTATACCGATTCCGCCCTTACAACGCGCGAGCTTGCAAAAATGATTAAGGAGGCGGGCATAGATTTCGCAAATCTGACGGACGCGGAGTTTGACGAGCCTTTCGGCAAGGCGTCTGGCGCAGGTGCCATATTCGGCGCGACGGGCGGCGTTATGGAAGCCGCTTTGCGTACCGCGGCAATGAAGCTCGGCGGCAAAGGCGCGCCGTTGGAGTTTAAGGAAGTTAGGGGAACGGAGGGTGTAAAAGAGGCGGAGTACACCGTCGGCAAAACTACCGTAAAAGTTGCGGTTGCGAGCGGACTAGGCAATGCAAGAAGAATTTTAGACGCTGTAAAGAATGGCGAAAAGGATTATACTTTCGTTGAAATTATGGCTTGCCCCGGCGGCTGTATTAACGGCGGCGGTCAGCCGTACGTCCACGACGAAGTGCGCAACAACGTCGATTTGAAGACTTTGCGCGCGCAAGCGCTTTACGATTACGACAGGGAAAGCAAACTGCGCGCCTCCCACGATACGCCTGCGGTGGAAATTCTTTACAAAGAATATTTCGGCGAGCCCAACTCGCACAAGGCGCACGAACTTTTACATACTGTTTACTCTAAAAGAGAAAAATATTAAGTGAATTTGATTTTGTTTTTAGCCGTCTGTTTTCCGGCTTGACGGGAAAAACTTAGTCGGATATTGTAGGTTAGTAATTAAAATAGTAAAAAACCGTCCTGCGAAAATTCGCAGGACGGTTTTTGAAAACTTCAAACGTATTTACTTTTCTTTTTTATCCTTAACCTTGCATACGGCGAACGCGGCGATTGCGGCGCATAACATAAGTCCGCCTGTTACGCCGAACCCTATGGCGTAACCGAGCGTGGAATCGTCTTCGGAATTATATACTTTTACGTCTTTTATCGTAACGGAATAATCTTCGGCGAAGTATTCTTTGTCTAATGTTAAACGGGCTGAAATCTTTTTGGTTGTGTTTGCTTTACAGTCCGTAAATGTTTTGGTTGAAGTATAGCGGTAGGTTTCTTTTCCGTCCGTATCTTTGATTAAAATAACGTAATCGACTTCGATGTCGCCCTCCTGGGCTACGTCAACGCTGAAATTGTAATTTATATCATAGTAGGAACCGTCCAAAACGGTTTTATAATTGAAGCTTCCGTAAACGTAGCTGCCCAAACCCGAACAGCCCGTAAGCGCGACGCAGAGACAGACGACACAGGCGATAACCGTTGCAAAGAACTTAATTTTCTTCATTTTTGATTTCCTCCACGTCTTTATTTTCTGTTTCGGCTTTGGGCGTTTTGCGCAAAAGGTCCGTTAAAAAGTATGCGCCCAGAAGCATCACCGATACGGCAATTTGAATGAATTTATTGAAATACAGCGAAGCGGAAGCATAATTGGTCGACGAAAAACCTTCCAGCGCGTAAACGCGGCATACGCCGAACAAAACAAAGCAACTTATCGCCGTGATAAAACTGAAAACGCAGGCAATCAAAGTCATTATCTTTCTGTTGCTGAAATATGCGAAAACATAGCTTGCAACCGTCGGGATTATCAGACAAATAAGCCCCGTGCCCGACCATTTGAAAAATTTCTGTAAATTATCGAAATCTGTTCTGTTGAAGTACTTTAAGTCGTCAAATAGAACGGTGTCGACAATTAAAGTTACAGTTGAAAAAATTAAAAGTATCAGCGTTATGCCCAACACAACTGAGATAACTTTTTTAGCAAAAGATTTATCCATAACTTTCCTCCTTACGATACATTATACACCCTGAATTTTAATTATTCAATACTATGTTGAAAATTTTTCCGAATTTGTAAAAAATTAACGATTATTGCCGAAAGAAAAAATATTGCTTGCCGCCGTAGTTTAAAGCTTGCTTAAAAATCTTCAAATGCAAGCGACCATAAAATTTAATTTTTCTATGGCGATGAGTAAGTGGGGTTACGGTTTATTTTGGCAACAGTTAATTTTGCCTTTTCGCTGTATGCGCGGCGTAAAACAAAATCGGGGGTGAATTTGAATTTACCTATTGAATATTGAAAAACCTTGTGATAGAATGGGTATGTTAAAAAATGTAAGGGTGGGAGATAATTATATGAAAGACCAAAATTGCGGTTACTGCGTCGGCGGCGAACCGCTTGCAAAGTTCGGTATTAAAATTTGCGACCTGTCTGTAAGTCAGCTTATTCTGTTTAAAGAGCAGTCAAAGCGAGGCAGGTGCATAGTCGCGTACAAAGACCACGTCAGCGAAATAGTCGATATTTCCGACGAAGACAGAAACGCTTTTTTTGCGGACGTAAACCGCGCGGCAAAAGCAATACACAAAGTTTTCAAGCCCGATAAGCTCAATTACGGAGCGTACGGCGACACGGGCTGTCACCTGCATATGCACCTCTGCCCCAAATACAAGGGCGGCGACGAGTGGGGCGGAACGTTTACCATGAACCCTCAAAAGGTCTATTTAACCGATGAAGAATACTTAGAAATGATTGAAGAAATAAAAAATAATTTATTATGAGGTGTAGTTATGGCGCATAACGTTATAGCCGAAGCGAAAAGATGTTTAAACTGTAAAAAACCTTTGTGCAGACAGGGTTGCCCCGTGAACACGCCCATACCCGAAATGATTTCGTCCTTTTTGAACGGCGATATCAAAAAAGCCGGCAAAATGGTGTTTGACAACAATCCGCTTTCAGTGGTTTGTTCTATCGTGTGCAACCACGGCAACCAGTGTCAGGGGCACTGCATCAGGGGGCTTAAAGGCGAACCCGTAGAGGTGAGCACGATTGAGAATTTCGTCTCCTCGCATTATCTTGACAGCCTTGCTTTGGAAAAAGCCGAACCCAACGGCATTAAAGTTGCGGTGGTGGGTTCGGGACCTGCCGGTATAACCATATCCATAAAAATGGCTCAGCTCGGTTACGACGTGACTGTTTTTGAAAGCAAGACCGAAATAGGCGGCGTACTCAGATACGGAATACCCGAATTCCGTCTGCCGAAATCTATAGTCGACAAGTATGAAGGGCTTCTGAAAAAGCTGGGCGTTAAAATAAGATACAACGTCACCATTGGCAAGGCGTTCGGTATAGAAGAGCTGTTCAGGGACGGCTTTAAAGCAATTTCCATAGGCACGGGCGTAACGTGGCCCATTGCTTTGAATATCAAGGGTGAAACTCTGGGGCATGTTCACTACGGCGTACATTTCCTCGAAGACCCCGAAGTTTACGACCTTGGCAAAAGCATGGTGATAATAGGCGCCGGCAACGTTGCGATGGACGTGGCGCGCACTGCGCTCAGGCGCGGAGTAAAGGACGTATATATAACTGTAAGAAGCGATAAAGTATCCGCAAGCGAAGAGGAAAAGGAATACGCCGAAATCGAGGGCGCGCAGTTCGTATACAATAAAACTCCCGTGGAAATCACCGACGAGGGTGTTATATTCGCAACTACCGTGTGCGACGAAGAACACAGGGTAATAAAGACTACGGAAGAAACCGAACTTATGAAAGCGGACACCGTGATGATTTGCATTTCGCAAAGACCGTCCAATCTCATTCTGACACAGACAGAAGGGCTTGAAACAAACGAAAGAGGACTTGCGAAAATCAACCCCGACGGTTCGACCACAAGGGCGGGGCTGTTTGCCTCGGGCGACGTTGTCAAGGGTGCAAAAACGGTTGTGGAGGCGGTTGAAACCTCCAAACGCGTCGCATATGCAATGGACGCGTATCTTAAAAGTTTACCGAAAGAAAATTAACAATCGGCGCAAGCCGCGCATAAATTACGGGATAGGAGAATGATATGGGGAATTTACTTCTTATAGTTGCAGGCATAGCCATTGTGCTTGCGGTAGCGTACGCCGTGTTCAACTACTTCTGCGTTAAAAAGCTTGAAGAGGGAACGGAAAAAATGGGCGAAATCGCCGGCGCAATCAGAATAGGCGCAAACGCCTTTATCAAGTACGAGTATAAGCTTGTGGCGATAATAGGCGCGGTGATAGCCGTAGTCGTGTTTGTGGTCATAAGCTGGCAGGCGGCAATAGCGTTCATTATAGGCGCGGCGGTCAGCGCCGCCGCAGGCTGGGTAGGAATGAAGATTGCAACTTATGCCAACGTCCGCGTGACGAACGCCGCAAGAGAGAGCAAAGACGTCGGCAAGACGTTAAAGGTCGCTTTCAAGGGCGGTTCGGTTATGGGGCTTTGCGTTGCAGGCTTCGCGCTGTTCGGCGTCGTCGCGGTCTACCTTATATTCGGGCTCGGCGCAGGGCAGATTAACGAAATCGTAACTGACAGCATTGCCAAAAACTTCATAACGGGGCTTGACGCGTCGTTTACAATGACCCTTTCGGGTTACGCGCTCGGCTGTTCTATCATTGCAATGTTCAATCGCGTAGGGGGCGGAATTTATACAAAAGCTGCCGATATGGGCGCAGACCTTGTGGGCAAAACGGAAGCTCACATACCCGAAGACGATCCCAGAAACCCTGCTACCATTGCCGACAACGTGGGCGACAACGTGGGCGACGTCGCAGGTTTGGGCAGCGACCTTCTTGAAAGTTACGTCGGCGCGATACTTTCTGCGGTAATGCTTGCCTGCGAGTTGTTTATACATACTTCGGCTTTTACAAGCGACAATGCGGACTTCTTGAACGGCCTTATGCTGTTCCCCATAGTTTTCGCCGCATGCGGCATACTTGCTTGCATTATAGGTATCTCTTACATAGTATTAAAACCTCGTCTTTCTAAAAACGTGCATATGGAACTGAACATTGCCACTTGGATAGCTGCAGGCATTACGGTTGCGGCAGGCTGTGTTTTAAGCTATTTTATGTTCAGAGGCAGCAGTTGGGACGAAATGAAAGCTTGGGTGGGCTTTAACGTTGGCGAATTTTCACCCTGGCTTGCGGCTGTTTGCGGAATTATCGCAGGCATAGTGATAGGTATTATATCGGAATACTACACAAGTTACGATTACAAGCCGACAAAGGGCATAGCCCAGTCTTCGAAAGAGGGACCTGCGCTCACGGTGACGCAGGGGCTTGCAACGGGTATGATAAGCTGTATGCTTCCCGTCGCAGTGCTTGCGCTTGCCATATTCGGTTCTTACCAGCTTGCAGGTATGTACGGCGTTGCTTGCGCGGCGTTCGGTATGCTCTCTTTTGTGGCGGCGACCGTTTCCGTCGATACCTACGGACCTATTTCGGACAATGCCGGCGGTATTGCTGAAATGAGCGAACTCGACCCCGAAGTGCGCGAAATAACCGACAAGCTTGACAGCGTAGGCAACACCACGGCGGCGATAGGCAAGGGCTTTGCGATAGGTTCCGCGGCGTTTGCGGCGCTATCGCTTATGACGACCTACCTTTACGCCTTCGCAGGCGAAAACCTGCTTTTAAACATAATCGACCCCCTGACACTGTGCGGAGCTCTATGCGGCGCGGCATTGCCGTTCTTCTTCTCGGGTCTTCTAATAAAAGCTGTCGCAAAGGCGGCAAGAAAGATGGTGGAGGAAGTCCGTCGGCAATTCAGGGAATACCCCGGTATTTTGGAAGGAAGTCAGTTGCCGGACTATAAAACCTGCATACAGATTTCTTCACAGGGCGCAATAAAGGAAATGCGCATACCCTGCATTTTCTGTATTCTCTTCCCCTTGGTTACGGGATTTGTGTTCGGACCTTATTTTGTCGGCGGCGTGCTTATCGGCGCAACGGTTACGGCAATTATGCTTGCGCTGTTCTGCGGAAACTCGGGCGGCGCGTGGGATAACGCCAAAAAGTATATAGAGGCAGGCGGACTGAACGAGGTAAAGGCAGAGATAGAAAAAGCAAAAGCCGAAAATGCGGCAAAAGCAGAAGCTTCGGACGCAAAAGAAAAAGCTGAGAACGAATATGTCGGTAAAGGCTCGCCTGCGCACGACGCGGCTGTCGTGGGCGACACTGTGGGCGACCCCTTAAAAGACACTGTGGGTCCCTCGCTTGACATACTTATAAAAATAATGTCAACGATTTCGCTTGTCGCGGTTGTCGTGTTCCGCGATTATAATCTGTTCTCTTTGATTTTCGGTTGATATATAATCAATTAAAAAAGCCGCTCCGCCAATTCATAGCGGAGCGGCTTTTTTATTACCTTCTTATTTCGTATTCTTGGTTCATAAGTTTTATAATGGATTCTTCGTCGTCTGTGATGTTGAAATCGCCGTGCATTGTGTGTTTTATTACCGACGAAGCTACGGCAAAATTTACAATGTCCTCGGCAGGCATTTTGCGCATAAGCGCATAAATCATTCCGCTTGCGAACGCGTCTCCGCCGCCGACCCTGTCTAATATATTGAAGCGGAAAGTGCGGCTTTCGTAGGTTTCCCCGTCGTACCACATAAACGCTTTAAGGCTGTTTTCACTGCCCGAATGGACGTATCTGACGTGTCTGCCAATTGCCTTGAAGTTATAACGCTTGTGCAGTTCGCGGAAAATTCTGTCCTGCTCTTTATATGTGGGGTTGAGTGAAAGACCGTCTTTAATGTCCTTCCCGTCAGCGCCGCGCAAGTTTATGGGTTCTATTCCGAACAAAACGTCAACATAAGGCAGATATTCGGTTATGCAGTCGCGCGCCTCTTGCCAGCCCCACAGCGCTGAGCGGAAGTTGCAGTCGAAACTTACGGTCAGACCCAGTTCTTTCGCCGCTTTCAAAGCGTAGAACACAAGCTGTTTGCAGTTTTCGGACAGTGCCGGGGTGATGCCCGACGTGTGTAGCCAGGTAAAATCTTTTAATATCGCCTTAAAATTGAGCTTTGAAAAATCGTAAGTCGCAAAAGAGGAGTCCTTTCTGTCATAAGTCACTTTTGACGAGCGCACCCCGAAGCCCTCTTCGAGAAAGTAAATGCCCATTCTGCCCTTGTCGGAATAAATACAGGGCGAACAGTGCACGTCGTTGCTTCTAAGATATCTGATAGCCGCTTTGCCGATAGAAGAATCGGGAACTACGGTGAAATACGAGGCGTCTATACCGAGGTTGGAAAGTGACGCCGCAACATTGGCTTCCGCGCCGCCGTATGTTACCTTAAACTCGTCGGTCGTGCGTATTTTTTCATAATTGGGGGGCGAAAGCCTTAATAACAGTTCGCCCATAGTTATAAATCTTATGCTGTTTTTATCCGTCATAAATTTCCGCCTTATTGCCGTTTAAGGGTAAAACTGCGCGACTGCGCAAAATAAAAATCCCCTTAACTAAAACAATTATAGCACCGTTATTTTTATTTGTACATACCCCCGTGCAAATTTATGTTGCTTTTTTATCATAATTTTGTTACAATAAAAGAGCTATGCGGCTAAAAGTTACTGTAAATTCAGTCGCCTGCGACACCGAATACGGCGGCGAGCAGATTTTGCCTGCCGAACAAGGCGAATATATTCTGGACGGAATTTTCCGCTTGAATTTTTTCCGTATAATTATCGACGGTATTATAGAAAATTCACTCTGTTTCCGCCTGATGGAGGGCGCGGAAGCGCACTACTTCGTGCTTGAACGCGAGGGAGAATGCGCATCCTTTCAAAGGCAGACAAGTTTGGGCGAGGACTGTTTTACGTTTGAATTGATATGACTAAGGAAGAAATAATTAAATTTGCAAATTCCCTGCCGTCCGTTTATTGCGATACGCCTTGGGAGGGAGATTTCTATTCCACTGTTTTAAAACACGGCGGAGGGAAGTGGTTCGGCGTTATTTTGAAAGCTTCGGAAAAATACCTTTCGGTGTGCGGTCTTGGCAGTGAGAAGAACGAGCTTTTAAATCTTAAATGTCCGCCCGATTTACGGGAGTTTTTAACCGAAAAGCATAGGGGGAAAATTTTTCCGGCCTATCATATGAATAAAACTCATTGGATTTCTGTCGTGCTTGCGTCGGATGTTTCCGACGGCGAGATAGAAAGTCTGATTAAATTGAGTTACGATATTACAAACAGATAAATTTCGGAGGAACGGTATTGAAAATAGCGGTAAACGTAAGCGCGATATCCTATAACAACGATTTGGATTTTAAAGAATTCGAAAGCTTAGGCGACGTAAAGTTTTTCGGGGAACTCACACGCGAGGAACTCTTTGAACTTTGCGCCGACAGAGAGGCGCTGATTGTAAACAAGGTCGAGGTGGACGAAGCTTTGCTGTGCGCCTGCCCCGGTTTGAAATACGTCGGCACCTTTGCTACGGGCTATAATGTTGTGGATATTGAGGCGTGCCGCAGGCACGGCGTAACCGTTTGCAATGCGCCCGACTATTCTACCCATTCCGTAAGTCAGCACGTTTTTGCTTTGCTTTTGAATTTTTACGGCAAAATTTCGCAGTACACCTCGTCCGTCGCTTCGGGCGATTGGATAAAAAGCAAAACTTTCTGCTATTTCCCCTTTCCTACGACAGAGTTGTACGGCAAGAAATTCGGTATCTATGGTTACGGCAATATAGGCAAGTCTGTTGCCAAAATTGCGGAGGCTTTCGGGTGCGAGGTTTTGGTTTGTACGCGCACCGTGCCCAAGAACTGCCCCTATAAGGTAGTGAATTTCAGGGAGCTGCTTGCAGAAAGCGATATCCTTTCATTGCACTGTCCGCTCAACGCGCAGACCGAAAAATTAATCGGCGCGGAAGCTTTAAGTTTGATGAAAAAGGACGCTGTGCTTATTAACACCGCAAGGGGTGGGCTTATAGACGAGCGCGCGCTTGCCGACGCCTTGAACAGCGGCGCAATAAAGGGCGCCTGCCTCGATACGGTTGCGGCGGAGCCTATGCTTGCGGACAATCCGTTGTACGGCGCAAAGAATTGCTATATTACGCCGCATATCGGCTGGGTTCCCCGTGAGACGCGTCAGCGTCTTTTAGGTATAGTCGCAGGCAATTTGAAAGCTTATATCGACGGCGCGCCAAGAAACGTAGTAAGTTGATATTTTTAATATTATCGCTTAATTAAACGTCGGTTTTTGTATGTGATTATACATTTCGGAAAGCCTTCTGCAATTTATAAAAAAATAAAAAGCTCCGCGCAATTCTGCGCGGAGCTTTCGATTATTTAATTTTATTTTCCGTTCCAAAGTGTGCTTTCAACCGATTCTAAAACGTAGTTGAACGTTCCGAGGCTGAAATTCAACGGAACAGACATTTTAACCATAGTAGCTCTGCCCGTGTTGTTTTTATCGTTTTTTACGGCGGTGAACCAATATGTCTGGGAAACGCCTTTAAGCCCTGCGTTCAAAGCCGCGGTAACGGCGGTTGTTTCAAGCGGTTTTACTTTGTCGTCGCCGTCTTTTTCTTCTTTAAAAAGCCCGTGTTTTAAAAGTTCGGTTTCAACCGTCTTTCTCTCTTCTTCGGGCAGGCTTGCGGAAGAACCCGTAAAGATATAGTCCTGTTTATTTCCCGAGGGCGAGTAAAGGCTGAGAAGCTGATTGAAACCGCCGCCGAGTTGCATTGCGCGCACGGCTACGTTCAGCCCTGCGACGTCGATAAGGGAGTTGTCCCCTTCGTTCAGCCCCGTAACTGTCTTTTCTGTTTTATTGTCGCCGTCAAGGCGGTTTATTATTACCGTCTTTGCGTTATTTCCGTCGAATGAATAGCTTGTCGTATGCAATTCGTTAAACTGCTTGTAGGCGCGTTCAAGGTTGTCAACCTGGTACTCGGCAGGGGAAACCGTCTTGATATCCTGCACCGAATACAGCGGACGCAAATAGTTCTGAACGTCAAGGAAATAGCATTCGGTGACTACGCGTGTATCGCCGCCGTTCGACTCGTCGAAAGTCTTGGTTTCGCCGCCTAACGTGAATTTAACGGATGATATGGAAAGCTCTGTTTTGTAATAGTACACGGAGGGCGCCGTTTCGGGATAGCCGCTTTTGAATTCTTCGCAGATAACGGAGGCGTCAAAGTTTTTTATTGCGTAAAAGGTCGTTTTATAATCGCCCTCGGCATATTCGACTTTGTATGTTCTGTTGCCTGCTGTCTCCGCGTCGAACTTGACTTTATAATTTATAACTTCTTTGTTTTCTTCCCAGAAAGTGGGCTGAATGTATTTAAAGTTTGTATCCGCATACCAGTTGGAACTGAACGCCGCGGCGTTTCTTTTGCCGTCGCCGCCGTTGCAACCGTTGCAGCCGACGCATCCGGACAGCACTGCCGCGCAACCTGCGGCGGCTATTATGGCGGAAACAAAAAAGCGTTTTCTCATAAATTTACCTGAAAATTTTAGTTAATCACGATTATTATAGCATATAAATTCTATTTTGTAAAAACTTTTGTGCCTAAAATATTTAAAATGCCTTTAACTTTATGTTATAATAAAAAAAGGTTATAAAATGATTTACGCGGTAAACTGCGCCGCGCTGTCGGCGGCGCTCGGACAACTTAAAAAAATAGTGGCTGAAAACGAAGAAAAAGGCATAAAAACCGTCATTTTCTGCGAGGACAGGCTTTCCCTTGCCGCCGAACGCACAGTTTGCTCGGCGGTGGGCGGAACTTTTTTAACTTCCGTCTATACTCTTGCGCGTTTTCTTGCCTCGGAAACGGGCAAGTTCGACAACGTTCTGTCAAGTCAGGGCTCGGCAATGGCGGTAAGAAAAATCATTGAAGACAATAAGGACGGTCTGCAGCTGTTTAAAAAGCTTTCTGCTTCGGCTGCGGCGCAGACGGTGTACGATACCATTGCGCTTTTGTATTCATCGCGCGTATCCGCGGAAGACGCGGCGAAAGCGGCGGAAAAGGGAGGGCTTCTCGGTGGCAAACTGCACGATTTGGCTTTGATTTATGCCGAATACGAAAAGTTTTTAAAAGAAAACGGCAAGCAGGACAGAAACGGTTATCTCAGGAAAATCGGCGGAGTGATAGAGGAAAGTTCTAAAATACGAGGCAATTGCGTTGTGTTTTTGGGCTTTCAGGCGTTTACTTCAACTTCCGCCGAAAGCGTCCGCGCGGCTTTTTCGACTGCGCGCGACGTATACGGTCTGTTTATAGGCGGAAGCGAAGAGCTTTACGTCAACGAGGCTGCGCCGACATTTATTTCGGTCGCTCAGGATTTCGGTGGGGCTGAAATTATCTGCGATAGCAGTAAAGGGCTGCCCGAAGCGGAAATTTTAAGGAAGTCTTTGTTTAATCCTGACAGTTTCTATTCCGAACCTTTAAAAACCGACAGGGTAAGCATATTTGAGGCGTGCGACGGGGAAGAAGAACTTGAATTTATTGCCGCAAGCATAAAAAAACACGTCTTGGACGGCGGCGAAAGGTATGCCAAAATTTCAGTTATGCTGCCTGATTTGGAGGGAAGCGAACGGGCGCTTGCAAGGGTTTTTTCGCGGTTTAAAATCCCCTATTATGCGGACAGACAGCTGTCATTGGGCGAACATCCGCTGTGTGCATTTATAATTAATTATTTGCTATGCGCCTCTTCGGGTTGCGCATTCCCCGATGTGGACGGGGTAATATCATCACCTTATTTTCCTGCTACGCGAGAGGAAAAAGACGTTTTTCGCAACTATTTTTTAAGGCTTGCAAATTACCGCTCGGGAGTTAAAAGACAGCCTAAACCCGAAGTTATGCAAGCTTTGGGGTTTGATTATGCAACTGTTGAAAAAGTGCGTACGACATTCCTTGACGGTCTGTCAAAAATATCGGTAAAAGGCGGTATTTCAAGCATATGCAGGGGGATACGCACAATTTTAGCCGATTTTGGTGTGCAGGAAAAGCTAAAAGATATTGCGGAAAAGTTTAAAAGCGATAAGCCTGCGCATGCGCAGTTCAGCGCGAGGGCGTTCGACGCAGTTTTAAGCGTTTTAAGCGAGGCGGAGAGTATCTGTGGCACGGATATCGCGTTAAAAGACTTTATAAAGATATTAAAAAGCGGCTTTGCCGCTATGAAAATTTCGCTTATACCGCCCAAAGCCGACGCCGTTTTCGTCGGCGACTTGTCGGCAACGGCAAATACGGGCACAAACGTGGTTTTTGCGGCCAGACTCACGGGCGAAGTGCCTTGCGCAAGTGCGGACACGTCTCTTCTTACGGATAGGGAAATTTCGGCGTTAGAGGGCGTAAACCTCAACATATCCCCTAAGATACGTCAGGTAAACGCGCGCGTAAGGGAGACATGCGCGCTTAATATATGTGCTTTCAGAAACAGGCTGTATCTGTCTTATCCGTCAAGGCTTAACGGTGAGGAAAGCGGCGTAAGCGAGATAGTTTCTTACGCTAAGGCGGTGTTTTTAACTTTGGGCGGCAAGCCTGTCGCGCCCGTCGATATGAAAAAAATTGAAAAATCGGGCAAAGCCGTGCCCTATTTTTGCAGTGAAAAACTACCTGCCATCAAACATCTGCGCAAGTATTCTCATGCGGAAGAGGCATCTTCTGTTTATGCCGTTCTGGAAAGACACGGATACGGTAAAGAGGCGGAGTCAGCCCTGAGAAAGCCCGTTAAACGCGCCATATCCTGTGGGCAACGGCTTTACACGGGCAACCGCGGCAGTCTTTCGCCCACCGCGTTGGAAAGTTATTTTGCCTGCCCTTATTCTGGTTTTATGAGGCAGGGGCTCAAAGTGCAGGAGCGAGAAGAAGGCGTTATACGCGCCGCGGATACGGGCACCTTTATCCATGCCGTTTTACAGGACGTCGCAAAAGAGACAAACGATATTTCGGACGAGAGCGCGCTTTGCCTCAGGGCAAGACAGATTGCCGAAGACAAACTGTCAAAGCCGCCTTATTCATCCCTGATTGAAAGCGGCAGCGGAAAATACGTTGCCGAAGAACTTTTAAACGAAGCCGTCTGCATTTCCAAAGGAATGTACGAACAGCTTAAAAATTCTTCGTTCGGATTTTCCAAGGCAGAGTGCGCTTGTGAAATCAAACTGCCGTCGGTTAAAATCTACGGGCGTATCGACCGCGTGGACGAAAGCGGCGATATGGTAAGAATAATCGACTATAAGACAGGAAATATCGACCCTGCCGCGGCAAAATATTATACGGGCGCAAAATTACAGCTTCCGCTGTATCTTTTGGCTGTATCCGAGGGCAAACGCGCGGTCGGGGCGTATTATTTCCCCGCCTCGCTGGAATATAAGGACAGGCAGGACGGCGTTTTCCGCCTGCAAGGTTTTATGGACGGAAGCGAGGATGTTGTTGCGGCGTCCGACAACAGCGCCGAGCCTAAGAAAAAAAGCGATTATGTAAACGCATATCTGAGCGGCGGACGGGTGGAAAGCGCTATGCCGCAGTCGGATTTTACCGATTTTTTGCAGTATTCCGTTCTTGTCGCAGAGACCGGGGTGGAGGAAATGCTTTCTGGCAACGTTTCGCCCTCTCCTGCGGAGGGCGCGTGCAAATATTGCAAGTCGGGCGGAAGTTGTGGAATTAATCTCGGCA
This sequence comes from Christensenellaceae bacterium, assembly GCA_948658045.1. GTDB lineage: Bacteria > Bacillota > Clostridia > Christensenellales > Borkfalkiaceae > Coproplasma. The sequence goes on from CAPMFN010000006.1 coordinate 127,385, forward strand.
GGGACGGCGAAGAAAGAAAGGCTAAACCTGTCAAATGTTCGCAGATTGCCGCCCTTGTAAGAAAAATAAAGGGGGACGGCAATGCAACTGACTGATGAGCAGTCCGTGGCTATAAAAAGTTCGGGCAGAACAATTGTGTCCGCGTCGGCAGGCAGCGGAAAAACTTTTGTAATGATTGAAAAGCTTGTAAACGCCGTTATCGGCGGCGCGGACCTTGACGACGTGCTGGCCGTGACCTTTACAAAGAAGGCGGCGGCGCAGATGAAAGAAAAGCTCCGCGCGGCGATAATAAAAAAAGCGGAAACCGCGGTTGAGGAAAAGGCCTGGCTTAAAACGCAACTTTCTAAAGTTTCTTCTGCAAATATTTCTACAATACACGCGTTTTGCGCAAGGTTGATAAGGACGTATTTTTACGCGCTAGACGGTGTTGATGCAGGGTTTGACATAATTTCAGCCGACGACGCGGTGGCTAAAGAACTTAAACAGCGCGCGGCGGACGCCCTGTTTGAAAGGCTGTACGAAGAGGATGACCCCGATTTCAAACATCTTTTAAAACGGTATATGAGAAAGCGCAGCGATATGGCGCTCAGAAAGCTTCTGTGGGAAGCTCACGCCGACGTGCGCACATACGCAAAGTACGAGCAAAGCCTTATAAACACTCAAAAACTGTACTGCGAAGACGGTTTCAAAGAGGTTTGCAATGCCTATTTAGATAAGCTGAAAAACAAGATTGCCCCCCTTATATGTGCCGTTGAAAGCTATAAATCAACCTTTCCCGTTACGGCAAAGGCGGCAATATATAATAAGATTTTCGACGAAATGACGGTATCTTTAAGCACCTGCTTTTTAAACGGGCTTTTCGGTGTCAAACCGCCCCTTAGCGTTACGCGCAAGCCTGTGGACGCGCCGGCCGATAAACAGGTCGGGGCGGAATTCAAGGCTTTTAAGGACGGAATAGCAAAGCGCTACAATTCGGCTCTTCCTGACTTGGAGGATGAAGCCGAAGAACACGCGCGCTTTTTGAAAAGCGGTGAAACCGCCGTTGCATTTTCAAACATTCTATTGCAGTTGGACAGGGAATATGCCGCAGTTAAGCGCGACGAGAACAAGCTTGACTATAACGATTTAGAACACCTTACGTTGTGCCTTTTGGAAAACAGCGAAGTAAAAAAAGAGATAATTTCGCGGTTTAAATACGTTTTTGTAGACGAATACCAAGATGTGAACCCCGTGCAGGAAGAAATAATTTCGGCATTGACGGGCGAGATATTCCTTGTCGGGGACGTAAAGCAGGCAATTTACGGGTTCAGAGGCAGTAAATCCGAGTTCTTTTCCCGAAAATTTTCGCATTTTGCAAAAGACGGCGGCAACGCATTGAAACTTTCAAGCAATTTCAGGAGTTCGGACGGGGTTTTGGAGTTCGTGAACGGGCTTTTTCCCTCCGCTATGCGCAGTGAAGTCTGCGGCATAGATTACGCCGGAAGTTCCGTAATGCGCGGCGGCGGACTTTATCCGGACGGCTACGGCGAAGCAAAATTACGCGTTTTCGGTAAAGAAATTGAAGACGAGGCGGAATTAGACGTGTATTCGGTGCTGAAAGCTTCCAAAAGCGGCAGGCACACGCGAGAAGGTCTGGCTGTTCTTTCCGTAGTTGAAAAGGCGCTTTGCGGCAAGCATTACGATTTGAAATCGGGTAAGTTTGTCGATACGCAGGCAGGCGACATATGTATTTTGACGCGCAAAAACAAGGGCGGTTCTGCGGACGGAATTGTGCGCGCCCTTCTTGACGAGGGGTATCCCGTTGCAGGCGCGCAGGAAGCGAACATCTGCGAGCTTTCGGAAGTAAAACAGGTTTTGGATATCCTATCTTTAATAGACAACTCCGAACAGGATATACCGCTTGTGACTGCGCTTTTATCGCCTTTGGGCGGTTTCTGCGAGGACGAACTCGCCCAGATAAGGCTGACTTTTTCAAACAGTAAAGACAAGCTTTCTTTCAGAAAGTGCTGTGAAAAATATGCTGAATTTCCCGGCGCGCTCGCCCGAAAGTTAAACATATTCTGGGGGCAATTGCAAAAATTGCGTGATTTGGCGGAAATTCTGCCTGTCGGCGAACTTATAGACGAACTGCTTGAAACGTACGGCTTGGAGTGCGGTTTCGGCGCAGGCGGAGAACAGAAAGTTAAAAATGTTTTACGGCTTGCCGAAGAGGGCGCTTCGCTTCCGCTTTCGGCTTTTCTACAAAAAATCAAGGCAGGCGGCTATTCGGTTTCAGCCGCCGCGGCGGCTCCGTCCGACAGTATAAAAATTATGTCTATGCACGCGTCCAAGGGGTTGGAATTTCCCGTGGTAATAATCGCCGACATTTGCAGAACGTTCAAGGGTCAGGATTACAGCGAAATGCCTTTCGACGAACTTTACGGCTTTGCGCCCAAATGTTACGATACGCAGAAACTGCTTGCGCAGAAAACGCTATTAAGACGTCTGTATAAAATAAAGGACGAAAGAGAGGAGCTGGGAAACGAACTCAATCTCTTCTATGTCGCCTGTACGCGTGCAATGTGTAATCTGTATATTATGTGCGAGGAGCAAAAACCCTTTGACCCGACTGCGGTTTATGACGCAAAGTGTTATGCCGACATTTTTGATATAAGCAAGTTTACCGCCGAACAGACGGAGCCCAAGTCGGAAATTTCGTCCTCCGTTCTCGGCGAAACTATGGTATTTAGGCCCGAAAAGAACTTGGTTGAAAGCATCGAAAGCAGGTTTATGCAGGAGTATGCGCACAAAAACAGCGTTGATTTGCCCGTCAAAAGTTCGGCTTCGGCAATTTTGCGTTTAAAGGACGCCGAACAGCATTTTGCGGAACACAAACTTTTTAACGGAGAGGGCGAAACGGGAACGGAACGGGGAACGGCATACCACAGGTTCCTCGAACTTTGCGACTTTCAGAAAAGAACGCTTTCGGAAATTGAAGAAGAGATTTCGAATTTTACGGCTTCCGGTCGTATGACAGAAGAACAGGCAAAACTTCTGAACGCCGCGGAACTTGAAGAAATATTAAAAATGCCGGTATTTTCATGTCTGGAAGGCGCAAAGCTTTACAGGGAACAGGAATTTTTATGCAGGCTTAAAGCCAAAGAGGTATTGGAAACAGACGCAGACGACGGCGTTCTTATTCAGGGCGCAATAGACCTTTTGGCGGAAGGCAGTTTCGGGTTTAAAATTATCGACTATAAATATTCGTCTAAAAGCGACGCTATGCTGATTGAAACTTACTTCAAACAACTTGCCTTATACAAGAAAGCCGTGGCGTTGATTACCGGTTGTTCTGAAGAGAAAATCTCCGCAACCATTATAAACATTTTCAGGCGCAGACAGATAGATTTGCCTTAAAATAAAAGCTCAAAATAAAAGCCGACCGCTTGATTGCGGTCGGCTTTTAATATGCTGATTCAAACGTTGTATTTTGCCATAAGTTTCAAAAGCGCGTTGAAATTTTCGTTTAATATATCGGCTTCGGTGGGGTTGAGCGTTCCCTTAATTTTTAAAACAGCAAGCGTGTTTTTAAGCTTTTCAAGCTCTTGCCTGTCCGATTTGGCGAGATTTTTAGTCAAAAGCTTATCTGTTACGGCTATGGCGTGTTCAAGCCTTACGCTGCTTTTAGCGGCAGGTATTTGAGCCTGTGGCTCGCGCTGTGCCGCTTTAATCGGCTGCAAGGGGATAGAGTTTGCCGCCGCCGCTTGCGCCGCGGCGTATTTTTTTTGCGGTCCGACGCCGAATGCGCTTAACGCGCCGTAGAGTATATAGCCTATTACCCAAAAAATAAGGGAAGCGGTAAGCGAGGAAGCAAGCTCGCATTTTAAAAGAAACGCCGCAAGGGTTACCGCAGTATATGCGTTTGTCAGCCATAGAAAAGGCCGTTTCGACGCGGCTTTAATTTTGCCCGAACACATATTTGCGATAAACGTCGCAACGAATATCGCAAGGTACGACCCCCATATCAGCGCAATCAAGGTGTCGAAAGGTATATTGCCCAAATAGTTGTAAACTTTATCGAAAAAATCTGAAAACATCAGTTTAATTATAGCCTTAAATTCTTGCAAAGGGTGCCGAATATGGTCGAATTAACGCTATTTTTGCTGAATAAAAACATTAAAGCGATTTCAGGTTTGTCTGAATGTATTCGCCCTCTTCTTTCGCGGTTTTTAAAACGCTTTCCGTAAGCGGCGTGCCTTTTTTAATAATTACTTTTCCGTTTTTCAACACGTCGCTTTTAAGCTTTTTGCGGTTTTTTACTATAACCACGTCTCCGTAAACAAGCTCTTCCGCAGGGTGGCTTTTTCTTCCTATTTTGACTTTAAGAAGCTTTTGTCCCGAAAACGTAAAATCTTCAACGCAACCGAGAAAGTTTCCGTACTCGTCAAACCCTGCCCTGCCGAGGCGGACGGGTTTTGCGTTTTTTAAGGTGTGTTCTCTGTCTTCGTATATAATTTTATCCCCGATTTTTACAATGTTTTTAACGTCGATAGTAAATTCTTTTTCGTTCTCGTCGGCGCAGGTAAAGCAGACTATTTTACCGTTTGAAGCGTTTACTGAAATAACGTAACCGCTTTTTCCGTCGGTGCTCTCGGTCTTTTTGCCGTATAATAAAGAAACGTTCATATTTCACCTCTTACGTTCTATCATATTTACGGCTGAGCCGCCTTAACACGCATAAAAATATATATTTTTGTCGATTTCATATCAGCTTAATTCATTTGGCGTATTTATTTTACAATTATCTTTACATATGACTTGACAGGTGTAAAGTTTTAGTGTAAACTTTTTTTACTTAATTTATAAAGCAGGTTTATTTAGTTGGAACGTTACGACGTTATTATTGTCGGCGCAGGAGTCGCAGGGCTCAACTGCGCGCTGCATTTACCGGAAGATAAAAAAATTCTTATAATTTGCAAGGGCGACCCCGAAGAAAGCGATAGTTATCTTGCGCAGGGCGGCATTTGCCGTATGCAGGGGGAAGAGGACTATGAAATCTATTTTGCCGATACGATGAAGGCCGGTCACAATGAAAACAACGCCTCCGCCGTCGACTGTATGATAAAATCGTCCCCCGAAATTATCGACGAACTTGTCGGTTTGGGCGTGGATTTTGCAAGAGATGCCGACGGTAAGCTTTCCGTAACACGCGAGGGGGGGCATTCAAGAAACAGAATTTGCTTCCATAAGGACTGTACGGGCAGGGAAATAACTTCCAAACTAATGCTTGCGGTCAAAAAGCTTGAAAACGTTGTAATTTCGCCTGATACGACTATGCTCGATTTGATTTGCACGGAGAAAGAGTGCGTGGGAATTGTCGCGCTTGACAATGCAACGGGCAAAGTCGGAAAGATTTTTTCGGACTATGTCGTGCTTGCTTCGGGCGGCATTGGCGGAGTTTTCGACCACTCGACGAATTTCCGTCTGCTGACGGGCGACGGCGTTGCAGTCTGTCTTAAAAGGGGCATTGCGGTTGACCACGTCAATTACGTTCAGATTCACCCTACAACCCTTTACACCCCCCAAAGCGGCAAGCGCAGTTTTCTTATTTCCGAATCGGTTCGCGGAGAGGGCGCGCACCTTTTGGATAAAAACTTTAACCGTTTTACCGACGAGTTGCAGCCGAGGGATATTGTTACGGCTGAAATTTTGAAAAAAATGAAAGAGGACGGAACCCGTCACGTCTGGTTGGATATGCGCCCCATCGACAGGGAAGAAATTTTGTCCCATTTTCCAGGGATAGTCGAAAAGTGCAGTCAAGAGGGCTACGACGTTTTTAAAGAGTGTATACCCGTCGTGCCTGCGCAACACTATTTTATGGGCGGAGTCAGAAGCGGACTTGACGGCAGAACTACCCAATTCAGGCTTTACGCCGTGGGCGAAACGTGCTGCAACGGCGTGCACGGCGCAAACAGGCTGGCTTCGAATTCCCTTTTGGAAAGTTTGCTTTTTGCAAAGAACGCCGCGCTCGATATAGCGGCAAATTATTCTAAAATTGATGAATTGCCCCCCGAATATGCCTTAAATAACGACTTTTTAAAGGAATATTCCGACCCTGCGGCTATTCTTGAAAATTATAAAAAAATATTGCTTGACGCCATAAAGGAGGCAGATGATGACAGACCCCGTAACGCTTAAAATAAATGCGGACGAACTTATAAAATCAGCTCTTAAAGAGGATATAACGAGCGAAGACGTAAGCACAAACGCAGTTTTAAAGACTTATGTAGAGGGAGAAGCCGACCTTATCTGCAAGCAGGACGGCGTTATCTGCGGACTTAACGTTTTTAAAAGAGTTTTCGAAATTCTTGACCCGAATATAAAAACAGAATTTTTTGCAAAGGACGGCGAAAAAGTAGCTAAGTCCCAATATATAGCTAAAATAACGGGGGATATGCGCGTTATTTTACAGGGCGAGAGGACTGCGCTCAACTTCTTGCAGAGGATGAGCGGTATAGCCACTTATACCAACGAAGTGGCATCCCTGTTAAAAGGAAGCAAGACAAAACTTTTGGATACCAGAAAGACCACGCCAAATATGCGCGTCTTCGAAAAATACGCGGTTAAGACGGGCGGCGGCAACAATCACAGGTACAATCTTTCGGACGGGGTTATGCTTAAAGACAACCATATCGGCGCGGCCGGGGGAATAACCGAAGCCGTAAAACTTGCAAAGGAATATTCTTCGTTTGTGAGGAAAATAGAGGTGGAAGTCGAAAATCTTGAACAGTGCAAGGAAGCCGTTGAAGCCGGCGCCGATATAATTATGCTTGACAATATGAGCGCGGAAGATATGAAAAAAGCTGTCGCGCTTATCGGCGGCAGGGCGCTTACGGAGTGCAGCGGCAACGTTACAAAGGAAAATATTAAAAACATTATTTCCACGGGCGTGGATTACGTTTCCAGCGGCGCGCTTACGCATTCGGCTCCAATTCTGGATTTGTCCCTTAAAAATCTGCACCCGACGGAGGCAAAATGAAAGCCGAAAAACGCAGGGATGAAATTTTAAGCCTTATCGGCAATGCCGAAAGTCCCATACCGGCAAACGTCTTGGCGGAACGCTTTGACGTGTCGCGTCAGGTTATTGTTCAGGATATAGCAATTATCCGCGCAAACGGGTACGACGTCACGGCAACTAACAGAGGTTATGTTCTGGACGTTAAAATTCAGGCAAGCCGAGTTTTCAAGTGCAGGCACTCGTTTGAAGAGATTGTAGACGAAGGGGTGCTTATAACGGACGCGGGCGGAAGAATAGAGGATATTTTCGTAAACCACAGGGTGTACGGAAGAATTACGGCAAGGCTCAACCTGCATAGTCGTATGCACGCAGAAGAACTTTACCGTTCGCTTGTGTCGGGCGCGTCGAAACCGCTTATGAGCGTGACCGACGGGTATCATTACCACACCGTTTCGGCGGACAGCGAGGAAGTTCTCGACGAAATTGAAAATAAACTGCGCAACAAAGGTTTTTTAATTGAAATTTAAAATTTTTTCCGTCCGTTCCCTGAAAATTCGGGTCGGACGGATTTTTTTTATTAAATAATTTAAAAAAATTTTTGAATTTACTGGCAAAACTGCGTTCAGAATTGTTTTATATAGTGAAGACACAAAAAGCAGATATATCGGAGGCAGCCGTGTCGCTTGACAAGCATATGAAAAGACTTTCCGGCGGAGACGCGTCAGCGCTTGAAAGCATATACAAAAAAACGCATAAGGCGGTGTATTATACGGCACTGTCTATTTTAAAAGAGCGTTCTCTTGCCGAGGACGTGATGCAGACGACTTATTTAAAAGTTATAAAAAACGCAAGAAAGTACCGCAACGGTACAAACGTCGCCGCGTGGGTTCTCAGCATAAGCCGAAACGAGGCTTTGAATTTGAAGAAGAAACGCGGCAGGGAAACTTACGTTGACGAAAGAGAAAACGCAAGCCTGTTCGGGTCGCAGAACACGGACGATTACGGGCTAATCATAGACCTTGCGAGAAGGACGCTTCCGCAGGACGAATTTGAAATACTTCTTCTTGTTGCCGCGGCAGGTTATAAACGGCGCGAAATTTCGGAAATGCTCGCACTTCCCGTTTCCACCGTAACTTATAAACTGACGTGTGCGACCGATAAAATGCTAAAAGCTTTGGAAGATTGAGGTGACGGCTATGAATGAAAGAGAATTATTTAAGACAATAAGCAATGAAGCGGAAACAAAGGTTCCCGATTTATACGCAACAATAATCAATTGCGCCGCGGCGGAGGGGCTTTTGGAAGAAAACGCAGAAAATGCCGCCGCATACAGCGACGGCGATACGGTTGTATTGGGCGGTATAAACAAAAAAGCCGTTGCGGCGACTTCGCTTGCCGCAGTAGCCGGCATATGCCTTGCCGTGGCTCTCCCCATAGCGTTAAGTCCCAACGGCGGCGGCATTCCCCCTATTGCGCTTGAACTCGGCGAAGACTACGCCGTAGGCGCGGTATCCACGGCAAAACTTTTGGAAAATTTTGCGTCCGTAAAACCCGAAAGCTCGGTAAGGTCGGTCGCAAAGACTGTTGGGGCGCGTTCCGCAACGGAGTCTGAGGTTCAATTGTTCCAAAAGTATTTTTATGCTTTCGATTCGTTTTTCGGCGAGGATATGGCGATTCCTTATAAAGAAAGTTCTGCCGAAAGTAAATATGCAAACAGCATAAAAATCAACGGCAAACGCGCCAACGGCGACCCTATAGTTTACGCAATGTATTATACCGAGGCAAAGGACGTTAATTCAAGCACAGCCGACGGAAGTTCAGTTGTCTATTATCTGGACGGAGCGCTTAACACGGGATACGGGCAAATGCTTTTGTACGGAGAACGCGTGTTGACCGACGGTGAAGAGAGCAGTTTGAACATTAAAGCGTTTACGGCCCCCGAGCTTAAAGACGTAACTTATGTAAGTATGGAAGCCGAATATTCCGTTAAAGATGGGGAAAAGGTTACTGACTTTAAATATAAAATCGTAATCGACGGGCAGGAGACGGGAAACGCCGTTCTCCATAAACCGTCGTCGGATAGCAAAGACGGCGCGGCGTTTTCGTTTGACGTGCCTGATTCGGACAGAGACGAAAACGTTTCTTTCGAAGTTATGAAACCTGAAGGTGAGACAAATGAATTTACGGTCAATTACAGCGCAACCTACGGCGAGGTTTTCGATAAAGGCAGTTTCACCGTCGTAATTAATAAAAGCGATTACGATTACGTTTTGTCAGGACTGTTTGTCTATAAAGATAACGGCGACGGCACCTGCGAAATTACAGGCTATGACAAAAGAAAAACTTTGCCTGAAAAACTTATAATTCCTACTAAATTAGACGGAAAAAAGGTTGTCAAAATAGGTCCAAGCGCATTTTCAAGTTGTTATAAAATCAATACTGCGGTGATTCCCGAAGGCGTTGAAGAAATCGGATTACAGGCGTTTAAATCAAGCGGAATTCAGCAAGTCGATTTGCCGTCTACTTTAAAAGTTATTGATGATGGCGCGTTTGACGGCTGTGCTAAATTGACTAACGTAAATTTGCCTAAAGGTCTTGAAAGAATAGGGATGGGAGCATTTAGGAGGTGCATTGTTCTTGAAAGCCTTGATATCCCCTCAACAGTTAATTCTATAGGAGTCGACATTTGCCAACGTGCCGAGGCATTGACAAGTCTTACGGTGGCTCCGGATAACGCGGTTTACGACGGTAAAGGTAATTGCATAATAGAAAGGTCTGCTAAAACGGTTATTGCAGGCTGCAACACCAGCGTTTTACCCACAGACGGAAGCGTTGAAATAATAGAACAAAGCTCTTTCGCTTGGTGCAATTTTAGGACTTTTGTAATTCCGGAAGGAGTAAAAATTATTAAACATAACGCTTTCTGGAATTGTTCGGAGTTACAGAGCTTGTCGTTGCCTGAATCGCTTGAAACTATTGAATTTTCCGCGTTTTTTATGTGCGAACATCTTGAATCGGTCAATATTCCCGCAAACGTAAAAGATTTGCAAAACGGCGCTTTCGGCGGTTGCAGTTCACTCGGTTCGCTTACGGTAGCCGAAGACAACGCCAAATATAAAAGTTTACAGAATTGCATTATAAATACACGAAGAAAAGAATTGGTTGTCGGATGTGTCACAAGTGAAATACCGTCCGACGGAAGTATAAAATATATTGGTTCATATGCATTTCAAGGTATGAAAACGCTTAAATCCATATCAATTCCGGATTCTGTAACCGAAATATGTGAAGTTGCATTCGCGGACTCGGGGTTGACGTCGGTTGATATTCCGGACTCGGTGTATTATTTAGATAAGTCGGCATTTAGCGGCTGTGAATACCTGAAGAAAGTAAAATTGTCCAATTCTCTTACTGAAATTGATGCCGCGGTTTTTTATGATTGTTTTAATCTGGAAGAGATTAACATACCCGAAACAGTGACAACAATTCAAAGCAATGCGTTCGGAAATTGCCGTAGTCTCACAAATATAAGTTTACCTGACAATTTGGAATATATCGGAGCGGCGGCGTTTGAGGGTGCCGGATTTATAAATCTAGAAATTCCTTCAAGCGTTAAGGAAATAGAAGTCAGTTGTTTTACAGGATGCAGATATTTGCAAAGCGTAACCATACATTCCGCTGTTACGGAAATAGGCGCGCAGGCTTTCTATGAATGTGTGTTGCTTAAACAGATAAACTTCGACGGGACTTTAGCGCAGTGGGAAGCAATTTCCAAAGGTGACGGTTGGAATTATTTAGTTGACGGTTGTACTTTGGTTTGTACTGACCAGACGGTAACTATAAGCTGGGAAGTTTAAACTTTGAATATTCATTACACCATATAATCAGACAGCCGCCGCGCAGGTTTGCGCGGCGGCTGTCTACTCTTTTTAACTTTCTTCGGTGAGGGGGTCGGGCTGTTCGTTGAATTTTCTGTCCTGTCTGGCTTTTCTACGCGTCCAGCAAATAAAAGTATAGGTGTCGTTTATAAGGAAGATAGAAAAGCAGACCACAAGCGCCAAATGGTTTAAATCGTTTGCGCATGCCATAGACCAAAGGACTATAAGCACAATGTCGTTAAGAATAAACACAAGGGCGTAGGCAGGTATTCTCAATGTCATAAGATACAGCGCGACAAAGCTTGTTCCGACGGAAACCGTGCTGACGATAAGGTTTTCCGTTCCCAATGTTTTCAAAACGAAAAAGAACGCCGTAACTATTGCCGCCGTAAGCGGAATTAATATGTAAACGTGCTTTTTATTGAATTTTCCTATTTTAACCTCGGCGCTGCCCTTATCCGAAGGGTGCCTCAGCCAGCTGATGAGCGAAGCTGTTGCGCAAGGTATCTGCATTCCCAGATAAATTATCATTTCGCCGTAATATTTCGTAGTAAAAGCGACAAAAGCGTAAATGGCGCTGAAAGTCATCATAAGCATAAGTCCGAAAGCGTCGCCGCGCGCCGCAAAAATCAATGAAGTTACGCCCAAAAGGGATGCGGCAAGGTTGGCGTAAGCTGTGCTTCCTACTGCGAAAAAAGAGGAGATTATAGCCGCAAGCGAAAACACCCACAGCGCCCATTCGAATTTGTTTAAGTTTTTAAAAGGATTTCTTATCTTTTTCATATTGCCAAAAAAATACACCCGTCCGCGCGCCTTCATAGACCTAACGGCGCCGTCGGGTGAATTGCACGGCTACCCGGTGGCAACCGTCAACTTATTTATTCAATTTATATTATAAAATGGTATTAACTCCGTGTCAAGCGGTTTTATCTTTTCGCTATTGACAAATCCGCGCAAAATTGTTATAATTTTAAAGATAGAATTTTTCAAGAGGGGCCCCTCTTATGCGTTACAAAGTAACGCATATAATTCTTAATTGCTTTAATTTTTTGGTAAGGAGAATGAAAATGAAAAACAGAAAATGGCTTGCGTTACTGTTGGGCGCGGCGATGCTGGTGCCTTTTGCAGCGGCTTGTACGCCGGAAGATACGGAAGGTGGAGACAACGGCGGAGGCGGCGGTGACGGCGAAATTATCACCCCCGAACCCGGTAAAGATACTTCAACTAAGTTTAGCGGCACAATTTATCTTGTGGGCGACTCTACAGTGTGCGGTTTCAGCGATAATTATTATCTTCCCCGTTACGGCTACGGCACACAGCTTTTTAACTACATAAATTGCGAGCCTAATCAGATTAACAACCTTGCGCTGTCAGGCAGAAGCTCTTTAAGCTTTCTTACAGAAGGCAATTACACAACTTTGAAAAACAGCATAAAAGAGGGCGATTATCTTATAATCGGTTTCGGACACAACGACGAAAAAAGCGACGAGCCTGCCCGTTATACCGACCCTACGAAGTCTTACACCGATGACAGTACTGTAAACGGACCGTCGTTCCAGTATACGCTGTATCAAAATTATGTTAAGCTTGCCACCGACAAAGGCGCAACCCCCATACTTTGCACCCCGATTGTTAGATATGACGAAAATGGCGCTTATACGGGAACAAAAGTGCACAATACCGACAAGGGCGATTATGCGGCGGCTATAAGGACGCTGGGTCAGGCAACGGGCACAACCGTCGTGGACCTTACAGAGATAACCAAAGAAGAATATAAAAAGGACAATGCCGCTGCGGCAAAATATCACGCGCACACAACTTATAAACTCAACGGCGAAACTAAAACTCCCGACGGGCGCGACGATACGCATATCAATATGTACGGCGCGAAAATGGTAGCATACAGGTTTGCAAAATCTATTTTGGCTTCGGATTGCTCATTAAAGGCAAATATAATTACCAACTCTGCCGCGTCCACGGCAGACGACTATACTGCGGCAATAAATACAAGCTACGAAAAACCTCCCGTAGAGGTGTTTGACCCTTCGAAATATGCCAACAGAAAGGTGCAGGGCGACTGGTACCGCACGGTTATAGGAAATATCGGCGGAAAGAAAGCAAGTAATTTTACACTCGCTTATGCGGACGGAAAGTATACCGTGGGCAACGCAGCAAACAATAACGGTAAATTTGACGGCAACGGCGACGGCTTCGGCGCGATTTTTATGCAGATAGATAAAAATAAAAACTTTACCGCCTCTGCGTCGGTTACGGTTAAAGCTGTAGGAATAGATAAGCCCAACCAATCGGGTTTCGGTCTGATGCTCCGCGACGATATTTACATTGACGGCGAGCCTGCCGACACTTATACGGGCAAGGAAATTATTACTTCAAACTATGTTACCGCAGGTGCGTTCGGCGACGGCAGTTCGGCGCTGTTCAGCCGCGAAAACGGCGCGCTTGCAAAAACAGGCAATGCTACTGCGGTTGCGGTGGGTTCTGTTTATACGGTTTCCATCGAAAGAATAGGGCAGACGGTAAATGTTTCGTTTTCGGACGGAAAGAGCAATTTTAAAAAGACTTTCACTGACTTTGACTTTGTAGCGGCGGATAACAACTATATGTATCTCTGTATGTTTGCAAACAGGGGTTTGGTTGTGGAATTTGCGGACGTACAGTTTGCCATTACGGGAGACTCGCAAGGCGCATAAAATCAAAAACAGAATAAAAGACGGCGTATGAAAAGTACGCCGTCTTTTTTATTTTATTATTTTGGCAAAACAGAGATAAAATCGCTTGTTTTTTTTAAAAATTATTTATATAATATAAACGCTGAAAACGCTTGCATGCGTTGTCGGTAAATATCATTGGGGCGTCGCCAAGCGGTAAGGCAACGGACTCTGACTCCGTCATTCGGGTGTTCGAATCACTTCGCCCCAGCCACTTTAAACCTAAATTAAGCACATAAAAAGTGTTTGGTTTAGGTTTTTTAAATTGCACAAATAAAAGAATTTTCAAACCTATTTTTTTAAGTTTACTTGTTGACGGTTCTTGGCGGCGCGATTTTCGAATCAGGCGTATTTAATTGCGAATTGCGCACAGAAAACTCATAATTAAAACTTCTTTTCAAAAATTTCCCTTTAAGTTGTCTTTTTGTTGCGGTATATTTTTTTCCTGTATTAAATTGCGTGCGTAATGTGTTGCGGCGGAACAGTTTTTATACTATAATAAAAAATATAGGAGCACTTATGACAAATAAGCTTAACGTACTTATTGTTGAAGACGACGAAAACGACTGCAAAGCCTTGGTTGCAGAGATTAACGCAAACGCGGATAAACTTTGCCTGGCAGGCGTTTCAAAATCATCAGACGACGCACTCGCCTTTATACGCAACCATAAGCCGCACGCCGTAATATTAGATTTGGAACTTCAAGAAGGACGCGGCGACGGAATGGACCTGTTAGACAAGCTGCGCTCGATGCTCATTTGCCCTAAACCGTATATTGTTGTAAACACCAACAGCGCAAGCAAAATCACGCGTAACAGCGCAAAGAAGATGGGCGCGGATTACGAATTTGCCAAATGGCAAAAAGGTTATTCGCCGAAAATGGTTATAAATCAACTGCTTTTTGTAATGCCGGAAATTCTGGGCTGTGAAGAAGAACCGCTTGCGCCGCTTACCGAAGGTCAATTGGAAAACAAAATGCGCGACTTTGTGCAAGACCAGTTTAATAAACTTGGCGTAAGCACAAAGAAAGCAGGTTACGGTTACTTAGTAGATGCAGTTATTTTAGCAGCCAAAGGCGAAAATCAGAATTGGGGAAGAACCATAGGCGAGAAGAACGGCAAAAAAGAAGACAGCGTTACCCACGCAATGCAATATGCGATAAACAGTACTTGGACTACCGCAGATATAAGTGACTTGCATAAGTATTACACAGCGCCGTTGCGTAAAGATAAATATGTGCCGACCGCTAACGAGTTTGTGTTTTTCTACAAACAAAAGCTGATTAGCTATCTTAATAAATAAAGTAAAAAAGGGTTGCAATTTTGCAACCCTCTTTTTTGTTTTTGATTAATAAGACAACAAAGTTATGTACCAGCTCCAAAAGCTTTTAAAAAAGTTCCACATATATAAGCATTCCTCCTTTTTCTTTAGAGTATAGAAAAGAAAGGCATGTTAAATTTTAGGAGCTTTTATCGAATTTAAACTAATATTGTTATATAATACGCTTATGAATGAATTTATTATATGTTTGATTAAATACACCTCAATATTTATGTGTATGTTATACGCCTATACCAGATTGTTGCGTATAAAGTTGAAAGCTTGGGACTTGTTCGATATTCCGCTATTTACAGCCCTATCCGCAGTTTTGTATTTTGTAACGGTCTACATAAAAGTACTTGTGCCAATAGGGTTACTCATTTTCGGTCTCATATTTTTGTTTTTGCGGTTTAGAAAAACTTTTTACGAAACAGTTACGATAGGTACTATTTCATCAGGCTTATCAATTGTAATGTACATTTTGTCGTTTCTTATTTCTATACCGATTAATATGTTGTTTAATTTTGTAAATAATGCAAATCTAAAAATTTTCGGAGCGCAATTGGTCGTCAGTATGGTTCTGATAGTCGGAACTTTCCTGCTTTTTAAGGTAAAGCGTTTGCAAAGCGGTGTCAATCCCAAAGGTGAAACAGCAACATTTGAAATTTTGCTGTTTTTCAGTGTCGGAAGCATTTTTACATTGATGATTGTATACACAAAAAATGCAACTCAATCGGTATATGAAACTGTTTTGCTTGTAATAACACTGTTCGGATTGCTTCTGTTTTTATGGTGGCGGAGACACATTACTTACAACTATCGCGAGGCGGTAAAACAGCGATACGTCAACCGTATGGAAGATACAATAGAGGAGTATAAATTAAACTCTGCCGAAAATGATTTGCAGGTTGCCGTGTACGCGAAACTTTTTCATTATTTGAATAAAGCAATGCCTCATTGCGCTCTTCTTGCGGAAAGCGCCGCAACAAAAACGGGTGACGCGGACGCGTGCGCCGCACGGGATTTGCTGCATCGTATTTTGCGCGAAATGAACCTTGCAAATGAAAAGTGCAGTCTGAAAAACATTCCGCAAACGGGCGTAAAGGTTATAGACGCGCCGATAATTCAACTGTTTACAGCGGCGGAACGTAAAAACTTCAACGCAAGCGCGGATATCTCCGCAAACGTTGAAAGTTGGTTTACCGTACGCAAGTTACATAAAGACGATATTCATATTTTGCTTAGTTACCTATGCGATAACGCCGTAATTTCCGCCCTCGGCTTGCCCGACGCGAAAGTGCGGTTAGAGTTGGGCGCAACAAAAAGATTTGAGCCGCTTATCCGTATTTACGACAGCGGCGAACAATTCGATGAAAAGGTGCTTTCCAGACTCGGGTTAGAGCAAATTACTACGCACGCATACATCGGCGGAAGCGGTATAGGTCTTTTTACCGCCTTTGAAATTCTTGCAAAGTACGGCGCAAGTTTTACGCTTGACGAAGCTCCGAAAATATCAGGGTTTTCAAAGGTTATAGAAATTGCCTTTGACGGGTGCAATTCAATTACCGTGCGCACAATGCGTGAAAGCGCAATCGACGCCTGCGTTGCGCGCAGGGGAATTATCGTTGAACGCATTGAAAGCGAAGAGGAGGAAACTCTGCGCGACGGAACAAACGGTTAGATTATTTCTGGCGAGGTGTTTTTTCGGGCGTGCAAAAGCGTCTGGCAGGCTTGCGGTTGATATTATATTTAATTTCGGGGTTGTAATTTAAACCGAAATCTTTCGCCCTTGTCCAACAACCGATAATTTCAAGGCATTCAATGCAGGCTTCCCAACTGCCCATTATATAATCGTTTTTTGTCTCGGAGGAAATCAGCTCTGACAAGTTCATTTCCAATATGTAAATAAGATAAGCCAATACTCCTGTGGCAGACATTTTGTTATTCATTTCCGTACTCCTTTTAAGGATTTGCGTTATACATTTTTCGCGCATTTTCGACATAACTATAACATTTGCCGGTAAAAAATAGTCTCTGTTCCTGTCGCGATTTTTTCTCCGTTTTTCTCGGTTTTTGTACTTTTTTTTGCGTTTTTACCGCCCGAAGCACAAAAAAGCCTCGCTTTCTGTTTACTTCATAACCGAAATATCAGAAAACAAGGCTTTTTATTGTATAATTTTAATGTAAGGCAAATCGTAGAGTAGCGCTTTATTTTTTAGTCAATGGGGTTAGTTTTATTGTCGTTCATTTCATCGACCAAAATTTGTCTGATTTCAACTAGATTATCAAGCGCTTTATTTAAAGCCTTTAAAGATACGTTTTTTCTGATTTGTCTGCGGCAGCCATTGAAACGCCACTTTTCGCAAGTGTGATGTTTATCATTAATTATAGTTTTATGCACACGACAAAAACCATTTCCGTCCTTTTCAAAATGGCATAATGTTTTTGTGTAATAGGCACGATAAGCATTGCAACACCAACATTCTTTTCTTTTGTATTCCATAAACACCTCATATATATAGTAGCAATGATTACATTATAAAGTAGGTTTTGGTCCGTGTCAAGCGTTTTGGACACATTCCTACTACGCTGATTTGAGGGGGGATACTATGCAAACAGAAATAAAAATCGGTGAACGCTTAACCGAATTAATGTTTGATAAAGAAATAAACAATAAAGAACTTGCGAAAATTTTGGGTGTTTCGCCGCATACCGTGGGAAAATGGAAACATGGCGCAAACAATATGCGCTTAACACAATTTATAGCGATAGCAGACTATTTTAACTGTTCCCTTGATTTTCTTGTGGGGCGCAGTGAAACAGTTATCGATTTTACGCCGCAAGAGTGTCCGCCGTTTTATGAGCATTTAAGAAAAATACTTAAAATCAAAAGAAAAACCAAATATAGAATAAATAAAGAAACGAAAGTGAAATCTTCGCATTTCGTTGATTGGAAGTACGGTTCGGACCCACAAATTCATTCCCTAATCGAGCTTGCCGATTACCTTGATGTCAGCCTTGACTATCTTGTGGGCAGAGACAGGTAGAAAGCTGTAACCCGTTTGCCGCGGTGTTTAATGCGTGATTTTAAAATAAAATTTTATATAAAAAAGCACGGCGTTATGCCGTGCTTTTTTTGCCGCAAAGACCGAATTCAACCGCGGCTATGACCGCCAGATAAACGGCGGTTGCGCCGGCTTTAAAAAGTACTTTTGTCATTTCATCCGCGGTTGCGCCTGTCGTCAGAACGTCGTCTACAAGAAGCAAACTTCTGTCTTTTACTTCATTAGGCTTAACCACCTTAAAACACCCTTTCAGATTTTTTACGCGCGCAATTCTGCTAAGTTCTTTTTGTTCGCCCGTCTCTTTAACTTTGACTACGCAGTTTTTTATAACGGGTATGCCAGTGCGTTCCGAAATGCTTTGCGCAAGCAACTTGTCCTGATTATAACCGCGTTTTTTGCGCGTATAGGGGGTGACGGGAACGTAAACTATGCGGTCTGCAACAGGCAGAAAGCGCAGGCGTTCGCAAATCAAATCGGCAAAATATTCTTTAAGATATCCGTTCCCGTTTTTAAATTTATGAATGAGCGCGGCCGATCCGTCTTTATAAACAAGAGAAGAAACGCCCTTGTTAAACAGGGGCGGATGAGCTTTGCACTCGCCGCATATTTCGGGGCGTACAGTTTTTCTGCCGCATACGGGGCAGAAGTTTCCGTCGTTAAATTTTACAGTTTTCAGACAATCCGCGCATAAATTTCCGTTAAAAGTCTCAACGCCGCAGATATCACAGGTGAGTCCGTGAGGGAATAAAGTTTCTTTAAAAATCCTGATTAAATTTTTAAACAATCAAAATTCGCGCCTGCCTGTAATATTTAGTAACCTCAGCTGCGTTTAACGTTGTTAGCGCAAAAAAAAGCCCGTTTTAAAGGCTTGCGCTGTAAAGCGGAAATTATACGAAATATAGCGGTTCGGCATTATTAAAGCCCAACGCGTTGGGGGTTGGGCTTTATTGATATTGCAAAATTAAGCTGCGTTATACGCGCTGTAAGGTTCTTCGGCTTTTATAACACTGAGGAATTGTCAAGTCAACGAACGCGCGCAAGTGGCGGCTTATATTACGAAAAAGGAGATATGTTCTTAACTATTTTTTCCTGTTTGTAAACGCAAGAATTTTTTCGGTGTTTCCGAATACGACCATTTTATCGCCGTTTTCGAAAACGGTGTCGGGAGTAGGGCTGGGAGTTATGCCGTTTTCTCTTTTAATGGTAAGAATGTTCAGCCCGTAAAGCGCGCGCGGATTTGTCTCGCGCAGGGTTTTGCCCGCCCATTTTTCGGGGATTGCTATTTCGAATATCGAATAGACGGAGTCCAGCTCGATATAGTCGTAAACTTTTTCGGAATTGAGTTTTACCGCGAGTTTTTCGGCAACGTCCCTGTTGGGGTAAAGCACTTCGTCCGCGCCGACCCTGAAAAGGAATTTGCGCTGAATATCCGTGTTGGCTTTGGAAACGACATATTTCGCGCCCAAATCTTTCAAAATGGAAGTAATTTCCAAAGAGCTTTGGAAGTCGTCCGCAATTGTTACGACGCAGGCGTCGAAAGAGGGGATGTCCAAAGTTTTAAGGGTATCCGCGTTCATACAGTTGGCGATTATCGCGTTGGTGTATTTGGACGCAATACGGTTTATTATATCTTCGTCCTTGTCAACGACCATAACTTCGTTGCCCATATTTATGAGCTTATCGCCCAAAATTTCTCCGAATTGTCCTATTCCTATAAGCAGTATAGATTTCATAAAATATTCCTCGACGGCACAATATGCGCCGTTTAATTTATTTTTAACCCAATAAAAGGGTGTCTACGGGGCGGCGTATTTCAGCGGTGGTGCGCTTTTCGCCGAGAGCAAGGGCAAGGGTCAATATGCCCACCCTGCCTGCGTACATTAGCAAAATAATTATTATTTTAGAGTAAATGCTTAGCGCCGAAGTGCAGGACGCGCCGTTTATATCCATGCTGAGGCCCGTTGTGCTCAAAGCGGAAACGCATTCGAAAAGCGCTTCTTCTGCAGGTATTCCGTCAATGGCGCAGACCGCAAGCGCGGCAAGCATTATAAGCATAAAACATGCGGCAAAGATTGCAAGAGCCTGTGACACAAGCGCGTGGTCTATTCTTTTTTTACCGATATTTATATCGCGCCTGCCTCTGAAAACGGCAATCATTCCCATTATAATTACGGTGAGCGTGCCCACTTTTATGCCGCCTGCCGTTGAACCCGAGCTTCCGCCTATAAACATAAGAATCAGTGTTAAGATATAGCCGCTTGCCGAAAGAGTGGACGGGGCGGTGCTGTAAAAACCTGCGGTACGGGGCGCGACGGCGTTGAAAAGCGACGCAAGAAGCTTCTGACCGAAGTTGAAATTTTCGTAAGAGGGGTTATTCCACTCAAAAAGCAGAAAGAGCCAGGTTGAAAGGAATATAAGAATTCCGCTGACGAAAAGCACAACTTTGGTATTGAACTGGAATTTTTTGGGGTTGCACTTGCTGTCTGTGACGTCCCCCCAGACGCAGAACCCGAGACCGCCTACGATAATAAGCGCGCATAATGTGAGTGTAACCAGCGGGTCTGCAACGTAAGACGTAAGCGAATCGCCGCCGTATTTGCCCATTAAATCGAACCCCGCATTGCAGAACGCCGAAACGGAGTGCCAAATGGAAAAATAAATTCCGTCGCCCCAGCCGAAATCGGGAACAAACCTGAAACAAAGTATAAACGCGCCCAAAAATTCAAAAATCGCCGTGCCTATAAAAATACGCTTTATAAGTTTGGTCATTCCGGCAAATTTTCCGCCGCCTGCCGCTACAAAAGCCCTGCGTTCGTAAAGCCCTATATTTTTTTTGAACAGAAGAAAGACGGTAGACACGAATGTCATAAATCCGAGTCCGCCCGTCTGAATCAATATCAAAATTACTATCTGCCCGAACAGCGACCAGTCCGCGCCGACGTTCAACGGCGTTAGCCCCGTGACGCACGCCGCCGAAGCCGCCGTAAACAGCGCGTCGATATAATACGCGCCGCTGCCGTCCGCCGAAGCGAAGGGGAGGACAAGCAATACGCTTCCCAAAACGATTACGGCGAGATAGCCTAAGGCAAGAAACTGCCACACTGAAATTTTAATTCTGGATTTTTTCTTCATTTAACCGCCTGAAATCTGCTTAATTTTAGCATATGCAATTATTATTGTCAATAAAAAGCAAAGCACATAAAAAGGGGGCGGAAAAGGCAAAAAAAGCCCGAATGCGCGCTCACACAATTATTTTTACGCGCATATGCTTTAATACGGCTTTTCAGGGCTTGCATATGCCGTTTAAAAAAAGTGAATTGCGGCACAGCCGTTTTGCGGCGCAATTGAACGGAGACGCATAGTATTTTTCAGACATATGCCCCAAGGCGGCATTTGCGCGCAAAGGGAGAGGCGGAAGAGGGGGCAATTTGTCGGAATTTGACGAACGGCGTTCAGACTTTTTTTGTATCTTTCGCCGAACGGAGGGGGACCCCCTTTCCGCAAACAAATGCGCTTCCGTTGAAATGTATCAAGACCGATATGTGTCCGCGCAAATATGCGTGCGCGCTTTACCGATAATCGGCTGTAAGGAGGTTTTTACGGGTAAATATTTCGGAACCGACGGTTTCAGGGGCGAAGCAGGCTCCTTTGTCACTGCTGAAAACGCTTTTAAGGTGGGCAAAGTTCTCGGCTGGTACTTCGGCGCTTCAAAAGGGCGCAAATGCCGCGCCGTGATAGGCAAGGATACAAGGCGTTCCTCTTATATGCTTGAATACGCACTTGCAGCCGGACTCACATCATCGGGGGCTGACGCGTATATAATGCACGTCACCACCACTCCCTCCGTGTCATATGTGACGCGGTGCGACGGCTTTGACTGCGGAATAATGGTCTCCGCAAGCCATAACCCCTATTACGATAACGGGATAAAGCTTCTAAACGACAGGGGCGAAAAGATGGAAAACGAGGTCATTTCCATAATAGAAAGCTACCTCGACGGAGACCTTACCCCTTTCAGCGGACGGGAACTGCCTTCGGCTAAGGGAAGCGACGTGGGTAAGACCGTGGACTACGTTTCGGGCAGAAACCGCTATGTCGGGCATCTTATTTCCCTTGCTACATGTTCTTATAAAGGGTTGCGCGTCGGTTTGGACGGCGCAAACGGCAGCGCGTTTGCGATTGCGCGCAACGTTTTCGACGCTTTGGGCGCAAAAACTTATGTTATAGGCGATTCTCCCGACGGAACCAACGTCAACGACGGAGTGGGTTCAACCCATATCGGGGCTTTGAAAGAGCTTGTTTTAAAAAATTCC
The DNA here is from genome assembly GCA_948658045.1 of Christensenellaceae bacterium. GTDB lineage: Bacteria > Bacillota > Clostridia > Christensenellales > Borkfalkiaceae > Coproplasma. The sequence continues at coordinate 149,687 of CAPMFN010000006.1, forward strand.
CTTGATATCGGGTTTGCTTTCGACGGCGATGCCGACAGATGTATTGCCGTGGATTCAAACGGCGGAATAATTACGGGCGACGAAGAAATGTACATATCCGCCCTGTATCTGAAAAACCGCGGCGAACTTCTGAAAAATAAGATAGTCTGTACTGTTTTAAGCAACGGCGGACTGGTGTCCTCCCTTTCAAAAAAGGGTATAGACTGCGCAATCTGCGACGTGGGCGATAAGAACGTCTGCGATAAAATGTCCGAAATGGGCGCTGTACTCGGCGGTGAAAGAAGCGGACACGTAGTTTTCTCAAAATACGAAACTACTGGCGACGGGCTTGTCACTGCGGTTATGATAATGGAAGCGCTGGTTGAAAACGGCGGTCTGGACGGACTTTTAAAAGGATATAAAAGTCTGCCGCAAGCGTCCGTAAGCGTGCCAGTGTTAAATAAGGATACGGCAATGTCGGGCGTGCAAACTCTTGCCGAAAAACTGGGTAAAGATTTGGCGCTCAGGCTTATAGTGCGACCTTCGGGAACAGAACCTGTGATACGCGTTACCGCCGAGGGCGAAAGCGAGGAAGCCTGCGCGCTTGCGTGTAAAATTCTTTCATCGAAAATAGCCGAAAACGTCGGCTGAAAAATTATCTGCGGCAGGTAAACTTTATGTGCGGAATAATGGGATACATAGGCGGCGGAGATGCCGCCGTAAAAGTTTACGAAGGATTAAAACGTCTTGAATACAGAGGTTACGATTCGGCAGGCGGTGCGTTTATATCGGACGGCGGAATCGAAGTAGTAAAAAAAGAAGGCAGGGTGGAAAAACTTTTGCCTTTTCTTAAAAGCGTAAAATCTTCCGTCGGAATTGGTCATACGCGTTGGGCTACGCACGGCGTTCCGTCGGACGCAAACGCGCACCCCCACCGCGCAGGTAAAATTGCGTTGGTGCATAACGGCATTATAGAAAATTACGCCGAGCTGAAATCGGCTTTAATTGCCGAGGGCTCGCGGTTTATGTCGGATACGGACAGCGAGGTTGCGGCGCACTTGCTTGCAAAAAATTATCGCGGCGATTTGGTCTCTGCGCTTGCGGCAACGGTTAAATTGCTCAAAGGGTCATATGCGCTTATGGCTATATGCGAAAGCGAGAATACGATAGCCGTTGCAAGGTACAAAAGTCCGCTTATCATCGGCTACGGCGACGGCGAAAATTTCTGTGCTAGCGACGAGCCCGCGCTTTCAGGTCTTTGCGACGAAATTACGGTTTTAGAGGACGGCGACGTCGCGTCCGTCACCCCTCTCGGCGTAAGCATTTTTAACTCGGACGGAGAACGCGTCGAACGAAAAATTCTGCCCAATCTTGCGGTATGCGCGTCTCTCGGACTGGACGGCTGCGAACACTATATGCTTAAAGAATTGCGCGAATCGCCTTTGACCGTAGAGGCGACGGTGAAAGCGTTTGCAAGCGTCAGGGACGAACTTGCAAAAGTTCTAAGCGGAGCGGACAGAATCGTACTTACGGGCTGTGGAACTGCTTACCACGCCGCGCTTATAGGCAAACGATATATTGAAAGTTTTGCCCGTCTGCCCGTTGAGTGCGAAACTGCCGGAGAATTCCGCTATAAAAATCCCGTGATAGACGGGCGCACTGCGGTGTTTGCCGTGAGTCAGAGCGGAGAAACTGCGGACACGGTAGAAGCTGCAAGGCTCGCGGTGTCTTACGGTGCTAAGGTTGTGGCCGTGACAAACTCGCGCTATTCCCAGTTGACAAGGCTTGCCGACGTTTCGGTGCCCGTTGCGGCAGGTCCCGAAATTTGCGTTGCCGCGACAAAAAGCTATATCGGTCAGATTGTCGCGCTGTACCTTTGCGCCTGCGTGCTTTCGGGCGATGAGGAAACCGAAAGGATTTGCGCGCTTAAAAAAATGACAGCTCTTTGCGCTGTTACATTGGAAAGTCTGGACATAAGACCTCTTGCTCATATATGCGCGTCTTCAAGCGGAGTGTATTTTATGGGCAGGGATTTGGACTATGCCGTTGCGTTAGAGGGCAGCCTTAAATTAAAAGAGGTGTCTTATGTCGCAGGGGAGGGCTATCCCTCGGGCGAGCTCAAACACGGAACCCTTGCGCTTATCGACATCAACACCACGTCGGTATTCATTATTACGGACGCCGAACTTGCAGGTAAGAGCGAAAACGCGGTGGAGCAGGTGCTGTCGCGCGGCGGTAAGGTTGCCGTCATTACAAACGTGAAGGAGGTAAAAGAGAGGTTTAGCGGCAAGATGCCCGTCATTGCGCTGCCCGAGTGTGATAAGTATCTTTCCCCTTTGCTGTCTGCGGTTGCGGTGCAGCTTCTTGCTTACAGGACGGCGGTTATTTTAAAGCGCGACCCCGATAAACCGCGCAATCTGGCTAAAAGCGTTACGGTCGAATAAGTCAAAGGGCGGCGGAAATTTTTCCGCCGTCCTTTTGCCTGAATTGACAAACACGGCGGTGTATTTTATAATTGATATAATATTTTACGAAAGGTAGAGTTATGCACGAAGGGCACAGAAAAAGAATGTATGAAAAACTTAAAAACGGGGACGGATTATACGACCACGAAATTCTTGAAATACTTCTTTTTAACGCTATTCCCCGTAAAAACACAAATCCTGTCGCGCATGAACTTATAAAAACTTTCGGCTCGCTTTCTGGCGTGTTCGCGGCGGAACCCGAAAGACTTATGACTGTGGACGGTGTGGGCGAAAGCGTGGCGTTGTATATAAAGTGTGTAGGCGAAACGGCAAAGCGCATAAATCCCTTTACGGTCGGCATCGCGTTGCTTAAAAATTATAAGGACTTCCGCAACTTTGTTGCTATGAGAATGAGGGGCAGGATAGAGGAAGTACTTGAACTTTATTGCCTTGAAAAGAACGGCAGGGTTAAAAGAATTTTCAGTTTTACCGATAACGATATCGCAAAAGTGGAAGTCGATATCGAAAAGCTTTCCGCGGCAATTGCAACCGAAAAGCCGCACGGTATTTTTATCGCGCACAATCATCTAAGCGGCAATCCCAATCCCTCGCTCAACGACGACAGGTTTACGATTGAACTTCAGGTAATGTGCAGTATGAATAACGTAAATTTATACGACCATTGCATCTACGCTTCCGACGCAGATATTTACAGCTATTTCGAAAACGGCAGAATAGACGAAATAAAAAAGAATTACAGCTTCAAAGAAATTGTGGACAGGCAGATAAAAAACACTATGAACGAAAAGGCCGATAAAAAGCAAATTTAATTGACACGTCGCAGTTTGTTTGATAAAATGTGTATGCTTTGTGCCGTAAGCATTATAAAACAGCAGTGGAAAAGGCGGCTTAACCGACAAAATAAATAGGTGAGGCAGAGCGGTAAGCACAAAGTGCTTCGGTACGACGAATGCTCCGCATCCGCCCACTCCTGAAAAAAACTGAATAATTTTGGAGAGATGGCAGAGCGGTCGAATGCGGCGGTCTTGAAAACCGTTGATGGGCAACTATCCGGGGGTTCGAATCCCTCTCTCTCCGCCATGGGAAACAGCGATAGAACTTTCGGTTTTATCGCTGTTTTCTATTTTATAGATGCAGTGTGAATATTTGAAACATATGCAAGCTGATTGTTATCGGGCATACGCCACAGTGCCATTTTTAGTTTTTCGTTTTGCAGTATTGCAAAAGATAGTCGATTATGATATAACAGAATTATCAAACATAGGAGCAAAAATATGACATCGCAAGACCTTTACGCCGCTGTCCAAAAGGAATATGAACAGTTAAAATCGGTACTGCAAACAAACAACTTAGGCGCAATTATCGAGCAAACGTTAAAAGTACACGCTATGGTGCACCCGAAAGCCGTTTCGGGCGCAAAGCAAGACACTATTGCCGATTATGTTCTAAACTATATGCTTGAAAAAGACAACAAAACAAAACTTGTGCCGAGAATGGACTGCGGCGTAGATTTGAATTGGGCAGGAACGGAAAAAGTTCCTATGTGTTGGCATTTTTGGCATACATATCGTATCGAAGATTTGGTTTCAAACATATTGATTGCCGATAAGCCGCAAATATTTAACGACGAAATACAAAAGAAAATCAATTCGCCTATAACCGATACGGGTAACGCATTGGAATTTGACGAAGCGATAGAGCTTAGCAAACAACTTAATGTTGCCGCGCTGAAAGATTACATAATAGCCGTCGGGAAGAACACGCGGACAATAATCGAGAATTTAACGCTTGAACAAATAATCTCTATGGTTCCCGAAGAAAGAGTTATGCAAATTCTTCGTGTCGGCGGTGTTACGACCGATGTCCGTTCGGTATGGCTTTTGGTGTATTGGGGAAGATTGACTGTTGGCGGAATGATACTTACGCCGTTGACCGACCACCATATGATGCATCTGCCGCCGTGCCTTAATCATTTACCGATACTGTAAATTATTCGTTTTAGGTTATTTTTGCTCCGCCATAGCTCCGGCAATCGGGGCTTTTTATTTACGAAGGAGAGAAGTTATGTTAGAGATAAATGTAATTGAATCAAAAATGTATGAATTAGCAAGAAGTATTGATTACTTGCCAAATAACATTAACTATTTAACAGAAGCTATGCATTGTCAAATAATTCATAGCGAGAGCGACGGAAAAAACAGAAAGAATTATACAAACGATTCTTTGGCAACTTTGGGCGATTCTCTTTTGAAGTTTATTTTGACGGAATATCTTTTTGATAAGGATTATGATAAGGCAGATATAACAACAAAAAAACAGCAATTGGAAGATAATACTACTCTGTTTAATCTTTGTAATGATAGCGGTATATTTCGCTATGCTTATAATGGTTCATATTTTTCGGATAATGCGCCATTGGAAAATCAAGTTCATCATTCAAAACACGATGTTTATATAGAAGCTATTATCGCTGCGATATACAAAGATAAAGGATTTGAATACTGTAAAAAATGGACTATTTCATTTTTTTAACAATATAAAATTTTGTTCAAGTAATTATGTTTTCGCTATTCAATAATTACATCTCCATATCGCTTTTTCTTGTAGCATTTCGGCTTTTACTGTCTAATATTTGTGGCGAATTCGCTGTTTGTGGGTAATACTTTCCCGAATTTATATGCTAAAATGATGATATCAAATGAAAGGAGATATTCATTATGGATATGCAAAAAATCGGAAAGTTTTTAGCCGAATTGCGTATAGAAAAAAATCTCACGCAGGACCAATTGGGTGAAAAAATCGGCGTAACAAACAAAACAGTTTCGCGTTGGGAAAACGGAAACTATTTACCGCCGGTTGAAATGTTGCAAATTCTGAGTAAATTTTACGGTGTGGGCATAAATGAATTGCTTTCGGGTGAACATTTAGACGAAAAACATTATAAAGAAAACGCCGAAGAATATATTGTTGCGGATTTAATGAAAAAAAGGAAAGAGGCAAAAAAACGATTGGCTGTTTCTTTCGTTGTAGCCGTTATAACAATTCTTGCAGGTCTTTCAATAATTCTTTTAAGCGCTATGCTTGCCGCGCCTATCTGGTTAAGAATTGTTTGTATCGTTCTTTCGCTTATAATCATAATTTTAGGCGTAGGAGTTTGTTGTGTACTGACTGTGGATGCAGGTGTTTATGAATGCCCTAATTGCGGTGAAAAGTTCATTCCATCTATGAAAAATTTTATTTTGGGCGCACACACTTTGACAAAAAGAAATTTAAGATGTCCAAAATGCGGTAAAAAGAGTTTTTGTAAAAAAAGATTGAGTTAAAAGTTCGTTCTAGGATACTGCCGTTCCATAAACAAAAAAACGCCTTTCGGCGTTTTTTTGTTTAGTGGAGATAAAAATGAGAGCGCGCGGAAATGCAAAAAGATATGAAAGGTAGATGCTATACAGACTGAATATAGATATAAAGCCATTAGCAATTTTGCCGTGCGGTTCGTCGGGTGCGCGGTGTTTCGGTTAGTTTGTATTGATTGTTGCGGCGCGTCCAGCAACCGCAACAATGCAATTTTTGTTTTAGTTTACGTTATGCGCTTGAAAAAATCGCTTGATTTTGATATAATAATTGTACGTTAAACAGTAATTCATTAAATGTATAAAGTATGGAAGATAAATATATTTTACTCAACAACATAGATTTGGTCCATACAACTGAAATGGGTATTGATAGAATTAAGAAAAATCTTAAACTTGAAACTTATGATGTTGTTGAGTATTGTAAACAGAAAATTTTAGATAACGCGTGCAATATTTATAGGCAGGGTAAAAATTGGTATTGTGAGATTGAAGATATAAAAGTTACAGTAAATGCTTATAGTTACACAATAATCACGGCACATAAAATTAAGTGAAGAAACAGCGTTGCGAAAACAATTGTGGAAAGACCTGATTTCAAAGATATAAAATCGTATGACGAGTTTAAAAAATACTATCGATATTCAAAGACTTGCCGATAAAGCATAAGTGCATAACTGCTCAGCCGTTAATAGAGGAGATTGATATTGAAAAATATCTCGATAATACTGAACTGGTCGTTGTGGGCGGAGAGTGTGATATAAACGCAAGACCGTTAGATTATGACTGGGTGCTTAAAATCAGAGAACAGTGTATTTCAAAGGATGTTAGCTTTGAATTCAGGCAGTGCGGAACGTATTTTTTAAAAGACGGAAAGCAATACAATTTGCAGACCAAAGATTTAATTAAACAGGCAAAATCTGCAAATATCGATTATAAATGCAACAGGCGGAAATGATAAAATTCGGTTTGTGAAAAACGCAAGCGCAAAAAGAAATAAAATGATAATAACTTGCTTCATAATGCCGAATAAATTGTCTTAAAAATTAATCTATTTAAGCTATAAAAAATGCGGAGGTGCGCGAATGGGTAAAAAACTTTCTGAAATGACGCTTGAAGAACTTTGGCAGTTGTTCCCTATAATTTTAACGGAGCATAAATCCTGTTGGTCGGAATGGTACAAGGACGAAATAGCGCATCTCAAAACTATTCTGCCGACGGGAACGGAATATGAACATATAGGCAGTACGGCTGTAAAAGGCATAATGGCTAAACCTATTGTGGATATTCTTATAACCGTAAATTCAACGGAAGAGTTTAAAAAAGCGGCGGACATTTTACAGTATAATGGCTATATCGTTATGTCTGCGTCGGACAGTCGGATATCCCTCAATAAAGGCTATACGGAACAGGGTTTTGCCGAAAAAGTTTTTCACTTGCATATAAGATTAAAGGGCGACGGCGACGAAGTGTTTTTCAGGGATTACCTTAATTGCCACCCCGACGCGGCAAAAGAATACGAACAACTGAAATTAAAACTTTGGCAAAAGTACGAGCACAACCGCGACGCCTATACAGACGCGAAAACGGATTTTGTTAAAAAGTATACTGACATTGCAAAACAAAATCATTTAGAAAAATAAAGCAATCAGACGCACAGTTGGGCGTGTTAGACTGTTTTTTATAAAGCGCTGACTGATTAAAGTTCGCGCTTAGTTCAAAGCGGAATTTTTTTCCGCCGCACGGTTTAAGAGGAAGGGGTATGAATATTTACAAAAACTTTCGTACAATGCAAAACGACAAATACATACTGCGTCCGTTGAAAGACGAAGATGCGGAAGATTTGCTGAAAGTGTACAGCGATATTAAAGCCGTTCCGCTTTTTAACAGCGACAACTGCAACGGCGACGATTTTCATTATAAAACGTTGGAACGTATGCGCCAAGCTATGGGGTTTTGGAAGCAGGCTTACGAAAACGGTTGGTTTGTAAGATTTGCCATAGAAGATAAATTAAATGGCGAAGTAATAGGCACGGTAGAGGGCTTTAAACGCGATAGCGAAGATTTTTTCACCGACTGCGGTCTTTTAAGATTAGATTTGCGCAGTGATTACGAAAATGCCGCAGAGATTGAAAGCATAATGTCGCTTGCGGCAAAACCGTCGTTTGAAATGTTCGGCTGCGGCATGGTGGCGACAAAGTCCGCGCCGTCGGCTTACGAGAGAAAACGCGCGCTTAACGCGCTGGGGTTTACAAGGTCCGAAGAACCGCTTATAGGTCACGACGGAACAAGGTATTACGATTATTACGTTTTGAAAAAAGTCCGTTAAATTACTTCTGACCGTTTGCGCCTGAAAGCGGCAGGGCTTTTAAAAACGGTGAAACAGAAAGGCAGGTATCGTAGTAAGAAACGGGCGGCGTAAAAAGCCGCCCGTAATTTTTATATTTTTATGAAATATTTTGCTGAAATCTGAAAGATTTATGGTATAATGAATTTATGCGTTACATAGGCAACAAAACCAAAGTTTTAGAATATATAGACGGACTGCTTGAAGAAAAAGGGTTAGACAAGAAAGACCTTAAATTTTTTGACGCGTTTACGGGGACTGCGTCGGTCGCCCACCATTATAAAGACAGGTACAGATTAATCGCAAACGACAACCTGTATTTTTCTTACGTTATTGCGGAGGCAAGGCTCAATTCCAAAAAAGATATGTTCCGCGCCCTCGGCTTTGACCCTTTCGAGTATTTTAAAAACGCCGATTTCAGCGGTTTCAACGGTTTTATTTCGCAGAACTTTGCGCCTGCTTTGTCGTCGAGAATGTATTTCAGTGACGAAAACGCGCAGTTTATCGACTTTATCAGAAGCACTGTAAACGAGTGGTTTATCGACGAAAAAATTACAGAAAACGAAAAGTATTTTCTTATAGCTTCGCTTATAGAATCCGTTTCAAAGGTTGCCAACGTTGCCGGCGTTTACGGGGCGTATCTTAAAAAATGGGACCCCCGAGCGGTTAAAAAAATGGTGTACGCGCCCGTCGAATCCGAGCCGCACGCCGAACATATGGCGGAAATCTACAACGACGACATTTTAAACGTAATAAAAAAGGTCAGCGGAGATATTCTCTATCTCGACCCCCCTTATACAAAAAACCAATACTCTGTGCAGTATCATCTGCTTGAAACTATTGCGCTTTACGACAATCCCGTTATAAGGGGTACGACGGGCGCAAGGGATATGTCGGCGCTGTCCTCCGATTTTTCGAAAGACGGCAAGGTGCAGGTTGTTTTCGAACAAATAATAGCCGAAGCAAAGTTCAAGCATATTATTTTAAGTTACAGCTCGGACGGCATAATGTCCAAAGAGTTTATAGAAAGCGTTTTAAAAAGGTACGGCAAAAAAGAGACGTACAGGTTTATAAAGTTCAGTTACAGACAGTATAAAAACCACAGAACGGAGGACAGAGACGACCATTGCGAATATCTTTTTTATATAGAAAAACACGATAATCCGATATTCGAATCGCCCTTGAACTTTATCGGCGGCAAGCACGACATGGTGCCCTTTTTGACGGGCAATATGCCGCGCGGAATAAATATGTTTTACGACCTTTTTGCCGGAGGTTTCAACGTAGGCATTAACGCAAAGTGCGATAGAGTGATTTATAACGATATAAACTTTAAGGTAAGGGAACTTTTAGAGTATATAACGCACGCCGATATGCCTGCGTTTTACAAGTATATTACAAGCACCATTAAAAAGCTGAATCTCGACAAAGAGAACAAAGAAGCTTATATGAAGCTCAGGGACAAGTACAACCGCACCCCTGTTGCAAGCCGCGATTGCAGGGATTTGTTTCTTCTTATAATGTACGGGTTTCAGCAACAGATAAGGTTCAACAACAGCTTGGATTATAACAATCCCGTCGGACAGGCAGGTTTCAACGACAAGATACTTGAAAAGCTTATTTCATACTCGCGCGTAACAAAAAGCAAGAACGTATTTTATTATTCGGAGGATTACGAAGTCTATTTCGACAGCATTACCCCCGACGACTTCGTATATATCGACCCCCCGTATTTAATTACGCTCGGAAGTTATAACGACGGCAAGCGCGGCTTCAACGGCTGGGGTGAAAAGGAAGAAAAACGTCTTTTGGACTTTTTGAAAAGGCTTGACGGAAAGCACGTTAAATTTATGCTTTCAAACGTGTTGGTGCACAAAGACAAAGAAAATACAATACTTAAAAACTGGATTGAGGAAAACGGGTTCAGAGTTATAAGATACAACGAAAAAGCGCGAGGCAACAGGCAGGAAACTATTATAGTAAATTACGGGGAAGACGAATGAAAGTAATTATCAAAGACAGGTACAGAGCAGAAATAACAAAAAACGTTATTGATAGAGTTTTAAGTTCGCTCGGCCTTCCTGCCGAATATAGTACGGAGTACGTCAAAGGCGACGGCAGAAACATAATAATCGAGACGGAAGACAGAAGTATTTTCGTCATTATCAGCCGTGAGAGCGCTGACGCGAGAAACGCCTTTTTGGCGCAGTACATTCCGACCGTTTTAAGACAGTACATAAATTACTCAACCGTAAAGCGGAAAAGTATTTTTATTTATCTTCTGGATACGTCTTACGGGGCTAAAACGGAATTTATAATAGATACCTATAAGGTCGCTAAAACTTTGGGTATAAACATACTCAATGAAGCGGAGCTGAAAATAGGGGAAATTCTTCCTTATAAGACATTTGACGAATGGAAGAACGCCAAAACCGAAAGACAGCAGTACAATTCTTCAAACCAGTCCTCCTACGCAATCGAGGACGAAAACGGGGAGTATACTTTATTCGGAAAACTCTACGGCGCAAACGGCAAGGAGGCGGCGCTTACAGCCTGCCTGTTGTCGCAGATAGCAAAATCCGAGGGTAAAAGGCTAAACTTCGTTCAGGTTACGGAACACGGCACCGAGTGCCTTTCCGCAGGCGATAAGCTGCTTTTAAGTTATTACGGGGTTTCCTTTACCGACGGCTCAACCATCGTCAGGGACAAAAAGGCGCCCGAAAAATCGACTTGCAGGAAGCAGGACGAATTCAAATACAATCTGCTTGAAAAGTTCGGAAGAAAGAAATGCTATCTGTGCAGGTGCGACATTGAGTCCAATATCATCGCATCCCACGTCCACAGAATTGCCGATATAGACCGTTCGGGGCTGAGCGACGCGGAAAAGAGGAAACAGGCGGTCGACGGGGATAACGGCTTCTGGCTTTGCGCAAACCACGATAAACTTTTTGAAAACGGACAGATAACTTTCGACAGGCTGGGTATGCTCGTCATAAATAAAAATCTCAGCCGAAGCCAAATCGATTTTATCAAAAGCATAACGGAAGTGTATAAGATAAAAGAAGAACATCTGACGGAGGGTCTTATTCATTATCTTGAACTGCACAACAAACGGGTCAACCTCGGGCTTGGTTTCTGATTGAAATTCGATATGCGAAAAAAATTCCCCGACGCTTCCGGCTGTCGGGGATTGTTAAAATTATTCGTTTTTACAGTTTTCGCAAAGCGGCGCGAAGACGTCTATATACTTTTCTGCGGTTTTGTCCCAGGAGTCGGCTAATACGGTATGCGCGTTAGCGCTGACTTTTGCGTAAAGCGCTTTGTTCGTGACAATTTCGTAAATTTTGTCGGCAAACTTTCTTTCGTCATTATCGGCTAAAAAACCGTTTACGCCGTCCGTTATTCTCTCGCTTGAACCGCAGCCTTTAAGCGTGACGGCAGGTACGCCGTGCTCGGCTGCCTCTAAAATCACAAGGCTGTCGTTATCGAACAGCGACGGGAAAAGCAGAAGATGCGCTTTTCTGTAACAGGCGCTCATCTCTTTACGTCCGCCTACAAATCCTGCAAAGACAACGTTTTCAAAGACGTTTTCTCTGCGCGCAAGTCTTTTAAGCGATTTAAGATACGGACCTCTGCCTACGACGGTAAAAGTGAAGTTTTTAAAATTTTTCTCTCTTTTAAGTATGGCTAAGCTCTTTATGGAGAACTGTACGTTTTTGATTTTCGAAAGCCTGCCGCAGAAGATAAAGTTTACGGTGCCCTTTATTTCGCCTTTGCCTCCGCAAACGGGCGTGCAGGGGTCTGTAACTCCGTTTTTTATGACCTTAACTGCTCCGCGGTAGCCGTATGAGGACAGCTCGCTTTTCATATCCTGCGAAACGGTTGTAACAAGTTCCGTTCTGTTGAGTTTGGCGACAAGCGATTTTATGACGCAATAAGTTATGAACTTGCTTTTGGTCGAGTCGTAAAATGATTCTTTAAACTTTGTGTGGACCGTAGCAGTCAAAGGGACTTTGAGTTTTTTCGCTATCTTTATCGCGCACCCTGCCATCATTGATATGGTGCAGTAATAAATTATGTCGGGCGCAAACTTTTTTACTTTTTTAAGTATTTTTCTGTATTCCCAGCCAACGACCGCCGCCATATCGTTGTGGTTTAATTTTATGCTTCTGACCCTGTAAACTTCTATTTCGTCCGTTTCCCAATCGCTGTGATAGTCGGGTGCAAATACGATTATTTCGTGTCCTAAATTTTTGAAGCTTTTGCAAACGTTGTAAACGGCGCGTTCGGTTCCGCCGCTTCCCGGTAAAAAGCTGTCGGTAAAAACCGCAATTTTCATCGTTGGTATTTCCTTGAAGAAGTGCTATAATAAATTTAATCTATTATAATATATTTTGTCAATTATATTGGTAATTAATACGCTCGATTATACGTTTTTCCGTCAGCGCGGCGGATGAATGTACATATGCCGAACTTTTAATGTGTGTTAAAAAATAAAATAAATTAAAAAAAGAGGTTTAAAATGGCTAAAATTTTGAACATTAAAAAAGAAAATTGTCCGCAGAACCATCCCTGCCCTGCGGTAAGGATATGTCCTGTCGGGGCGCTTTCGCAGAAAGATTTCAACGCGCCCGAAATTGATCGCGCAAAATGTATTAAGTGCGGCAAATGCTCGTCATTCTGTCCTAAAAAAGCGCTTGTGCTTGAAAACTGAATTTTTAAAAGGCGGCAAAACGCCGCTTAAAGACTGTTGCGTTATAAAAATTTTTAAAGTATAATTGGCTTATGAAAAAATTTTTGGCAGTTTTGATAGGTTTAGCTGTATGTCTAGGGGTTGTTTCGGGTTGCTTTTCGGGCGGTGACGGCGCAGAAAAGGACGGGGAGCGATTCAATGAATACAGGCAGGAACTTGATTATACGGAAAGCACGGAAAGGATTTTAAATCCCGACCAGGGTTTTTACCGCCCGATTTACGTCAAGGTTACGCAAACGGGCGTAAGTTATAACAAAAACATTATAGACGGAAATGAAAGGTTGTATCACTTGCGCGCGGACATCAGCGAATTTTCAGGGGCAGTAAACGGTTCCGCCGACCGCCTTTTGACGGACGCGGCGTTGGACGGCGTCAGGGAACTTCTTTCATACATTAAAAGCCGCGACAAGAATGCAGTGGTAAGATTTGCTTATGACCCGGGCTATAACGGCAACAAAGATAAAGAGCCGAATATCGAAATTATAAAAAAGCATATAGTACAGCTTTGCGGCGTGATGAACGGGTTTGAGAGCACAATCACCGCCGTAGAGACCGGCTTGATAGGTCCTTGGGGTGAAATGCATTCAAGCCGGATTGCAAAACCCGAATATATTACGCCTGTTTTAGGTGAGTTTTTAAACAACACGCAGAATATTCCCGTGCTTGCAAGGACGCCAAAAATGATATACGACTATCTTGGCATAACATTGAAAGATATCGGCGGGTATAGTATAGACGGTTCGTCAAAGGCTTACAGGCTTGGAATTTACAACGACGGGTATCTGGGGTCGGGGAACGACCTGGGAACGTACACGGACAGGCAAAAGGAAGTTGCGTTTTTAAGCGGACAGACAGACCATCTGCCTTTCGGAGGCGAAGTAGTAGTGCCGTCAAGCAGTCTGCACGACATAGACAAATGCCTTCCTGAAATGTTTGATATTCATTTAAGCTATCTCAACACGGAATGGAACAACGAAGTTGTCGACAAGTGGAAAAATTCCGTTTATACTGCGGAGTGCGGCGGCGACGAAGCCTATTACGGCAAGTCCGCGTTTACATATATAGAAAACCGTATGGGTTACAGGTTTGTACTCAGCGACTCTGTTTTTTCTTATTCTGATAAATTCGATGAATTAAGGATAAAGCTCGATGTCGGCAACGTCGGTTTCGGCAACCTTAATAAAAAGAAAAACGCACAGCTTATTTTTGCCGACGGAAACGGCAGGGTTGTTCTGACCGAACAGGTTGAAAGTTTTACAGGGAGCGGAATTTTGAATTATTCCGTGAACTTAAATTTGGATAACGGAGATTACGCCGTTTATCTGCGACTTTACGGGGAAGAGGCGGAAGGCGTTCCCCTTTACTTGTTGCAATTTGCAAATGACCTTTGGAACGCTGATTTGAAAGCCAACAAAATAGGCGCAATAACAATTAACAGGTAAAATTTTATGTTTTCGTTTTTAAAGAAGAAAAACAAGCTTAAAGAAGAAAAACAGGTAAAATTCGTATATTCGGACGAAACGAAATCCGATGACGGATTATCGCGCGGCTACAAATTAAATTATTCCGTAGGCGCGGACATAACCGATATACCCAATCCGACAGCGGACGATTATGAAAAGGCTTTTGCCGTGCTTGACGGAATAGACAAAAATATGGTTATAGTCGAAAGTGGGGACGGAGCCGAAAAGTTTGCTTTCATTCGTCCGTCGTTTGAACGCGATAAAGAAAAATATTACTGCGAATATGAAAAAACGAAAATCAGCGACGGTAAAAAAACAACCCGTTTATATTCGACGACTATAGAATGCGGCGCCGTCGGGGGCATAATTGATTTGTTTTGCAGCGGTAAGGCGCCCGATGTTTCGGGCTGGCATTTTATGATTGAGTTTTGAAAGCTTTTATAGACAATGATTGATAAAATGTTTAAAATCGGTTGAGTAATTACAAAATTAGTGATAAAATTATGCGGTAAAATAATTAAAAGCAGGTAATTTTATGTTTACTAAAAGTTTGTTGAATCAGTTGATTTACAGATTAATACTTTGCTGTGTTTCCGCGCTTGCGGTGTTGTTGACATTCGGCATATTTTACGCTGGAAGTGGACCCCAAACTCTTACTTGGGAATTTTTGAAATACTATACCAATATAAGCAATTATTTTGTCTTCGCCGTATCGGTAATTGTGCTTGCGGATACGGTAAAGCGCGTACGTTCGGGCGAAAAAGAGGGTAGCAACCGCAAAGTGCGCACCCTGAAATTTATGACCACTGTTATGATACTTGTAACTTTTCTGGTCTATCTTATACTTTTAGGCGAACCGTTCACCGCGGATTTCTGGCGTAATATAGGCAATCTTTCATATCATGTGTTTGCCCCGATACTGTTTATAGCGGATTATCTTTTATTCGAAGAAAAGAAGTCAATTTCGGTTTTTGCGCCCCTTTACAGTATAATTATTCCGCTTGTCTATGTGTGCTATGTCTTTATTTTGGGCGCGGCGATAGAGGGCTTTGAATATCCCTATTTTTTCCTTGACGTAAATGATTTAGGTTACGGCGGAGTAACGGTTTGGGTTGTAATACTTGTAGCTGTATTCACCGTTTTGGGCTATCTGTTATGGCTGTATAACAGAATTACTATTGAAAACGGCAAACTGAAAATCGATTTTAAAAACCTTATAAAACGCAGACAGCCTTTAAACGGCGCGGCTGAGAAAATATCGCCGGACGAAACAGCCGCAGATAAGGAAAATATTAACAAGGAATAATTTGAATTCACAAACATAAAAATCACCGCCGTGCGCTCCTTGCGCACGGCGGTGATTTGATTTTAATTTATACTTTTAATAGTTTTTTTACGGCTTTCTGCATTCTTTCAAGCGCTTCTTCAGCTTCGGCTTTGTTACGCGATTTTACCGAATAATAAATTTTAAGCTTGGGTTCCGTGCCTGAGGGGCGTACGCAGATAAAGCTTCCGTTTTCAAGTTCGTAGTAAACGCAGTTGGTAAGGGGGGAGCCTATTTCAGAGGTCGCGCCCGTAGCTACGTCAGTTTTAACGTTCTTGGAATAATCCCTTACGGTGGCAACTTTATAAATATCGAATTCCGTCGCGGGCTTTACTTTCAGGCTGTCTACGACTGCGTTCATATCTTTCATAGCGTTCAGCCCCTTAAAGGGAACTGAAACGTTGCAGTCTAAAACGTAACCGTATTCGCTGTAAATTTCCTGCAATCTCTGGTAAACGGTCTTGCCGACGTATGAATAGTAGCAGACCATTTCTGCACACAGCATCGAGGCGACGACCGCGTCCTTATCCCTTGCGTGTGTGCCGCGGAGGTAGCCGCAACTTTCTTCAAAGCCGAAAACGTAAGTATATGTGCGGTCTTTTTCCCATTCCTTGATTTTTTCACCTATGAATTTAAAACCTACAGGTACTTCAAAAAGCGTTACGCCGTATTTCTGACAAATGGGTCTTGCCATGCCCGTGGTTACAAAAGATTTTACTACAGCCGCGTTCTTGGGCAGACTGCCGTCCTCTTTAAGTCTTGTTAAAATATAGTCGAGGAGGAGTATGCCGACCTGATTGCCTGAAAGCGCTTCGAATTCGCCCTCTTTATTTTTTACTGCGACGCCCAGCCTGTCGCTGTCGGGGTCTGTGCCGAATACGACTGTCGCGTCGATTTTCTGCGCAAGCTTTATGCCGAGGGAAAGCGTCTCTTTAAATTCGGGGTTGGGAACTTCGACGGTTGAAAAGTCGGTATCTTTTTTAATCTGTTCTTCTACGACCGTTGCGTTTATGCCTATTTTTTTAAGAATAGTCGTAACGGGAACATAACCCGAACCGTGAACGGGGGTGTATACAAGTTTAAGCCCTTTACCGCACGCCTTTACCGCTTTTTTTGAAAGGGTGAGTTTTTTAAGTTCTTTATAATACTTTTTGTCCACTTTTGAGGGTACAGGTTTAATATGTTTTTTAACCTGTTCGGCAGTGGGGACGGCGTAGCCCAGATAGTCGCTTATCTGCTGAATATAGTTTACGACAACCGCTGTATCGTCGGGGCTCATCTGCGCGCCGTCTTCGCCGTAAACTTTGTAACCGTTATACTGCTTGGGATTGTGGGAGGCTGTGACCATTATGCCTGCAAACGCTTTGAGTTCCCTTACCGCAAACGAAAGCATAGGTACGGGGTGTACGTCGTTAAATTTATATGCGTTTATGCCGTTCGCGGCAAGCACTTCCGCGGCAGCCGTTGCAAATTCGTCGCTTTTAAGGCGTGTGTCGTAAGAAATTGCCACGCCGCGAGACATTGCTTCCGCACCCTTCGATTTAATAAATTCCGCAAGTCCCTGAGTCGCGCGTTTTACGGTGTAAACATTCATCATATTCGTGCCGTAACCTATTATTCCGCGCATGCCGGCGGTTCCGAATTCAAGTTCTGCGCCGAAGCGGTATTCTGTTTCTTCTTTATTATCTTTTAAAACATCAAGTTCGGCCTTCGCTTCTTCGTTCAGCCTTTCGTCCGAAAGCCAATCCTGATAAATTTCCTTATAACCCATTTTCCCTCCTTAAATATCTTATACGGACTTGTCCTAAGATATGCTTATGTTGAAAAAGGCTTGCGCATAATGCGTTTAACCCTATTAGATTATATAAAAAAATCTCTCCGTTGTAAAGAGAGATTTTCAAAAAATTTATAAAATTCAAATAAATTCATTCCGTATTAATGTTTTTTACGGCTTTAAAGTTAAAATTAATCTTCTCCGCCGCGGAAAAATTCCTCGCGAGAGAGGGTGCGCTCTTTTGCAGGTGAAATAATCGTGTTCTTGTCAATTGAATACTTTATCTCTTCCCTGTCGTAATAATTGACGAGTTCAAAGCAGATTATTATTGCATAGCTTGCAGGAACCGTTATAAGAAGCCCCACGCCTACAGTCAGAATTAGCGCCGCGACGTTCAGCGCGAACACGATAAGAACAATCACCGTAAAGTTGGACATTACGTTAAAAGTGTTTTTTCTCTTGCGTGAAAAGGTGTATTTTATTGCTTCGCCCTGTTTCATTTTGCCGCGGATGAGCGCAGGCAACCAGTCGCAGGTAAACGTCATTTTTACCGTTATCGAGAATACTATTGCAAGAACGAAGAAGAACAGGCAGATAAAGAAGTAGAGTACACTGTTTAAAAGGAAGAAGAACAGGAAGAACATTCCTACGCCTATTACCAAATCGTACAGAACTGAGAGGGGAATGTAAATTGCGTTATATATCGACGCGTTTTTAAGGTTGCGTATGAGCGTGCCCAGGAACGGCTGTTCGGCGCGCAGAGCCATTTTATCGTTTATGACCGACGCGGTGGCGTAGTTGCCGAGCCCTGCAAACCATTTGCTTATGATTATAATAAGAAGAAGCAGAAGTCCGCTTAAAATAACCTGCGTAAGCTTATTTTGCAGAAGATGAATAAAATCTGCGTAAGCGGTCTGAACTTTTGTTGAAATTTCTGCAAGCTCGGTTACGTTGCCGCTTAGAAGATTTGTTACAAACCCTTTGACTCCCTCGATTATCGAATTAAGCTGGGCAGAGTCGATAAGCTCTCTTATGAACGGGTACACTCCGAGGGCGCATATTACGCCTGAAATTACAATTATGACAAGCCTGTATAAAAGTTGCTTGTATATTACCGAAAAGTTATCCACAAAGACGTGGAACGCGTGTTTGAATTTCATAAAAAAGCCCTGTATCTGTTTTAAATTTGATTTCCGATTAAATTATTTTTTGCAATCCGACTAAGGCATAAAAACGTAATATTATTTCGTAGACCCCCGAATATGCCTTAAATAACGGAGTTTACGCATTAAATTCGAACTATTTTGCCCACGGCTTTTTCGTCTGTCACAACAATATAGCAATAGCTGTTTTGGCTGTAACGTGAAAGCGTGCCGGGGTTGATTAATGTAATTCCGTCGACTACGTCTTCGCGCGCGGAATGAGTATGTCCGTATAAAACTGCGGAACAATTCAGCTGTTTTGCGCGCCTGACAAGCTTTAAAAGGGTCTGTTTCGCTGAATAGAGGTGCCCGTGCGTTGAAAAAATGCGCACATTTTCGATTTCTATAACTTTCTCGTCTTCACCGAGTTTTACCGGGTCGCAGTTGCCGTTTATAAGAATAGTTTTGTCCGGGAACTGCGCTCTTATGCGCGCGCCGTCCGAAGAAGTGTCGCCCAAATGCACAATGTAATCGCACTCTTCGAATATGGCGTTTAACTCCGTTATTTTGCGCATATTCCCGTGTGTATCCGAAATTACAGTCAAAGTTTTCATAGTTTTGAACGCAAATCGCACATAGCGCGGTAGCGGTGCGAAACTGCGTTTTTCTCATCGTCGGTTGCCGTCCCGAACGACTTTTTCAAATCGTCGGAATAGAAAAGGCAGTCATAGCCGAAGCCTTTTTCGCCGATTTCTTCAAAAAGTATTCTGCCGTAGGTTCTGCCCTGCCCGAATATTGTTTTGCCGTTCGGCAGGCACAGGCAGACGGCGCTTTCAAAATAGGCGCGCCTGTCGCAGACGTGTTCCATACGTTTTAAAAGCAGTTTGCGGTTTTCCGCCGGACCTTCGCCCGAAAACCTTGCCGAATATATGCCGGGGGCGCCGTTCAAACCCTCTACGCAGAGTCCCGAATCGTCCGAAAGGGCAGGCAGGTTAAGCGCTTTTGCAACCGTTTCCGCCTTTATTTTTGCGTTTTCTTTAAAGGTTTTTCCCGTTTCTTCTATCTCTTCGTCAAAGCCGAGTTCTTTCATCGACACTATCTCGTAATCCGAAAAAATGGCTTTGATTTCCGCAATTTTGCCCTCGTTTCCGCTGGCTACAACAATTTTTTCAAGTTTCATAACAAAATTATATTATATATTATTTTAAAAGTCAATCCCAGCTAAGCCTGTGCAGGTTGCCGCAGGCGTTAAAACCTTTAAAGTCGCACTGCCGCAACCCTTCATAGACGGCAATAGCCACGGAATTGGATAAATTGAGGCTGCGCGTTTCGCCGAGCATAGGTATGCGCACGCATTCGTCTTTATGCTCTTTCAAAAGTTCTTCGGGCAGACCGCGCGTTTCCTTGCCGAAAACGAGAAAATCGCCCTCGTTTATCTTAACGCTGCAATAATTCTTGCGCGCTTTCGTTGTAAAATAGTAGAAATTGTATTCAGGAAAGTTTTCAAGCACTTCGCAAAAATTGTCGTAATAGTGAATTTCTGCGTCTTTCCAATAGTCGAGCCCTGCGCGTTTCAGATATTTGTCTGTGACTTCGAACCCTAAAGGGCGCACAAGATGCAGTTTGCAACCCGTTGCGGCGCAGGTTCTTACGATATTGCCCGTGTTTTGGGGAATTTCGGGTTCTACAAGTACAATGTTAAACATATTTACATTGTAAAGCAAACTTTTCCGTTTTGCAAATGTTAAAGCGGCTATGCTTAAATTTCATTTGACAAGCCTTTAATAATATTGTTAAAATATTATTCGGTGAAGGTCGGTTAAAATCGGCTTAGCCAATATAAACAAGCGAGAAAATTATGCTGAATTCTCTTCTGGCGCTCGGCACGCCTGAAATACTTACGATTGTAAACAGTATGCTGTTGCTTTTCGGCGGCGTTGCGGCTTTTATTATCGGTATGAATATGATGGGTGCCAATCTTGAAACCGCGGCGGGCAAATCGATGCGGCGGTTGATGGCAAAAGCCACTAAAAACCGCTTTGTGGGCGTTGCAACGGGCGCGGCGGTCACCGCGATTGTAACAAGTTCTTCGGCGACTACGGTTATGATTGTCGGTTTTGTAAACGTCGGGCTTATGACGCTTACGCAAGCCGTCTCTATAATAATGGGCGCGAACATCGGCACGACCGTTACGGCGTTTATGGCTGCAATTTCCACCTCGGGCGCAGAGTTTCAGGTGACGGCGCTGTTTGCTTTTGTAGCTTTTGTCGGCGTTTTGATGACGATAATCGCCAAAAAGGACAAAATCAAGCGTATAGGCGCAATTTTTCAGGGTTTAGGACTCATTTTCATAGGTATGAACGTGATGTCGGCTTCGATGGGCAGTATGCTTACCGACCCCGAAATAGAAGGTTCGGTAATAAGTCTTTTTATCGCGATAGGCGGCGAGGGCGGCACGCCGAATTGGTGGCAGATAATCGTTCTTTTCCTGCTCGGCGCGGCGCTGACGGGGCTTGTGCAGTCTTCGTCGGCAATCACTGCAATTGTAATCTCGCTTGCAAGCAGCGGACTTATTTCTCTGCCAATGGCTATGTTCATTATTTTGGGTACCAACGTAGGAACATGCGTTACGGCATTGTTCTCATCGTTGGGAACCAATGTAAACGCAAAGCGTACAGCTATTGTGCATCTGCTGTTCAATATAATAGGCAGTATCATTTTCATAATTCCGTTGGCATTCACAAGCGGTTACATTGCGGACTTTTTAAATTCTTTCATTCCTTCGATTTCATGGCAGATTGCGCTGTTCCATATGGCGTTCAACCTGTTGACTACGGCGCTTCTTCTGCCTTTCGTAAATTACCTTGTAAAACTCGCCTGCTTGCTTGTCCATGATAAAAAGAGCGGTAAAGAGAGCGGAACGGAAGAATACGATATGCTTGACAAGCGTCTTTTGAAAACTCCGGCTATTGCCGTAGGTCAGGTGAGAAAAGAGCTTTTACATATGGGCAAGCTTGCTTTTGAAAATTACAAGAGGTCGCTTGATATGCTTATTACGGGTAACCTTGGCGAGCATCAGGTTTTTGCGGACACCGAAAAACACATAAACGATTATAACAGTTATATCTCTTCATTCCTTGTAAAGCTTTCGTTGCAGGACTTGGCTGAAACGGACGAGAAGAAAGTCAGTTCCTATTATCATGTAGCTTCGGATGCGGAAAGGATAGGCGATTACGCCGAAAATATTGTGGAATACGCGCAGAAAATGGTTGAAGACAAAGCGCAGTTTTCCGAGCAGGCAAAAGCGGAAATTCTGGAAATGGACGAACATATTTCCAAGCTGTTTAAGTACGTTGAAAAAGTTTTCGGCGATATCGATACCAAATATATTCCCGACGTTGAGAGGGAGGAAGCGGCTACCGACGAGGTATGTATAAAGATGCAGGAAGCCCACTTAAAACGCGCAACCGACGGCGGATGCACTCCCGAAGCGGGCGCGATATATTTACAGCTTGCTATTAATATGGAGCGCATTGCCGACCATATGCACAATATAGCCAATTCCGTTAAAAGCTATCATCCTTACTGATAAATGTAAAATAAAACAGCCTCCGCAATTTTCGGCGGAGGCTGTTCTTTATAAAGATAAAAATGCATTAATTAAAGCATATATCGGGGTCAATTGTCGTTTTTGTCTTCTTCTATTACGCATTCGCCATCGCTTTCGGGCGCTTTTACGGCTAAATCTTCATCAAAATCGCCGTTATCCGTCGCGGCGGCTTCGGAAATTGCTTCCGCACCCGTAAAAACAGGTGTTTTTTGCGATTGCCCCCGTAATATGCGCCGTTTAACGCTGAGAAATGCATAATATCCGCCTGTAAATGCCCAGAAGAGGGCTACATATACAATGTAAAGCGCAATGAGGTAAGAAAGGTAAAATTCGCATTTCCATATTTTGAACGGTATGTAGTCAAATGGTATGGGCAAGGGGTTAATCTGCGTAAACGCATAGTTGGGTTTTAACCATTCCCCGTCTTGCAGGGTGTAGCCGTCGTAAGAAAATTCCATTGACGCCGAACTTACAAGTCCGCTTGCAACAGCCGCTACGACTATGACAAGGCAGTAGTAGACCATAGGGATAATGCAGTCTTTTATCTTGAATTTATAATGACCGAGCGCGGACGGCAACACAGACAGGGCAAACAGCAGGCAGTGCGTCAAACAGAAATACAGTATGGAGTAACTGCAAAAAATTCCGTAGTTTGACATCTCGTCCTTGCCGAAGTAAATAAACACCGTCAGCGCGCCGGCGGCATGCACGAAGAAAGAAATGGAATATAAAACTTTTTTTCTGAATATAACCGATAAGCAGGCGACGTAAACGCCGATGTTGCAGATAAACAAAGGTATGCAGGCGAACACTGTGTGATAGACGTTGTAGCCGTCGCCCATAACAATGCTGTCCTTGCTGTGGTACTGAATAAGAAGAACTATCGCCGCGGCGACAAGGGAATCGCGTTGTTTTTTTTCGTCAAACAATTTAAGCACGAAGTACGAACCGACGGTAAATCCGACAAGCACGGCAAGTGCTAAGAAGTGCCATAGCGAAAAGTTTTTGAACCAAAGGAAGTGGTCGCGCCCGAAATAATTTATATCGAAGAAGTTTTCGAATATGTTTAAGGGCATAACTGCAAAAACCGCAAGGGGAAGATAGATAAAACTTTTTCCGCTTACTTTGAAGCCGTCGCGTACAAATAACAGAGCGCAGGCAAAAAGTTCGGCAAAGCTTGCCGCAAAAAACAGTACCATGTTCGCGGCTTTCGGCATAAATTCGTTTATGCTTGCGTAAACCTTGTCCGCAGGCGAGGCGCTATCGGTCAGCATTGTTACGTCGAAGAACGAGCCGAACGTGAACATTGAAACTATCACGAACACGGGCAGGACGTATTTTGCTATATCCGAACAGCATTTTTTATTGTAAAAGACGGCGAGCGGAAGCAGAAGATATCCTGACTTCTTGACCCATTGGCTTATGACAAAGAATACGTTGAACGTATCGTCTCCGCCGAGAAAGGATATTCTGTTGAATATGTAGTAATCAGAGACCGTAAAGGTCAGCACCAGCGCAAAGGCAAGCATTAAGCCGACGCACGTTTTTAACGCGTAATCCGTCATTCGTTTGATTTTCATATCCATATTATAAAATTCTGCGACTCAGTTGTCAATGGTAAATTCAGGCGGAGTTGGCAGCAACCGCCGTTGTTGCCGATGCGGGCGCAAAATGTTTTGTAAATTGTTTGTAAAAAGACATAAAGCGTGGTATACTGTATTAAATAAATTTAAACGGAGAATTATTATGGCAAAGATAACCAAGGATACTTTGATAGTTGATTGTCTTAAAATAAACCCCAACAGCGCGGAAATTTTGCAGGCTGTGGGTATGCACTGCCTCGGTTGCGCGATGTCGCACGGGGAAACAATCGAACAGGCGGTTTACGTTCACGGAAACGATTTGGACAAGCTGCTTGCAAAGCTTAACGAAGGCATAGAGTAAAATATTTTTGATTAATTAAGCGCGCGCACCTAACTTTTGGTTGGGCGCGCGCTTTTTTTGCCTATCCACACATTGCCTGCGCTGGAAAATTTTTTGCATTGCGCGGCGTGAATAACCTCTGATATAATATAAACGTACCCGAAGGCTTGACCGCATACGGCGGAAAATCAATAGGCTTACGGGTAAACGGAGGTTTAAATGAAAAGTATAAAAAAAATTGCCGCCGTTGCGGCGGCTTTGACTGCGGCGGTAACGCTCAGCGGCTGCGTCGCCGCCGAAAGTACGGACGGCATACCCGATAACGGGAACGAAATAGTGGGCGACGGCGGAGTGCTTCCTCCCGAGGCGGAGGCGCCGGAGACGGAATCGCCCGATAATCAGAAACCGCCTGCACAGCCGGTTCCGCAGGTCAAAAAGGCTTCATACGTCAATGTTACGACGAGCGGCGTAAATATCCGTTCGGGCGCCGGTACGGGTTATGCGGTGAAAGGTTCCGCGCAGAAATCGACTATGTACGCGTTGAACGGTGAAAGCGACGGTTGGATTAAAACAGGTTATAAAAACGGCTCGGCATACATATCTTCAAAATACTGCAATAAGGTTGAAATGACGGCGAGCGACGACGAAAGAATCGAGGCGGTTATAGCCGAGGGCACGAAACTGCTAGGTACAGTTTATGTTTTGGGCGCGGTGCGCTACCACGACGGGGACGGCAAATTGCTGAAAGGTTTTACAACGGACAAGTTCGACTGCTCCTCACTTATGCAGTACATATTCTACAAAGGGGCGTACGTCAAGTTGCAGTTGACTACAAGGACCCAGATTTATCAGGGGAAAACCGTTACCAAATCGCAACTTAAACGTGGCGATTTGATGTTCTTCACTAACGCGCAACGTAAAGACAAAGTCGGTATAGAACGGGTGGGACACGTTGCTCTTTATCTCGGCGACAACTGGATTTTACATACGGCTTCGGACTACGCTAAAATCGAACAGATTTCTTCAACCCGTTGGAGTTACTTCATTCAGGGTCAGAGAATATTTTAAAAATAAGCCTGACGGCGATTATCGCCGTCAGGTTTTTAAATTTTATTGCTGTTCGTTGTCGGGCTTCTGCGCTTTACCCGTTATAAAGTCGCCTTGCTCTAAGGGGGCTTGCTTTTTCTCTTCGGCTTCCTGTTTATTTCTGAAAAGAAACATAAGCGCAGCAGAAATGCAGGCGACGGCGAGGGGCAGAAGACCCCAAATCCCGAAATAAATAAAAATAAATACGGTGCAGGCGGCGCCGGCAACGGCGACAGCGCAGAACAAAATACGCAGAACTTTATACATATTTATATAATATCTCTTCCTGAGGAAAAAGGCAAGCAAAAAGGCGGGTGCATACATTGCGCCTGTTTTTTGCTTTTATTTTATGAATTTGTTCGCCTCCGCAAAATATACTTTCCTTAAAACAAATTTATTAATTGTTGTTAATCTGATTATTTTTTAATTAAATCAGTTCATGGGGCGGCGCGGCAAGCCCTATAAGGAGCGCAAAAGGCTGATTTACTTTAAATATTTCAACATTATAATATACGCGCGCGTGCGCGTATAACTCATCGCTTGGCAATGTGAATATATAAGCAAACGGGCACGCCGCATAAAAAATGAATAAAATTAACGCAAAATGTAAAAAATTTACTTTGGTAAAAATATTCATAATTTATAAGATAAATTTATTGACTTTAAATTGTGCGTATGTTATTTTATTTAGGCTGTCGGTTGGGCGGACGGAAAAATGTTTCCGCAATTCGTCAAAAACAGACAAAACTTCTTAAAAAATACTTGAAAAATTTTTTAAAAAAGTTTTGAAAATTACTTGACACTGTAATAATCAATATGATATTATAGACAAGCTCACCGAAAGAGCGCCCGACTTTTTTGTCGGTTAAATGCAGTTTAAAAATTGAATAGAAGGAAACGAATTATAAAATTAGTTTCTGTCAATTAACTTTGAAGTACAAATAGTACCACAAAGCAAAGTCAGCATAGATAATGACTATAAATAGTCGAGATAGAGCCACGGTTACTTAGGTAATCGGTTTTATACAATTAAACTTAAGAGTTTGATTCTGGCTCAGGATGAACGCTGGCGGCGTGCTTAACACATGCAAGTCGAATGTAGCAATACATGGCGGACGGGTGAGTAACGCGTGAGCAATCTGCCCATATCTGGGGGATAACAGTTGGAAACGACTGATAATACCGCATAACATGGTTTGAAGGCATCTTCTTTCCATCAAAGATTTATCGGATATGGATGAGCTCGCGTCTGATTAGCTTGTTGGTGAGGTAACGGCTCACCAAGGCGACGATCAGTAGCCGACCTGAGAGGGTGATCGGCCACATTGGAACTGAGACACGGTCCAAACTCCTACGGGAGGCAGCAGTGGGGAATATTGGGCAATGGAGGAAACTCTGACCCAGCAACGCCGCGTGAATGATGAAGGTCTTCGGATTGTAAAGTTCTTTTCTAAGGGAAGAAGAAAGTGACGGTACCTTAGGAATAAGCCTCGGCTAACTACGTGCCAGCAGCCGCGGTAATACGTAGGAGGCAAGCGTTATCCGGAATGACTGGGCGTAAAGGGTGCGTAGGTGGTTTGACAAGTTGGTAGCGTAACTCCGGGGCTCAACCTCGGCACTACTACCAAAACTGTTGGACTTGAGTGCAGGAGGGGCAAATGGAATTCCTAGTGTAGCGGTGGAATGCGTAGATATTAGGAGGAACACCAGTGGCGAAGGCGATTTGCTGGACTGTAACTGACACTGAGGCACGAAAGCGTGGGGAGCAAACAGGATTAGATACCCTGGTAGTCCACGCTGTAAACGATGAATACTAGGTGTAGGGGGTATCGACTCCCTCTGTGCCGCCGCTAACGCATTAAGTATTCCGCCTGGGGACTACGGCCGCAAGGTTGAAACTCAAAGAAATTGACGGGGACCCGCACAAGCAGCGGAGCATGTGGTTTAATTCGACGCAACGCGAAAAACCTTACCAGGCCTTGACATCGAGTGAAAGTCCAAGAGATTGGACCCTCCTTCGGGACACGAAGACAGGTGCTGCATGGTTGTCGTCAGCTCGTGTCGTGAGATGTTAGGTTAAGTCCTGCAACGAGCGCAACCCTCATATGTAGTTGCCATCATTAAGTTGGGCACTCTGCATAGACTGCCGTGGTTAACACGGAGGAAGGTGGGGATGACGTCAAATCATCACGGCCCTTACGGCCTGGGCTACACACGTGCTACAATGGCTATTACAAAGAGTTGCAATACAGCAATGTGGAGCGAATCTCAAAAAGATAGTCTCAGTTCGGACTGTGGGCTGCAACCCGCCCACACGAAGTCGGAGTTGCTAGTAATCCCGAATCAGCATGTCGGGGTGAATGCGTTCCCGGGTCTTGTACACACCGCCCGTCACGCCATGGGAGTCGGGAGTGCCCAAAGTCGGTGACCTAACCGCAAGGAAGGAGCCGCCTAAGGTAATGCCGATGACTGGGGTGAAGTCGTAACAAGGTAGCCGTATCGGAAGGTGCGGCTGGATCACCTCCTTTTAGGGAGAAACGGTAGCAGTAGCTGATAAATCTGTTACCCATTCTCAGTCGATACAGAAACTATTTCGTTTCCTTCTACTCGTTTTTAATAAATAATGCTCTCATTCCGTGGGAGCTTTTGTTTTGTTTATTACTTTGCCAAGGCTTTTAAAGTTCCTCAGGCGGCGTAATACTTAACAAATTAATGCTTACGTCAATCGTGAGCGTAAATGGGGGTTTAGCTCAGCTGGTAGAGCACCTGCCCTGCAAGCAGGGGGTCAGCGGTTCGATCCCGCTAACCTCCACCATAAAATTGTATTAAAACTGCGCATAGCTTAACTTTGTTTGTTTTGGTGCAATTTCCACCGTCCGAACCGGCGGTACAACGGGTTCATAGCTCAGCTGGTTAGAGCACACGCCTGATAAGCGTGAGGTCGATGGTTCGAGTCCATTTGAACCCACCAAAGCCTGTAAAGGCATCGGGTTAAAATGGAGAGGTCGCCTGTGTGAAAACGCAGACAGCCGCAAGTCCGTTTAAACCTAACTTAGGGTTTGAACCCGAAAACTCAACTTTTGTTGAGGAATGAAGATTAACAACTGCATAGAGAAGAAAGAAAAAGAAAGTACAGAAAAGGCAATTTAAGATTAAT
>CAPMFN010000007.1:0-118904 GCA_948658045.1 Christensenellaceae bacterium
AGTGATAGTATGAAACCATAAAAGTACACCTATTAAGCTAATAGGCGGTCTTTTTCGCCCCTGCAAAATGCCTGAAAAACGGTGTTTTGTAAATCCAAAAGGCGTTTAACCCCTTAATATAGCGCGTTTTAGGTGCACTCATAATTCCTTGATAGGAGCGAACCACATTATGAGAATAACATTATTTAAAGGCAAGGTAAGGCTTGCTGTTTTAGCTGTATTTTGCGTAGCGTTAATTTGCTGCGCCATTTTGGCGTGCGTAAGTTTTTCGTCTTATGCAAAAGCTGAACAGGGCTCGGTAAAAAGTAACGAATCTGTCACACTCAGCCAAGCCGCAGAGTCATACAATCAAGGCGGTGACAGTGCAAAAACAGGGCATATTACGGCGCCTAACGTAAATTCTTCGCCTGCGAGCGCTCGCTCGGCGGAAGCTTTGGCTACCGCTTGGAATGCGGCTGTGCAGGAAAGTATCGATAACGGCACACAGGTAACTTTTACCCTTACGGAAGACTGGACGGCTCAGCCCGACGCGGATCATATAACTTCGTTCGGTACTGGCGTAGGGTTTAGTAGCGGCAGAATTTTTATTCCCAAAGGTGCTAATATCATTCTCGATTTGCAGACTTATACGCTTGACCGCGGTCTGGAGAAAGGTACCGGTAGCAGTAGCGTTATATTGTCTGAAGGCGAGCTTGAAATAACGGGAACCACGGGAACTATTACAGGCGCTAGCGGAAGCGGCATATTTGCCGTATACGGAACGCTGAAAATTTCCGGCGGTAATATAACGGGAAACTATGCGCGTTGGAATGGCGGTGGCGTTAATGTTGTTGGCGCCCACTTAATTTTATCAGGCGGCTCAATATACGGTAATACCGTTGATAGTTGCGGTGCCGGCGTTTATCTTGAAAGATCAACGCTTGAAATGATGGGCGGAATTATAGGCGGCGAAGCTAACATCGGTAACAGCGCTGTATCCGGCGGCGGATTATATTTATTTTACAGTACGGCGCAAATAATGGGCGGAGTTATTTCAAATAACTCTGCAAGTGCCGAGACTTTAGGTGGCGGCGGAATATATGTCGGCTTGGGTTCTTCAGCAGTTGTAAGCAACGTTAATATTTCTAAAAACACTGCTAATTATGCCGGCGGTGTTTATGTGGAAGGACGCTTTGAAATAAATGCAGGCGCGGAAATAACCGAAAATACTGCTGAAAACGACGGCGGAGCTGTCTGGGGCACGCATTTTTCGGATATTAAAATGACGGGCGGTACTGTAAGCAAAAATACTGCGTCTACAAACGGCGGCGGTATATATACGGAAGGCACATTGACGGTTGACGGAGGAACATTCCGCGAGAATACCTCTACAACCAATTACAGCGGTGCAATTCACGGTGCAAATGCAACAATTATCATAAACGACGTGCTTGTTACGGAAAATACCGCAGCAAGAAACGGCGGCGGTATGTATGTTTGGAATACCAATTTAACTCTTAACGGCGGTACCTTTGACAATAACCATGGATCTGCTGCTAGCGGTATCAGTTTAAGCGCATCGACTTGTACGGTAAACGGAGGTACGTATTCCAACAATATAAACACGGGTTCGGGCGGTGCGTTTGTCGCGTTCAATTCAAGGCTGATAATAAACGACGGACTTATAACCGATAACAGCGCAAGAAACGGCGGCGGTATTTTAGTCTATTCAAGTGCGTCGCTTGTTGTAAACGGCGGCATAATAAGCAACAATTCGGCTTCAGGAGGTTCCGGCGGCGGTATATTCAGTGAAGGCGAAGTGGAAATTACAGGGGGAACCGTTACAGGTAACAACGCTGACGGGAGCGGCGCTGGTATTTTTATTCGTGCCGGAGCGTCTTTATTTAAAATGTCAGGCGGTACGGTAAGCAAAAATACTGCAGGAAGTCAGGGCGGCGGTATATTTATTGCAAACAAAAAAGCTGTTATTACGGGCGGCTTAATTGACGGCAATTCGGCAATTGCTCACGGCGGTATAACTTTTTATTGTCAGGCTGACAATCCAGAAGTTATAGAAGTAAGCGGATTGACTGTCACTAACAATAAGGCGACTTCTCACAGCGCGGGAATATATGTTTGGAATTATGAAATTAATTTACGGAATGTAACCGTATTGAATAATCACTGTGACGGATACGGCGGCGGCTTCGGAACCCACGCAGGGAAAATCTCCTTTTACGGGGGCTTGTTTGAAGGCAATACCGCTATAGGAGACGGCGCAGGCATGTTTATAGACGGAGACTGTTCCGTTACTTTAGGCGGCGGCATCATAATCAAAAACAATATTTCTACGGGAACGCGCGGCGGCGGACTTACGGTACAAAAAACCATTTCAATGCTTACGCTCAACGGCGCGGTGCAGATTACGGGTAATAAAGCGCATGATACTGAAAATGATTTGGAGTTCCACGGAAGCAAAATTATAGTAACAGGTTCTCTTGTCGGTTCCAAAATCGGATTTTATACATACGAAACAGGCGCTTTTACTATGGGCTATTCGGCGTACAATTCAGCGTATTCGCCTGCAATGTTTTTCTATTCAAATAGCGGCAAACAAATTATTCTCAGCGGCGGTGAAGCGGCGTTGGGAACAGAATCTGCCGTTGCACCTACAAAAACGCTGTTATGGCAGATTAAGTCCGGCGACGGCAACTGGCAGAATTTAACCAATACTACGATTGTATATGACGGCAACACCTATTCCGTTCAGGCACTTGACGGGACAACGGCGCAAAGCCTTGTAGCTTCAAACGGTACAGCCATAAAAAATGCCGGCGTTTATTCGTTTATGGTCAATTCTGCCGACGTGAAAAATCCTTCTGTTGCCATAACAGTTACGAAAAAAGCAGTTACTGTTAAATGGAGTGATGAAGAATTACGTTATAACGGAAATATTCAGTATCCAAGCTGTGAGTTGAGCGGAATTGCGGAAAACGATTCGATAAGCGCTGAACTCGATATTCGCGGAGCGGGTGTCAATGTCGGAAGTTATAAATTAAGTATAGCATCTCTTACAGGTACGGGCGCAGGCAACTATACGTTGCCGAGTAATTCAACCGTAACATACAAAATTCTTCGTGCGCAGGTCGAAAAACCTGTCGGCGGCGCGGCTTTAATTTACAACGGCGAGGAGCAAACTTTTAACTTCAACGGTTTCAGCAGTAATATAATGAGCGCATCTGGCAATGTAAAAACGGATGCGGGCAATTATACTGCTAACATAACATTGAATAACGATAATTATGAATGGTCTGACGGCACAAGGGATAAAGTTTTTTTAAATTGGAGTATTGAAAAGCTTTGGGTTACGCCTGTCGGCGGAATTGTAGTTAAAGATAAATATTACGACGGTACGGACGTAGTTCCTTCGGGTTATGTAAGCTTTGATATCGGCGATGTGCTTCTTTCTGGCGTGCTTGATAAGGATAAAGATAATCTCGGAATTACAAATAAAGCGTCTGACCTTAGCGGCGCTGTTTACGACGGCGCAAACGTAGGCGGACATACCGTTACGGTGACAGGTCTTGTGCTTACAGGCGAAGCGGCTAAAAACTACCGCTTGACTAACGATTATGCTGTCGGTTACGGTAGAATACTTCCTGCCGAGCTTAAAATAAGCGGCTATACAGTACAGACTAAAATTTATGACGGAACGCGTTCGGCGGTATTTTTGAAACCTCTTTCTGTCGATGGCGCAGGTTTCGTTATTACGGCGGTAAACGGCGCGATTAACCTTACGGACGCAACGGCGGAATATCAGGCTCTTTTAAACAGCGTCATTGTGTCCGGCACGTTTGTAAGCGCCGGCGTAGGTAAAAACGTCTCTGTAAGCAATATCAAATTTACATATCCTGCGGCGGACGAAGCTATCTGGAAAAACTATATAATCCTCTATGACGAAAGCGTTGATGAAGACCTTACGGGTGAAATTACTGTAAGGGACGCGGTTGTGGAAGTTTATGACGTTTCGGTAACTTATGGGCAGACGGCAAATCTTAAATATACATATTCTTCGGCAAAGGCGGACGGAACGATTGTAGACGGCATTTTGCCGCAGGACGATTTGGGCATTACGCTGTCACGCACGGACAGTACAAACCTTTCAGTAGGAAAATATACTATTGTGTGGACTGTGGGAAATACCGACGTTGTGGCAAATTATAATATTTTATTCGTCAGGGTTATGGAAGACGGCGTAAAAGTTGATTACGACGCGGCGGACGGCTCGACGTCGCCCGTGTATGAGATAACCAAAGCAAGCGTTAAGGTTGTTATCAACCCGATATCGGTAACATACGGCAACGGTTTGGTTTTGACTGACGGCGACGTAACGGTACTCGGTCTTATAAACGGGGATGTTTTGGACGGAACCGTAGCGCTTGATACGGACGCATCGCACTACACTGACGGCGTTATGTACAACTTTACAGCGTATGACGCTTTAAGCGGAACGTTTAATTATCCCGATATTTTCGACGCAGACGGAGACAGAATTAATTACATAGTGCTTGCGACGGGATATTCTTCCGATAATTATGAAATTGAGTATGTCGCAGGAAGTCTCACTGTCTTACCTAAAAAAATAACCGTTCAGATAGACGGTAAAACGACTGTATACGGTGCGCCTGCGGCTGACCTGCCCGTTTTGAGCTGGCAGTTGGAAAGCGGCAGTACGCTTTTGGACGGTCATTCCGAAAACGATTTGGACATTTCATTGAACAGGGAGAACGGCAGCGTCGCAAACGGGTATGAAGAAGTGGGCAGATACCTTATAAACGGTGTTTGCGGCAACAGTAATTACGAAGTTAATTTCAGGGCAGACTATTTTGTTATAAATCCCTTTGAAGTTACGGTAAATTGGTATAAATCTGCGGATGACCTGACGAGCGCAGGCACTTCGTTTACATACGAATACAGCGCGTCTGCTCAAAGACCCGTAGCTACTTTTACAGGACTTGCAGACCCTGTAACGGGAATTGCGGCAATTTATACTTCAGAGGACGCCGATACACCGTTCATTAAAGTAAACGGCAGCGGCTATAATGTAGGAACTTATGCCGTACAGGCAATTTTAACAGATTCGAAGAACTTTGTATTTAAAGACGACCCTTCGAATCTGACGGAAATTTTATTTGAAATTACTGCTAAAAAGCTGGCGGTTAAATGGTACGCAAAGCAGGGTGATACAAGTTCGATTATTCTTGCAACTAATAACGGCGGCTCGCCCGTTGAATATGTTTATGATTGGAACAAAGTTTATGCGCCTTATGCGGAAGCGGAGTTCTTTGCTGCGGATGTTGCGGCAGGGGTTAAAATTTATGTGGAAGGCGGCAGAACTCTTGTCGGAGACGGAGTGGCAAGGGCTTATGTGACGGGTAGCGGAAACTATGTCATAGACGCAAACACGCAGGAGTGTAATTTCAGAATAGTACTTGCAACTTATAGCGATGTTAAGTGGCTTGTTTGGGAAAACTCGGCGCAGGTTGAGTATACAAGCGGCAATAAACGCTTTACTTACGACGGCGAAGCGCACGGCGCTGAAATAGGAATAACGGGTACGCTCGGTAACTTTACTTATGTCATTACCGATTTGAATACCAACTCGCCCGTTGCGGCGGCAGTTAATGTCGGTAGATATAAAATTACGGCAACGCCTGTAAACGCAAATATTCAGCTGACCGAAGCGCAGAAGCATTTTGAATTCTTCATCGACGCAATGGAAGTTGAAGTGGTTTGGTTTGATAATGACGGCGCAGAATTTGCCGGAGATATTGAATTGGAATATGCCGGAAAGGCGCAGAAGCCTGCGGCAGGGTATGTTGACTGTTTCGGTCAGAATATCAGGCTTGACGTAACTCTTGTCGGCGGCGGCGTTAATGTAGGAACATATCAGGCGCAGGTGAAACTCGGTAGCGGTGTTAAAAACTATGTCTTAAAAGACGCAAATCCCAACGGCGTAGTTGAAACCGACTTCAAAATTATTGCAAAAGCTATAACGGTAACCTGGAAACTTGACGAAAACTGGACCGACCTTGTTTACGACGGAAACAAGCACAACGACGGTGTAATAGTAAACGCTGACCTTGACAATCCCGTACAGGTCGGCGGAAGCGACGAAATACCTAATCTTGCTTATAAGCTGTTCAAAGACGGTAAACCCGTTTCCGAAATTAAAGATGCCGGCATTTATACGCTTAAAGTTGAACTTGCCGCATCCAACGGCGCGGTTATGAACAAAAATTATGCTGTTCAGAACGGCGAATACGAGATAGTTATAGATAAAGCTCATCTTTCGATTACAGCGGCAGACCAGACGATAACTACAGGCGAACACAATAATCCTTTTACCGCTAAATTTGACGGTTTGGTTACGGATGCGAACGGCGATAAAGAAAACCCCATTGACCTCGGCGCGGCAATATCGGCAGTGACAGGCGACGGGACGGGAGAAGAGTATTTCTTAGTAAATTGGCTGTACAGTGAATACAAAACCACAAGCCTTTACAATGCGGACGGTTATGAAATTGTTCTTACAACAGATGAAGAGCTGTTAAAAGCTTTAAAAGAAGCGCTTAAAAACTACGATTGGGAAGATAATTTCACTGCCGGACTTATTACTCTTAAAGTAAGATACGGCATTATAAAGGTGAGCGAGGATGCTACATACGACGGAAATTATCACGAAGTTAAAGCGTGGTACTTTAACGGCGGAGAAAACGACGACGCGACTTTAGATGCTTATTGGACGCCCGTAAATGTGGAAATCTATTCGGACGAACACTATACAAACCTTTTAAAGGATGCCGACGGGAATAATATAACTTCCGTAAAAGATGTCAATAAATATTATATAAAGCTGATTGGCTTACCTTCTAATATCGACGACGTTGAAGCGCAATCCAAAAAGGTATATGAAATTACCGTTCGCACCGTTGTTGTAAAAATTAAAGACCTTACGGCAGAATACGGCGTTTTAACTCAGGATAATTACAAAGATTATCTTGTCGAACATTCGAGATGGGATTGGGACGTAGAAACTATCAGACAGCCCAATGCCGGAGACGATTTGGGAATTAAACTTGAAATTTACAAAGGTCTTAACCCCATAGGCGGAACGGATTTCGACGCGCAAGGATATCTAAATGTTTGGGAAGACGGAAAATATTCCATCCGCGGCGATTGGGATAAAGCGACCTACGGCGCAAGCTATAATGTTGTGTTCGAGGGTGAAGGGAACGGCGTTTCGGACGGCGACAATATCTGGGGTGTATGCGAGGTTCAGAAAGCCGAAATTACATTCTATCAAAGACCCGAAGGCGCCGACTATGACCAGATTATCGAAAACGTGTCTATAAGCACGATAATAGATAAAAACAATTTGGGCGAGTATTTATACTTTACTTACAAAGGCAATCATAGCGCGTCGGCAGGCGTAACTATTTATTATCACAAAATAAGTCTTGATTTAACTGATAACAATAGTATTCCTTTGCCTGAAAACGATAACGAGCTCAATTCTATAAGTCCGCTTTTCGACCTCACTAACGAAGAAATTGCGGCAGGGCTTTCTAATAAAGACAGACATTATGTTGTCAATTTCAGAATTTCAATTAAAAACCACAAGGACTATTACGGTCAATGGACAGTGCAGGTCTTGGGTGGAACTGTTTGCGTTAAAATCATTTTCTCGGATAAGGCACTTGAGACCGTCTACGGCGGAATTTTTGCCGACGGAGCGGCTGTGCCCGAGGGAAAAGAACTTACATCTTACCTTTTGAATAACGGCTATATCGATACTGCTTATACTACTGTAAAATCGGCTGACGATTGGGCTAAACTTACAGCAAAGGTAGTTAGCGGCGGAAACGGCAAAATGTCGGTAGGTAGTTACGCCATAGTATTTGAGGGCGTTGAAAATATTGTAAGCGGCAAATACGTTCTGACGTATAAAAAACAACTTTCCGACAGCGACGGCGAAGCGACAAACCTGAACAAGTTTGTTGTCAACAAACGCGAACTTAAAATAGATTGGGGTACGACTTCGTTCGAATACAACGGCGAAAAGCAGCTTCCACAACCTACGATTAGCGGTTGGACTTGCGATTATGACTATGCCGCCGACGGGGTATACGAATTTATAAACGATGCAACGGGCGAAGCGCTGAAAATAAGGGTAACATTAAACGGCGACTTTGTATCGGTAGGCGGACACAAATATACGGTCGAAATAGTAGACAACGGAAATTATGAATTAGACCCCGTGAACGCAACTTGCGCAGTATCTATTACCGGCGGCATTCTCGGCGGTGGAACAGTTGTACAGCAGGTCGGGCTTGCCGGCTGGGCATTGGGCTTAATTATTGCGGCTGCGGCTTTGGCGTTGGTTGTAATAATTGTTCTTGCTGTCAAGCTTAAAAACCGCAAACCTGTGGAAACAGACCCCGACGGATTCAACGACCCCGTGGATTTGTAATTTAATTAACGGCGCCCGAGGTTTATTCGGTTACCTATACAACCATAACTGTTCGGGGCGGAGCGTATTATAAGAAATAATGTGGTAATTGGTTCTCCGTAATAGCGTTACCGCCCTGAACATTTGGTAAATAAATAAGTTCCCCGACTGCCGGTGAGTCGGGGGGCTTTATTTTTTAAAAACGCGTAAAATCAGGTCAATTTTTTTATTTAATTTCATATTCCGCTATTGCGCAGGTCGCAAAATTATGATATAATAAAAAACAACTTTAAATTTTATTATATATATAGGATAAGAAGAGAGGGCAATGGCAAAGGCTTTATTTTTAAAACTTAAAGAATCGTTAATATCGGTATTGCCCGTAACGGTGATAGTGCTTATTATTTCTTTTACGCCTCTTTCGCCGCTTACCGCAACGGAACAAATCACTTTTGCCGTTTCCGCGGTCTTTCTTATTCTCGGTATCGGGCTTTTCAATCTCGGCGCAGACCTTGCAATGACGCCTATGGGCGGACATGTCGGTACGGGGCTTACAAAGTCAAAAAAAGTTGCCGTTTTAATTTCCGTCTGCTTTGTAATGGGCGTGCTTATAACAGTTGCCGAACCCGACCTTTCCGTGCTTGCAAAACAGGTCAGCGACGTTATGAACGGCACTGTGCTGATTGCAACAGTCGGCGTGGGCGTGGGGATTTTTCTTGTAATAGCCGTGCTTAAAATCGTTTTTAAAAAGAACCTTTCAATGCTGTTGATGTTCTTTTATATGGCGCTTTTCGCGGTGTGCGCGCTTTTGATTGACAGCGGAAAAATCAACTTTCTGCCCCTGTCTTTTGACAGCGGCGGCGTAACGACGGGTCCTATAACCGTTCCGTTCATAATGGCGCTCGGCGTAGGTATAGCAACCACGATAGGCGGCAGGCGCGCAAACGAAAACAGCTTCGGTTTGATTGCGCTGTGCTCTATCGGTCCCATACTTGCGGTTATGATACTTTCGCTTGCCTCCAACGGCGAAATGTCAGAAGAAACTTTGGGCGCGCTTGCAACTTACAACACCGTAAACGAAAGTCTTGCCGCATTCGGGCACGCTCTTTTAGAAACGCTTAAAAACGTCGCGCTCGCGCTCGGACTCGTGGTTGTTTTCTTCTTCATACTGCAATTCACTGTTTTAAAACTTCCCAGACAAAAACTTGCGCAGATAGGCATAGGCATTGTTTATACATTTCTGGGTCTTGTAATATTCCTTGTTGCGGTCGAAGTCGGCTTTATGCCAATCGGTTATAAACTCGGCAAACAGATTGCGGAATTCCACCCCGCGGTGCTTGCGGTGTTCGGTTTTGTAATGGGTTTGGTGGTTGTACTCGCCGAGCCTGCCGTGCACGTTTTGAATAAACAGGTCGAAGAAGTTACGGGCGGCGGAGTCAGAAAGCTTGAAATGTTGCTTGCGCTTTCGCTTGCGGTCGGCGTATCAATCTGTCTGTCTATAATAAGAATGATTTTTCATTTCTCGCTACTTTACTACCTTATACCTGGGTATCTTATATCTTTGGGGCTTTCGTTCTTTGTGCCGAGAATATATACGGCAATCGCTTTCGACTCGGGCGGTGTAGCGAGCGGACCTTTGACTTCAAGCTTTATACTGCCGCTTATTGTAGGCGCGTGCGTCGCGCTGAACGGCGGTTCGCCCGACCAGATTCTGACCGAAGCTTTCGGCGTGGTTGCAATGGTTGCAATGACCCCCCTGATAACGATACAGGCGTTAGGCTTCAAAGCGGTAATGTCGGCAAAAGTGCGCGGAAGAATACAGATGAAGCGCATACTCTCCGCCGACGACGAGCAGATTATTTACTTCAAATAAATATTTTTAGAGCTTTCGGTCGGTGGTAAATGCCTAAGCGTTGCCGAAAGGTTTGAAAAATAAACGGCTAAAACTGCGGCGTGCCTGCGTCGCCGAAAACTTTAACGGACGTTCGGCGGAAAATAAGTCAGCACGCATATAAATATTCAACCTGAAAATAAAAAAGAGGTATCAGATGCCCGATAAAACAGATAAGCCCCGTAAAACGCGGCAGGTGAAAGAACGCGTAACAAGCGTTAAAAAAGAGGTTGCGCAACGCGTTGCGCAGAAAATAAAATCTTCTTCGCCTAACGCGGTGACGTCAAACAGGCTTAAACTTATCGTCACAGTGGTTGCAAGAAGCAAAACGGAATATTACCTTGACCTCATACAGTCATTTGAAGTTAATATGCAAATGGTTGCTTTGGCGCACGGCACGGCTAACGAAAAAATGTTAGGGCTTCTCGGTTTGACGGATAGCGACAAATCGGTTATATTCGGCGTGATACAGGAAAATAAAATTCCCGACGCTTTGCACACGCTTGAACAGAAATTCGCAACCATAAAGGACGGTAAGGGCGTGGCGTTCACCATTCCGCTTACAAGCGTAATCGGCACGCTGATATACGGTTTTTTAAGCAACAACAGGCTCACGGTAAAGGAGGGTAAACAGTAATGAACGGTTACGAAGTTATATTATGTATAGTAAACGCAGGGTTTTCCGAACTTGTTATGGACGCCGCAAAGGAAGAGGGCGCGCGCGGCGGTACGGTTATTCACGCAAGGGGAACAGCCAATAAAGAGGCGGAGCAGTTCTTCCGCATAACTATTCAGCCCGATAAAGAAATAGTTATGATTTTGGTTCCCTCTGATATTAAAGACAAGGTTCTGCACGCAATTTACCGCAACGCGGGTCTTAAAAGCGAGGGGCAGGGCATTGCCTTTTCACTGCCCGTAGACGATGTTGTGGGTATTTCCGCCCCCAAACCTGTTGAAAAGCCCGAAGCTTCCGATAACGGACAGCCCGAAAAAGAAACGCCGTCCGCCCCGACCGAAAACAAGGCGGAATAAAAAGAATTAATATATAACAAATAACGAACCCCCCGTCACATTCGGGGGGTTCGTTTTCTTCGTTTTTTTCTTCGCCGCGGTCAAACGCCGCCTTTGCGGAATTAACAAATCCGCTGTCGAAAAGGGCTTCCATAGTCGTGCCCAACACCATAGCAATGGTGTAAACTTCCTTATCGGTCGCCGTTCTGACCTGACCTTCAAGCTTTGAATAACTTGTCGGGTTTACGTCAAGACCGGTAAGTTGCAGCCGCGCTATAAAGTCTTTTTGCTTTATGTTTTTTTCCTTTCTAAGCCGTTCTACGTTGCGTCCTATAACGTTCGCAGACCCGTAACTATGTGCCCTTATCTTCATTTTTAAATTACCAAATTATTCTTTTTCGGAATTATATCACACAAAATCCTTGACATAATTCCGTTTTGGAATTATAATGCACTTAATTAAAATTCTATTTTGGAATTTTACGGAGAACCACATTATGAAACAGAATAACAAATCCTTGGGCAGGTTTAAACTTGCTTTATTAGTGCTATGTACAATTTTTGTATTCATAACCGCAGCTATGTCTGTGGGTTTTTTGGGTGCAAAAAATTCCAAAGCGGCTAATGCTTATACAGCAGACAACAAATCAAATTTTGTTCAGGTTTACGACGGAAAAGATATCTTTGACGCGTCCTCGGGCAGCTTCAGAATCGACGGTATGGAAGCCTTGTTCAAAGCTATTTCAGGCAGCTCAACCTATTCGGGAATGAGCAACTGGATGTCGGAAACGGTAAATAGTAATATGCAACGAAGGGACTATATCAATGCTTCCGATATTAGAATGATAAACGAGGATAAAGACCTTCTTGTAAAGGTCGGTAGCGAAGTATGGACAATAACTTGTATGTCGGATGCAAGTAACGGCGATATATATGCTGTTTTATGGCTTGCTGAAAGTAACGATTTGTCAAATTGGGAAGGGGTACATAAAACAGTTTCCGGTACCGATGTTACAGAGGCAGATAAAGAATACAATCAGTCTCCCCGTTGGGCAACCTTTTTAGGAAAGCTGGACAAATATATATTAACTTATCGGAATGTACCCGCTTGTCACCGCAAATATGGTGGGAATACTCCTGATTTTGCTTTTAGAAATGGAGATAGAAATAGAGAAGACGATAAATTATATATTCCGGAAGCTTCTAAACTGTTTGAATATACTATGGCTGAGCAAGCGGCTAGACATACAGGTTTTTGGGATGCAAGTACGGCGCAGAGAAGTAATTCAATTGATACTTGGTTAGGTCAGTTTGATTATATTCCTACATTTAACTGTGGGTGGATTAATGCATCTGGAGCAACTAGTCAAGTAGCTCACGTAAACAGCCAAGAAGAAGCAAACAAATACACAAAAGAAGTATTTCATGCCGTGCGCCCTGCATTTAACCTTAACTTGACTAAGGCTTATGAGAGTTGCGAGGTTGCAAATCCTACCGTAAACCCGAAAGTTACATATACGGGGAAACTGTATACGTCCGGTAAAATGCCGGAAATAACGACCTCGGAGGGGGATACTGCAGGCTCTATTAAATGGAAAGAGACAAAGCTTACAGCAGGTACCAACGAATACAACTGGACTTTTACGCCTGCAATATCTGCATATAAAACTGTTACGGGCAAGTATACTTTGACTGTTTTGCCCGTGGAGTTCGATAGGGTGACTGTCAGTTTCGACCCTGCTGATAACGTCATATATACCAATACTCCGCTAAATACCCTGAAAGATTATTTAACGGTTACGGCGTACAATAACGACGGCAGTTTTTACGGCACGGCGACAGACCCCGATACTGAGGAAAAGAACGGGCTTATTGCTTCCGCCGATTACGAGCTTTACGGCGCGTTGACCGAGGGGACTTGCAACCTTACGCTTGCGTTCGGAGGGAAAACTTTCCCCGTGCAGATTACAGGCGTTCAGGACGCAGACGAAATTACGTTTGATAAACTTATTATAACAAAACAGCCCGAAAATGTTAATTATTTTGCCTATGGCAAATTTAATACGACGGGTATGGAGGTTACGGCGCGGTATTCGGACGGCGACAGAATTGTCACGGGCTATAAAATCGTCTATCCCGAAAATGAGGACGGGACGCAAAGAACGCACTTTTTGTATGGCGATAAAAAGGTGACAATAAGCTTTACTGACGGAAGCGGAGTAACGCAGACGGCAGACGTTGAAGTGACCGTTGCAAAGGCAAAAAGCGAAGTTACGCCCGTTGTAGATATCAGAGGAACTTTATATACGTCCCATAATATGCCGCAAATAACGAATATTTCGGGCGGAACGCGCGGAGAATTTGCGTGGGACGATATCGACGGAAAATCAGCTGAACTTATTGCAGG
This sequence comes from Christensenellaceae bacterium, assembly GCA_948658045.1. Classification (GTDB taxonomy): domain Bacteria; phylum Bacillota; class Clostridia; order Christensenellales; family Borkfalkiaceae; genus Coproplasma. Next base: position 13,801 of record CAPMFN010000007.1, read on the forward strand.
CAAAAACGCTTATGCGTGGACATTCACCCCTGCGGACGCAAACTATGAAACGGTTAAAGGGGAATATGTTCTCACCGTTGAAGAGGTTGCTCTTGACAGAATTACGGTTGTATACGAGCCTGAAACGGACGACAGCGGAAGCGTTAAAAAAGTTTACACCTCCGCAAAGCTTTCCGAGCTGAAAAATATCACCGTTAAAGGTGTAAACAACGACGGCACGGCTTTTGCGCTTTTTGACGACGAGGGGAATATACCCTTAAAGGAATGCACCCTTTCGGGCAGTCTTGCGGCAGGCAGTAACGTTATTACAGTATCGTATAACGGTAAATATACAACATTTACCGTAAACGGCGTAATTGCGGTCGCGCTTGAAAGCGTTAAGGCTGAATATCCTGTAAACGCGCACAACATTTACGCAAGTTACAGCCTTGACCAGCTTAAAGAGGAGCTGATCGTAACCGCCGTGTTTAACGACGGAAGCAAGCAGGTTTTAAAACATTACGAACTTATAAACAATTTAGGCAACGAAGATAAACCCGAACTTACGGTAAAGTATGAGGGCAAGGTGTTCTCGTTCACCCCTGAAAACTTTGTAAGCGATATTACCTTGACGGGCATTTCGGCGATTTTCGAACCCAAAGAAATCATATATGAGTCTGCCGCGATTGACTCGTTAAAACCTTTCCTTAAAATAAAACTTACATACGACGACGGCAGTACTGAAATTAAAGCGTCATCCGAACTTACGGGGCTTGCAATTGTTGGCGACATTAAGGCAGGGGATGACAATGTGCTTACCGTTACATACAACTCCAAGGCGGCTACGTTCCAAGTAAAAGACGTAAAGGCGAAAAAGCTTACTTCTATCAAAGTTACTTTTACAAGACCTACCGACGGAATAACGGACAAAACTTCTTTGGATTCGCTTAAAACAAGCGATTACCTTGCGGTAAAAGCTGTTTATAACACAGGCGAAGAAGTGGAGGTACACGATTTTAACACTTTGACGCTGATAGGTAAGCTTACCGCCGGCGCAAGTTGCAATATCGCGGTAAAATACACGGACGCAAAAACTAACGAAGTTGCCACGGCGACTATAAACGTCGGCGAGGTAAAGCTTATAAAAAGCAAACCTGTAGTTACGCCGCAGATATCCCTTAACGAACAGACGCTTCTTGTAGAGGGGCTGGCTCTTCCTCAGATTTCGCTTTCTTCGGGCGATACCGAGGGTACCATTTCTTGGAAAAAGGTTGAGGACGAGGACGGAAATTCTGTCGACCCCGTGTTAGTTGCGGGTAAAAACGCGTATGAGTGGACGTTTACGCCCAAGGACAGCACAAATTACGAAAGCGTTTCGGGCAAGTACTATTTTACTGCGGACGCAGTAAAGGTTGAAAGATTGACCGTTGAACTTATATCTGCCGAACCTGTGTATACCGAAACAAATCAGGACGTTTTAAAGAGCAGGTTCAAGGTAATAGCGGTTTACAATAACGGCGTTCTTAAACAGGAACTTTCTGCTACAGAATACGAAATTTATGCCGCGCTCAAAGCCAACGCAACCTGCGAAGTGGTGTTCTCGTTCACCGATAAAAAACACTATACCGTAACGGCAAAAAGCTCTATATTCGTTTCAACTTTGACGGGCGCGTTGCCTGTAAACGTAATTTGGGACGGAACAAACAGGGTATTCGAATACAACGGCAAATCTCAGAAGCCTTCGGCTCATTTCAAAACTTCGGCGAACGAAGAAGTTTTGCTGGACGTTAAAGTCTATAAACTTGAAAAAGGCGAATACGTCGCGGTTGAGTCGGCAGTCGGCGCAGGAAGCTATAAGGCTGTTGCGCAGGTTCCGTCCAGCGGCAAATACGCGCTGTCGGGTCTGACTGAAACTTTCTTTACCGTCAGCCCTAAAAAGATTGTCCGCCCCGTCGCTTTGGCAGGTACGGATTATGTTTACACGGGCAGTGAGTGCGAATTCCTGCTTGACGGGTTCGACGCAAGCATTATGTCTGTTACTGGTAACAAACAGACCGAAGCCGGTACATACACCGTTACCGTAACCATTACGGACGAAAACTATGAGTTTGCAGTCGGCGACGGCAGTACGGGCAGTCTCAGCTATGTTTTCAATATTGTTAATCCCGAAAACGGAGGCAGTTCTGACGGCAAGCCCGTTGTGGTTGAAAACGGCGGACTCAGCACAGGGCTTTTGATTGGAATTATAGTTGCCGTAGCCGCGGTACTTTTGGTTGCGGTTGTTGCGATAATTATAGCGCTTAAAAATAAGGGCGGCAGTACTGACGACGACGGATTTTACGACGTAATGCAGGAAGTCTGATTGACCTGCGCAAAATAAGACGAAAGTTGACCGCGTTCGGTTTACTTTTGACTTAGGCTTAACGCGTGCGAAAAATTAATTGACCATCTCCCTTCAACATCGCCGCAAGGCGTGTTGTGATTGCGCCGGACGCCCCGATTGTAAAAAGAAATAATGTGGTAATTGTTCCTTTCCGCAAAAGGGGCGCGAGGCTGCAAAAAGAAGAGTGAAATTCTCACTCTTCTTTTTTTATATTTTAAATAAAAAATAATTTAAAACGTACAAATTTGTCAGGATTAATGAGATATAATTTAAGCAAACATATGTTTAATAAAAAATATAAAAAGGGAGGGAAAAGAATGGAAAATGCGGAATTAATACTGTCATTGGCAGGAACGGCGTTCAGTCTGATGGTAACATGTTTAATATTTATTATAAGACTGGTAAAGACGGCAAAGGACAGGAAGAGGATGCAAAATTACAGTTTTTTGGACGATGCGGTCGCGCCGTTAATGGAGATAGCCGAAGGGTTTACAAATTACAGCGGCGAAGAGAAGAAGCAGTTTGTCTTGACGAAAGTAAATCAGTTTGCAATAGAAAACGGACTGAAATTCGACGCGGAAGAGACAGCTGCAAAAGTAGAAAAATTAATAAACTTAACAAAAAAAATCAACACAAAGAAATAAAAGGAGAATAAAAAAATGGGAACAATAAAAATAAATAAAAATAATAATGAAACAAACAAAGACAAAACGAAACTGGAACTTTTTATCGAAAAACAGAGCGCATTGCAAAATAACGGAGCGGCAGTGCAAACCGCAAAAGAGGCAGAGCCAACCGCTTTATCTGCCGCAACGGCAGTTGCTACGAAAGGTTTATCAAACGCAAATCAGATTATCGTAAGCAATGAAGAAATTATAAAGTGTGCTTCAGTATATTCTGCCGAGGATGTCAGCGACACTTACGAAGGTATGCTTAAAGTTGATTGGTATTCACCTGGCAGCGGAGAATATTGGGCAGAAATCAATTTAAACGTGGATAAACTGCACTTAGATTCAAAAATAAATTCTGTAAAGTTTGTGCTAATTTCAAAAGATTTTGCTGTCGGAAAATTTAATTTCAATAATACTTTGTATGAAGCAATGCCGAACAATGAATATTCTTTTGATATTACAAATTTAGTGGCAGGTAAAAAAAGTGTAAATTTGTTTTTTTATCCTTATTATAATGAAGGCTCTTTTATTGAATTTTACACTTCAGGTGTAAATGCGCCTAAAATAATACTTAACTCAGTTGAAAATTGGTATGAGCTGAATAAAACTCCCAATCTGAAAGACTTTAACCTTGGCGATAAAGCAAAAGGATATGTTGACCTTAACGACGGAACTTTCTACACGCAATTTGCGCCTTTTAATTCAAGCGAATTTACTTTGCCTTTAAATATTTCGCATATTTATAAAAAAGGTGAGGAATGGAGCAAATGCGGTCAGAATTGGCGCTTAAATTTAAACAGAATGTTAAAAGTTGCGTCAAACGATAACGACCGCACAACTCTTTTCGCCTATACTGACGAGCTCGGCAATGTATACAATTTCGAGGAAAAATATTATTGTATAGATAACGGTCAGAAAATATTTGTTTCTAAAGACAGCATAGAAATAGATTTGAACGGAAATCTTACAAGCGTAGGAAGAACTGTATATAAACATCAGATTTGTAACGGTATGACGTTTGTTTCCGAAATAAATGATTTTATAAAATCAGAGTTAATAGAACAAAGAAGCGAAAGGCAGATTAATCTTGAAGAAACAATTAAACAGTATAAAAATACGTTAAGCGAGTACGTTTTGGTTAATGTAAATACCGGTGTAATTATCGATACTAACCGCAGTGTTTTGAAAGATGGTTATGAACACTTCATGTTTTATTTGGAAAATTACAGTAACATTACTATAATGCCGGAAAGTTCGGCTGTTCAGTTAAAATCTCTTATTTCAAGTAAAAGCTCGCTCAATTCACAAATAAGTGCGGCTACGGATGCAAACCATAAAGCACAGCTCCGTAACCAGTTAGAAAATCAAATCGAACCTCAAATACATTATATAACTTGGCAGGCGACGAGGAATGTCTCGCACGTCAAAGAAATGTTTGAAACGTATTTTAACAAGCTTGAAGAACTCGACTTTGTGCAGTTGAATACGCCTGTAAATTACCTTAAAGACACCAACGGTTTAATAAGCGGCTTCAATAAACACGGCAATCTGGTTTGCTTGTGCAATGCCTACGGCGGTTACGTTGCGGTTGAGTATAATAAACTTGACCAAATTTCAAGCATTTACGACGACAAAGGTAAAAGTATGTCTTTTGAGTACGAGGATGATAAGCTTGCAAGCATTACAGACTGCCGTGGCAGAAAGACAAACTATGTATATAACGGAAAACAACTCACAACGGTTAGGTATGCAGACGGAAGCAATATTAGCTTTACTTATTCGGGCGAAGATATTTCAACCGTGACCGATTCAAACGGTAATAAATCAACAATAACTTACGCAAACAATAAGTTAAGCCGAATTCAAACGCTCTCTCATATGGTTAAAATTGCGAAAGACGACGTGACTAGAGGCGCAAGCTATACCAAAAAAATAGCCGATGTTACATTCGGTTACACCTCTGGCGGCGTAAACATAAATTACGGCGAAGGAAAATCGGAAAGCTACACTTTTACAAGCGGAAAAAATATTCAGACTCATTCGCAGGCGGACGAAATTCAAACAAAAACCGTAACATACAGCTACGACTATTCGCAGGGCAAAAAAATTACGGAAGTAAGCCAAACCGACGTTGGCGGCGAACCTGCCGTAACGACCATAAAAATATACGACGCCTTGGACCGTTTGATAAAAAAGGAAATCGATTGGCGCAACATTTCCGATAGCGTACAAAAAAGAATAGAGTACTTTTATTTTTACGACAATCACGATAACCTAATTTGCGAAAAATGTTGCGAATTTTTCAAAAAAGACAACAATACATCATCTTCAAATACCAGCTTGAAAAATTACAGCTACAACGCGCAGGGCAGTCTTATCCTCACGGAAAGCTTTGTTATGGGCGAAGAACTTACAAGCGGCAAAAACTATGAAGAGCGTGTTTACGACGAAAACGGCAACGTTACAAAAACCGTAAAATGGAACAGCTTGGACAGTTCAAGTAAATTCTATTCCGAAAGCGTCATTTCCGAAAGCGGTCTTGTCACCGCAGAAAAAGACGAAACAGGCGAAGCGGTTTCCGAATACGAATACCTTGACGGCACAAACGTTGTAAAAAGCGTAAAACAGACTAACGGCATTACAGTTGCATACGGCAGAGACCCCGGCAATTTTACGGTAACTTCTGTAACGCAAAGCACGGCGGACGGCGAATCAAGCACTAACGATATAATTTACGAGTGTGATTTGCCCGTAGAGGTAAAAAGCGAAAACACGGTTATAGATTACGAGTACGATTTTAAGGGCAGAAAGACCAAAGTCACCGTCAACGGCAAAGTTCAGTCAACTACAACTTATGAGGACTTTGAATATAATCAGGATTCAGAATCTGCAGTATACGGCTCAAGTAATACGACTTTATATGTTGGTGCAGACGAAACAATCAATTTTGCTCAAAGTAAAACGGGCAGGTTGAACGAGGATACGGGTAAAATGCGTATAAAAGAGGTAACAGAAGTAAACGGTCAAACCGTCGTCGGCAAAGAGTATGACGAAAAAGGTCGCGTGAAAAAAGTTATTGATAATTATTCAGACGTTAATGTAGATTATACATATAATTATTACGGAAATATTGTTTCAATAGAAAAAACCAAAAATAATGTGATGCACTTAACTGAAAATTATCGTTATAATGAATACGGCGAAGTCTCTGAAAAACACATTTTCGGTGCGGTTAATCACGCCTATACTTTCGGGTACAAATCGGACGCGGCGCGCACACTTGAATATGTTCGTTACGATAATAATAAATTCGTACATTTAACTGACGTAAACGGCAGAAATACGGGTAGGGAGATTGCTTTACCTATGGGAGGCAAAATTGCTGGTGAATATATTTCATATCGTAAGGTGGGCGACCACGCAACGAATATGCCGTCCGTAATCTGGTACGCAAGCGGCGAGGATATCAAAGACAACATAAAGTATAAGTACGACAAAAGCGGCAACATCTGCGAAATAACTGAAAACGGACATATTGTTGCAAAGTATGCCTACGACGGGTTAAACCGTCTTGTCCGCGAAGACAATAAGCCGCTGAATAAAACCGTGCTTTACAGCTATGATAATTGCGGCAATATAACAGAGCGTTGCGAATACGCGTACACGAGGAAAAGCGGCGAAGAGCTTACCGAACTTGACTGCACGCATTTTGCATACGAATACGACGGCGACAGGCTTGTAAGCTACAACGGAGAAAAGTGCGAGTATAATAATAACGGTTGCCCTTATACATATCGAAACAAATCATTAGAGTGGCGTTTCGGCACACGTGCAGCGTATTTTGACGGAATATCATACGAACACGACGGCTTCGGCAAAAGAATAAAAAAGAACAATATAGAGTTTGTTTATGACAGCGACGGCAGACTTATAAAACAAAGTAACGGGCTTGAATTTATCTACGACGATAAACAGGTAATAGCTTTAGAAAAAGCACAAATTCGTTACTTCTACCGTAGAGACGTACAGGGCAATATTATAGCTTTACTTGACGAAAACGGCGCAGTTGTGGTAAGATATATCTACGACGCATGGGGCAACCACGCCGTGGTTGACGTAAATGGAAACGATGTTGAAAGCGGAATAGGAGTATTAAATCCGTTCAGATATCGCGGCTACTATTACGACGCAGAAACAGGCTTGTACTATTTGCAAACCCGTTATTACGACCCCGAAACAGGCAGATTTATTTCTCAGGACAGCATAGAATACGCCGACCCCGAAGCCGTAAACGGACTGAACCTCTACGCATACTGCGGCAATAATCCCGTAATGAACGTAGACCCTAACGGCAATAGTTTCCTTAGAAAAGTAGGCAGTTGGTTCAAAAATGCAGGCAATACTATCAAAAATTTCTTTGTACATGAAGTATATGAAGGCGCAATAAAACCTGCAACTGATTGGATTGTTGACGTTGCGACTCCTGCGGTTAGTAATTTCTTTACTAGTACGGTTCCTGATTTCTTTGTAAATACTATTTATAACGGCGGACTAAAGCCTGCGTGGAATGCAGTATCTAATTTCTTCGTTAATACATTCTGGAATGATTGGATTGTAGATAAAGTGTGGAATAACGGATTAGTTGTTGCTTGGGATTGGATTTCTGATATTGACAACTTGCTTTGGTTACTTGGTGCTATTGCAACAGTGGTAGGTGCTGCTATTACGATAGTTGGCGCAGTTATTACTTTACCGGTATGGGCGACAGTTTTAGGGGTTGTAGCTTCAGTCGTTGGTGTAGGTGTGCTAATTTGGCAATCAATAAGATTTTTTGGGGGTTAAATTGAAAAAAATATTTTTTATTATACTGATGACACTTTTATTAATCTTTAGCATAATATTGTTATGTGTTTCTCAGTTTATGGATATAACTTTAGGGTTTAGAATTTTTATAATAGTTTATCAAATCGCGTTTTATTTATTTATTATTACTGTTTGCTTTATACAATTATTACAAAAAGTAAAAAATAAAAAATCTAAAAAAGATAGAAATAATGAACCCACGGATATAGAATAATTAAATATAGTTTAACAAAAGAGCATATAATACTTTTGAAGAAATTGGAGACAAAATTTTATATTTTGTTCTGTTAATAAAGAAACAAGGCGGTATAAACCGTCTTGTTTTTCTTTAATTGACGTGCAGCTTAAAATATGGTAAAATAATCTACGACCCTGAAACGGGCAGATTTATTTCGCAAGATTTAACCGAATACGCCGACCCCGAAGCAATAAACGGCTTAAACCTCTACGCATACTGCGGTAATAACCCCGTAATGAACGTAGACCCTACGGGGAGAATAGGTTTAACTTTTATTTTAGTTTCAATGCTAATTGGGGCTATAATTGGTGGTGTTTCAGCTGGCGTTAAAGCAAGTGATGATGGATTAGATGCCAAGGGTATAGCTTTAGCAGTATTAGGTGGTGTTATTTTAGGGGCAGCCGTTTCAGGTTCTTTTGCCCTTGGTGGAGGAGCGGTCTCAGGTTTAACAATATTAGGAAAAACTGTTTCAGGGTTTGCTTTATTTGCAACTGCGACAATTGGTACAGCTTTGGCTAGCTCAGCTGAATATTGTCTTACTGAACTTGCATATGGAAAAACTCCTAATTTGGAAGGAACATTAATGAGCGGCGTTAAAGGAGCTTTTCAAGGTATGTTTTCTTTTGGTTTCGGTGCTTTGGCTGGATTAAATGGTAATTTTAAATACGCTGATAAAAGTTTGTTCAATGATACGGGATATTTATTTAAATTACCAAAAGAATCGATAATTAGATACATTGGATATTCTTTTCCGTCTACAATTATTCGTGGATTATTTGATAAAATATTTCACAAAAATTGGGGGATATAAGTGTATAAAAAAATTAGGATAAATTTAAATATTATAAAATGGTGTTTAACTTGTTGCTTATTATTAGGAAATTTATTACTATTAGCTAAAAACGATGACAAATTATTTATAATAATTTATGAAATTTCAATTAATGTTTTAGCAATTGGTTCATTTATATTGTTGTCATTTTTCCCTCGAATATATTATATTTTCGATGAGTATGGGATTTCTTATCAAAACAAAAAAGGTAAAGAATATTTGCATATAAGTTGGCAAAATATTGTAGATATTTCATATATATATATTAGGTTTTATTCCAGATGGATTAGAAATAAAATGGCAAATACAAGGTAAATTGAATAAGTACACGTTAACAATATCACGTAAACAATCAAAAGAAGTATTTAAATTATTTGCTCAATATATAGATTTTTTAAATAAATAATAAAAAGAATGCTGCTAAATTTAGCAGCATTCTTTTTATTATTTAGCCACAAATATGCCGTCCGTAATCTGGTACGCAAGCGGCGAGGATATCAAAGACAACATAAAGTATAAGTACGACAAAAGCGGCAACATCTGCGAAATAACTGAAAACGGACATATTGTTGCAAAGTATGCCTACGACGGGTTAAACCGTCTTGTCCGCGAAGACAATAAGCCGCTGAATAAAACCGTGCTTTACAGCTATGATAATTGCGGCAATATAACCGAACGCTGTGAATACGCGTACACGAGGAAGAGCGGCGAAGAACTTACCGAACAGGCCTGCACGCATTTTGCATACGAATACGACGGCGACAGGCTTGTAAGCTATAACGGCGAGAAATGCGCGTACAATAATTTGGGCAGTCCTACAACCTATCGCGATAAACAAGCGCAATGGCAGTTTGGAACAAGGTTAAGGAGTTTAGGCGCCGCCGCTTTTAATTACGACGGCTTCGGCAGAAGAAGTCAAAAGAACGGTATAGAATATACCTATGACAGCGACGGAAGACTTATAAAACAAAGCGACGGTCTTGAATTTGTCTACGACAATAAAGAAGTTACGGGTATAATTTATAACGAAAAGCAGTACTTCTACCGCAGGGATATACAGGGCAATATAATAGCCATACTTGACGAAAGAGGCGCAGTTGTGGTAAGATATATCTACGACGCATGGGGCAACCACGCCGTGGTTGACGTAAATGGAAACGATGTTGAAAGCGGAATAGGAGTATTAAATCCGTTCAGATATCGCGGCTACTATTACGACGCAGAAACAGGCTTGTACTATTTGCAAACCCGTTATTACGACCCCGAAACAGGCAGGTTTATCTCTCAGGACAGCATAGAATACGCCGCCCCCGAAGCCGTAAACGGACTGAACCTCTACGCATACTGTTTAAATAATCCTGTTATGATGACCGATGAAACAGGAACTATGCCCGAATGGTTAAAATGGGTTTTAGGAATATTAATTATTGTTGTGGCGGTAGGCTTATCAATTGTTACAATGGGTTTAGCTACGCCTATATCTGCAGCATTAGGCGGAGGTTTAGCTGGTGCTATACTTGGAGGTGCTGTTGCTGGTGCAATTGGTGGGGCAATTGCTGGCTTTGGTATAAGCGTTGGGTTGCAAGGTATTTCAAAAGGTTTTGAAAATATTGATTGGAAACAAGTTGGGTTTGATACTTTAAGTGGAGCGGTTTCAGGTGCAATAGCAGGTGGTTTATTTGGGGGGTTACAACATGTAGCAAGTGCAAGCAAAGTAGCTAGCGGTTTATCCGGTTTAGCAAATGCACAAAACAATTTTAATAAAGCATCTTTCGCTTTACAATTTACTCCAATTAAAATTTCTGGAGGAGTAATGGCAACTGATAGAATTGCTGCTCAACTGAGTTTTGATGTTGCAAGTGCTAGATTAGGTGCAGTAAAAAGTGTCGCAAACGCTATTGAATTTATTTTGAATCAAATTTATAAGATAGCCCGATTTGGCGTAAAACAATTAATAAACAATACAATAAAAGGTTGAATTATGGATTATTTAAGTTTAAAAAATGCAATATTTTATCCAAATCAAATAGTTATTCTTAAAAAAAGAGGAAAGGTGTTAATTGATATAATTGATATTGAACGTATTGATTATGAAAAGCCGTCTTTAAAAAATTACTTATTTTCATCTGTATGGTTCGGTGGAACTTTTCCTGGTCGTTTAGAAATTTACCTTAAAGATAATATTTTGACCCAAAAAAAATATTATACTAAAACTTTTTTAATTAGAATAAAATATAAGGATTATCATAACTTGCCAGAAATTTATAAACAAAAATTTAATTTGTATTAATATCGAAATTAATTTTTTGTGATGTGCAATTGAATTTATAATTTTATTGTATTTAAATAACAGCCGCTGAATATTCAGCGGCTGTTATAATAGTCATCTTGACGCACCGTTTAAAAATATGGTAAAATAATTTACGACCCCGAAACAGGCAGATTTATCTCGCAGGACAGCATAGACTACGCCGACCCCGAAAGAATAAACGGCTTAAACCTTTTCGCATACTGCGGCAATAATCCCGTAATGAACGTAGACCCTACGGGGAAATCATTAATAGGGTGTTTAGTATTATTAATCATAGGCATAGTTGCAAGCGGAGTAATAAATGGAGTTGTAGCAGGTGCAAATGCCGCAGAGGGCGAAAGTTTTTGGTCTGCGTTTGCCGGCGGATTTGTCAACGGTGTAATAAGCGGTATAGGTCTTGCCGTCGGCTTGGCTGTTGCTGTTGGCGGCGGAATTGGTGCATTAGTTGTTGGTGGGATAATTGCGGCAGGTTTTGGCTTTGCTGGTGGGGTTGCAGGCAGTGCTGTAACGCAAAAAATAACCTATGGTGAAGTTGATAAAAATGTAGCATTGATAGCAGGCGCAATAAGCGCCGGAAATAATTTGTTAATGTTTGCAGGTTTAAGTGTAGCGGGTGTGTATAGCACAGCTCCGAAATTTTTGACAAGAGTAATGCAGAATTTATTGTTTGATGTAATACCTGTATCAATGTCGGTTTTCTGGGGGACTTTGCCAATGCTTAATCCGAATGATTTGAGGGATAAATTTGGGAAATAAATTTTTTGTTAGTATAGGATTGTTTTTTTGTTTGATATTTTATTTGGTACTAGGAGTTTCATTATTAATTTGGTTAGCAATAGAAGGGTTATTCAGTGAAGATTTATATGTAATAATAATTATGATTATTATGTTGTTAATTTTGCCGACGTTTGTATTAATTTACGGGATATATAATTATTGTCCCAAAATTGAAGTGACAGCAGAAGGTATGACAAAATATTTATTCGGAGTTAAACTAAAAAGCTATAAATGGGAAGAAATAACAGAGGTTAAAACATACGGCAATATTGCAGCGCAAACTATATCATTTTATAAAAACCGCAAAGAAAATTCTATGTTTTATAAGATAAAAAAGAAAGAAAGGATTTTTATTTATTGCAGTGAGAAAAAGATTAAAATAATTAAGCATTTTGCACCAGAATATATTATTGAACAATTAGACAAAAAAATTTAACAAGGAAAAAGGTAGTTGCAAAACTACCTTTTTTTCATAATTGACGCACAACTTAAAATATGGTAAAATAATTTACGATCCCGAAACAGGTAGATTTATTTCTCAGGACAGCATAGACTACGCAAGAAATAATACCGTAAATGGATTAAATTTGTATTGTTATTGCTTGAATAATCCTATAAAATATGTAGATTTTAGCGGCTGTATTCCAACAACCAATTATTATGATAAGAAGTCATCCACGCTGAATCTTTTCGGGTTTCATCATAAATTTTGGGGAAGGTTCATTGTTACTGCAACCGAAACACTTGAACAAAGCGAAGAACCCGGCATATTTTATTCATACCAGGATACTAATATAGGATTTATAAGTATGTATACTTTCGGGGGAGGGATAAACCTATGGGGATGGTTTGGAATTGATTTTAGCTACAATTCAGAGAATAACATAAGTCTAGGTATTAATATTACGCCTTATCTTCATATTAATGCAAGCATTGGGTTAGATGGTATTTCGTTGGGATTAGGTATAGTAGTTAATAACATGTCATATGATTTGACCATTGGTTTAGGATTAGGTCCTCTTATATTTATTGGTGGGATTGCTTTAATAATAGGTTCTGGCGGTCAAGCATTAAGTAATGTTTGGGATTGGTTTATAGCATTATTTAGTTAGTAAGGAGATGTTTAATGAAAAAAATAATTAAAAAGAAATATATAGTAATTTTGGTTTTATGTTTATTATTAATTGCCATATCGCTTTTTATTGGATACGGTGTTCCTAGAATAGGTAAGCAGTCTTATACAGAAGACAAAACTTATGAATATACAGCTACATTTAAATCAAAAGAAAAACATAATGAAAGTTATATTGTTTACCTCAATAATAATTTTTCTTTAATATTTAATTCTGCGTCAATAATAAATGAAACGAGGTTTAATAATTTAAAATATGGAGAAAAAATAACTTTCAGAAGTGTATATAATTTTGATAAATCGAACCATAAAGAGTATCCCGTAGATATCGTATCTCTAAAAACCGAAGATGCGGAAATAGTTACATTAGAAAGCTCTAAGAATACAGTTACGCAAGGTGAGATAGAAATAGCAGTTACAGCAACAGTATTTTCAATATTCTTTTTAATCGGAGGTATAGTTTGTGTTTTATATCTTTTTGGAGTTCTACCAAAAAAGAAAAAATTAAATAACTAAAACGAAAAGAGGGGTAACGTTACCCCTCTTTTTTCAATAATTGACGCACGGCTTAAATATGTGGTACAATAATTAACGATCCCGAAACGGGTAGATTTATCTCGCAGGACAGCATAGACTACGCCGACCCCGAAGCCGTAAACGGACTGAACCTCTACGCATACTGCGGCAATAATCCCGTAATGAACGTAGACCCTACGGGGAAATCATTAATAGGGTGTTTAGTATTATTAATCATAGGCATAGTTGCAAGCGGAGTAATAAATGGAGTTGTAGCAGGTGCAAATGCCGCAGAGGGCGAAAGTTTTTGGTCTGCGTTTGCCGGCGGATTTGTCAACGGTGTAATAAGCGGTATAGGTCTTGCCGTCGGCTTGGCTGTTGCTGTTGGCGGCGGAATTGGTGCATTAGTTGTTGGTGGGATAATTGCGGCAGGTTTTGGCTTTGCTGGTGGGGTTGCAGGCAGTGCTGTAACGCAAAAAATAACACAACCTTACCCGACTATTCGAATAAGGTTGCGTATGGTGCACCGTAAGGAATTCGAATCCCTAGCCTTTGGTTCCGTAGACCAACGCTCTATCCAGTTGAGCTAACGGTGCATATTAAGTTTTTAATTTGTCGCACTGTGTAACTAAGCATTACATCATTCAAACGACTGAATAATTATATAAAATCAAAAAGTTTTTGTCAAACGATTTTAATTTGTAATGTCAATTTACTTCCAAAGTTTGTCAAGGTCGAAGCCGAAAGTCTGCACGGGTTGAAGATAGGCGGAATTTGCAAGGTCTTTGGGCATAACCATTTGCCCTCCGTTGCTGTCCAAATCTATGCCGTACTGTTTAAAAGCATACCAGATTATGTGCGCGCACTGCGTCTTTTTTATTTCGTTCTTGTCCGTCAGTACGCCGGCAAACCCTTCGTAAGGAATGCCTGTTAGATTTTTTGCGGCAAAATCAACTATGTTTTTGACGGTGGAGGCGGAAATTAATTCGGGATTCGGGCGCAAAATCATAAAATTAATTCTGTTTGTATAAGAACTCATATTTCCGATTTTGCTGTTAATGCCGTAAGCGTTGGCTTCAAGAACGCTTTCGGTAAACGCGTTCACAACTAGTCCGGCATGACCTATCCGCACGCCTGAGATATGGGTAGAAGAGGTAATGACTATATCGCCCTCTTCAAGATAGATGTTCGTTATAAATTTTTCAATATAATCGGTGCAGGTGTAGGGGGCAACCTGTCCGCTTTTTGCAGTATGCGGCTCAAAAAAGTCGCGCTGTATTTTTTTTATTCTTGCTTTTCCGTTTTCGCCGTGCGCAAGCGCGCGGTCTATGCCGACATTTGACAGTCCTGTCTGTCTGTATAAAATTTCGTAATCTTTTGCGGAGAGTTCGCTTTTATTGAGTAGGTCGTCCAAATCAATCATAGCGTAATCAGGGTGCCAGCATTCCAATGAATGCGCCGCCCAAAAAGCGATTTGCAAGCCGAAAGCGGTGACTGCCAAAACAATGACGACCGCCGCGCAAACAATCAGATATGTAATTTTTTTCGAAAGTTTTTTTATTTTAAACATATTGCAAACCGCTTGCTACATTATTGAGTAAGTCTTTTTATCGCAAGCTTGTAAATATTAAAACATTTTTCAATTTTTTCAAAAGTAATGTATTCGTTTGCCTGATGTACGGTGTTTTCTTCGCCCTGTTCCTCGGGACCGAAAGCCGCGCCGCATTTCAAAGCCCTTGCATAAGTTCCGCCGCCTATTGCAACGGGTTGACATTGTTTGCCGGTAACCTCGTTGTAAACGTCGCAAAGCGTTTTAATCAGAAAGCAGTTTTTGTCGTTAAAAAGCGGAGCCTGTTCGGAAAGAATTTCAAATTCCGTTCCGCTTTCGGTAATGCGTTTCAAAACTTCTTCTTTCTTGTAACTTGCAGGGTAGCGTATGTCGCAGGTGACAAAAATGTTTCCGTCAGCTTGTTCTATTATATTTGGCGAAAAAGTCAACCGCCCCGTCTCGTCGCAAAGCTCTTTTAGTGAGAAGCATTCGCCGAAAAGCTTATCGCAAACTCTGTCAAGCCCAAGGTATTCGAGTATGGGCTTAATTGCGTTTACGCCCTCTTCAGGCGTAGAGCCGTGCGCGCTTTTGCCGTGCGCAACAAGTTTGCCGCCGCAGGATTCAAGCTCGTATTTCGCCGCTTTTTCGATATCCAGCGGCGCCATAACTTCGCATCTGTCGCAGACCATATTCGCCATTGCGCCGCCTTTTAGCCCCGTAAAAGAACCGCCTTCCTCGAATTTGAGTTTTAGGTGCAATATTCCTTTTTCCGCGTAAATTACGGGGAAGTCCGCGTCGGGGGAAAATCCCTCTTCGGGCATCTTTGCATGTTTGTTATAATAATCTATACAACCCCAGCCGCTTTCTTCGTTACATCCCAATATAAGCTTGATTTTGCGCTTGGGTTTAAAGCCCTCGTCTTTTAAGGCTTTAAGCGCGTAAAGCGCGCATATTGCGGGGCCTTTGTCGTCCATTGCGCCTCTGCCCCATATGCGCGAGTTGACCCTGTCAATCTCTCCGCCGAACGGGTCGTGCGTCCAACCGTTGCCGGCAGGTACGACGTCAAGGTGTGCGAGAATTGCAAATTCCTTGCCCTCGCCGAATATAATTTCGCCTGCGTAACCGTCGTAATTTTTTGTTTTGAAGCCCATAAAATCAGCAAGCTTCAAGAAGAAATCAAGCGCTTTCTTTGCGCCTTTACCGAACGGAGCGCCAACGCAGGGCTCGGCTTGCGAAGAGTCGAATTTAATTAACTGCGAAAGATTCTTAACAATATCCTCGAACATAAAAAGCCTTCTTAAAAAACATAGTAAAAACATTATACACTTTTTTTTATTTATGGTAAAATAAATTAAATAGAAATTCAAACTATTTTACGCGGTGCTTTTATGGCTGGAAAGGCAAAATTCAACTTAAATTCGCTCAGGCTACTCGACATTATTAAAATTGTTTTGGTGGCCCTTATGGCGGTTATATGTATAGTAATCTGCGCGCAGGCGTACAATAAAGTCTTTAACGCCAATTTTTACGCTACTATTGCCTGCTGCATTGTCCTTATCGTGCTGGAAGCAGTGAATGCTTTCGCTGTAAAGCCTTTTGCCGCTAAAATGGTGTTTTACGGGCTAGATTCAGCGTTGATTTTAACAATATGCGTGCTTACGGGCAACTCGTTTATGTCAACGATTTACTGCCTGGTTTTAACGCTTTGCTACATCACACTTGACAGGTTTAAAGATAAAACCGTACTTTTCGGCGTCAGTTGCGGCATTTTCAG
The DNA here is from genome assembly GCA_948658045.1 of Christensenellaceae bacterium. Taxonomy (GTDB): domain Bacteria; phylum Bacillota; class Clostridia; order Christensenellales; family Borkfalkiaceae; genus Coproplasma. Next base: position 30,826 of record CAPMFN010000007.1, read on the forward strand.
CGTTTCGTTTTTAATCGGCTGTCTTGTAAGCAACCCGTATGTAGGCGCTTTGGAAATAATTACGGGCGTACTGTTCGGTTTGCTTGCTCTTACGATTGATTACGTTGTCGTAATATTCCTTTTAAAATTTTATAAAACAAACATAGAACTGTCGGCCGCGTTAAAAGAGGCGGACGAAAACCGCGCGGCGCTGAAAGAGGCGTATGAGCAACTGACCGCCACAAAAGTGTATGAAGAACGCAACAGAATTGCCAAAGATATTCACGATACGGCAGGGCATTCGATGACGACGGTAATTATGCAGACGGAAGCGGCTAAGCTCATTATTGACGAGAACCCCGAAGAGGCTAAAAACCGAATTATTTCGGCAAATATTCAGGCGAGAAACGCGCTGGAACAGATGAGGGAAAGCGTTCACCTGCTCGCAGGCAGAGAAAAAACGCGCCCGTTGAAAGAGGAAATGGAAGAGGTTATCGCCCAGACGATTGACGGAACGGACGTAAAAGCAAGGTATTCAATCGATTTAATTCAGCCCGAGTCGGAAATAAACAGGTTTATTATAAACAGCCTGAAAGAGCTGCTGTCAAACGGCATACGCCACGGCAAAGCGACAGCGTTTTACATTGAGCTTAAAAAGAACGGGGAAGGAGCCTTTTTGCTTGTTTCGGACAACGGTTCGGGAGTAAAAGGCAAGATAGAAGAGGGCTTCGGGCTTAAAGGCGTTAGGGAAAAGGCGGAAAAGTTCGGCGGAAGCGTACAGCTTTCAAGCGAGGACGGGGAAGGGTTTGAAGTTAAAATAAGTATACCCGATTTAAAGGAGAAAGAATGATAAAAGTTTTACTTGTCGATGACCAGCAGATTTTGGCGGAGGGCATAAAGTCGGTATTGGAAACCTCGCGAGAAGTGGAGGTCGTAGGTATTGCGTCCGACGGCGTGCGCGCAGTGGAAGAGGTGGTTAAAGTCAAGCCCGATGTCGTACTTATGGATATAAGAATGCCCAATATGAACGGCGTTGTCGCAACCAAGCGTATAAAAGAAATAGACGAGAATATCAAAATTATCATTCTTACCACGTTTGACGACAGCGACTATATTCTCAGCGCTATAAACAACGGTGCTTGCGGATATTTATTAAAAGATATAGGTGCGACCGCCCTTATAGACGCGGTTAAAAACGCATACGCAGGGGATACGATTCTGCCGGCAAAAATTGCAAAAAAGATTACCGATGCCGCGGCAATGATTTCAACAGACAAGGAATATAAGCTTAAAAAGGCTTTCGGTCTTTCCGAAAGAGAGGTCGAAATAGCGCTTATGCTTTACGACGGATTTACTAACAGGCAGATAGCTTCCGCCCTGAAACTTTCGGACGGAACAGCAAGAAACTATATCAGCGCGATATATCTGAAATTGGGTGTGGACGGACGTGCTTCCGCCGTTGAAAAAATAAGAAAATTGTCATAGACCCCGACATATGCCGCAAATAACGCTGTTTTTTAAAAATTTTAAAAAATAGGCAAAAAAACGTATTAATTTACGTTTGCCCCCATAGTATGCTTAAAATAACCGCCTTGCACGCATTTTGCAAGGCGGTTTAGGTTTTAAAGGTCAAACGCTATCGCTGTAATATCGTCGTTTAAGTTACTGCTGAAAGATTTAAGGTTATTTTCGAGGTTTTTTATAAAATCGTCCGCCGTCCGCGAATATGAAAGGGTTTTTATTACCTTGTCCGCGCCGAACATTTCCCCTCTGTCGTTTTTGCACTCGGTCACGCCGTCCGTCAAAAGCACAAGTATATCGCCTTTCTCATATGGTATGCTGTCGTCGAAGTAAGAGGGGTTGTCGAACCAGTTTGAAACGGGCGGAGAGTTCAGCATTATTCTCGTTATTCCGCTGCCCGTTTTTAAAAGCAGTGGTACGTTATGCCCTGCCATAGAATATGTAATGCTGTCGTCGTCAATGCGCACTGCGGCAACCGTAACGTAGTTTCTTTCGTCAAGGTTGAGTTCGCGGAATTTCGCGCTTAAATTGCTGATTGCCTGTGCAGGCGAGTATGCCGTTTTATCATATGCGGCTTTGACGAACGCCGAAAGCATACCTGCCGAAATTCCCTTGCCGGAAACGTCGGCAATTACTCCGCAGGCGCGGTTTCCGACCGTATAAACATCGGGAAGGTCTCCGCCTATTTCTCTGCACGGAAGATAAGTATAGGAGTATTTCTTGCCGCCTGCCCATTTGCCTGCGGGCAGAAGGCGTTGCTGTATGTTTTTCGCCGTCTGCAATTCGCGCGCAACTTCAAGTTCAAACGCGTCGTCTACCGTGCCCATATAAAGTCCGTCGCCCAATGGCGCGACAGTTACGGAATATGCCACTTCATGCATGTTTTCACCGCTTTTTACACGCTGAAAAACTCTTCTTCCGACTTCTTTGCCTGAAAGAAAAGCGTCTTCAAACGCTTCCGCAAGTCCGCATCCCCGGCAGGCGCCGTCCTCGCCGCAGCGCTTGCAGTCGCCGGCGCAAGCCGTAACCGCGCCTATACTTCCTCGCATGCTTCCGTTGGGGAACAAGTTGCGGAATGCGCGGTTGCAGAATACCGTTTTTAAGTTTCTGTCGGCGACGATTACAGCCGTTTTTATGCTGTTTAATATTCGCCTTAGGTATTTTTCTGTCATAATTTCCGTTTTAAGGTAAATAGAAGTTGAGTTTGCTTTCGGCTATGCCGGCTTTGAAAGGGACGCTTTCATAAAGCTCTCCCTCCGCCTGAACGGTGAATTTATCGTTTTCGGGAATGAATTCTACCGATTTGGTTTTTACATAAGTTATGTTTTTGACTTGGCGCACTTTTCCGCGCATTAGCTTTAAAAGCTCGCCTGGAATTTTCGGTTTGGAAATATAATCGCAGATAAGCAGGTCCATATAGCCGTCGTTTATTTTTGCATCGGGAAACAGTTTTATGCCGCCGCCCAATTGCAAACCGTTGCCGACCGCCGCTATAAGCCCGAAATGCCGTTCTTCTACGCCGTCGTATCTTACTTTGAAATTTATGCTTTTATAGTGGAAAAGGGTATATATCAGCGAGCGTAAGTATTTCGACCTGCCGCGCATGTTCTTGTTGTATACGCGTTTAAGTATTTCTACGTCAATTCCCATACCTACAGAATTAATTGAGCGCAAACCCGAAGAAAGTTCAATATAATCAATCTTTTGCGGCGCGCGGAAAGCTATAATTTCAGCCGCTTTTACGGGGTTGAGAGGTATACCTGCGGCTTCGGCAAAGTCATTGCCCGTACCGAAAGGTATCAGACCGAGCGCGCAGTTGTCAAAATCTTTTATTCCGTTGATAATATCGTGCAAAGTGCCGTCGCCGCCCATTGCAATTACGGTGTGTTTTTCGCCTGTCGAAGTGATTTTTTGCGTAATAATCTTCGCGTCGCCCGTTTTTTGCGTAAAAAGCACGTCTGCGTCTTTACCTGCGATTTCAAAAATCTTTTTAACTTCTTCAAGTTTGTTAAGACCTTTGCCTTTTAAATGTGTTTCGTTTGCCAGAATGTAATACACTGCGGCACGCTCCGAATTTATCTTTTGAATTATCCGTAATCATTATATAACAAATAAATATGAATTGCAATAATTTTGAAAAAAGGCTATAATAAAAAAAATCAAAGCAAAATTCAGCGTACGGGAGGGTATATGAAGGAAATTTTATCCGACAATTTAATAAAACTTGCCCGAACCTGCCCGTATCCGCTTTATGTCGTAGGGGGCAGAGTGCGCGATTTTTTGGCAGGGCTTGAAACTGCCGACACGGACACCGATATATGCGCGCCCGCAAACGCGGAAGATTTTGTCCGCCGCGCAAAAAATGTCGGTTTCAATGTGGACGCCGCCTATAAAAATACAGGAACGGTAAAACTTTCGCTCGGTAAAGAAAGCTATGAATTTACCTGTTTCCGTTCCGACGAATATGTAAGAGGTGAACACCGTCCCGTTAAAACTATTTTTACGGACGATATCCGCCTTGACGCGCGTCGGCGCGATTTTAAATGCAACGCAGTTTACTACGATATTGCGGAGGAAAGTTTCGCCGACCCTTTGGGCGGAATAAAGGACATAGAAACAAAGACCCTTACCACCGTTGCGGCGGCGGAAAAAGTGTTCGGGGAGGATGGGTTGAGGCTTATGCGGCTTGCAAGAATAGCCGCCGAAACAGGGTTTTCACCCGATGAAGAATGTATTGACGGCGCGCGCAAAAACAGCGCGCTGATTTCGGACGTATCCGCAGAAAGAGTTTGGGCTGAACTTGACAGGATTTTACACGCGGATAAGCGATACGGCCGCATATATGCCCCGTTTAACGGACTTTCGATATTAAAAACGACAGGTGTATTAAAGCATATTCTGCCTGAACTTTGCTTGGGCGAAGGAATGAAGCAGAGGCCGGATATTCACCGCTACGACGTGCTTGACCATTCCCTGCGCGCCGTTTTATACGCTCATCCCGACATTCGTCTTGCGGCGCTTCTGCACGACATCGGCAAGCCGTTCTGTATGATAAATTACGGTAATTTTTACGCCCATGACAAAGAGGGCGCGCGCATTGTTGCAGATGTCTGCGCAAGGCTTAAAGTTCCCAAAAAACTTGCCGCGGAAACCGTTGCTCTGACCGAATTGCATATGTTCGATTTGCGCGGCGACGCGCGTGAAAACACCGTCAGGAAATTTACGGTCCGCAACTTGAATATGTTCGATAAACTTATGCTTTTGAAACAAGCAGATTTTTCCGCATGTAAAGACGATACGTCCGTGGCGCCGTCAGTAACGAAAATGACGGGAATTTTAAACGCAATGAAAGCGGAGGGTGTGCCTTTGACTTTAAAGGAGCTTGCCGTGCGTGGCAGCGACCTTATTTCGGGCGGCTGTCCGCCGAGGCATACGGGAAAGGTTTTGGAAAGGCTTTTGCTTGACTGCGCGGTTAAACAGGTTGCAAACGAAAAAGAAAAGCTTTTGAAATATGCGGCAAAGTGCGTTTACCCTTCGCTTGGTTTGGAAGGGTAAAATAGGCTTCAAAATAAGTTGACAAGCTTTGCAAAATAATGTAATATTTAAAAGCACGGTTGCCGTGCGTTTACCTTGCATACCGCAGGTGGTATGCCGATTAAGTCCGGGAGGTGAAACCATGAAAACTTACGAGATGATTTACGTTCTTGACGCGTCTCTTGCCGACGAGGCAAAGGAAGCGTTTGCAAAGAAGTTCGAGGACATTATTACGTCCAAGGGCGGCAAAGTCGTATCGGTTGACAAATGGGGCGTTAAAAAGCTTGCTTACCCCATCAACTATAAGACCGACGGCGATTACAATGTAATGACTTTCGAAGCCGACGGTACGGCGGTTAAGGAAATAGAAAGAATTTCCGACCTTTCTACCGAGGTTTTAAGAAGAATGATTACAGTTAAAGCATAAGCATAGGAAGAGTTATGAACAAAGTATTTTTAATAGGGAATTTAACGCGCGACCCCGAACTTACGGAAACATCGGGCGGAATTAAAATCTGCCGTTTTGCAATAGCCGTGAACAGAAATTATTCCGGCAGCGACGGCGAAAGGAAAACAGACTTTTTCAACGTAGTCGCATGGCGCGGTCTCGGTGAAACAGTTGCGCGTTTTGCAAAAAAAGGCAATAAAGTTGCGGTAAGCGGTTCAATCGAGCTGAGGAATTACGAAGACAGTCAGGGTGTAAAGCGTACGGGTATCGATATCGTAGCGCAGGATGTAGAATTCCTTTCTCCCAAGGCTGGCGGCTCGGACGATTTTGACGCGCCGGCTCCTTCTTCGAGAAGCTCCAAACCTCAGCTTCAACCATTTGACGACGATAGCGACATTCCCTTCTGACATTTTAAGGAGTATTAATTATGGAAGAAAATAAAACTGCGCCTGTTAAAAAGGCATATAAAAGAATTCCCCGCAAAAAAGTTTGCGTATTCTGTCAGGAAAAGATAGAACTTATTGACTATAAGGACGTAAACCGTTTAAAGAAGTTCGTTACGGAAAGCGGTAAAATGCTTCCTCGCAGAATGAGCGGAACTTGCGCAAAGCACCAAAGAGAGCTTTCCAAAGCTATCAAGCGCGCAAGGGTTGCGGCGTTGCTTCCTTTTAAAGGGGACTAAAAAGTTAATAAAAAGCGTTGCAGATTTGCAACGCTTTTTTAATATTCGCTTTTTCCTATAAGATAGTCTACCGATACGCCGAAAAATTCGCTTAAAGACCACAGCGCGGCAATATTGGGCTCGGCTTTCCCAATCTCCCAATAAGAAATTTTTCTTTGCGTAAAGCCGAGTTTGTCTGCAAGTTCGCGCTGTTGCAAACCTTTTTCTTTCCTTAATTCCTTTAATCTTTCTGCGAACAGTATTTGCATATAAAAATTATAGACGGAAATTGTCTAAAATACTTGACATAGACAATTTTTGTCTATATTATGGTTGTAGGGAGGAATTGATATGGAATTATCAACACAAGACAGCCAAGGTAAATATTATCTTTACAACGAATCTTTTTGGACGGGCAAAAAAAGTCTGACAATCGACGGAAAACCGGCAACAAAGATTGCAAGAAAACAATTCAGGTGCGAAGAGGGTGAAAATTCGGTTGATTATAATATAAAAGGCAGTTTTTTGACGGGAGTAAGCATTTTATCGTCTAAAGGCGAAAATATTGTTCTTGCCAAAAACAAGTGGTACGACTGGCTTTTTATTTTCCTGCCGCTTTTGGGAATGATATTCGGCGTCGCGTTTTGCGGCGCGATAGGCGGCGCTTTAAGCGGACTGATGTGTTTTTCGGCAACTGTGGTAAACGCGGTGCTGTCAAGAACAAAATTGCCGCTTGCTGGTAAAATTCCTTTACAGATACTTGTAACTGTAGTTGCTAACGGCATTTGGTTCGGTATCTACTGTCTTGTAGTTGTCGCAATATTTTATTAAAAAACCGCACTTTCAAGTGCGGTTTTTATTTTGATAACTTCTTGCGCCGAATATCGCCGTGCCGAGGCGAATCATATTGCTGCCCTCTTCGATACAGATGCGCCAATCGCCGCTCATTCCCATTGAAAGATGCTTAAATTCTGCGCCGTTTTTATTTAAAAGGTCATATTTTTCACGCATTTTCCGTGCAAGTTCCCTAAGTGTGCTTTCGTCGGCTTCCAAAGGAAGCATAGCCATAAGTCCCTGTACGTTTATGTTGGGCAGGCTTTTAATTTTTAAATAAACGTCTTCGGCTTGGTCTGAATCAAAGCCGCTTTTTGTGCCTTCATTGCCAATATTTATCTGAATAAGCACGTTTGAGATAACTTGCGCGCTCAAACTGCGCTTTGAAAGCTCTTCTGCAAGTCCCAGTCTGTCGATTGAATGGTACAGGTCACATTTTCCCAACAGATACTTTATTTTGTTTGTCTGCAAATGTCCTATAAAATGGCGTTCAGGGCTTCCGCTTATGCCGTCGTATTTTTCCCTGAATTCCTGAACGTGGTTGTCGCCTATGTCTTTTATACCTGCGGCTACCGCGCGGTTGATATCTTCCGTATTTTGTAATTTTACCGCGGCTACAAGCGTGACTTTTTCGCCGTATTTGTTATATTCGGGTATTTCTTTTAAAAGATTTTCAACGTTTTTTTCAATCATAAACAAAGTTTAATTTAAAATTTTTGCGCTGTCAAGAAGATTTATCTTTTTGTCTGCCTAAACCGTTCGCTTTTTTTTAAGTTTGTGATATAATACTGTTTATGAATAAAAGTTATCTTGCGGTTTTTATTGCTCAGCTTGTATGCGGACTTGTCTGCACTGCGCTCGGAATTTATTATATTTTTTACGGCAAGCCCGAACAAATCGCCGTATTTCTGATTGTCGGCGTTGTCTGTATCATAATGGGGATACGCACACTTTTGAAATATCTTAAAGAGAGAAAGGCGAAAGAACAGCAGAAAAAAGAGGGCGGAGATACGGACGGCGGTCGGTTTTAAGCTAAAAAATGTTATAAAATTTTCGAACATCCTGTATTTGTCATACTAAAATATGACAAATTTAGCAACAGGGTGTTTATTTTTTAGTAAAATAAGGGAAAATTTTAAAAAAATCGTGATTTTCGACAAAAATTTATCATATATTTTTATTACAAACTTGACTTTTTGTCATAATAGTAATAAACTGTTAACATACATAATTATATAATCGGTAATTATTGTTTTAAAGGAAATGTATGACAAAAAGAAAAACGACCGAAAACGGCTCCGACAAGGAACTGCAAATTGTCAAAACCGCAGGTTACAAAGTAACTAAGCGTGTTAAAAAAGACAAGACTGTAAACCGCCGTGCCGGTCTTAAAATAAAAAATAAAAATCAGGACGGGGCCGCTACGGTTAAACGCCGTAAACCCCTTGCATTGAAACACGTCCGTCGTATGCGCAAAGCTGGTGCTGTGGCTTCGCTTGTTGCGGTTGCCGGTGTCGCGGCTGTGGGCGTGGGCTTTTTCGCGCCCAAAGTGGATACCGAACTCGACAAGGATTTTCAAACTGTTTGTTATGAAGTTCCTGCCGACGCAGGGCTTCCGACCGACCATACGTTGATTGAAAACGTAGGGTATATGAACTATGTTCTTCAAAATCAGCAGTATTGGTCGTCAGAAATGTTTTCAACCGTCCATGCAATGGGCTTTACTCAGACTGTTGAAACTTACAAGCAGTATTATGAAGACATTCTTATCTCTGCGGATATCGCAAAAGGCTTTTCGCAGAAAGCTACGCAGTTCTGCGTTACGGACGAAGTTATTTTGTGGCGCGCATCGGCTAACACTAATTTCGATAAAATGAACACACCTTGGTCGTCGGGCGACGCGCAGGGTATGACTTTGAATAATTTCAAGAAGAAGAGGGGCTTTCCTCCTTCTGAATTTTCCGTTTACGTTTTAAATGAAAGCACAGTAAAGAATGCGCAGGATTATACTGTCACGGATAACGGCGACGGAACGTATTCTATGAAACTTGACCTGTATTGCAATACGGGCGTTGACGAAACGTGCGCAGACTACTATTACAAGCTTCAGATGAAAGTTACGGGTGATTTGTACGATTGCCCCGTCATAGAGTCTACTTCGGTAACTTATACTTTTGATTCTGATTGGCGAGTTCTTTCTTTTAAAATCGAAGATAAATACGTCGCGCCTATCGCAATGGGCGTAAATATCGGCTGTTCTTCGGAAACGAGCGTTACTTTCGACTACGGCGAAAAGAATGCCGCAAACAGTTTTTGGAACGACTATTTCAAGGCACAGTACGACAGGCTGAAAGATACGCTCACCGACGGCGGAAATGACGCTGAAGAAAATACGGACAATGCGTTGGGCTATCTTGCAGGCGCGTTCACAAGCGTACTTACCGAGGGCGCAATATTCAAACTCGATTTAAGTTTTGACGAACTTTCGCTTGACGGCGTGGTTTGCATCGATATGGACGGCGACGGAATGGGCGTCACTGCAAAGCTGGGCGATATTCTTGTTTGGCTGGGCGACGGCAATACTCTGTATATAAACGACGGAGTTTCAAAATACAAACTTTGTCTTGACGGATTGGGCTCTTCTGGCTCCGACGCGCAGGGGCTCGGCGATGCTTTCAGCGTTACCGATATAATGGACCAGCTTACGGCAGGCGTTTTTACGGTTGACGAAGCTACGGGCATTGCGACTTTGCAGTCCGAACTCGATTTGTTCGGTATCAAAATTTCGCTGTTCTTCGAATTCGGCGCAGACGAAAACGGAATTGCGCTCAATTACGTCGATGCGGAAATTCACGTCGGCGATAAGACGGTTAAGGCAAGACTTGCTTTCGGCGAGGAGAAGGACAGACCTGTTACCGATAGCGATTTAAGCGCTTATACCGACATTTTAAACGACGGCGTATCTTTTAACGTAAACTTAAAGTCAGGTGAGTTCAATCTTACGGGAATTGCAAAAATTTATCTTGACAACGGCAAGTTTACAGGTATGTATGTTCAGCTCGGAGATATAGCCGTATTTTACGATTGCCCCCTTAATATGCTTTACTTTACTGAGGGCAGCGTAAGATATAAACTTGATTTGAATGCCGTCTCCGCAGGAAGTAACGGCGGCGCGAACTTGTCTTCCGTTCTCGATAAATTAAATATTAGTTCCGTACTGAAAGAGGTGATTTCCAATCTTGCCGCAAATAAAGACGGCGTTATCAGCACGGGATTTGCTTTGAATATAGAACAGCTCAAAACGGCGCTTGACGCCGAGGTTGGTTTAAAAATCAAAGGCGGCTTGGGCGTAGACCTTTCCCTCAATCTTGACGGCAAAGAAGTTTCTTTTTCTGCAGGGCTGACCAATGAACAGGTTGCGCTGCCCGACTTTACGCAATATGACGATATTCTGAATTCAGAAATTTCTGTTGATTTGAAGCTTACGCTTTTAACTAATAACGATAAAGACAAAGTCGACCTGCAAGGCAAGGCTACTGTTTGTCTTTCAGACGGCAAACTCAGTGAAATCAGGGCTGACTTCGGCGGACTTGCGGTATATTACGAAGTTTCTTCGGAAACGTTCTATATTAAATTAGGTCAAACCAAAGTAATGGTAGACCTCGGCAAACTGCAGTCGGTTTCTTCGCAGACTGCGTTGCTTACGGCTGATAAAAATATAATTGCGGAAGATATTCCTGCGATACTTTCAGATTTATTGAAAAATCTTGTTACTGAAAGCAAACTTATTTCTTCGAATACAAATCTTACTGTGTTGGACGCGGTTATTCCGTTGTCAGCTTCGGTAAGTTTAGACGGCGGACTTAAAGTTAACGCCGAAGCGGTTTTGCTCGGAATAAACGTCAATGCGGATTTAAGTTTTTCACAGACTTCGGTTCAACCTTTGGGCGAAGAAGACAAGGCGGAGTATATAAACGTGTTGGAAGAAGCCGACAAGCTTTTAAACAGTATTATAGGCGATCGTATTTCCGCAAACGTTTCGGGTACGCTTTACTCTTACGATTCTGAAAAATATGCAAATTACGGCTATGTAAAATACAATTTCGAAGCTTTGCTTGAATTTGAAAGACCCGAAATATCTGATGAAGTCGGTTCTGCGGAAGAGGTTTTGGAACAGATTACATCCGACGATTCGCTGTATATTCATTTAAATATCTCGTTAAATGCAAAATCTCCCGAGGACGACAGCCTGTATTTTGATTTCGTTCTTATGAACGCAAATCCCGTAAGCGGAGCAGACGGAAGAACGACGGGAGGGTACACGACACCCGATAATATTCTTGACGTATTTGTTTCGGTTTCGAAAAACGGCGTAAATCCGTTAAAAATCTATGCTCCGTCGGACGAAATCCTGAATATAGTTTCGATGCTGGGTGCAACGCTCAATCTTAAAGGTCTCAACTGTACGGATAAAGACGTTGCCGACGCAATAGGGCAGATAGCTGTTCTTTTGGACGAAATGCTTATAGACAAGTGCCTGCCCGACAGCGTTCAGGATAAATTCGCCTCGCTCGGCGAGAGTCTGATTCCTCAGATACTCGGCGTCAGTATTCAGGATTTGCTTGACAAACTTGTTGCGGATGCGGATAAAGAAATCGATAAAGCTGAAAGCAGAAAATTCCTTTTATCGGACAAATTCGTTCAAAGCATAACTAACAGCGAAAGTAATCTTAAAATAGTTCTCAATTCTTCGCTTATTTACGGTGTTCAGATTCCCGAGGAAGATTATATCGTAATTAATTTCAACAGGGTTTTGGACGGCGGAATTTATTACGTTGATTCGGTTAAGCTTGATAACGTCTATTTTGGCGAAAACAACATCAACAAACTGAATATCGGCATGAACCTTGGCTACGGTGAGATAACTAAACCCGACAGCGCGACGGGGCTTAAAGGTTATTTGAACGCAAGCGGACTGGACGGTTTCCTGAATGCTTTGGTAAATGCGGCTACGCATAAAACTACGGAAGAAGAAAAAGCGCAGGGCGTCACTTCAAAATATTCTTTAAACAAAAATTATTATATAGCTGGCGACGTAACTCTCGGATTGGGCAGTTACGCGGTCAAAGTGAACGTTAAAGGGCTTTCCATAACGATAAACGACGACAACAGCGTTGATTTTGACGTCAGCTACCGTGTAAACAAACTTGCGCTTGCAGTAAGCGACAATACGGACGTAGACCTCTCCGTAAGAGGGGATATGATGTATATAAGGCGCACGGTCGGCTCAAATTCGGTAACGCGCATAATGAAAGCGGAAGACTTTGCCAAGAACGCGGACGCATTAAAAGACAACCTTAACTTTATGTTCAATTTCAGCGGACTTGTTTCCGGAATACTGAACATGTCTATAAAAGACGACAGCCTGAACAATAAGACGGAAATTGAATTCGGCGATTACGGCGATTATCTTTCAAAATTCCTTACAAAGTACGCTCATACAGTAAATTCCGAAAACAACGGCGTTTGGAGCTTGGCGCTCAACGGCGAAACTCTGGGTAAAATGGCCGGCGTAAGTTTAAGCGACGTTGCAATCGACTTCTACGCAAAACCCACGGACGAGGGTTATGTTTTGAAGAGTCTTACACTAAACGGCAGTTTGTTCGGGGTGATTTCGTTTAAAACTATCGGCGAAGGTTTGGTTCTGTGCAACCCTGCCGACAGTGATTTTAACGGCGAATGGATGTCGGTTGACCTTAAAGACAAGGACAATAAAAACGTAATAATAACCGTGGATAAAAAGCTTACTCACGACCTTTCGGGCGATAGCGCCTGCGGTGTAAACGGCTATTCCTGGTCTGAAATTTTGGGCGGCGAAACTTTCGGCGAAATTGAAAAGCATGTTGATTGGCGGCGTATTCTTTCAGACCTCGGCAAAGGGTACTTAGAATATTCGGACGGTTGCAGCCTTGGCGTGACTGTGCTGAAATACGAGTATCCTGTCGGAGGCGGCTTTGAGGAATTCGGGCAGAGACAGCTTGTTATATATAATAGGAATAACTCTTCGGCTGTTTACAGTTATTTAAGTAAACCCTCGTTGAGCGAAATTCCCAAAATCGAAAACAAGACGGCAGTTTGGTCGAAATCATATATATCGGGGGATGACGGCAGTATAATTCTCCGCGTCGTATACGAAACGACTTATAAAGTCACCGTGTTTAGCGACTATAAAACAAATTCCGATTACATATATTCCGACGGTGTTTACAGCTTTGTAGAACCCGAAGCATACGGCAGTGTTCTTCTTCCGAAAGATGTTCTTATTACGCAGACGGAAAGCGGCAACGTTTACAGGCTTAAAGGTTATCGTCTGGGAAGCGATTCCGCGCTTTACGCTTTCGGCTCTACCGAGATGGACGCAAACGGCAACGAGTATTTTGTTGCGCAGGTAAACGGCGATATGATTTTTACCGCTGTTTGGGAGCGCGTATATGCTGTAAAGTTTGTAAGCGAAACGGACGGAACGGAGAGTGTTGTTACAAATTACTATTATTGCGGCGAAACGCTTACTGACAGCAATATGCCCGAAGTGCCCGTCCGTAACGGTTATACGGGCAGTTGGGGCGGCGCGGCAGGCGTTGTTATAGCTGAGGATACGGAATACGTTTTCAAAGCTGAATATGAAATCAGAACTTATAGCATTACTCTTTCAAGCAAGCTTGAAGTAACGGACGCAGGCTTTATACAAACTGACGGCGGAAATTACGAGTATTCTGCGGAGTATGTATTCGGCGACAGCGTAAAACTCACCGCGCCTGTATGCGTGTCTTCTGCCTATAAGTTCGGCGGTTATTATTCAAACGCCGATTTCGCGGGTGAGGCTGTTACTGAATTAGTTGCGGAAAATAACGTAACATACTACGCTAAATGGCTGGGTAAAAATATTACGGTAAATTATATAAGCGACGTCGAATTGGCAGACGGAAAGCAGACTGTCGAAAACGGAGAAACCGTTTACGTTCCTTCGGGTTCAACCGTGTGGACTTACGGTAAAAACGACTCTTTGTTAATACCTGAGGGTGCGGAAACGGATAAATCTTTCCTCGGCTGGTTTATGCAGGACGGCGCAAATTATAAATATTGCGCGTCAGCCGAAGATATAAAGAACCTTTTAGAAACAAACGGAATAGAGGAGGACAGCACCTCAATAACCCTTAGGGCTGTTTGGTATGTCAACGCGGTTTCCGGCGAAATTACATACAATTCTTATAAATATAAAAATCTTTTCAGAAAAGAATGGAAAATAGAGGGATATGTTAATTCGCCTTTTGTCGGGAAGAGCGCCGAGATTGTAAACGCGTGCGATGCTGTTTCGGTAAGCGTTCAGCTTAAATACGGTATTTCGCAGGACGGCGTTTCGCTTAAAAGCGATTTGAACTATAACAAATGGGAAAACGCCAATGCAGACGGTACGTTTGCTAAAACGGTAAGTTCTACAAACGGCACGGATAAAGGTAGCTATTCTGGCGGAGAAGTTAAAGTTTCAATATCGCTGAACGGCGTGGGCGCGGCGGAATTGAACGGCGGCTTGTGGAAACAATACGAAATATTATAAATTAAAGCGCGGCTTTATTCCGCGCTTTTTCATACTTCAAAATGCGTTGTAAATCGCTTGTAATTTGTTGTGTAATTTGTTATAATTTATTTCGTTATACATTTACGGAGATTTTTTATGAGCCAGGAAGTTCAGACAGAAGAAAGGGTTGAAACCGAAGCCGTCGCGCAGGAAACTGCAAAAACCGAAAAAAGCGGCAGAAAATCGGTTGATATTTTGATGGTTGCTTTAAACTCTATCAGTGCTGTTTTGCTGTTTATAATTACGGGCATACCCGTGCTGTTATTGGCGCTTGCAAAATTCTTTGAAGATTTTCATAACCCTTTTTATGTTTCGGAAAGAAGGGGTTTAAACGGCAAAAATTTCAGATATTTTAAAATACGCACTATGTGTATTCATGCCGACGAGTTGGAAAAACAGCTTATCAACGCAGGTCTTAACGAGTCTGACCCCCCTAAGTTCAGAATGGAAAACGACCCCAGAATAACTTGGCTCGGCGAGCGTTACAGGCATTACAGGTTGGACAGATTGCCTGCGCTTATGAATGTAATTGCCGGGCAGCTTTCTTTGGCTGATGTTTTCAGAAAAAGAAAATAAAAAGTTAAATTCGGCTCGCCTTTCCCGAGTTTGTATGAGGAATTTTAGGTTAAGCCGTATACAAAAAACGCTCTTGAACACATCGTTCAAGAGCGTTTTAACTTTGTTATAAAATTCACTTTAAAATTTAAGTTTCTAATCTTTATGAAAATGTATTTTCAAGTCGAGCATATATAATTCAGTCTTTGAAAAGATTTTTTATCATTGTATTGACGTAAAGTATCGGTACGACAGTTATTTTATCGGTATATTTTATGACCGATTTCATATTTTTTGCAGGTATAAGAACTTTTTTGAAGCCCATTTTTACGCATTCCGCAACTCTTTTTTCGCAGTATGACACTGCGCGGACTTCGCCTGTCAAACCGACTTCGCCGAAAACCGCGGTGTACTTGTCAATAGGTTTGCCCAAATATGCGGAAGCAAGGGCTGAGCATACCGCCAAATCGCACGCAGGTTCGTTGAGTTTAATTCCGCCCATTGCGTTGACGTAAACGTCATAGGTGCCGAAAGCAAGTCCGCACCGCTTTTCAAGTACGGCAAGCAATAAAACAAGTTTGTTGTAATCTATTCCTAAGGGCATACGCCGCGGTTGACCAAACGTGGTTTTTGCAACCAGCGTCTGTATTTCTACGTTCATACATCTTGCGCCCGTTTGTGCAGGGGTCACGGCGGAACCTGCCTCTTCGCCGCGGCTCTCCGAAAGGAAAACGCCTGAATAGTCGGTAACGGCAATTATACCCTCGCCGGTCATTTCGAAAACTCCTACTTCGGCGACGTTTCCGAACCTGTTTTTTACGGCGCGCAATATTCTGAAATTTTCCTGATTTTCTCCCTCGAAGTAGAGCACGGTATCCATAATATGCTCCAAAACTTTGGGCCCGGCCAACGCGCCTTCTTTTGTGACGTGACCCACAATAAAGAAAGTTATTCCGCGGCTTTTTGCAATACGCATAAGTTTTGTCGCGCACTCTCTGACTTGTCCCACCGAGCCTGAAGAGGAGGATAAATCGTCTGTATATACGGCTTGAATACTGTCGATTACGCAGAATTCAACTCCATCAAGCTCGCTTTCAAGCCCGTCAATGCAGGTTTCGTTTAAAATTAGCATATTGTCGGAGGAGAGGTTTAGCCTTTGCGTGCGCATTTTCAGTTGCGAACAGCTCTCTTCGGCTGAAAGATACAGTACTTTTTTGCTTTGCGAAAGATGTGCCGCAATCTGCGTTAATAAGGTAGATTTGCCTATTCCAGGGTCTCCGCCCAGAAGGATAAGCGAGCCAGCGACGATTCCGCCGCCAAGTACGTTGTCGAATTCCGAAATGCCCGACGGGGTGCGGTCGTATTTCTCGTAAGAGATTTGCGAAAGAGGTTTCGCCCGTCCGCCGGTGAACTGCTTTACGGCGTTTTTCTGTTGTTGCACAGGCGCGGTTATTTCTTCAACCATTGTATTGAATTTTCCGCAGGCAGGGCACCTGCCGAGCCATTTCGGGCTTGTTGCGCCGCATTCCGAGCAGACGAATTCAGTTGTAGCTTTTGTCTGTTTTGCCATATCTTTGCCTTTTAATTAAAATTCCTGAAAGGGGGAGGGGGTTGCCGTCCGCGCTATATTTTCGTGTTGGGTTTTATTCGTCTGCCTTTTTCAAGGTAACTGCGGCGTAGGCGCAAATGCCCAATTGCTCGCCAACGAATCCCAGCCCCTCGCAGGTGCCTGCGCTTATTGCTGTCGCGGAGGCGTCTATTCCTAAAATTCCGACGATATTTTCTTTCATATTATTAATATAAGGCGCAAGTTTAGGTTTTTCCGTCTGAACCGTAACAGAAACGTTTTCCGCTTTAAAACCTTGTTTTGTGCTGATTTCAACAACTTTTTTCAAAAGCTGTTTGCTGTCGGCGCCTTTATATTTTTCGTCCGTGTCAGGGAAATAGTGACCTATGTCTTTAAGCCCTGCGGCGGATAAAAGCGCGTCCATCACCGCATGGATAACAACGTCTCCGTCGCTGTGCGCGGCGAGCGAACGGCAGAAGGGTATTTTAACTCCGCCCAAAGTAACTTCGCTACCTTCGCAAAAAGCGTGTACGTCCGCGCCGAAACCGACGCGCGCGTCCTTTCCACTGATAAGCGTATTGATTTCTCTGTTAAAATCTTCTTTATAAGTCAGCTTTATGTTTTGTCTTTCGCCCTCAATAAGTCTCGGCGGCGCAATAAATTCTCCGTATACGGCGCTGTCGTCAGTATATTCTTTGCCGTTTGAAAGCTCGTAGGCGCGCGCAATATCTTCGGTATAAAAACCCTGCGGAGTTTGCACGCAGAAAGTTGTATCCCTGTCAAGTCTGTCGGTAATTTCGCCTAACTGTCCGCATACCGCAGTGTCTGTGAATTTTACTGCGCAAACCGCGCTGCCGAACCTTTTAACCGAATCGATGCAGTTTAAAATAAGCTGTCGGGAGAGGAAGGGGCGTGCCCCGTCGTGTATCAGAACAATTTCGCCCGTAACTTTTTCAAGGGCGTTTTTCACGCTTTGGGTGCGCGTTTCGCCGCCGCGTACAATTGTGCAGGCGAAAGGTCTGCAAACTGCCGAAATTTCTTTTTCGTCTCTTGCGGAAACAGTTACGATTATTTCGTCAATTTCTTTTACTGCAAATTTTTTTAAAGTATGATAAAGCGCAGGCGCGCCGTAAAGGGGGGCAAGCAGTTTGTTTTTGCCGAACCCTGCCCGTTCGCCTTTGCCTGCCGCGCAAATTATTACGCTGACTTTGCCTTTCACATACATTGTAAATTTCCGCCTTATTCCATTATTTCGTACAGGGAGACGGCTTCGTCTTTTTTAACCGTCTCTTTAATCTGTAAAATTCTGAATTTAACCGCGCCGCCCGTGAATTGCAGTTCTACGATATCGTCGGGCTTTATGCGGTGAGCTGGTTTTACCTCTTTGCCGTTGACGTAAACTTTACCCTTATCGCAAGCCTGTTGCGCAAGCGTGCGCCTTTTTAAAATTCTTGATACCTTTAAAAATTTATCGATACGCATAAAAACCTTTTATAAATTAACTTTTTTAATACCGTCGGCGCGATGTAAGAAATTTCTGTAAATACTATGAAACAGAATTTTTTATGTCTTTTGATTATTTGACGCGCCGCAAGCGTTTTTCGACCAAGGCAATAAAGAGAAATTGTCTATGTTTTTAAAAATGCTTGACGTACCGCAAGCGTTTTTTGACCAAGGCAAATAAATAGAAATTATTTACATCTTTAAAAACGCTTGACTGCCTTGAAAATTTGTTGTACACTAATAAACTGAACTAAAATGCAGTTTTTGCGCAAAAATGCAGAATTTGGCAAGCTTTTAACACCAAAAACCGACGTTTTTCAGGCAAAAACGCCCTCAAATTGCTATATAAGTATACAACTTATTTAATTATTTGTAAAGGGCAGACTGCATAAAAATTATTTTTTTGAAATGTATTCGATTTTTTCCGGTGAAAAGATATATACGGATAATCGCCTATATGTGAAATATTATCAAGGCTTAAAAGCCAAAAAAGGAGTTCGTTTTAATGAATTTACCGGTTCACAAGTATGGCAAAACCGAAAGGAGAAAGTTCGGTAAAATAAACGAAGTCATAGACATTCCCGACCTTGTTGAAATTCAAAGGTCAAGCTATGACGCGTTTATGAAAGAGGGTATAGCCGAAGTTTTCGAAGACTTCATGCCTATAACTGACTACTCTGACCACTACGAGCTGTATTTCCTCGAACACTGGTTCGATGAAAAACCCAAGTACGACGAAAAGGAGTGCCGTAACCGCGACGCGACTTACGCGCTTCCTATGCACGTTAAAATCAGGCTCGTAAATAAAGTTAAGGATGAAGTTATCGACCAGCCCGTATTTATGGGAGAATTCCCCCTTATGACGGAAAGCGGTTCGTTTATAATCAACGGCGCCGAGCGTGTTATTGTTTCTCAGCTTGTCCGTTCCCCCGGTTCATACAACGCGTCGACAAGGGATAAGACGGGTAAGGAAATTTTCGGTACGACTGTTATTCCCAACAGGGGCGCTTGGCTTGAATTCGAGCAGGACGCTCAGGGCGTTCTTTGGGTTCACGTTGACAGGAAGCGTAAACTTTGCGCTACCGTCTTATTGCGCGCGCTCGGCTTCGGTTCCGACAGGGCGCTTTTAGACCTGTTCGCAAACGATAAAATGATTGAAAACACCATCGCGAAGGATACTACCAAATCCGAGAGCGACGGTCTTATAGAGCTTTACAGAAGGCTCCGCCCCGGCGAAGTGCCTACGGAAGCTTCGGTGCGTCAGCATCTCAACAATCTGTTCTTCGACCCTCGCCGTTACGACGTGGTAAAAGTCGGCAGATACAAGTTCAATAAAAAACTTAATCTGGCGTACAGACTTCGCGGATGCAAGCTTGCCGAGGATATTTTCAACCCCGAAACGGGCGAAATTCTCGCTCATGCAGGCGAAACGGTATCCGAGCCCAAAGCTATCGAAATTCAGGATTGCGGCGTGAACGAAGTGTTCGTACTTGTTTCGGACGCGGCTCAGGGCGAAATCAAGCATAAAATAGTTGCAAACAACACCGTAAACTTCAGTTCTCTTTCTGATAAGAGTCATAAAGTTTTCGGTCTTTTGCCTACCGTTTATTATCCCAACTTCAAATTTATGCAGGTTATTGCCGCAGAGTGCGCGAACGCAAAACCCGAAGAAGTCGCAGAAAAATTCCGCGACGATATTAACGCTATTTACTACACTGCGGAAACTCCCGAAACCGAGGACGAAAAGCCCGAGGATAAGAAGAACAGGGAAAAACGCCGCGAAATGCGCATACGTTTCGTCGCAGGTTGCAAAAGGTTCAACGAACTTTTCAACTCCGATATAACCGAAATAGACGCAGACGATAAAAAGACGATTAAGCCCGTTATCGAAAAACTCAATCACAAGCATATTACGGTGGACGATATCGTTGCGGCAATTTCTTCAAATATCGATTTGCAGTACGGTATCGGCACGATAGACAATATCGACCACCTCGGCAACCGCCGTGTACGCTCTGTTGGCGAACTTTTACAGAACCAGCTCAGAATAGGTATCGCAAGGCTTGAAAAACTTATAAAAGAACGTATGGCTACGCAGGACGCAATGGAAGTTACTCCTTCGGCTCTCGTAAACGTACGTCCCGTAACTGCGGTTATACGCGAGTTCTTCGGTTCTTCGCAGCTCTCGCAGTTTATGGACCAGACAAACCCTGCGGCAGAACTTACCCATAAACGTAAGCTTTCGGCGCTCGGTCCCGGCGGTCTTAACCGCGACAGGGCGACTTTCGAAGTGCGCGACGTTCACCACTCGCACTACGGCAGGCTCTGCCCCATAGAGACCCCCGAAGGTCAGAACATCGGTCTTATTTCATCGCTTGCAACTTTCTCGAAAGTCAACGAGTATGGCTTTATTATGAGCCCTTACAGAAAGGTTGAACACGATTTCGACGCAGACGGCAAGGTTACGGACACAAGGGTGACAGACCACGTCGATTATCTCACCGCAGACGAAGAGGACAGATACATCGTAGCTCAGGCTAACGAACCTCTGGACGAAAACAACCGCTTTGTAAACAATCACATCGGCTGCCGTCACAGAGATTTGATTACGCAGTATGCGCCCGAGAAAATGGACTATATGGACGTTTCGCCCAAACAGCTCGTTTCTGTCGCTACCGCGCTCATACCTTTCCTTGAAAACGACGATACAAACCGTGCGCTTATGGGTTCGAACATGCAGCGTCAGGCGGTTCCTCTTATGAAGACTGAGAGCGCAATAGTTGCAACGGGTATCGAGGGCGCTATTGCAAGAGACAGCGGCGTTATGGTTCGCGCAAAGAACGCTGGCGTTGCTGTCGGCGTTGCTTCCGACTGCATTAAAATTCAGGAAGAAAACGGTCTTATCGCAGAATATCCGCTCAAAAAATTCGTTCGTTCCAACCAAGGCACCTGCCTCAATCAGCGTCCCATTATCAATACGGGCGACAGAGTGGAAGCAGGCGAAATAATTGCCGACGGTCCTGCAACCAGCAACGGCGAACTTGCGCTCGGTAAAAACATATTAATCGGTTATATGGAATGGGAAGGTTATAACTACGAAGACGCTATCCTCATTTCCGAAAGACTTGTTCAGGAAGACGTATTCACGTCCATTCACATAGAAGAACACGAAACCGAGGCAAGGGACACTAAGCTCGGCGCCGAAGAAATAACAAGGGATATACCCAACGTTTCGGAAGACGCGCTTAAAGATTTGGACGCGGACGGTATTATAAGGGTCGGCGCAGAAGTTCAGCCCGGCGACATACTTGTAGGTAAAGTTACACCTAAGGGCGAAACTGAACTCACCCCCGAAGAAAGGCTTCTCCGCGCTATATTCGGCGAAAAATCGAGGGAAGTCAGAGATACCTCTTTGAAAGTTCCTCACGGCGAGGGCGGTATCGTAGTAGACGTAAAGGTATTCACCCGTGAAAACAAGGACGAGCTTTCCCCCGGCGTTTCCAAACTAGTAAGGGTTTACATCGCGCAGAAACGTAAAATTCAGGTCGGCGATAAAATGGCGGGACGTCACGGTAACAAGGGCGTTATTTCAAGGGTGCTTCCTCAGGCGGACATGCCTTTCCTTGCGGACGGTACTCCTTTGCAGATTGTTCTGAACCCTCTCGGCGTTCCTTCGCGTATGAATATCGGACAGGTTTTGGAAGTTCACCTCGGACTTGTCTGCAAACAGCTCGGCTGGAAAATCGCAACGCCTGTATTCGACGGCGCGACCGAACAGGATATAAAGAAGCTGTTCCAGGAAAACAACCTCATTAACCCCGAAGGCAAGGTTGACGGTAAAATACAGGTATACGACGGCAGAACGGGCGAACCTTTCGAAAACAGGGTTACGGTCGGCGTTCAGTATATGATTAAGCTTATTCACCTTGTTGACGATAAAATCCACGCAAGGTCTATAGGTCCTTACAGCCTTGTAACGCAGCAGCCCCTCGGCGGTAAAGCGCAGTTCGGCGGTCAGCGTTTCGGCGAAATGGAAGTTTGGGCGCTTGAAGCTTACGGCGCGGCGCATATTCTGCAGGAAATTCTTACGGTTAAGTCGGACGATATCGTAGGACGTGTAAAAACTTACGAAAGCATCGTCAAGGGCAACAATATTTCCGAACCCGGTATACCCGAAGCGTTCAAAGTTCTTCTCAAAGAATTGCAGTCGCTCGCTCTCGACGTAAAAGTACTTACCGAAAGCGGCGAGGAACTGATTATAAGAGAACTTGACGACGACGATGACGTAATACCTACGGCTAAGGCGAGAGAAGCGCAGGAAATCGAGGACAATATTCCCGAAACGGAATTCGATATTATCGACGGCAGCGTAGAGGACGACGATATCGACGAACCTATCTCGATATTCGATAACGACGAAGACGACTTCACAAGCAAAGAGCTGTTCGGCGGAGACGATTTGGACGACTTCGGCGACGACGATGACCTTGGCGATAAATTCACCCTTTTCGACGAGGATGAAGAAGATGACGATTCTTTCAACCTTATCGGCGAAGACGATAACGGCGGCGAGGAATAAGGGAGGTCAATAAATGTTTGAATTAAACGATTTCAATTCAATTAAAATAAGCGTAGCTTCCCCCGAAAAAATCAGGGAACTTTCAAGGGGCGAAGTAACAAAGCCCGAAACCATAAATTACAGGACGCAAAAACCCGAAAAAGACGGACTTTTCTGCGAGCGTATTTTCGGACCTATGAAGGACTGGGAGTGCCATTGCGGTAAGTATAAACGCATTCGTTATAAGGGCGTAATCTGCGAAAGGTGCGGCGTAGAAGTTACGCGTTCCAAAGTAAGAAGGGAAAGAATGGGACATATTGAGCTTGCTGCTCCCGTTTCCCATATCTGGTATTTCAGGGGCGTTCCTTCGAGAATAGGTCTTATTCTCGATATGAGTCCCAAGGCGCTTGAACAGGTAATTTATTTTGCCGCGTATGTCGTTATCGATCCCGGCACAATTAAAACGCTTGAATACAAACAGGTCATAAACGATAAAGAACTGCGCGAAATAGAGGAAAAGTACGGCGACAGCGAAACCACAGGTTTAAAGGTGGGAATGGGCGCCGAAGCTATACGCGAGCTTTTAATGGCTGTTGACCTTGAAAAAGAATGCGAAGAAACAAAGAAAATTATAGATACAAGCACCGCAAGCCAGAAGCGCGTTAAAGCGGTTAAAAGAATAGAGATTTTGGAAGCGTTCAGAAAGAGTGGCAACCGTCCCGAATGGATGGTTCTCACCGTTCTGCCCGTTCTTCCTCCCGAAATCCGTCCTATGGTACAGCTTGACGGCGGCAGGTTCGCTTCCTCCGACCTCAACGACCTGTACAGGCGCGTTATAAACAGAAACAACCGTTTGAAGAGAATGATTGAACTCGGCGCGCCCGATATGATTGTCAAAAACGAAAAGCGTATGCTTCAGGAAGCTGTTGACGCACTTATCGACAACGGCAGACGCGGCAAAGCTTTGTCCGGTCCTTCAAACAGAGAGCTTAAATCGCTGTCCGGTATGCTCCGCGGTAAGCAGGGTCGTTTCCGTCAGAACCTTCTTGGCAAACGTGTAGACTATTCGGGACGTTCCGTT
Source organism: Christensenellaceae bacterium (assembly GCA_948658045.1). Lineage (GTDB taxonomy): Bacteria > Bacillota > Clostridia > Christensenellales > Borkfalkiaceae > Coproplasma. Next base: position 54,703 of record CAPMFN010000007.1, read on the forward strand.
ATCGTTGTCGGACCTGAACTTAAACTCTACCAGTGCGGACTTCCCAAGGAAATGGCAATAGAGCTTTTCAAGCCTTTCGTAATGAAAAAGCTTGTGGAAAGCGGTCAGTGCCACAATATCAAGAGCGCAAAGCGTACCGTCGAAAAGGCAAAACCTTTCGTATGGGACGTTTTGGAAGAGGTTATCAAGGAACATCCCGTTCTTTTGAACCGTGCGCCCACACTGCACAGACTTTCTATTCAGGCGTTCGAGCCCGTACTTATCGAGGGCAGAGCAATTAAAATTCACCCCCTCGTATGTACTGCGTTTAACGCGGACTTCGACGGCGACCAGATGGCTGTTCACGTTCCCCTTTCTGTCGAGGCTCAGGCGGAAGCAAGATATCTTATGCTTTCTTCCAATAATATTTTGAAACTTTCTGACGGTAAACCCGTTATGCAACCCTCGCAGGATATGGTTATGGGCGCTTATTACCTTACCATACTGAGGCGCGAAGAGGGTAAATTCTACCGTTGGAGCGGCGACAGATATTACGAGTGTTCGGAAAACGAAGAGGGCGCGGAAAAATACGTTCCCAACGCTTATATTTCCGAAGACGAGGCTATGATTGCCTACCAGCTCAAATTAATCCATATGCAGGACGAAATTTATGTCCGCAGGACGGTTACCGTTGACGACGTAACTTCGCCTTACAATGGTCAGAAAGTTACGGGCAGGGTTAAAACTTCGGTCGGCAGAATTATATTCAACGCTCAGATGCCTCAGGATTTGGGATTTGTAAAGCGTGAAAAGCCCGAAGATTATCTCAAATACGAAATTTCTTACGAATTCCTCGGTTCGGCGGTAGCAGTCGGCAAGAAACAGCTCGGTAAAATAGTAGAGCGCTGTTTCAAAACAGGCGGCGCGCCGAGGGCGGCGGATATCCTCGATAAAATCAAGACCCTCGGTTATAAGTATTCAACGGTCGGCGCTATCACAACTTCGGTGTTCGATATGCACATTCCCGACGCTAAGAAAGCTATCGTGGAAGAGACCGAAGCAAATGTAATAAAAATCGAAAAGAAATATCAGCGCGGACTTCTCCGTGAAGAAGAGCGCTACAACGCCGTTATCAACGCGTGGGACGATGCAACGGACAAAGTTACCGACGCATTGAAGAAATCTCTCGATAAATTCAATCCTATATGGATGATGGCAAATTCGGGTGCCCGCGGTTCAATCGACCAGATGAAACAGCTTTCCGGTATGCGCGGACTGATGGTTAACCCTCAGGGTAAGAAAATCGAAGTCCCCGTTAAATCGTGTTTCAGGCAGGGATTGTCCGTTCTCGAATACTTCATTTCGTCGCATGGCGGACGTAAAGGTCTTGCGGATACAGCGCTTAAAACGGCTGACTCGGGTTATCTTACCCGTAGGCTCGTCGACGTTTCACAGGACGTTATCGTCCGTGAAGACGACTGTATGGCAGGAAGTAAAAAGCCGCGCGGCATGGTAGTAAGGTCTATTATCGGACCCAACGGCGAGGTTATTGAGGGACTTGAAGACAGAATTCAGGGCAGATTTGTAGCGGAAGACGTTAAGGACAAGAGAGGGAACGTGCTTGTTCCTATGAACGGTTTTGTCAGCGACGTGCTTGCAAAGGAAATTGTTGCAGCCGGAATTGAAGAAGTTGCAATCCGTTCGGTATTCACTTGCAATTCGCGTTTCGGCGTGTGCGCAAAATGCTACGGTAAAAATATGGCAACCAATACGCCCGTACAGACTGGCGAAGCGGTCGGCGTAATTGCGGCGCAGTCAATCGGCGAACCCGGTACCCAGCTTACCATGCGTACTTTCCATACGGGCGGTATAGCTGCAACGGGCGATATTACGCAGGGTCTTCCTCGTGTAGAAGAACTGTTCGAAGCGAGAAAACCCAAGGGCTGTGCGACGCTTTGCGAAGTTTCCGGCGTTGTTGCCGTTGACGACAAAGACAACCTCAAACATGTGGTTGTACGCGACCCCGTTACGAAAGAAGTCAAGAAAGAGTATTCTCTGCCGTTCAATGCCGAGCTTCATGTAAAGACGGGCGATACCGTTCAGCCCGGCACCGTTCTTAACGCCGGTTCGGTATATCCTCAGGACATTTTAAGGGTATCGGGCGTAAAGGGCGTTCAGGACTATATACTTGAACAGGTTCAGTCCGTTTACCGTTCTCAGGGCGTTGACATCAACGATAAACACGTTGAAATAATCGTCCGCCAGATGCTCCGCAAAGTAAGAATTGAGAGCGCAGGCTCGACAAATCTTCTGCCCGGCGAAACGGTCGATATGTTTACTGTTGAAGAGGAAAACCGTCAGGCTATTGAGCAGGGCGGAACTCCTGCATTGCAGAAGCGCGTGCTTCTCGGCATCACCAAGGCGGCGCTGTCTACCGACAGCTTCCTGTCGGCAGCTTCATTCCAGGAGACGGCAAGGGTTCTTACGGACGCGGCTATCAAGAATAAGGTTGACCCTTTAATCGGACTTAAAGAGAACGTTATTATCGGTAAACTTATTCCTGCCGGTACGGGCGTAAAGGAATATAAAAATATGTCCCCCGTAATTGCCCCTGGTTTCAACAGTATGGTTGACCCTGCGGATAAAATTTAATTAAATTTAAGCGGCGCAGATTTAATCTGCGCCGCTTTTTAGCCTTAATTCAAATAATGAGGCGCAGGGGTATATGCCCTACGCCTCATTTTTAAGTTTAGTCTTATTGGAAAGGCTGATTTGAAGCCGTTTTGAAAACTCATTTGTCATATCAAATTCTGTCTTTACGGTTGCGCGCTTCCGCATATGCAGTAACCGCATAGCTTGCTATTACGCCTGCAAGACATAAAATTGCGCCTGCCGCAATCTGAATGCCGTCAATAGGCGCGGAAGTAAATTCCTCAGTCAGACACAGCGCAGGTATAGAGCCGATAACAAAGCCCATTATCGCCCAACCCGTGCCGCGCGGAAATTTCTTCAATAAAAATTTCATAAGCTTCGCAATGCTGAAAAATCCTACTATAAGACCTAATGCAAAGAGCGCAAGAACCAAAACCGAATGTCCGAAATCGTTAAAAAGCGCCGACACGGTGTCAAGAATGGGTGTGTAGTAACCTAAGACAAGCAGAAGAAGCGAACCGCTTACGCCGGGTACTACGAGCGCGCAAGAGGCGATTGCACCTATTAAAATGAGGACAAAATAACCCCATATGGGCATAGTCGCGCTTAAATCGGCGTGTCCCAATTGCGGTATGAAACATATGCCTATAACGAAAGCCAACGGCAGTATAAGCGAAACTGCGTCTATAGGCTTAAATCCTTTTTTTAACGTGTCCTTGAATAATTTCGGACACGACCCAAGCATAAGACCGGCAAACAGCAGAATCGTCGGTATAGGGGCGTATTGAATAGCGTACTTCAACGGAAAATACAGCGCCGCAATGCCTAAAAGCGCGCCGATTACAATCGGCAGTAAAAACATAAAGCTGTTTTTGAAATCGCGCCGCAAATCGCTTATAGCGTTTATAAGCCTGTCGTAGACTTTAAAAAGAACGGCAATGGTTCCGCCGCTTACGCCGGGTATTATCATTGCCACGCCTATTGCCGCGCCGAGTCCGGTGTTTTTGAAAAATTCTTTTATTTTCATACAAATATTTTATAGTTTATTTTTGCCGATTATTAACGTATTATTCGGTAGTAAAAATTACAATATGACCGTTTACGGTGTATTTTATAGCGATTAAAGCAAGGACAACAGAATTGTCATTGCTTTTTTATTGCGTTTTTTCATAATGAAGCTACGGTAAACAGTAATTTAGCTGACGGAATATGTAATAAAGAGAACCTTTTATGATAAAAAAGTTTAAAGACGAATACAAAATTTTATATATTATTTTAATTGTTTTGATTTAATTGTTCAGACGCGCTTAAATAATAAATTTCATTTGTTGCCTGCGCCGAAAAATCATAGCGCACTGTACTTCGAAATGAAGTAGTGCGCTATTTGTTTATCCATAAAAAATCTATGACAGACACCCGTTAAAGTCAGGTTTTATTTTGTATATAGTCATACACGTTTATTCCTGCCTCGGCAAGCATTTCGTCGCACTCTTTATAATACTTTTTATAAAGCCTGTATATGCCTTTGGCATGTTCGGGAACGTAAGGGAATGGAATGTTCTCGTCATCTTTAAGCTTTTCGACTTCGTAGCTACCGTGCACTTTCCAAAGCCCGAAAACTCCTACATTTATTGCGTCCATAGGGCAACCGAAAGAGCAACCCATGCAAAGCACGCAATTATGTCCGAATTTATACTTTCCGTTTTTAATCTGAATATTGTCCGTAGGGCAGACGTTTACGCACCTGTTGCATTTAATACATTTTTTACTGTTTACTTTAAAAGCCGGACCGTGCAAATGCGCAAATTTCTGTTCAAGAAAGCGTATGGGGGGACAGTAGAACTGTTTAAAAAACGGCAGGTCTACTTTCTCGCGCTTGTCCGCAAGCAGGTCTCTGCACGACAAGTCGACTAAGGCGTGAGCGTAAATCCACATCTGCTTCGCCATTTCGTCCGTATGACGGTAAATCATATTGTAAGGCATTACAATGTGGCGTTCTGAAACCACGTCATAGCCTTTTTTCTTTAAAATTTTAATGCATTTCTGGGAAGAACAGTCGTTAATGTGCAGTCCCTCGCCCGATGTTTTGAATATAAACGTGCGCTTTTTGTCCGTCTTAGGCAAAGCTTTGCAAAGCCTGATTGTGGGTTCGGGAGCTGAAAAACCGTGTATGGGATAGCCAATCCCAACCAAATCGTATTCGTCGGGGTTTGGTATTTCGCCGCTTTTTGCCGAAATGCGGTAGATATCTACCGATGCGGAGGCGTCGCTTTCCGACGCCTCCGCATCAGCATTAGAAGCTGTATGTTCTTGTAAAAACTTTTTATAGAGCCCCGCAACTTTTAGCGTGTTGCCCGTTCCCGAAAAAACGTATAAAATTACTTTCATTTTTTTATGAAATCTTCTTCGTGGTCGGTAAAAGGATAAGTGTCGTCTGTTTCGCTTTTATCGTGAGAGTCGAAATAAACCTGCCCGTAGAAAGGAATGTCGGCAATTTTGCCGTAACGCCAGGGCTTGGGTTCGCAGCAGTGCGGACACCAATAACCGCCTTTCAAAACGGTGTAGGGGTTCAAAGTGAACTTATGACCCTCGCGGCATTCCCAAAGCACCTTGTCGTAAAGATTTCCGCTGTACTCGGCTGAAAGGCATTTTCCTTTGCGGAAAGCGGCGGCCTCCTGCAAATCTTTTAAGTCGATGTACTTTAACGGTTTGCTTTCGTCATAGCCGTGTTCGAGAAGCTTGGGTTTGGCGTTTTCGATGTTTTTCAGCGCTTTATAATCTACGTCGGAGCCGTCTTCCAATTTGCCTTCGCAAAGAAGAGGATAGTCTTCCCATTTATCAGGCAGGTTTTCATATGTCTCCCTGCTGTAAAAGAAAGCCCGTACGCGCCCTTCTTTTCCGTGTTTTAGCCAATACATAGGCGAGTTTGTATTTCTGAATAGCCTTTGTATCGCCAGCTTGGAGATGAACGAAGCAGGAACTATTTTGCCCAACTTGAAGTACCAGTACTTTTTGCGCATGCGGTTCCAGTGGTCTTCGTTCGTTTCTGTGCGGAAATGAAGGTAATTTTCAAGCTCGTCGCTGTCATAGAACCAGCCGCCGTGGAAGTTGCGTATTGCGTTCCAGTTGGGTTTAAAGAATTTTTTTGCGCTTCTGCCCATAAGCTGAAAGCCTTCTTCAAGCGTTTCAAAACCGGTGACGCGGCACTTATCGCCTCCGCCTATATTGTATACCCTGTTCCAAAATCCGTCAAGCTCTCCGCGCATGTCGTTTTCAACTAAATTTTTACAAAGTATTCCGCTGTCCACGTCTGTAACCCATTCCAGCGAACAGTTCCATGTGGTATGGAACATCAGACCGTCTTTAAGGTTGTTTTTGAACATATACTTGTGAAGAACGGCTGTCTGCCGCAAAGAAACAAATTTTTTAAGTCCGCTTTCAAGAACATATTTCTCGGCTTTGAGTTTATGCATCGAATAAACGTCATAGTCGCTTGAAATCATCGGGTCGCCCACTCTAATCCAGACGTGGGGGTAGGCGCGGTGCCCGTACATAGCAACGGTGGCGATGTGAACATAACCTATTTCTTTTTCCCTGCCGCACGCTATAATAGCGTCCACAATGTTTTTTGTGCCTATGTAATTGCTTCTGTAAGTCCCTACAGGGTCGTGGTCTGATTTGGGTGGTATAAGCGAAGCGCAGTTTATCACATAGTCAGCACCGTCTATTAGGTGGGCGCAGTCGTCGTACCGCGCAATGTCGCCTTTAAAAGCGTATATTCTGTCCCCGTATTTTTTTAACGTTTTCCTGACGAAAGAGGGTATGCGTTTTTCTTCTTCAAACAGTATACATCTTACTTTAAAATTTTCCTTCGATGACATAAGGCTTGCAAGCACTTCGCCGCCCATGGCGCCGCTTGTACCCGTCAACGCTATAACTTTACTCATTACGTCCGTCCTTAAAATTAATCGTACTTCAAACCGTAAAAATTACAGTTCCTCATCAAAATGGTTTTTGTAACCCTCGCCGTAAATTTCCTTTGCGGATGAAACTATCATAAAAGCGGTGGGGTCTATATCTTTTACTATATCTTTCAGTTTAGGGAACAAATAGTTTTTTACCGCGCACATTATTATACGCTTTCCCTCGCCGGTATAAGCACCCTCTCCGTCAAGATAGGTTGCGCCGATGTCGAGTTCTTTTAAAATTTTGTCGCATATAGCCTGTGAATTTTCGCCTGTGGTGATAATGTAAACAAGTTTTGCGGAGTTTCCGCCGTATAAAACCAAATCGAAAATAACCGTAAATACCACTATGGTTATAAGGGTATAGCAGGCAAGTTCAAAGTCCTGATAAACTGCAAAAGCAATGCCCATTATAACTACGTCAATCGCAAGCGAGATAACGCCTGTCTTTATATAGCGGAATTTCTTTCTCAGTATTTTTACGACTATATCCGTGCCGCCTGTCGAGCTGTCGCTTCTGAATATCATTCCCAGACCTACGCCGAACATCGTTCCGCCTATCAGAGACGAAAGTAGAAGATTGTTGGTTTTATCGGGGAAGATGGGGTGAATACCTGCGCAGACGAAATTCCAAAGCTCAATCAAAAGCGAGGAAACAAGCGTTGCGTATAAAGTCGATATGGTGAAATTTTTACCGAAAAATACTGCGCCAAGAATTAACAGCGGTATATTTATAACGATAATCAAAATTCCGTCAATGTTGGTTTCGAAGCCGAAAATCGATTGCAGAACGGAGTTTAAAATTACCGCGATACCCGTAACGCCGCCGGGGGCAATGTTGTTCACGCTTAAAAAAAGCGCAACCCCCAAAGAATATATCAGGCACCCCAAAGTCGTTACGGAATAATTCTTTAAAAGCTTTAAAGCTAAAGTTTTTCTCGCTGTGCATTCGGCGCTGTCGGATTTGTTCTTTTTTTCTTTTTTCACGACCTTGCCTCTGCGAAAGTTTTATCATATAAATTATACGCAAAAAGCAAAAAATAGTCAATAGACTTTATTATAAAAAACGTATTTTCCGGTTAAAAATTTTCAAATTGCCCCTTACATATATAGCTGTTATTTTTTTGGTACAGTGCTAAAAACAGGGCTAAAAACGCTGTTGCCCCCAATATATATCGTACTTTCGACGTGTAAAAACCCCATAAAAAGCGCGATTTTTTGATTGACCCGTACATATGCGCGTTTTATTAAAATTTTTTATAATTTTCAGCTGTCGGGTGTAATGTTTCTTATTTTTGCAAAAAATGTCCGCATTTTAAACTTTTGTTTGTTTTTGCGCGTTTGCATTGCCGGTGAAAAATTGTTAGACATCAAGCTAAAAAGCCCTTTCGGAATATAAGTTCCGAAAGGGCTTTTGGTGCGGATAATAGGATTTGAACCTACACGATTTCTCACCGGATTCTAAGTCCGGCGCGTCTGCCGTTCCGCCATATCCGCAAAAATCCGTTTGCATATTTTAATTCGATTATGAAAAAATAAGCATTGTGATTAAATGATATTTTAATGAAAGTTTTTTCAAAAGTCAAGTTATACCTTTACAAAACCTTTAATTAATGTTTTAATTAAAAAAAGGGGGAGAACGCAATGGGCTATTTGACTTTGGACGGAGTAGGCAAACAGTATAAGACGGGGAGCGTTACGGTTGACGCTTTAAAGGATGTTTCTTTTTCTCTCGACGACGGAGAGTTTGTTGTCGTGCTCGGAAGTTCTGGCGCGGGTAAGACCACCCTTTTAAATCTTTTGGGCGGTATGGATAAGGCGACTTCGGGGCGTATTGTATTGGACGGTAAAGACGTCGCTGCGCTCGATAAACGCGGTCTGACGTTTTTCCGCCGCAACGACGTAGGTTTTATATTTCAGTTCTATAACCTTATGCCTAATCTGACCGCGCTTGAAAATGTGGAAATAGCGGTTGAGATATGCAAGGACCACCTCGGACCTAAAGAGGTTCTGACGGAAGTCGGACTGGAAGAGAGACTGAACAATTTTCCCTCTCAGCTTTCGGGCGGAGAGCAACAGCGCGTTTCAATTGCGCGCGCAATTGCAAAGAACCCGAAACTTCTTTTGTGCGACGAACCCACGGGCGCTTTGGACTATAACACGGGCAAGCGCATTTTAAAGCTTTTATACGACGTCTGCAAACAGCGCAAACGGCTTGTAATTGTCGTGACGCATAACTCCGCGCTGAAAGACATGGCGGACAAGGTTGTTTATATAAAAAGCGGCATGATTGAAAGAATAGTCGAAAACTCAGAACCTAAACCGATAGAGGAGATTGAGTGGTAATGAAGACTTATTTAAAAACTTTGGCGCGCGCTTTTACAAGGCACGTTACAAGGTTTCTGTCTATTATTTTTATAGTGGTAGTTGCGGTAGGTTTTATCTCGGGCATAGGCACCTCTGCCGATAAAATCCGCTATTCTCTGACCGACTATTATAAAGCGCAAAACGTCAGCGATTTGATTTTGCGCACAAAAGACGAAAACGGATTTAAGTCGGAAGACATAACAAAACTTGAAGAGGCTTACGGAAAAAACAATGTAAACACGGGCGTGCAGATTGACGCAGATATAGAAATCGGCGGTGAAGTTCAGACTGTGAGATTATATTTTTTAAACGAATTCGGCGATGACTGGACGGTAAACGTTCCAGACATTAAAGAGGGTGAAAAACCGGAAAACGAAATGCAGGCTTTATGCGAAAATTCCGATAATAAAATCAAAGGTTTTTCAATTGGTACCGATATATGCCTTAATTTCGAAAAAATTTTAATAGATTTAGCCGATGAAGACAGCAAGGAAACAGTAAAAAACCAATTAAACCTTGTAAAAAAATTAGGCGTAGAACTTGAAAAAAATATCAGCGTTGAAGGCATAGTACAAAGCCCTTTGACTTTTGCGAACGACGGCGAACCCAACGACCGCAACCCCGAAGATATTGAAGTTCCGGACAATATTACGGATGCCAACTTATTGCAGACTTTAGACAATGTTTTATATCTCAGTTCGGAAGCTATTCCCAAGCTGCCTTCGTTTTTAGGCGGTAAGGGACTGATACCTACAAACGCAGTTTACCTTTCTTTTAGCGATAAAGACAAGTTCTCGGCGTTTGATAAAAGTTATAGTAATTATCTTGAAGAGCAGACAGCCGCAGTGTGCGGAATGCTGAATCTTGCGCAGGGGCAGGAAACTGTAAAAATCCTAACATTAAATGAAAATTACAGTTTTGTTTCGCTGATAGCTTACGCCGACAAGGTTATGAATATAGGGTTTGTGCTTATGGTGGCTTTTCTGTTTGTTACAGCCCTTGTCGTGCTTTCAAATATGACAAGACTTTTAGAGGAAGAACGAGGACAGATAGCCTGCCTTAGGACGCTCGGATATTCGGCATTCAGAATAATTTTCAAATATATTTTGTTTGCGATGCTTGCAACGGGAATAGGAGGGGTTGCGTCGTATTTCGTCGGGCTCGGTTTGGCTTACCTTATCTGTTACGTTTTCAATTACAGCTTCACTATGCCGCCTATTTCGTCGCAGGTTGCGCTTCCGTTCTTTTTAATAGTGTTCTTCGTCATAGTTGCGGCGACGCTAATTGCAACGCTTGCGGCAGGGCTTAAAATGTCAAAAGAGACGCCAGCAAATCTTCTGCGTCCGAAGCCGCCAAAAGCAGGTAAAAAAGTATTTTTAGAGCGTATACCTTTAATCTGGAACAGGCTTTCGTTCAAATACAAATCGACAATGCGCAACGTTCTGCGTTATATGAACAGATTTATTATGACCGTTGTGTCCGTTGCGGTCTCAACTGCGCTTGTGCTTGCAGGGCTTGCACTTTTAGACGTATGTCTGTTCGGCGGAATAGATTCGCCGTCCGTAATGGGTATTGCAATAGTCGTAATTGTTTTTGCCGGGCTTCTTACGGCAGTGGTAATATATACTCTAACGAACATTAATATCAGCGAAAGGAACAGGGAGCTTGCAACCTTAAAGGTTTTGGGATATCAGGACAAGGAAATTGCAGGTTATATTTACAGGGAAGTTTATATAGATACGGCGGTAGGAATACTGTTCGGATATCCGCTGTCGCTCGGTATAATGAAAATACTTTTCGGTATTATGGCGGTCGGGTCCATAACTTCAGTTAAATGGTTCTGGTGGCTTGCCGCGCCATTCCTTGTATTGTTTTTTACATTCCTTGTCACAATGATTTTAACCCGTAAAATCGTAAAAATAGATATGAACGAAAGTCTTAAAGCTATTGAATAATTTGTTGAAAAATGTCGTTATTTGAGGCATATTACGGGGGCAATCGTATAAGTTTAGTTTAAATAACTGTTTTTTTGGCGTATTGTAAAGCAAACGTTAAAATTACAAATTTAAAGTTAAAAAATAATTGCGGAATTTAACCTGAAAAATATTTGACTTATTTTTTCTTGTTTGATATACTGAAAAAGCTGTTTGAAAAAACGAAAAAATGCGTAGGCGAGGGCAGGTGAAAAAGATATGTCAACTATAAAAGTAGGTGAAAACGAATCGGTTGAAAGCGCGCTCCGCCGCTTTAAAAGAAAGTGCTCGCGCGACGGAATAATCGGCGACCTTCGTAAAAAAGAATTTTACGAATCCCCCGCGGTTAAACGCAGAAAGAAAGCGGAAGCTGCAAGAAAAAGAAATAAAAATTAATTTTTAAGTCTGTCGGACGAGTAGTCCGATAGACTTTTTTCATTACGGAAAATGTCGAGTAAAGGAGAAATGTGTAAAATTATGGACGACTTAAAGTTTATGGCAAAAGCCGCTAAAAACCGGCTGAAAAGTAATTACTGGGCAGACTGTAAGGAAAACATTGAGAAAAACACTATCGAAGCCAAAAATAAAGGGTACAGCGAAATAAAGATAAAGTCTTCTTTAAAAACGCGCGTAAAAAGTGAAATCAAAGGGGAAAAGCAGGACGAATTTTACCTTAAAGTTAAAGACATTCTTCTCGCGGAGGGCGAAGTGTCGGATGCCATAGGCAGGCTGACGGATAAAGACTATTACGCAACTTTGTCATATGATGAAAAACAGAGATATAACTTAGAACTTTCTTCAAAGTATTTATCCGCTTTACAGCGGTTCAGGCGTGAAAAAGAATTGGGCTTAATTTGACGCGCCGAACAATTGAATTTTGAAATTACTTATGATATAATATTTGCTATGGACGAATTGCTTGATAAACTTAACGAAGAACAGCGCAAACCCGTTTGCGATACCGAGGGACAGGTTCTTGTTCTTGCAGGCGCTGGAAGCGGCAAGACAAGGGTGCTTACTTCGCGTATTGCATATATTTTGCGCGAGGGTAAAGCCTCTCTTTCCCAAATTCTCGCTATTACTTTTACTAATAAAGCGGCAGGCGAGATGAAAGAACGTCTTTCGTCTATGCTCGATGGCGGAGATACTAAATGGATTTGTACAATCCATTCGATGTGCGTAAAAATTTTAAGGCAGTTTGCCGATAAAGCAGGGTTAAAGCCTAATTTTTCCATTTACAGCGAAACAGAGAGGGGTAACGTAATCAAAAAAGCTTTTCAGGAGCTTGATTTTGATGACGAAAAGCTGTTAAAAGACGCAAAATATCATATCGGAAACGCTAAAATGTTGGGACTTGACCCCGACAGTTACGGCAGGAAATATCACGGCGAGCGCGGTATGGACGATATTGTTTGTATTTATGAAAAATACGACAGGCACCTGCGCGAAAACAACGCTTTGGATTTTGACGACTTGCTTTTGGAAACTTTAAGGCTGTTAAGGCGCGACAGGGAAACTCTTGAATACCTTTCAGATAAATTCAAATATGTACTTGTGGACGAGTTTCAGGACACTAACCAAGTCCAGTACAATATTATAAAACTTCTTGCTTCGGCTCACGGCAACCTGTTTGCGGTAGGCGACGACGACCAGTCGATTTACGGTTGGCGCGGCGCTGAAATACAGAACATTTTGGCTTTTGACAAAGATTTTCCCAATGCCAAAATATATAAGCTGGAACGTAACTACCGCTCAACTAAATCTATTCTGCGCTTAGCTAATTGCATAATAAAAAACAACGTTTCACGCCGTGGAAAAGAGCTTTGGACAGAAGCCGGCGAGGGCGATAAACCCGTCTATTATCAGGCGGAAGAAGAGGCAGGCGAGGCATTGTACACGGCGCGTACCATTACCGACGGGGTTGCGCGCGGCAAAAAGTATTCTGATTTTGCAGTATTGATGCGAATAAACGCTTTGACTCGTTCATACGAGCAAGAGTTTGCAAAATACGGTATACCTTATAAAGTGTTCGGCGGTTTCCGTTTCTTTGAAAGAAAGGAAATCAAGGACGTTTTAGCTTATTTAAGAATTATTTCCAATCCTTATGACGGCGAGGCTTTGGAAAGAATAATCAACGTTCCCAAACGCGGAATAGGCGGCAAAACCGTTCAGGTTATGTATGAGTACGCCCAATCAACAGGGCTTTCGTTGTACGACGCCGCAGTTGACTGCGAAGAGCTTCCGCTTACTCGCGGCACAAAGGACAAGATTAAAAGTTTTACCGCGCTTATTAAACAGCTTATTATTTCTGCTGCGGACCAACCCGTAGCTCAGCTTGTGCGCGACGTGCTTTCTATGGCGGATATGCGGTCAGCCTACGACGACGGTACGGATGAGGGCGACGGAAAGCTTGCTAACCTTGACGAATTTATCGCCTCCGTCGACGATTATTCGCGGTTGAATCCTACGGCTACGCTTGACGAGTATTTGAATCAGGTGACTCTTTCGTCCGACCTTGACGAAATGGACGAGGGCGATTACGTCACCCTTGCCACAATTCACGCCGTCAAAGGGCTTGAATTTCCCGTAGTATTTATGTGCGGACTTGAAGACGGGATAATACCTTCGTCCCGTTCTTCGGAAGACGGCAGAAGCGAAGAGGAAGAGCGCCGACTTATGTACGTTGCGATAACGCGTGCAAAAGAAAGGCTGTATCTTACCCGTTCAAAGTCGCGCTATCTTTATGGGCACCGCGATTTAACGCGTCCTTCGAAATTTATTAAAGAACTTGCGCCGGAACTCGGCGCGGTCGCTATGGACAATTCCGCATATTATTCCGGCTCAGGGAAGAGATTTTCAGGCGCTTACGACGGCGGAAATTACGGCGGAAGACGGCAGGAAACGTCTTTTGGCAAAGCGCTTTATTCTGATTTTGATGGTTATGAAAGTTCTTCGGATTCAGGAAGTTTCAAAGGCTTTTTCGGCGGAGTTAAAAACGCCGCGCAAACCGCTAAGCAGAGTTTTAACAATTCCGCTAACGGAAAGCAGTACTCGGTCGGAATGAAAGTGAGGCACCCCAAGTTCGGGGTAGGAATGGTGGTTGCGCTTAAAAACGGCGGCACTATTATCAACGTTGCTTTTGACGGTCAGGGAATAAAAGAACTGTCGGCATCTTTGGCTCCGCTTACTGTTATTTGATTGTAACTGCGGAAAAATGCATATGTCAGATTGTCGATAATTTCTTCGGACATATGCTTAAACGGCACATATGTGGGGGTGTATCGCATTATGGCGAGAATGAGAGAGCTTATAGATATCTTAAACAAGTGGGCTTACGAGTACTATGTTCTTGACAATCCGTCAGTTTCCGACAGGGAATACGACAGGCTTTACGACGAGCTTAAAGCGTTGGAAAACGAAACGGGAACAGTCGAGTTTGACAGCCCGACGAAACGAGTCGGCGGCGAACCCGTAAAGGGCTTTGAACGGCATAAGCATATTTCACGGCTTTACAGTCTGGATAAGTCGGTAACGTATGACGAGCTTGACGCTTTTTTTACGCGCATAAAAAAGACTGCGGTTAATCCCGAATATACTGTCGAATATAAATTCGACGGGCTCACAATGTGTCTTACTTATGACGGCGGAAAGTTTGTGCGCGCATCTACAAGGGGAAACGGCGTAGAGGGCGAAGACGTTACCGCGCAGTGTCTTACAATAAAATCTTTTCCGCTGAGTATAGATTATAAAGGTACTTTGGAAGTTCAGGGCGAAGCCGTTATCAGGCTTAGCGTCTTGGCGGAATACAACAAAACTGCGAAAGAACAGCTTAAAAACGCGCGTAACGCGGTTGCAGGTGCAATAAGGAACCTTGACCCAAAAATTACGGCGGAAAGAAAGCCCGAAATTCTTTTTTATAACGTCAATTATATGAGCGACGGGGAACTTTCGTCGCAGGCCGAACATTTCGATTTTTTAAAAAAGCAGGGGTTTAAAGTTTTTGATTTTCTCCGCGTGTGCAAAAACGAAGAGGAAGTAAAATCCGCAATAGAAGAAATCGACATTTCCAGAAAAAATCTCGACGTTTTGACGGACGGCGCGGTAATAAAACTCAATTCCACTGCCGAAAGGGACGTTTTGGGTTATACCGATAAATTTCCGCGTTGGGCTATGGCATATAAGTTTGAAGCGGAGGAAAGCCTCACTACGGTTAAAGAAGTTGTCTGGCAGGTAGGCAGAACGGGCAAACTTACACCTCTTGCAATTGTTGAACCTGTCGAACTTGCCGGTGCGACTGTAAGAAAAGCTACGTTGAACAACTTCGGCGATTTGACAAGAAAGGACGTAAAAGTGGGCAGCAAAGTACTCATACGCCGTTCTAATGAGGTAATACCCGAAATTTTAGGCGCAGTGGAGCATGTTGAGGGAAGCCTTGACGTTGCAAAACCGCAGTCCTGTCCGTTTTGCAACAGTAAAATAGAAGAGGTAGGCGCAAATCTTTTTTGCCCGAACAAGTACTGCCCTCCGCGCGTTGTCGGTAAGGTTGAGCATTTCGCGTCTAAAGACGCAATGGATATAGAGGGGCTTTCAGAGAAAACCGCACAGCTGTTATATGACAAGTTAGGTCTGAGGGAATGTTCCGATATTTACCGGTATACCTATGACGATTTTGCGCATTTAGAGGGCTTTAAAGATAAGAAAATCAATAATATATTGGGGGCAATACAAAAAAGCAAGCAAGTTTCGCTTGAAAGGTTTATTTATGCAATAGGCATCGGCGGAGTGGGTAAAGTTGCCGCAAAAGACCTTGCAAAAGCCTTCAAAAGTATTGAAAATCTTAAAAACGCATCAAAAGAGGAGTTATTATTGCTTGAAAACGTCGGCGAAATAACCGCGGAAGCCATTGTTAATTGGTTTCAGGACAATGAAAATCTTGCAGAGATAAATAATCTGTTTGCCTCAGGGGTCTGCCCTGAAACCAAGCAAAATATCGTTAAATCAAGCATATTCGGGGGGCAATTCGTAGTTTTAACGGGTGCGTTGCAGGAATTTAAGCGTTCTGAAGCGCAGAAAATAATCGAAGAAAACGGCGGCGAATGTCAAAGTTCGGTTACAGCCAAAACTACTTTGGTTGTCGCAGGCGAAGCGGCTGGTTCGAAATTGGATAAGGCTAAAAAACTCGAAATAAAAATTATTGACGAAGCCGAGTTTAAAGAAATGATTAAGTAAATTTTTTAAAATTTGCTATAATTTATATTTTTTCTAAATTAAAAAACAGCGCCGAAGAGCGCTGTTTTTTAGTGTTTTTATTTAATTTCTGTGTCGTCGATAATGATTTCTTCTTTCGGTAAGGTAACTTTAATCCTTCCGACGGCTTCCATTTTGTAAGATTTAACCCAGTCAAGCTCGTCTATAACAATACGGCTATCGCCTGCAATTAATTTATATTTTTTACCTTTATAAGTGGCGGCGTATTCTTCATATTCTTCATCATAGCTTAAAATAGTCAGGTTTTTAAAAATTTCCAAAATTTCGTCGCAATCGAAAGGGTCCGTAAAAGTTTTGCGATATTTCTCTTCGGTTTCATCGTAGTCCAGTTTTATGTATTTTCCGTCTTCTTTGTAGAGAAATTGTTTATAGTAGTTTATACATATTATTCCGTTATCGACATAATAACATGTTTCTCTTCCGTTTTTACAATAAATAAAAGCGTAGTTTTGTAACTTTTCGGCTTCTTCTAAAAGAGTATAATATTCCGTTGCAATATAATATTGTTTTCTTGTTTCTGTTTCGCCGCAAACATGGCAGGTTTTCTTAGCTTCTCCGGGGTTATCGGGCGTAGGTTCTATCGTATTGACCCATTCGCCGAAGGTATGGTTGCCGATTTTTGGAAGAATTTCCTCTTCCTCTTCGCCGCAAGCGCAGTATCTTTTCTGTAATCCGTCTTCCAAGCAGTTGTATTTTACGGTTTCCCAATCGCCGAAGGTGTGATAGCCCAAAGCGGCTGTGGTCTGTTCTTCTGTAAATCCACAAGCGCAGGCGCGTCTTTGTAAACCGTCTTGAACGCAATTCCAGCGGATGGTTTTCCAAGCGTTAAAGCTATGGTTGTGAGCGTCTGAAACGTAAATTTCTTTCATTCCGCCGCCCATAGCGAAAATTAACAGTCCGTCGCCGTATGTTCCCGTAACAAGCTCTTCTTCCTGTCCGAACAGAACTATATAAAGTCGTATTTTGCCGTTTTCCGTTTTGTATGTTCCGCTTGCGCCGTCGTCGTCTTCCCATTTACCGGAATTAAGCTTAAAAAATTGTTCCGTCTTTAATTCGCCGTTTTCCATAAGGTAATAGGCGCCGTTTTCGGGGCTGCATCCTGTAAAACCGATTGCGCCGCCGATAATTGCAATAACGCAAATAATAATAGCAAGTAGTCTTTTTTTCATTTTTTATTCCTCCGAAGAATTCGCGGACAAAAAAATAAGGGCAACCGCTAAGGTTGCCCGCATAACGTACCCTAACAGTCGCCAAACAATTATTCTTATTGCAAACGGAATCAGTCCCGAATTTAACCAAAGAATATAGGATACAAATATGCCTATATAGTTTTGATTAAATTCAGATTTTTTATTTATGACAAAAAAAGAGTATAAAAATACCCCGTCTGCAATTTAATTGTTTGGCATACCAAATATATCACTCTTTGATGCGTTTGTCAAGGCAATTTTTTTACAATTTGCACTTTACAAAATTAACAATATATGGTATAATTTAAAGGTTAAGAAACACAATGCAGGGTAATTATGGCAGAAAAAAGTTATAACGCTGACGATTTGAAAATTTTAGAGGGTTTGGAGGCCGTCCGTATACGACCCGGTATGTATATCGGGTCTACGGGCGTTAAAGGTCTGCACCATATTCTTTGGGAAATCGTCGACAACTCTATTGACGAGGCGGCTAACGGCTATGCGGACGAAATAACCGTGACTTTGCATAAAGACGGTTCTGCGTCCGTGCGCGACAACGGCCGCGGAATGCCGACGGACGTCAATACAAAAGTTAAAATGAGCGGCGTTGAAATTATTTTTACCAAACTGCATGCAGGCGGAAAGTTCGACAGCAACAATTACGCTTTTTCCGGCGGACTTCACGGCGTCGGCGCGTCGGTTACAAACGCCCTTTCAGAATGGCTGAGCGTTGAAGTCTACCGCGGCAGCGTATTCAAAATGGACTTTAAAAGTACCTACGACAAGGAGAGGAAGAAGTGGCTTTGCGGCGTTCCCGTTGCGCCACTTAAAAACACGGGCGAAAAGACAAAGCAGAAAGGTACTCTTGTAAGATTTAAACCCGATAAAGAAGTTTTTGAAACGGTAGAGTGGAATTACGACACCGTGGCTACAAGGCTTAAAGAGCTTGCGTTTTTAAATAAGGGCGTTAAGATAAACTTTATTGACGAGCGCGAACTTTATGCCTATGAAGAGGGCGAAGACGACGATGGCAACGTAAGTTCGGTAAAGGTGAAACTGCCTGAGCGCGAGCCTGTGACTTACAAATACGACGGCGGTATTCGTGATTTTGTAAAGTATATGAACGGCGATAAAACGTCTCTTTATACCGAGCCGCTTTATTTTACCGCGATTAAAGACATACAAGTCAAGGGCGCGCCGGCAGGTAAAATTAAAATTGAATTTGCTTTGGCGCATACAAAAGACGATAACGAAAGCCTTTTTTCGTTTGTCAACAATATTTCGACCGTCGAGGGCGGATATCACGAAACGGGTTTTCACAACGGACTTTTGAAAGCCGTAAACGATTATGCGAGAAACAACGGTTTTTTAAAAGCTAAGGACAGCCCCTTTGTCGCCGACGACGTAAAGGAAGGTCTTACGGCTGTTTTGACCGTTAAAATGAATAACGTACAGTTTGAAGGACAGACCAAGACAAAGTTGGGCAATCCCGAAGTAAAACTGCCCGTTGAACAGACGGTTATCGAGGGCTTGCAGAAACTGATGGCGGAAAGAGGCAGTAAAGCCGTGTTCGACAAAATCGCACAAAAGGCTAAATTTGCCGCCGACGACAGAATTAAACACCGCGCGGAAAGGGACGTAGCCAAGGCGGCTTCGGAGAATGACGGGCTTAATCTTGTTGGCAAGCTCGCCGCGTGTTCCGGAAGAAACCCCGAACTGAACGAGCTTTTCATTGTGGAGGGCGATTCGGCAGGCGGTACGGCAAAGCAGGCGAGGGTAAGACAGTTTCAGTCCATTTTGCCTTTGAGGGGCAAACCTTTGAATGTGCAGAAAAAAACTGCTTTACAGGCTTTGCAGAATGAAGAAATAAAGACGCTGATTTCTGCGATAGGCGCAGGCTTCAACCGTTCTTTCGACGTTGAAAAATCAAAGTACAAAAAAGTAATCATACTTTCCGATGCCGACCAGGACGGTATGCATATCCGCTGTATACTTTTAACCTTTTTCTTCAAGTATATGCGCGACCTTGTCAACGCGGGGTGCGTATATATCGGTATGCCGCCCCTTTACAAAGTTTATAAAAACGACGTGACGGAGTATGCTTACGACGACAGCGAACTTGACGAAAAAATTAAAAAAGTAGGCAAGGGCTATAAGTTACAGCGTTACAAGGGGTTAGGCGAGATGTCCGCCGACCAGCTTTGGGATACGACTATGAACCCTCAGACGCGCAATCTTATACAGGTCACGATAGAGAACGCGGCTCAGGCGGCCGACGTTATAGATATGCTTATGGGCGACAAGGTTGACGGCAGAAAAGAATTTCTGAACAGAAACGCAAACTTCAATAAAGTTGACGGCTTTATAGAAAGGGTCAACTTCAAAGCGGAAAACGCGGCGGAGGCTGACTGATGGCTAAAAAGAACAACGGTTTCCAGACTGAAATACCTCAGGGCAACGTCTATGTTCAAAGCATTGAAGAGGTTATGCCTGGGTCAATGCTTCCTTATGCGGAGTTCGTCATTTTGGACAGAGCTCTGCCGAGGGTGGAGGACGGTTTAAAACCCGTACAGCGCAGAATTTTATACACGATGTACGAGATGGGTTTAACGCCCGACAAACCGCATAAAAAATCGGCGAGAATTGTCGGCGACTGTATGGGTAAGTATCATCCCCACGGCGACAGTTCGGTTTATGATGCAATGGTGAGGATGGCTCAGTCTTTCAATATGCGAATGACTCTTGTAAACGGTCACGGCAACTTCGGGTCGGTAGACGGCGACCCTGCCGCGGCGATGAGGTATACAGAGGCGAGACTCGAACCCCTTGCAATGGAGCTTTTAAGCGACCTTGAAAAAGAGACTGTACCTTTTTCGTTTAACTTTGACGACAGCTTGCTTGAACCCGATTTGTTGCCCGGCAGATATCCCAATCTTCTTGTCAACGGCGCCAACGGTATCGCTGTCGGACTTGCGACAAACATTCCCACGCACAATCTCGGCGAGGTAATAGACGGCTGTTGCGCTTATATAGACAATCCGCGTATTTCACTCGGCGAAATGATGAAGATAATCCCCGGTCCCGATTTTTCTACGGGCGGATACGTCATTTCCAATGAGCTGAAACAGGCGTATGAGACGGGTAAAGGTAAAATAATCCTGCGCGCAAAATACGCCGTGGAACAGGGTGAATACGGGAAAAAGCTTATAGTAATTTCCGAACTTCCCTATCAGACTAACAAAGCCGACCTGTTGCGCAAAATTATGCTTTTACGCGAGGATAAAAAAGAACTTCTGTCGGGTATAGCGGAAATAGTGGACGAAAGCGACAGAAGCGGTATGCGCGCCGTCATCGCCGTAAAAAAGGACGCGGATGTTGACGCAATACTAAAAGTTCTTTTTAAATACACTGATTTGGAGTGTACGTTCGGTATCAATATGGTAGCGATTGCCGGAGGAAGACCCCGTCAGCTGGGGCTTTTGGAAATTATTCGCTATTATACAAACTATCAACGTTCTATCATCCAAAGGCGTTGCAAATTTGAGCTTAAAGAAGCGCAGGCGCGCTGTCATATTTTGGAAGGACTGATAATCGGCGTTCATAACGTTGACGAAGTGGTTAAAATCATAAAGTCCGCCGAAAATACGGGCGATGCGAGAAGAAAACTTATGGAAAGGTTTTCCCTTTCCGAAAAACAGGCGCAGGCAATTCTCGATTTGCGGCTTGCAAGGCTTGCAAAGCTTGAAATCGCGAAACTCGAAAAAGAGCTTGAAGAACTTAAAAGGCGTATAGCATGGCTTCAGAAAGTGCTTGACAGCAAAGATTTGCAGTGGAAAATTGTCAAAGATGAAATGCTTGCTATCAAATGTAAGTACAGAAACGACAGAAAGACGCAGATTTTCGACAGCGTTGAGCAGATTCCCGTCCGCCGCGCCGACGTCAAAGTGTTCGTAGCAAACTGGACTTTAGCAATTACAGGCGGCAATAACCTCAAATTTATGATAAGAGAGGAGTTTGACAGCCATTATAAAAAGAAGCTTGCGGCAAGTTCTGGGCTGGCTGTGATATATAAACAGGTTTTAAACTGTTCCAATTCCGCCGCCGTCTATTGCTTTACCAATCTCGGAAACTGCATAAAATTTGATTTGAATGAAACGGAACCGCTTGATTACCGTTCTGTCGGCGTAAAGCTTGAAAGCCTTGCGGACGGAGCGGAAAAGGGTGAGTATCCCGTCAAACTTTTTGCCGAGGAGTGTACGCCTGACGGTGAATTGCTGTTCTTTACAAAACAGGGCGCGGTAAAACGCACGGAGTTTGCGGAATTCGCGCAGGGCAGAAAGCCTACGCAGGCGTTCAAACTCAAAAGCGGCGACGAACTTTTAAATGTTGAGAAATTCGACGGCGACGAGTTTTCGACAATGCTTTTCGTCACAAAAAAAGCGATGTGCCTTATCGCGTCAAAGGACGACGTGCCCGTACAGGGTAAATCCGCAGGCGGCGTAAAAGGAGTGGGGCTGAACGGCGGAGACGAAGTTATATTTGCCACACAGCAGAACGGAGAGGGCGAGATAATAATCGTCACTACATTAGGCGGCGCAAAAAGGGTTGTTTCCTCTGTTTTCGAAACCTATAACAGGGGCGCAAAAGGCGTTATGATAGCCGATATAAAGGGCAAAGGTGAAGTGCTTTTCGCAGATTACGTCACCTTGCCCTACAATCTCGCGTTTATGACCGCGGAAAGGACTGTTTACGAAATCGATACCGAAACTCTGCCTATAGAGCCGCGCGTTTCAAAGGGTAAGCCTGTAAAGGGAATAAACAACATATCAAAGGTTGTTGCAATGAAGTACAAATCGGACTATCCCGACGGCATACAGCTCAATTTAGGCGGTATTTAAAATTAGTCATATTTAAATTTGCCTTATTCGTCTTCTCTTGTACATCCCGATGTGCGGTATACAATTTTACGCCAATATGAACACCATAGCGTCCAAAAACTGTTAGTTGTCTGAGCGTAAGGGCAATTGTTGCAGTTGCATAGTATTTTCATATGATGTTCCTTAAACTTTTTACAAGCATATTTTCTATTTATTAAAAATTAATATAAACGGCTGATAATCAATAAACTGCGCCGCGGCAAATGCCGCGGCGCAGTGTTTTTTGTTAAATTAGTTTTCTTCTGTACCGTCGGATGCGGTTTCGCCGTTGGCTTCGTTGTTTTCTTCCGCGTCCACGGGCGAAATTATCTTGGGCATTTTCAGCCCTGCCATACCGTACAAATCGTCAAGAGGAGGGAGGGATTTCAGCATACCTGATAAGAAGTTCGCCGTTGAGGTTTTACCGTCTGCATTCTGTCCGCCGTCCCATACGGTGATTTTGTCGATTTTAATATTCTTAATAGCTTCAACCTGTGTCGCAACAAGGTTTTCAAGCTTGTCGGCAATCATAAGGCGCACTGCTTCGTCCGCAGAACCTGCGGCTTTTACAAGCTTTTGCATACCTTCCGCCTGTTTGGTCAAGGTTTGCAAAACACCCCTTGCTTCGGCTTCCATTCTTGCATAAATCGCATCGGCTTCACCTTTTGCGCGGCGACGGATGTTTTCCGCTTCGGCGTCGGCTTCAATTTCTATCTTTCTCTTTTCAATTTCGGAAGCGACGATGACGTCGGCTTCTTTTGTTGCTTTTTCCCTTGAAGCACGGGCTATTTCGGCTTGCTGTTCTGCGGCATAGCTTTCTTCTTTTGCCTTAGCCGCCTGAACGTTTTCTGCAGTGACGGCAAGCTTCATAGCTTCCGCTTCGCGTTGTCTCAACAGCGCTTTTGATTGCGCTATGTCGGCTCTTGCCTTGTTTTCGCCCTCGATAGCCTTACTTTCGGCTTCCGCAACGTTTATACGCTGTTCCATCTGGGCTTTTGCTTCACCGATTGAACCTTTCTTGTTTTCTTCCGCAACGGAAATTTTTGCGTCGTTTATAGCTTTTGCCGCAGCTTCTTTACCGAGTGCCGCTATGTAGCCCGATTCGTCCGAAATGTCGGTCATGTTAACGTTGATTAATTTGAGACCGAGCTTTTTAAGTTCGCCCTCGACGTTTCTTGAAATAGCTTCCAGAAATTTGTCGCGGTCGGTGTTTATTTCTTCGATATCCATTGTCGCAATGACAAGACGGAGCTGACCGAATATAACGTCCTTCGCAAGTTCGGAAATCTGTTTAAGCTGTAAGCCCAGAAGTCTTTCCGCGGCATTCTGCATTATAGCGGGGTCTGTTGAAATACCTACGGTGAATACAGAGGGGACGTCGATACGGATATTCTGTTTGGAAAGAGCGTTTTTAAGGTCGACTGAAATCGATAACGGCGTCAAATCCAAAAAGGTATACGACTGAACGAACGGCCAGATAAATGCCGCGCCGCCGTGAATGCACTTTGCGCTTCTTCCCGTGCCGTCCTTATTTTTTGAAACTTTACCGTATATGACCATTACTTTGTCCGAGGGGCATTTCTTGTATCTGACCAGAACAACAAGCAACAGCATAAACAGCACCAGCACCGCAACGACTACCAGAACAATGGTAAGCGTAAGCGACGCATTCAGTAAATTGTTCAACATTTTTTATATTCTCCTTAAATTTTTAATTCTTATTAAACACCTTAGTCGGGTGAATATTTCTTTTTTTCTTTTTCGATTTCGGATTTGGCATGTTATATTGCTTTCCGAATTTGCTCTTTGCCGTATTCCGCAAAATATCCGTCTTCGTCGGACATATCGGTAAATCTGTAATTGTCCGAGGTCAGTAAGTTTTTAAGACTGACGGGAGGTAAAGGCAGTAAGGTTTATGTAAGTCCGTTTTTAAAAGGCGATATAAGTCCGCGCTTATTATGATAGCACTTCATACTTAATAAATCGGATCTGCCCTATTTATCGGTTTTATAAGTGACAAGAATATTATTTTTCGGGAGTTTGATTAGCCGCCTCAGTCTCAGACGTTTTTTCTTCCGTTTCAGCTGTTTCGGTCTTATTTTCAAGCTTTTTTACGACCATACATTCGTTCTCGTTTGAAATTATTTCAACAGCTTCGTCAACGGTCAGTCTTGCCCCGTCCGTCATTGCGTCTAATTCCATAAATTTTCCCTGCGCTGTCAGAGTAATTTTACCCCGTCCGCTTCTTTCCGCAGGTATGGAAACGTAAACCGTTGCGCTTTTGCCTACAAGCTTTTCGGGCTGAAAGG
The DNA here is from genome assembly GCA_948658045.1 of Christensenellaceae bacterium. Classification (GTDB taxonomy): domain Bacteria; phylum Bacillota; class Clostridia; order Christensenellales; family Borkfalkiaceae; genus Coproplasma. Next base: position 79,322 of record CAPMFN010000007.1, read on the forward strand.
CCCCGTTGCTTTGCAGTTTGAGCATTGCGCGCATCAGAAGCACGACCACAGCCATCGCCGCGGCACCGCCTACGATTGCGGAAATTACCGAAACCCATTGCAAATTGTCTGCGCAGAGAGCGCAGGTAAGCAAGCCTGCCCAGCAACCGACCGCAAAAAACGCGGTTATGCTTTTAACGGTAAAAATCGACACGCCGGAATCTGTATCTACGTCGATATCTCCGTCGCCGTCAATATCGACATCGCCGCCGAAAGACGTAAAACAAAGCATTATTATCTGTATTATCAAGAATACGGTCGCAACAATTCCCAGCCAGAAATAAACCTGCTCCAAAACGGAAAGAGTTTTATACCATTCAATCATCTTCGGAAAAACCTCCTACGGTTATTATGTAAACCGTTTATGCGTTCTCAAAACAATAATTGATAAAATTTTATCGATTACCTGAACGTTTTTATTATAACATATATATTCCGTATAGTCAATAATCGTAAAAAACCTTTACGTTGGCAATTATTGCAAGACCGTTAAAAAGAGTAAGTATAAAAAGAGTTTTTCAGTCGCAGACCTGCTTTTTTTAAATTTAAGTTATTAAAAGATAAAAATTATGTATTGGCATAGCGTCAGCAAAACGCTGAAAGACCGTTGATGAAAAGATGTTTAATTTTATTGATTTTATAGGTTATTTGTTGTATAATATTTAAAATATTATATATTTTTGTATATATACGTTTATATTACGAGGTTGGACTTAAAAATGGAAGTTAAATTTTCGCCGCCCGATATTTCCGTAAAAGAAATAGACGAGGTTTGCGCAGCGCTTAAATCAGGTTGGATAACTACGGGACCGAGAACAAAAGAACTTGAAAAACAGGTTGCGGAATTCTGCGGCGTAAAACGCGCGGTTTGCCTCAATTCCCAGACTGCCTGCGCTGAAATGGCGTTGCGTTTGCTGGGCATAGGTGAGGGAGACGAAGTAATTACTTCCGCTTATACATATTCGGCTTCGGCTTCGGTCATCTGTCATGTCGGCGCAAAACCCGTACTTGTGGATACACAAAAAGACAGTCTTGAAATGGATTATAACCTGCTTGAAAAAGCGGTCAATTCCAAAACCAAAGCTATCATCCCCGTCGATTTGGCAGGAATTCCTTGCGATTACGATAAGATTTACGAAATAGTTGAAAAAAAGAAAGATATTTTCAAACCGTCAAACGACTTGCAAAAGGCTTTCGGGCGCGTAATCGTTCTTGCCGATACGGCTCACGCATTCGGTGCGGAGCGTAGCGGACGGAAAGCAGGTAGTTTAGCCGATTTTTCGGCGTTCTCCTTTCATGCTGTAAAGAATTTTACTACGGCGGAGGGCGGCGCTCTCACCTGGCGCGATATACAAGGTATTGATAACGAAGATATTTACCGTAAATTACAGCTTCTTTCATTGCACGGTCAATCCAAAGACGCGCTTGCAAAGACGCAGTTGGGCGCGTGGGAGTACGATATTATCGGCACATGGTATAAATGCAATATGACCGACGTTGCCGCGGCAATGGGGCTTGCCCAAATGGGGCGGTATCCCGAAATGTTAAAGCGCAGAAAACAAATTATAGAAAGATACGACAAAGCGTTCAAACCTTTGGGTATAAAAGTTTTAACGCATTACAGTAAAGAGTACAGCTCGTCCGGGCACCTTTACATAACCCGGGTTCCGAATATTTCTGCCGAACAGCGCAACGAAATTATTATAAAAATGGCGGAGCGCGGCATCGCCTGTAACGTGCATTATAAACCTTTGCCTATGCATACCGCTTATAAAGAGATGGGTTTTGATATTAAAAACTTCCCCAATGCGTATGCTAATTTTGCAAATGAAATTACTTTGCCCCTTCATACCTGTCTGACTGACGAACAGATAGACTACGTTATAGAAAATTATTCCGAAATTGTTAAAGAGTTTTTGTAATGCTTGTAAAAAAATGGGAAAAACTTCCTCAGTCAATGCAGACGGACGCGGTGCGCCCGTATTACGACAGGTTGCGTAAAAAAAATTTCAGTTTGTTCTGGAAACGATGTTTTGATTTTTTCGTGTCCTCAATAATGCTTATTCTGCTTTTTCCGCTGTTTTTAGTTTTGGCTTTGGCAATAAAAACAGACAGCCGCGGACCTGTTTTTTTCAGACAGGAAAGGGTTACGCAGTACGGCAGAAAATTCCGTATATTTAAGTTCAGAACTATGGTGAACAACGCCGAAAAACTTGGGTCGCAAGTTACCGTCGGGAACGATATGCGCGTGACGAAGGTCGGGAAATTCATAAGAAAATGCCGTCTGGACGAAGTAAGTCAGTTAATCGACGTTTGGCGCGGTAAAATGTCATTCGTGGGAACGCGCCCCGAAGTGCCTAAATATGTTGAAAGATATTCCGAAGAAATGCTTGCGACTTTGCTGTTGCCGGCAGGCGTAACCAGCGAAGCAAGCATAAAGTTCAAGGACGAAGCGGAAATTTTAAAGGATGCGGAAAACGTTGACGATATTTACGTTGAGGTTGTGCTTCCGCAGAAAATGGAATATAATTTGCAGTCGCTTAAAAAACAGGGTTTTTGGCGCGATATCGGCACAATGTTCAAAACAGTCGGCGCAGTATTAAAGAGGTAGAAATTTGGAAAAATTTTCCGTATTAATGTCGTTGTATATAAAAGAAAAAGCCGAATATTTCAAGCTTTGTATGGAAAGCGTTCTAGGACAGACTGCTTTGCCCGATGAAATAGTTATAGTCAAAGACGGACCCGTGTCAGAAGAAGTAGATGTCGCTTTGGAAGATTATGTAAGTAAAAACCGAAACTTATTTAAAATCGTCGCGCTTACGGAAAACAAAGGCTTGGGTTTAGCGTTGTCTGAGGGGATACAGCACTGTTCAAACGAACTTGTTGCAAGAATGGATACCGACGATATTGCCGTTCCCGAAAGATTTGAACAGCAACTTAAAATGTTCGAAAGCAATCCCGAGTTGGATATATGCGGCGGACAGATTTTAGAATTTGAAGAGAACGAAGATAATATTGTTGCAGAGCGTAAAGTTCCTTTATCTCACGGGGAAATAATAGAATATCAGAAGAAAAGAAGCGCTTTTAACCATATGACGGTAATGTTTAAAAAAAGCAAAGTGCTTGAAGCCGGAAATTACAAACATTGTCCGCTTATGGAAGACGATATGCTTTGGGTCGATATGATAAATGCGGGAGCAAAATGCGCGAATTTATCTGAAAATCTTTGTAAAGTGCGCACGAACAGGGATATGATAGCCCGTCGCGGCGGATTGAAATATTATAAAAAGTATAAAAATGCAAGAAAACAAATTTTGAATACCGGTTTTATAACCAAAAAGGAATACAGAAAAACCAACAGAATTCAGTTTTTGGTCTGTATTATGCCTGCTTGGTTGCGCAAGTTTGTGTTTTTCAATTTGATTCATAAGAAAGCAAAAAATTAGACGGTACGGTAAATTACAGTGCAAATAGAAATAGGAATTGAGGAATTAAAATCAATTCAATTAAATTTGCTTTCGCAGTTCCACGAAATCTGCGAAAGGGAAAGCCTTCGATATTCACTCGGCGGAGGAACGCTTCTCGGTGCGGTACGTCACCGCGGATATATTCCCTGGGACGACGATATTGACGTTATGATGCCTCGCCCCGATTATAACAGGTTTATAGAATTGTGTTTAAACGGCGAAGCGCCTTTCGGTCTTATGTCTTTTGAAACGAATAAGGATTATGTTGATTTATCGGCTAAAATTTTTCAGTTCGGGACAGTGATATACGATAACGCCGATTATGCAAACAGCGAAAGTTTGGGCGTGAATATAGATATATTTCCTATCGACGGTTTGGGCGGCACTTATAAAAAAGCAAAAAAGGCTTTTAAATCGACTTCGTTTAAAAGAAATTTATTGGTCGCCGCGCAGTGGAACAGTTTCCGCCGTTCAAAGACGCACGCATGGTATTACGAACCGTTCAGATTCGCTTTTTTCGTGCTGAGCAGATTGGTAAATAAAGAAAGAACTTTTAACAAAATTTTAAAAAAGTATAAAAAAACTGATTTTGATGAATCAAAGTTTGCCGGCGCGGTAGGCGGTTCTTACCGTGAAAAAGAAATTTTGCCACAGGAAGTTTTTACCGAATATATTGATTTACCTTTTGAAGGAAAAGAATTTAAGGCAATAGCGGCTTACGACACCTATTTATCAAGCATTTACGGCGACTATATGAAATTGCCGCCTGAAAACAAGCGCATAGCGCACCATACGTTTAAAGCTTTTTACAAGGAAGATAACGATAAATGATATCGGTTGCGGTAATAATGAGCACCTATAACGGTGAAAAATATCTGGGCGAACAGATTGACAGTATTTTGAACCAGACGGATTTGGAAGTTACGCTGTTTGTGCGCGACGACGGGTCGTCGGACGGCACCAAAAACATACTTGAAAAATATGCGCGTGACAACGGCAAAATCCATATAAATTTCGGTGTAAATGCAGGCGTAGGCAACAGCTTTATGAACGCGCTTTATTCCGTGCCCGATACGTTTGATTATTACGCGTTTGCAGACCAGGATGATATATGGTTAGAAAATAAGCTTTTTCAGGCTGTTAAGTCGTTGCAAGAAAGCGGTAAAATGTTATACGCTTCAAATCAGGAAAATACGGACAAAGACGGAAACTCGTTAGGATTAAGATATAAAGAGGACGCGTTAATCAACCAAACGCCGTTGGGCATATTGTCTGTAAATATGATTGCCGGCTGTACAATGGTCTTTACAAACAAATTTTATAAAATATTATGCAATGCGGACAACCGTCCTTCAAGTGTTTTATTGAAAAACAGAATACATGATGTTTGGGTAGCTATGGTAGCTTCGCTGTTTGACGGCATTGTTTATGATAAGAACTCTTATATTCTTTACCGTCAGCATGAAAATAACGTAGTCGGCGCAAAATCGAGTTTTGGCAAAAGACTTAAAAATAAGTTTAAAAAAATCAAGTGTAAAGAATACCGCAACGGACGCAGTATGCTTGCAAAAGAAATTTGCGAAAAATTTCCCGACGCGGCAGAACGGTTTCCTATGATTTCGATTTGTGCTGATTCGCAAACGCGCAAGGGCAGAAAGAACATTTTGAAACACCGTAAAGAGCTTGTTTCATATACGAAAGAATCTTGTTTGGGGTTTAAATTCAAAGTATTGTTCGGCTTATTTTAGGCGACAGGTAAGGGTTGATTGGCAGATTGGGAGAAAAGTATGGCAATTTTAATGTTGGTAATATTAATTGCTTTTTTGATAATTGCATATTTTTTCGGCAAAAGAGACCTGGTGTCGCCTTTATTTTTGTTATGTCTGATTTTATTGGTGTCGTTTTTAATAGTTTTAAGCAATTATTCAAACTGGGAAGTAAAGATTAACGGTTATTTCGTGCTTTACTTGTCAACCGCGATAGTTTGTTTCGGTTTAGGCACGGCATTGGTTAAAGCTTTTTCTCCTAAAAAGGTTCGTGCGGTCAACGGACTGAATAAAGTGCCTGTAAGCGAATTCGATATACCTAAGAGATATCCGGCATGGCTGTTGCTTTTTATATCTTTAGTGTTGGGTTCTATATACATTTATAAGCTTCTTTCGGATGCAGGGACGGCGGCTTCATTCAGTGAAAAATTAAGAAAAATCTACGACAGTATTGTTCATGACGATTATTCGCCCGGTTTTATATTCAACCAGATGCGCGAAATTGTTACGGCAATCGCATATGTCGGGACGTACAGACTTCTGATAAGAATTTATAAGGGACGGAAAGATAAGACAAGCATTATAGCGTTGGGTTTGACCATATTAATGTTGTTTGCGGTTGCTCTTGTCACATCGGATAGAAATATATTTTTAAGATATGCAATCTTTTTTGTGTGTCTTTATGTAATATTTTTCTATCAGAACAATAAAGGAAAAAATTCCAATTCTAAAATAGTTGCAAGGGTTGTTGTCATAGCCTTAATCGCTTTTATAATTTTCTTCTTATTCGGTAAATTAAAACAGTACAGTTCTAATATCAACAGAGTTATCGGAATTTACGGCGGTTCGGGTTTGTACAATTTTAATCTTTGGATTGAAGATTTTGACGAACCTTTGACGTACGGCAGTTCTACTTTTGCGACTTTTCTGAATTCGGTCAAATCGATATTCGGAAGTTTCGGGTTTGACATTGAAGGAATTGAAATTGCAGACAGATTTGATAAATTTATTACGTTCTCTTCTTCAAACGGATATGTTTACAGCTCGAATATTTATTCGGCGCTAAAACCGTTTGTTCAGGATTTCGGATATTTCGGAGTTATGTTATTTCCTTTTATAACCGGTTGTTTTTATCAATGGTTATATTTGAAAATGAAAAACAGCAATTACGGTTTTGCCTGGCTGGCATACAGTATGCTGATTTATCCGGTAATTTTCTATCCGATTGCAGACCAGCTTTTCGGAAGATTCAACTTAGGTTTCGTATATGAAATCGTTTGGCTTTCAATATTTTATTATCTTATTTTCGGTAAAAGGAAAAAGCATAGTAAGCAGTATAGCAGTGTAGGCATTAATAAGGTGGCAGATGGAAAATAATAAAATAATGAATATAGGCGTCATATTTGCCGGAGGCGTCGGCAGCCGTATGCACAGTAAAGAAACGCCCAAGCAGTTTTTGTCCGTACACGGTAAGCCTATTATAATTCACACGTTAGAGCATTTTGAAAAATGCGCGGATATCGACTGCGTTGTAATTGCATGCATTGAAAGTTGGATACCTCATTTAAAAAATTTACTTTTTAAATACCGTATCGATAAAGTTAAAAAGGTAGTAACGGGCGGTGAAACAGGGCAGCTTTCCATTTATAACGGTCTTTGCGCCGCAAAAGAAGTTGCATGCGGCAAAAAGGCGATAGCGCTAATTCACGACGGAGTAAGACCTTTGATAAATTCGGCTCTTTTAACTGAAAACATAGAGTGTGTAAAAAAGAACGGAAGCGCGATAACCGCCGGCATAGTTAAGGAAACTGTTGTTGTAACTGACGACTGCGGCTGTATAAAGGAAGTGCCTGAAAGAGAGCTTTCAAGGGTTGCAAAAGCCCCTCAAAGTTTTTGGCTTGACGATATTCTTTGCGTACACGAAAGGGCGTTGAAAGACAATTGTAGAAACGCGGTCGATTCTTGTACGCTGATGAAGAAATACGGCTGCAAATTGTTTATGATAGATGGGCCTTACGAAAATATTAAGATAACAACTCCCGATGATTTTTATACTATGCGCGCAATGCTCGACGCGAAAGAAAACGCACAGATTTACGGGTTTGAAGAATAGAGGGAGAAGCTTTGTCTGATTATTCATTTTTAGAGGGAAAGAAGATACTTGTTACAGGCGCGACGGGGTTAATCGGTAAGGCAATTATAAGCGAATTGCTTTTGCACGGCGGAATTAAACCTGTAAAGGTTGTCGCACTTGTCCGCGACGAAATAAAAGCCCGGAGATGTTTTGCGGATTTGCCGGTTGAAAATCTGGAATATTTAGTGACGGATATATGCGATTTGCAAGCTAAGGATATGGGCGTGGACTATATTATACACGGCGCAAACCACACTGCAAGCAAATCTTTTGTGGAACAGCCTGTTGACGTAATACTTTGCGCAATAAAGGGTACGCAAAATATTCTGAATTTTGCAAAAGCAAATAATGTCAGAAGCGCAGTCTATCTGTCTACTATGGAAGTTTACGGCTTTCCTCAGACAGAGGACAAAATTTATGAAAATTCGCCGGCTTTTCTGGATAGTACCAGCGTCCGCTCAAGCTATCCCGAAAGTAAACGTCTGTGTGAAAATCTGTGCGCGGCTTATTGTTCGCAGTATAATGTTCCGGTAAAAATCGTGCGGCTGACGCAGACTTTCGGCGAGGGCGTTTCGTACGACGACAAGCGTGTGTTTGCGGAATTTGCAAGATGCGCAATAGAAAACAAAGACATTGTTTTAAAGACCAAAGGCGAAACAAAGCGCAATTATCTTTATGTAAACGACGCCGTAAAAGCAATACTTACAGTTCTTGAAAAAGGCGAGGTTGGGCACGCTTATAACGCGGCGAACGAGCAGACTTACTGTTCTATATACGAGATGGCTCAAATGGTTGCCGAAGATATCTGCCACGGCGGTATCAAGGTCAGAATCGAGTCCGACGAAGCCGCAGACAACGGGTACGCGCCTGTTTTAAAAATGAATTTAAGCGCGGAAAAATTAAAAAACCTTGGATGGACGCCTTCCGCAAACCTTAGAACAGCATTTGAAAAGCTGATAGCGTATATGAAAAACAACAGAAGCTGAAAACATAAAAAAGATTTGTAAATGGCAAAACAGATAACCACAAAAAAGTTTACTACAAACGTAATATTATCAATTGTTGCACAAATAATATCTTTAGCGGTAAGTTTCGTGCTGACCTTGGTGGTGCCGAAATTTATCGATGATTTTCAGTACGCCTATTGGCAGATGTACGTTTTGTATGTCGGTTATGTAGGCGTTTTGCATTTCGGCCTGCTTGACGGGCTTGTTCTGCGTTATTCGAAATACGATTATGAAGAACTTGATAAAAGAAAAGTTTTATCACAGTTGCAAATTCTCTCCGTATTTTTAAGCGTTGTTTCCGCGATTGCGATAATTTCGGCTTTGGTTGCAATGGGCGGCGAAATTGAAATTATCGTAATTTTAGTCGCTTCGGGCGTTATAACAAAAAATCTGGTTACATACTGTTCGTATATGTTCCAGATTACAAACCGTATAAGCAAATATGTTGTAATGATAATTTCGCAACGGCTTGTATACGGGTTGATAGTCGTTGTGCTTTTGATATTGCGCGTAAACGATTTTTATTGGTATTGCATTGCTGACCTGTGCGGCGATTGTGTCGGTATAATAATAGGAATAATTTTCAACCGAGAGCTTTTCTTCGGTAAATTTCAGCCGCTGAAAGAGACGTTTTCCGAATGCAAAATAAATATCTCGTCTGGCATAATACTTATGCTGGCGAATTGGTCTGCTTTACTTATGATTGGCGGCGCAAAAATGATTATACAGTGGCGTTGGGACGAGCTTTTATTCGGAAAAGTTTCTTTTGCGTTCAGCGTGTCAAACGTGTTTTTGGTTTTTATAACCGCAATCAGCGTCGTGATGTTTCCGTCGTTGCAAAGGGTTGAGCGAGACAAACTGCCGCAAATGTATAAAACAATCCGAAACGTTTTATCGCCGCTTTTATTTTTTATAATGATTTTTTATTTTGCGGGGTGCTGGATTCTTGATTTGTGGCTTCCGAAATATTCGGAAAGTTTACACTATTTGGGCATATTACTGCCGATAATAATATTCTCTTCAAAAGTCAGTTTACTTACAAACAATTATCTTAAAGTTTACCGTAAAGAAAAGCTGATGTTGCTTGCAAACGCTGTTTCGATTGCAGTCGGCGCGGTTTTATTCGTGCTTTGCGCATATGTTTTCAATAATCTGACGGCGCTTTTAGGTTGCGTTGTGTTTGTAATAATGCTCAACTCTGTTTTGTCGGAAATTTTGGTAATGAAGACAATCCGTATTAAAATAATAAAAGATTTTATAATAGAAGGAGTGTTGACGGTAGGCTTTATATTGTGTGCAACGCTTTTGAGCTTATGGATAGGTTGCGCGGTCTATGTCGGCTTATTCGCAATTTATGCGGCAATCAATTATAAATCAATTGCAGGGCTGTTCAAGAAAGTATTCAAAAAGAAAAAAGCGGTAGCTGAAAGTCAGACGGGTACGGGCGAAACTGTACCTTTTGAGGAAGAAAGCGAAGCTGACGCAATTATTAACGAAACAGTAGAAAATGAAGAGGACAAGAGGTAATTATGAAAGGAATAATACTTGCGGGCGGTTCCGGTACAAGACTTTATCCGCTGACTAAGGTTACAAGCAAACAGCTTTTGCCTGTTTATGATAAGCCGATGATATTTTATCCTCTCTGTACGCTTATGCAGGCTGGCATAAGGGAAATATTAATTATATCCACGCCTACGGATTTACCTAATTTCGAGCGGCTTTTAGGAGACGGAAGCGATTTCGGAATTTCGCTTTCTTACAAAGTTCAGCCGTCGCCCGACGGTTTGGCGCAAGCTTTTATTATAGGTCGGGAATTTATAGGCGACGATTCGTGCGCTATGGTTTTGGGCGATAATATTTTTTACGGCCACGGATTCGGTAAAATGCTTAAAGAGGCAGTTAAAAATGCGGAAGAGAACAAAGCCACAATCTTCGGTTATTCCGTAAAAGACCCTCAAAGGTTCGGAATTGTAGAGTTTGACGGAAGCGGCAATGTCTTGTCGGTAGAAGAAAAGCCCGAGCATCCCAAATCTAATTACTGCATAACGGGTCTTTATTTTTATGATAACCGCTGTGTCAAGTTTGCAAAGGATATTAAGCCTTCTCATCGCGGCGAACTTGAAATAACCGATTTAAACGCAAAATATCTTGAAACAGGCGATTTGACCGTTCAGCTTCTTGACAGGGGCTTTGCCTGGCTTGATACAGGCACAATGGATAGCTTGTTCGAGGCCGCAGAATTTGTCAGGGTGCTGTCGCAGCGTCAGGACGTAACTATTTCTGCCCCGGAAGAAATAGCTTACCTAAACGGATGGATAGATATGGAAAAACTTTTGAAGATAGCTGAAAACTACGGCAAATCGCCATACGGAAAACATTTGAAAAAGATTGCAGGCATTGCTGTGGGGGAGAATTGATATGACTGTTATAGTTACAGGCGGCGCCGGTTTTATCGGCAGTAATTTTATATTTTATATGCTCAAAAAGCATCCTGATTACAAGATAGTCTGCGTGGACAAGCTGACGTACGCAGGCAATCTGTCCACGCTTAAAAGCGTGCTTGACAAACCAAATTTTCGTTTTGTCAGGGCGGACATATGCGACAGGGAAGCAATTTTCAAACTGTTTGAGGAGGAAAAACCTGATATAATCGTCAACTTTGCGGCGGAAAGCCATGTCGACCGCAGTATAGAAGACCCGGGCATTTTTCTGCAAACAAACATAATGGGAACGGCGGTTTTAATGGACGCTTGCCGCAAATACGGCATAATGCGTTATCACCAAGTTTCCACCGACGAAGTTTACGGCGATTTGCCGCTTGACAGACCCGACTTGTTTTTTACCGAGACAACACCCGTGCACACAAGCAGTCCTTATTCGTCAAGTAAGGCGTCGGCTGACCTTCTTGTTCAGGCGTATTACAGAACTTACGGTCTGCCCGTAAGCATAAGCCGTTGTTCTAACAACTACGGACCTTATCATTTTCCCGAAAAACTCATTCCTTTAATGATTGCAAACGCTTTGAACGGTAAACCTTTACCCGTTTACGGGAAGGGCGAAAACGTGCGCGACTGGCTTTACGTTGAAGACCATTGCAAAGCTATAGATTTGATTATTCATAACGGCAGGGTCGGCGAAATTTACAATATCGGCGGACATAACGAAATGAAAAATATAGATATAGTCAAACTCATTTGCAAAGAGCTCGGAAAGTCGGAAGAGTTAATAACTTATGTTTCGGACAGAAAGGGGCACGATTTGCGTTACGCTATCGACCCGACTAAAATTCATAATGAATTGGGGTGGCTTCCCGAAACCAAATTTGCAGACGGAATCAAAAAGACTATAAAATGGTATCTTGAAAACCGTGATTGGTGGGAAGAAATAATTTCCGGCGATTACAAAAATTATTATGAAAAGATGTACGGTAACAGAAAATGAAAATATTGGTTACGGGCGTTAAAGGGCAGCTCGGCTACGACGTAGTAAACGAATTGAAAAGTCGCCGCCACGAAGCCGTCGGCGTGGATATAGACGAAATGGATATAACCGACAGCTTCGCCGTCGGCAAGGTTTTGCAAAGCGTTAAACCCAACGCCGTTATACACTGCGCCGCGTGGACGGCAGTTGACGCCGCGGAAGACAATGAAGAAAAGGTACGCCTTGTAAACGCCTGCGGCACAGAAAATATTGCAACCGAGTGCAAAAAACTCGGTTGCAAAATGATGTATATATCCACGGACTATGTTTTTGACGGACAGGGCGTAAAACCTTGGTTGCCGGACTGCAAAGATTATAAACCTCTAAACGTTTACGGACGTACAAAGTTAGAGGGCGAAAACGCAGTTTCATCTTTGCTTGACAAATATTTTATAGTGCGTATAGCTTGGGTGTTCGGTAAAAACGGTAACAACTTTATTAAAACTATGTTGAAGCTTTCCGCGACGCATGATACTTTACGCGTGGTAAACGACCAGATAGGTACGCCGACATACACATTTGATTTGGCGCGTTTGCTGGCAGATATGATTGAAACGGAAAAATACGGATATTATCACGCAACGAACGAGGGCGGTTACATCAGCTGGTGTGAATTCGCCGAAGAAATTTTCAGACAGGCAAAGCGCAACGTGACGGTTATTCCCGTTACCACAAAGGAGTACGGTCTGTCCAAAGCGGCGCGTCCTTTCAACAGCAGGCTTGATAAATCAAAATTGGCTGAAAACGGATTTGTGCCGTTACCTACTTGGCAAAACGCGCTTAAAAGATATTTGAAGGAGATTGAAAGTGGGACAGATTAAAGTGACGGAAGCACCCATAAAAGGGCTGTATATAATAGAGCCGGGCGTACACGGCGACAGCCGCGGATACTTTATGGAAACATACAATCAGCGCGATATGCAGGAAGCGGGGCTGAATATGAATTTTGTGCAGGACAACCAGTCGATGAGTACAAAAGGCGTTCTGCGCGGTCTGCATTTTCAAAAAAAGTTTCCGCAGGGTAAACTTGTCCGCGTAATCAAGGGTAAAGTTTTTGACGTAGCCGTAGATTTAAGAAAAGATAGCATAACTTACGGAAAATGGTTCGGTGTGGAATTAACCGAAGAGAATAAAAAGCAGTTTTATATTTCCGAGGGGTTTGCCCACGGCTTTTTAGTGCTTTCGGACGTAGCGGAATTTTGCTACAAAGTTACCGATTTCTATCATCCCGACGACGAGGGCGGCATAGCTTGGAACGACCCGACTATAGGAATAGATTGGGGAGTTGCAGGCTGTTATAACGGTACTGCGGACTGCGCAGGATATACTCTTCCCGACGGTACGCCGCTTAATATGAGCGAAAAAGACAAAAAATGGACAAAATTGAACTGATATATTTATATCGTTAGATATACAACGGGAGAATAAATGAATTTTAAATATTTGAAAAGTCATTCTATAAATGCTAAAAACTTATTAATTTACTGCTTGATTTTTATTTTACTTGTTTGTACGCTGTGTGCGGCAGGCTGTAAAGAAGAATCTGAATTTGTAAATTATAACAGAATTGAAATAAGCGGAATCGACGAAATTTTAATGGATAGGGAAACTGATTCGGTTGACTTGTTGGACGGCGTGACGGCAGTTTATAAATGCGAAGACGGCACGGAAAAACAATTGACTGACGAAATACGCTATATTTTGCCCGCTAAAGCAAAGACAAAAGGGAACTTAATTGTATTCAGCGAGTGCGGCGATTATGAAATTCCTTATTATGTCAGCGACGGTAAAGGCAATTATACCGTAGCTATGCGCCTTATAAAAGTTCGCAATATTTATAATTGTTATTGGGTTAACGCGACGTTGCCCGTTCTTTATTGCGCATTGGATATGGTAAGCAACAATTATAAATCTATGTTGGTGTTTACGCGTTCGGATACTCTTAATATCGCTGAACTTGACGACAGCAGATTTATATACAAAATCAACGGTGCGGATATAGACGAATTGGAAACGTCAAAAAAATATACAGCGCATATAGCAAAGACGGATAAATGGAGTTATTTCAGAGCTTTTATATGCGACGCGTTTAATCAAATTGAGCTGTTCTCTTTTGTACAGAACGGAATTCCATCAAACAGATATGAGATAAAGCTTGTATCGGACGGTTCCTGGACGTATACGACAGCTTTCCCCTACCGCGATGAAAATTCTTGGGATAAGTGGTCTGTAAACAAAAGAATTTATAACGGCATATACAATCAGGCGTTAAAAAACGAATATAAGTTAGTGGGCACTGTTTCAAATTCAAATTTATATGAGTTAGAGTTCGACGGCGTAAAAGTCGGTTCCCATTATTATAACGATGCGCAACTTAGCCAAATGCCTATTATGGCGGCGCAAAGAGATAATGTTGAAATGTGGTGCGGATACCCCGAAACACTTGTCAGTGACAATGCTAAAGTTCAGGCGGAAATAGATAAAGCGCATATGCCTAAAATGTCGCCCGAAAAGATGTATAACGCTTTGTCTGATGATAAAAAGCAGAAGTTTCTTAAAATCTGTAATTTGATTAAAGAAGATTTTGACGCCGAATATTTCAATAAAGAAGGGGAGTATTTAATTATAACGGGTACTAATCCTTTCAGCGGAAACTTTACCGATGCCGAATACGCAGAGTTGCTAAAAAAAATTATTGCCGACTATTCCGATTACAATATTTTATATAAACCTCATCCCTCGGCATTAGCGCCAGGCGACGGTATGCCGTTAACCAAACAGGTGCTTGATGAAAACGGAATAAAAATTATGCCCGGCAGATTGCCGATGGAAGTAATTACTTGGGTTTATTCGGATGTTAAACTCGGCGGATTCGATTCTTCGTTGTTTATGGCGGTTCCGCAGGGAAATACAGAGTTTTTTATTGCCGAAAGCCCATCTGCATTATCAAATCTGACGAAGCAGCTTTATGAAAGCGGAGCTTTCGGAACGCCTAAATTCTATTGGAAAGCATAGAATATTTTTAATCAGTAGTTTTATCTATAAAAATATTGTAAAAAAATAAATAAATATTTTTTAAACCTGACAATTCTGTCAGGTTTATTATGTTATAATATGAAAAATTACCAATATGAAAATTAAATATGTGTCAAATTTGTATGTTTTTATGAATTTGTCGTTGCGGTAATAACGGTTAGCTGTGTTTATCGGCGAAGAATAATGCCTTGTTTTATTTGTTTGACTTAAATTGGTGTACATTATTTACCGTCGCAACAACGCATTCATAAATAAAAAGCATATTGACGGTCAACAGGCTTTTTGATATAATTTAAGCGAATAATCCGATTGCATAAAAAAACTCTTCCCATTTGAGAAGAGCTGCATCGCACACTGCGATAAGATGACTAGGAAAATTCTTTATTTGAACTTGCCTTGTTGTTTTGTATTTTGATTATATAACATCTATTTAAAATTGTCAACAGAAAAAATAAAATTCAGAGAGGGACAAATGAAAAAATTTTATCTGGGAATGGATATAGGTACTGATTCTGTAGGTATGGCGTGCACTGACGAAGAGTATAATCTTTTGCGCGCAAAAGGAAAAGACTGTTGGGCTGTCAGATTGTTTAACCCGAGCTCTACTGCGGAAAAAAGACGCTCTTTCAGGACCGCGCGCCGCAGACTAGAACGGAGAAAACAGCGTATAGGCTTTTTGCAGGCGCTTTTTGAACCATTTATTGAGGATGAAAATTTTTTCTTGCGCCTGAACAACAGCGCTTATTTTCCCGAAGATAAGGCGAGTGTTTTAGGCGGCGACAAAAACAGTCTGTTTGCAGACGGTATTTACTGCGATAAAAATTATCACAGCGATTACCCTACTATTTATCATTTACGATATGATTTACAGTCAAAGCCTGTTAAAGATATAAGGCTTTATTATCTTGCGCTTCACCATATCATAAAATATCGCGGACATTTTCTTCTCGACGGTGGAATAGAAAACGTTCACGATATTTATAGACTGTTTGACGAACTTTCCGCCGTCTGCGCAGAGATTTTTACAGACTATGAAAGGGTGCCGCAATTCGATAGCGTATTTGCAGAACAGGCGAAAAATATTTTAATAGACGGTAAGACGGGACTTCGTGACAAGCAGAATGCGCTTGAAGCGCTTTTCGGAAAGGACGCGCTTACCAAAGAAATAATTAAAGGCATAACGGGCGGCAAATTGTCCCCTAAAAACTTGTTCGGCGAAGAGTATGAAACGCAAAAATCGTTTACGTTTAAAGATTTGACCGACGAGACGTTCGACGGAATGGAAGCTGATTTCGGCGATAATTTTATTTTGCTTGAAAAAATAAAAGCGATTTACAGCTTTGCGCTGTTTGAAAAATTATTCGAAGGTCAGCCGAATATTTCCGCGGCAATGATTAATCTTTATAATACGCATAAAAACGACCTCAGATGCTTAAAGCAGTTTTTGCGCGGAAACGCGGGCGAAGAAGTTTACCGTAAATTTTTTAAAAGTACGAAAGAAAAGGCTAACTATGTCAACTATGTAGGTTATACAAAAAAGGGCGGAGATAAAATTAAGGTAAAACATTGTTCTGACGGCGACTTTTTTGCAGAACTTAAAAAACTTATTACGGGCATTGAAAATGTAACCGACACCGAAATCCGCGATGATATTTTAAGCAAAATCAACAGCGGCACGTTTTTACCTAAAATTTTACACTCCGACAACGGTTTGTTCCCTCATCAGGTAAATCAACAGGAGCTTGAAAAAATCGTTGAAAACATGGTAAAGGTTCATCCTGAAACACATGAAATTGCTGATAAAATATTAAAAGTCTTTCTGTTTAAAATACCCTATTATGTGGGACCTTTGACAGGTAAAAACAGTTGGGCGGTTCGCACGGACGAAAAAATTACGCCTTGGAATTTCGATACGGTGGTTGATAAAGCGCAGAGTAACGAAAATTTTATGCGCCGTATGACTAATAAATGTACATACTTACGGGGTGAAGATGTTCTGCCGCAAGCTTCGGTGTTTTATCAGAAGTTCAATGTATTGAACCAGTTGAACAAGCTTAAAATCAACGATACGCCTATTTCTGTTGAGCTAAAACAGAAATTGTTCGACGATGTATTTAAAGTAAAAAATAAAGTTACCGATAAGACGATAATCAATTTTCTTGTAAGGGAAGGCGCAATTTCCGAATATCAGACACAGGAAGTTAAAATAACGGGCAAAGACAGCGAAATCAAAGCCAATATGTCTTCTTATATTCGTTTAAAACAGATACTTGGCTCATTTGTCGACGATGACTTAATGAGCGGAGGAGGAGTTTGCGAGAACATTATTCTTTGGCACACTTTAAATACCGATAAAAATATAGTTGAAAAATTAATTGAGAAAAACTACGGAAAAATACGCGTAATTAAAGATAATATAAAAAGCTTAAAGGGTTTGACGTTTCAGAAGTTCGGAAGGCTTTCAATGAAGTTTTTGACCGGACTTAAAGTAAACGACCCGCCGGTAGGCGAAAATTTATCAATACTTGATTTAATGTATTTCACGAACCAAAATCTTAACGAAATTCTTTTCAATGAAAAGTACGGTTTTGAAGAAATAATAAAGAAAGAAAACGGTGAAACTGACAGTGAAATACGTTATAAAGATTTGGAAAATCTTTATGTTTCGCCTGCGGTTCGTCGCGGTATATGGCAGTCTTTGCGTATGGCGGACGAGTATATCTTAAATATTGGCAGGGCTCCTGATAAAATATTTGTTGAAGTTACCCGAGAAGAAGGTACGAAAGGCGCGGCAGGAAGGACTGTTTCCAGAAAAAACAGACTTCTGGAATTATATAAAAATGTGGCAGGCTACGACGAAATACGAAGTGAACTGACATCGGAGGGTCTAACCGACCTCAGACTGAGACAGGAAAGACTGTATCTTTATTTCAGACAGCTCGGACGTTGCATGTATTCCGGCGAACGTATAGACCTTTCGCAGTTAAATACTGATATGTACGACGTTGACCATATTCTGCCCCGTACTTATATTAAAGACGACAGCCTTGACAACAAAGCGCTTGTTTTGCGCAAGAAGAACGTTGAAAAAAGGGATGCTTATCCGCTGCCTCAAGGGTTTACAGAACAACAAAATTTTTGGAAAATGCTTCTTACAAAAGGGCTAATAAGCGATGTTACATACGGCAGGCTTACTCGTACAGAGCCCCTAAACGAAGATGATTACTCAGGTTTTATCAACCGTCAGAAAGTTATTACAGACCAGACGGCAAAAGCTGTTGCAGAGTTGTTAAAACGCAAGTATTCCAGCACTAAAATTGTTTACAGCAAAGCAAAGAACGTAAACGATTTTAAAAGCAAGTTTGATTTGTTTAAATGCCGTGAAACTAACGATTTGCATCATGCAAGAGACGCATATCTGAATGTGGTTGTCGGTAACGTTTTTGATACCTGTTTTTCTTCGCCTATGGCAATGTTCCGCAACGACGGCGATAGGTGGCGTATGTACAATTTAAAAACTATGTTTTTCCGTGACGTTGACGGCGCTTGGAACGGCGGTTCGCTGTCTGTCGTAAAATCTGTATTTGCAAAATGCAGTATGTGTGTTACAAAATACTCTTATTGCGTTAAGGGCGAATTTTATAATCAGACTGTTTATTCAAATAATGACAGCCGTAGCAAAATCCCCAGAAAGGGAAGCGGCGTTTTGGGCAATATACAAAAATACGGCGGTTACAGCGGACTTAACACCGCGTACTTTGCCGTCGTACAGTCCGAGGACAAGAAAGGCAAAATAATAAAATCAATTGAAGCCGTACCGGTACTTATACAGCAACAAACAAAGGGCGATTTAAACAGGTTAAAAGAATATTTTGAAGAAAAGGGTTTAAAGAATGCAGAAATTCTTGTGCCGAAAATCAAAATTAACCAACTTGTTTCTTTTAAAGGTATGCCTGTATACATTACAGGTATATCGGGAATACGTATTTTAGTGCAGAATGCCGTAGAACTTTTTACGGATAATAAAACTGACGAGTACGTTAAGGCTTTGACGGAATTTTACGAAAGATACAAATCAAAAATCGACGAAGAGAGCAGTGAAGTTTATATAATAAAAACAAACCGCATGGGTGAAATTAAGCTTAAAATAAGTAAGGAAAACAATCTTTCACTTTATAATTTTCTTGTAGGTAAACTTGACGATAAAATTTACAGCGGTATAGGCTATTGCGCTACATATCAAAAAATATTGAAAGATGGTTTGGATAAGTTTAAGTGTTTGACAACGGCTAAGCAAGTTAAAGTACTTTTACAGGCTTTAAATTTCTTCCGTTGCAACGCTATGCTTTCAGATTTATCATTAATCGGCGGTAATACATTAAACGGTAAACTTTCTTTCAGTAAATACATAACCGAAGATGATTTTAAAATAATTTATAAGTCTAACTGCGGTTTAACGTTAAAAGAACGCAAAGTATAAAATGGGTTTCAGGATTGTCGTTATAAATTCGCGGTGCAAACTTGAAACGCGTCTGAATTATCTTGTGGTGCGCGGCGAAAGCGAAAAGAAAATATTTATTAATGAAATTAATACGCTTATAGTGCAGAGTACTGCGGTCTCGCTTACGGTCGCGTTGCTGTCAGTTTTGGTTGAAAACAACATCAAAGTTATTTTCTGCGACGAAAAGTGTAATCCTCAGTCAGAAATAATTCCTTATTACGGCGCCCACAATACATCTAAAAAAATCAAGTGGCAGTTTTGTTGGGATGAAGAGTTAAAACGTAAAGTCTGGCGGCGGATAATTACAAAAAAAATTGACGCGCAGTCAGTTTTGCTAGCCAAACTCGGTTTTGAAAAAGAGGCGAAAATGCTCTCTTTGTATGCTGAATGCGTTCAGGATGGGGATTTGAGTAACAGGGAGGGGCACGCTGCAAAAGTTTACTTTAATTGCATTTTGCCCGACGGTATTTCAAGGCGCGACGGTGGGTTTCTAAACGGCTGTTTAAATTACGGATATTCTGTTCTCTTGTCGGCTTTCAATCGTGAGATTGTTGCATCGGGATTATTGACTCAGTTGGGGGTATGGCACGATAATGAGTTCAATCAATTCAATTTTTCATGTGATTTGATGGAACCGCTCAGACCGATAGTTGACGAAACTGCATTGTCGCTAAAAGCGGACGACGGACAGTTTAAAAAGAAAATGGCAAATATTCTGAATTTCAGCGTTATTATAGACGGTATTCATACAACGCTTGATATTGCAATCCGCAAAACGGTAAAAAGCGTTGTATTTGCTTTCGAAAGCGGAGACGAGTCGCAAATATGTTACCCACAGGAAATACTTGCAGACAATGAATTTTAGATTTATGAGATTGTTGATATTTTTTGATTTGCCGATGGAATCTTCAAAAAACAGACGGGATTATTCGGTCTTTCATAAGTTTTTAATAAAAAACGGCTTTATAATGATGCAGAAATCCGTATATTCCAAACTTGTTGTAAACGGCGTTACCTGTCAAGCGGTAAAGGAACGGGTGAGTAAGAATTTGCCGCCTGAGGGTGTAGTGGAAATGCTTGAAGTGACGGAAAATCAATTTTCAAGAATTGATTATCTTGTGGGTGAAAAGCAAAGCGTTGTTTTAGAAAATATGGACAGGCTAGTCGAGTTATGAGAATTTCGAGTGAAAGGTTGGAAACGCAGATTGAGCTGGATGTTTCGCGTCCGTTTTTGCTGTGCATTGAAAGTCCGAAAGAGTATTTTAATACTGTAAATGAATTAATGAACGCGTTTGCCGGCAATATTTCAGAATATACGTTTTGGGACGGAGATAAACAAATCAATGCCGAGAAAGAGGGCGAACTGCTTACGGATATGTTTTCGTTCGGTTTGTCGGATAAAAAAATTATAAATTTACTGTATAAACGGTTACAGAGTAATTTTAATAACGGACAACTGATTTTTGAATTTCAGAAATTAAGGTCGGTCAGCGAACATTTTTTATCCAATCTGTGCGAAACTGAAGATTTTGCTTTGACATACAGCGAAATGACTTTTGATGCTTTGTTGAAAGCCGTAAGCATAAGACCGGAAGAGAATTACGAAACGTTGCTTGAAAAAGTTATTTGCTATATCAACTTATTTATTGAGTTGAAAAATATACGGTTTTTAGCGTTTGTCGGGCTGAAAAGTGTTTTAAGCGATGAGGATTTGCGTTTATTGTACCGCCATTGCAGGCTTCATAAATTATCGCTTTTACTTGTAGAGTGCGGTAAAATCCGTCCACTTCTTGAAGAGGAAAAGGCAATAATAATTACTGAAGATTTATGTGAAATAGTTGAAAATTTCGGTTAAAAATATTATAATTTTTGTGCAAGCTTGGTTTAATTAAATATGTTTACAAAACAACCTTATGGCAATATGTGCTTTTATCCTTTAATTTGAGGTTTGAGAGCTTTGTTGTTTTGTAAGCGGTTAAAACATAGCTGGCTCCTTACCGGCGCGAAAGCTAGTTTGAGAGCTTTGTTGTTTTGTAAGCGGTTAAAACTTTCGAACACCGCTTATTCACGTGCCGCGGGTTTGAGAGCTTTGTTGTTTTGTAAGCGGTTAAAACTACTTTCTGCGTCTTCGTCTTGGTTGAAGTGTTTGAGAGCTTTGTTGTTTTGTAAGCGGTTAAAACGCAACGGCAATCCGGTTACCCTTAAAATATGTTTGAGAGCTTTGTTGTTTTGTAAGCGGTTAAAACTATTTTTCAAAATCATTACCGTCCTTAGGGGTTTGAGAGCTTTGTTGTTTTGTAAGCGGTTAAAACCTTTACCAGGAACATCATAAACAGGCATAGGTTTGAGAGCTTTGTTGTTTTGTAAGCGGTTAAAACCATTAAAGTACTCAGTACCTTCAACGCGCTGTTTGAGAGCTTTGTTGTTTTGTAAGTGGTTAAAACTGCCAGCAACAAGATTAAAATTACCCGGGGGTTTGAGAGCTTTGTTGTTTTGTAAGCAGTTAAAACAGCGCGGTTACGCCTATTGCAACCCAAAGTGTTTGAGAGCTTTGTTGTTATAGAATATAATTGATTAAATGCGGTGCCGATAATTTCGGTAACGCATTTAATGCTTTTAATTCAAAATTCCGCATAAATCGACAAAATCCCGAATAGATATAAAATATCAGATTTCGGGAGAAAAATATGTGGGAATATATAGCCGAAAGGGTAATTAAAGAGGGAGAATACATTATAGCCGCAGGATGCACAGTTCGTGCTGCGGCTTTACATTTTTCCATAAGCAAATCTACCGTACATAAAGACGTAACCGAACGGTTAAAGTATGTCGATTGCGAACTTTACGAAAAAGTGCGCGAAGTTTTGGATAAAAATCTTTCAGAGCGTCATATAAGAGGCGGCTTAGCTACTAAAAAGAAATATTTAAACGAAAGTTCAGACTGTCACGGTTTGTCGTAAGCCGTATTTGTAAAACAATGTAAAAAAATACATTTTCATAAGAATTTAACAAAAAATGTATGTTCATAAAATTGAAATATTGTATAAATTTGTGTTATAATTTGCTTGAAAACATAACTTTCGGAAAAAGATTTTGAAACTTCTCGGTATAGACGTCGGTTCAACTACCGTAAAGGCTGCTGTTATCGACGAGAATAATAATTTAATATATTCGTCATACGTCCGTCATTTCTCAAAAGTGAAAGAGACAGTTCTGTCCGAACTCAACGTTGTTAAAGCGAAGTTCGGCGGCGACTATCGCGTTTCGGTTACGGGAAGCGCCGGACTTGGACTTTCGCAACGCAGCGGCATAAATTTCGTTCAGGAAGTGCAGGCTGCGTTTGTCGCTATACGCAAACTTTATCCCGATACGGACGCGGCTGTCGAATTGGGCGGCGAGGACGCAAAAATTATTTTCGTAACGGGCGGCACGGAACAGCGTATGAACGGCAGCTGCGCCGGCGGGACGGGCGCGTTTATAGACCAGATGTCTACGCTTTTGAACGTAACGGTTGGTCAGTTGGACGAACTTGCTTTAGAAGCGGTTAAAACTTATCCTATTGCGTCGCGCTGCGGCGTTTTTGCAAAGTCCGATATTCAGCCTCTTTTAAATCAGGGCGCAAGCAAAGCGGATATTGCAGCTTCTATTTTTCAGGCAGTTGTCGACCAGACCGTTTCAGGTCTTGCACAGGGGCGTAAAATCAGTGGTAAAGTGCTGTTTTTAGGCGGTCCCCTTTACTTTTTGAAAGGGCTGAGAAAAGCGTTTGTAACCACTTTGAAGCTTGACGACGCCAATGCCGTTTTCCCTGAAAACGCGCCTTGTTTTATGGCTATAGGCGCCGCGTTTTCATCCGTCGGCGAACATGCCGAGAGCATAGATTACATAATCGAAAAAATTGAAAAGGTCAAAGAGAGTACCGCTCTCGAATCGGGCAGGCGACTTTTTAACAGTAAGGAAGAATACGCCGAATTTGTAAAGCGTCATCGTTCGACCGACCTTAAATTTGCTGATATAGCGACTTACAACGGAGACTGCTATTTGGGAATAGACAGCGGTTCTACGACGACAAAGCTAATGCTTATTACGCCGGAATGTAAAATTCTTTGGTCGCATTATCAGTCCAATAACGGTCAGCCTCTCGATATAGTTATAAGCAAGCTTAAAGAGCTTTACGAACAGTGCGGCGGCAGATTGCGTATAAAAGGTTGCGCAGTGACGGGCTACGGCGAGGACTTGATTAAAAATTCCATAAAAGCCGATTTCGGCATTGTTGAAACCGTCGCGCATTTCAAAGCTGCGCTTCATTTTAATCCGCAAGTCGATTTTATAATAGACATCGGCGGTCAGGATATAAAATGCTTTAAAATAAAAAACGGTACGATAGACTCTATTATGCTAAACGAGGCGTGCTCTTCGGGATGCGGTTCATTTATTCAGACCTTTGCCCGTGCAATGGGAATGGAGATTAATAAATTCTGTGAAAAGGGTCTGTACGCCAAAAATCCGGTAGAGCTCGGTTCTCGCTGTACAGTGTTTATGAACAGCGCGGTAAAACAGGCGCAGAAAGAGGGCGCAAGCATTGAAGACATTTCGGCAGGTCTGTCATCTTCAATAGTAAAAAATGCCATTTATAAAGTTATCAGGGCTGCTTCTGCGGACGAACTCGGTCAGAATATAGTTGTTCAGGGCGGTACGTTTTTGAACGACGCCGTGCTCCGTTCTTTCGAGCTTGAAACAGGCAAGCAGGTAATCCGCCCCGGTATCGCGGGTCTTATGGGCGCGTTCGGCGCGGCGCTGTACGCAATGGAAAATTCGCAGGGCGAAAGCACCGTTGCCAACGCAGGGGAACTTGAAAAATTTTCGTATACAAGACAGTCGGCGAATTGCAGAGGATGCACTGCTAACTGTAATCTTACAGTAATCCGCTTTAACGACGGCAGGCGGTTTATTTCCGGCAACAAGTGCGAAAGGGGCGCAGGGCTTAAACCTATGTATGCCGACCTTGATATGTACGCTTATAAACAGATAAGGCTTATTGACTGTGTGCACGGCGTAAACGGGCAAAACGGTATAAAGGGTAAAGTAGGTTTGCCGTTGCAGTTAGGGATGTATGAACAGCTTCCTATCTGGGCAGGTTTTTTCGAAACGCTCGGGTTTGAGGTAGTTCTTTCAGAAAAATCGTCAAGGGAACTGTATTTCAAAGGTCAGCATACGGTTGCAAGCGATACCGCTTGTTATCCTGCAAAGCTCACGCACGGGCATATCGAAAGTCTTTTGGACGAGGGCGTGGATTTTATATTTATGCCCTGTGAAAGTTACAATTTAGACGAACACTGTTCTTCAAACCATTATAACTGCCCTGTTGTCGCATATTATCCCGAACTTCTGAAAGCGAACAACGAAAGGCTGAATGACGAAAATTTCCTTATGCCGTATATAGATTTGAATATGCGCAAAAACACCGTGTTAAAGCTTCAAAATATGCTTTCTAAATACGGTTTCAGGAAAAAAGAGATTGAGTCTGCGCTGGACGAAGGGTTTACCCGTCTTGAAAAATACAGAGAGGATATAAAATCCAAGGCAGATGAAATTCTTTGGAAAGCCGAAATGCAGGGGCGGCAATCAGTTGTGCTTGCAGGCAGACCCTATCATCTTGACGAAGAAATAAATCACAGCATAAACAAGCTTTTAACTTCGTTGGGCGTTGCTGTTCTTTCGGAAGACAGTATTTGCGAAAAAGGCGACAAAGTAAAAGTAAACGTATTAAACCAATGGACATACCACGCCCGTTTATACCGTGCGGCTGACTTTGTTTCCAAACGTAAAAACGTTAACCTTGTCCATCTTGTATCTTTCGGCTGCGGACTTGACGCGATAACTTCCGACGAGGTTCGAGCCATTCTCGAAAAAAACGGCAAGCTTTACACGCAGATAAAAATAGACGAAATAAACAATTTGGGCGTAGTTAAGATACGTCTTAGAAGTATGCTTGCAGCGATAGAAGAGGCGGCAAAAAAGAGATGAAACAAGAACTTATAACGGACTATACAACGCAATATCCCAAATGGGACAAGTCCATGAAAAAAACGCATAAAGTGCTTGTTCCCGATATGTTGCCCTGGCACTTTCTTATTCTTGAAAAAGTTTTCAAGCTTGAAGGCTATAATTTAGAGATTTTGAAAAACGATACCCGTACAGCAGTTGACGAGGGGCTGAAACACGTCCATAACGACACATGCTATCCATGCCTTTGCGTTGTCGGACAGTTTATCGACGCTTTGAAAAGCGGTATGTACGATTTGGATAGAACCGCGCTTTTAATAACGCAGACGGGCGGAGGATGCAGGGCGTCGAACTATATGTCGCTTATACGCAAAGCAATAGTAAACGAGTTTCCCACGGTGCCCGTGGTGTCTGTAAATTTTTCAGGTTTAGAAAAGGAAAGTTCGTTTAAAATAGGTTTGGGGCTGTTTATAAAAATGGCTTTTTCCGTAATTTACGGCGATACTGTTATGTGGTGTTATAACCAATGCAAACCGTATGAGGCGGAAAGTTGCGCGTCGGATAGGGCGCGCGACGAAGCTGTTAATTACGTCATTAAAAAGTTTGAAAGAAAAAGCTTTTGGCAGTATAAGAAAATAAACAAAAAAATCATTTCCATTTTCGCCGCAGTACCGAAAAGGCATGAAAAAAAGATTAAAGTAGGTATTGTGGGAGAAATTTACGTCAAGTATTCTACTCTCGGCAACAACGAATTGGAAAGATTTTTGTTAAACGAAGGCTGTGAACCCGTTGTGCCCGCGCTTTTGGATTTTTTGCTTTACTGCGTGGTAAACGTTATGAACGATGCGGAGTATTACGGAAAGGGCAAAAGTAAGGCGGGAATTTATAAATTTATTTATAAAATTGTTCACCGCATGCAGAAGAAGATAATAAAAATATTCGAGCAAGAGGGAAGTTTTGAACCTGTACACGATTTTGAAACGCTGCGCGCCTGCGCCGACGAAGTTATAAACCAGGGCGTAAAAATGGGCGAGGGTTGGCTTATACCTGCGGAAATGGCGGCGTTTGCGAAGAGCGGCGTACCCAATATCGTATGCGCGCAACCGTTCGGATGTCTGCCCAATCATATTGCAGGCAAAGGTGTTATAAGAACTGTAAAAAAATACTGCCCCGATGCAAACATTGTTGCTGTGGACTACGACCCTTCGGCAACAAAAGTAAATCAGGAAAACAGAATTAAACTTATGCTTGCAACAGCAAAAGACAATGTCTTGAAAAATCAAGATGTTACAGGTTGTTCCGACGCAGAATAAAGAAAGACCGACTTTTTAAGCCGGTCTTTTAATTTACTTAATAAGTTTATAGTTGAGTTCGAATTGTCTTCTCCGTTTTTCGCGGACAGGGCAGTCATCTTTTTTGTATCCAAGGGCGATGACAAGGGGGAAAGGCGTTCCGGCAGGCAGATTTAAAAACTTTGCAATAGCTTTTTCGTCTCTTAGACCGATAATACAGCTTTGCACGCCCAGGTCTTCCGCCGCAAGCGCAATGTATGCGGAAAGTATGCCTATGTCGTTGGGAATAAAACTTTCATTGGAAACTCGCCTGTCGCCGCGCATTATTGCATGCGGCGCGCGCTGTTCTATTACAATAAAGGCTTTTACTCCGTCAGCCCAGGCGTTCGCTCCGTCTTTCTGTACGAATTTTATAAATTCTTTTGCTTTTGTGCCGTTTACTGCGTAAAGATTCCACGGCTGTGCGTTAATTGCCGAGGGGGCAAGCACCGCAAGCCTGCAAATTTTTTCAAGAGTTTCGTCCGCAATTTCTTTATCTGAAAATTCTCTTGTGGACTGCCTTTTTACAAACAATTCTTCTAAATTCATTTTGCTTTTTTAACTTTCTCCAAAGAAATTTTAGCTTTTTCCGCTACGTTTTCTTTGGTAAAGCCGAAATAATCGAACAATACTTTTGCGGGCGCAGACGTTCCGAACGAGTGCATTGCAATAACTTCGCCGAAATCCCTGCTGTACTTATACCAGGCAAAGTGAGATGCCGCCTCAACGCAAACCCTTGCTTTTACCGCCTTTGGCAGAACGTGTTCCTGATACTCTGCGGTCTGCTTTTCGAATTCTTCCATACAGGGCATTGAAACTACGCGCGTCTTTATTCTGTCGTTTTCAAGCAGCTGTTTTGCACCCATACAAATATCCAGCTCTGAACCCGTGCCTATCAGAATTACATCAGGCGTGCCCTTGCAATCCGAAAGGATATATCCGCCTGTGAGCGCGCTTACGCCGTTGCATTCGTGCTGGTTCAAATTCTGTCTTGAAAGAACGAGAACGGTGGGTGACTGACCGCTTAATGCCGAAGCGTATGCCGCAACCGTTTCTTTTCCGTTGCAGGGACGGAAAACTTTTATATTGGGTATAGAACGGAGCGCGATAAGCTGTTCCATAGGCTGGTGTGTGGGACCGTCTTCGCCTACCCCGATAGAGTCGTGCGTCATAACGTAAATTACGGGCACGTTTAAAAGCGCGCTTATTCTGATGCCGCCTTTCATATAGTCTGAAAATGCAAAGAAAGTGGAGCAGAGTATCCTCAGTCCGCCGTGCAGCTGTATGCCGTTGCAAATAGCCGCCATTGCGTGTTCGCGTATTCCGAACTGAATGTTGCGACCCGTTCTGTTTGACGGCGAGAAGTTACCGGAACATTTAAGCCCTGTCATTGTAGAGGGAGCAAGGTCTGCGGAACCCGATAAAAGATTGGGCATAATTTTTGCAATTTCGTTAAGAATTTTACCGCTTGAAGCTCTTGTCGCTTCGGGCGCGGAAAAATCAAATTTTGCGAACAGCTCGTCATAGTCAAGAGTATAGCCGTTCATATAATTCTTGTACTTTTCCGCAAGCTCGGGGTAAGCCCTTTCGTATCTTGCAAAAAGTTCGTTCCATCTTTCTTCGGTCTGAAGCTTTTGTTCGGCAATGTCAAGACAATGTGCTTTGACGTCCTCGGGTACGCAGAAAGGCTCTTCCGTCCAACCGAGGTTTTCTTTTGCTTTTGCAAGGTTATCTTCGCCCAAAGGCGCTCCGTGTGATTTTTCACTGCCTTCGAGTGGTGAACCGTAACCGATTTTAGTGTTGCAGATAATAATCGAGGGACGGCTTAAATCGCTTTTTGCTCTCTCTATTGCGCATTTTAAAACATTCAGACTGTTTGCGTCGGGCACCCTGATAACCTGCCATCCCTGAGATATAAAGCGCGTGGCAATATCTTCGTCGAACGTGGTTGTTATGTCGCCTTCAATCGTGATATTGTTCCTGTCGTATAATAATATGAGTTTGCCGAGCTTTTGCGTTCCTGCAAACGAGCACGCTTCGTAGCCCAAACCCTCTTCAAGACAGCCCTCGCCGCACAAAACGTAAGTATAATGGTTTACTACGGGGAAATCGGGTCTGTTGAAAACGGCGGCAAGGTGTTCTTCCGCAAGCGCGAACCCTACGGCGTTGCCTATGCCCTGACCCAAAGGACCGGTTGAAGTTTCAACGCCGTCAGTCTTGCCGTATTCGGGGTGACCGGGCGTGCGCGAACCGAGCTGACGGAAATTCATCAAGTCCTCTTTGTTCAAGTCAAAACCGAAGAGGTGTAAAAGCGAATATAAGAGCATGCTTCCGTGTCCCGCCGAAAGAACGAACCTGTCTCTGTTGTCCCACTTAGGGTTTTTATAGCTGAAATTCAGAAATTCGGAAAACAGTTCGTAACCTATCGGCGCAGCCCCCATGCAAATGCCGGGGTGTCCCGACTTTGCGCGTTGTATTGCCTCTGCTGATAATACTCTTACGGTGTCTACGCATTTCGTGTTTATGGACATTGATAAATTCTCCTTACAATGTAAATTTTTTTAAGTTTTCTGTGTTTAAAAAGCTATATCTCTGTAAAATATTTAAAAGCGTTTTTGCATTCTGCTTATTTCCGCCTAAATAATCGCTTTCGAAATTTATCGGCATAACGGGATCGTGGACGCTCATTCTTACAAGCACCCAGCTTCTTCCGCCGGTTTTAAAGTTTATTCTGACGCCCTCGTGATTCACGGGCGCAAGTATCATGCTTTCGTCTTTTTCGGCAAGTTTTTTCAGGTCTTCGATAACTTCGGTGCCCTCTTTTTTAAAGTCGCGACTGCTGTCGTTAAAAGTTATGCGTACTTCGCCTTCTTCTTTGGGCTTTTTGAGGTCGGAGATTACTGAAAGCAGGTCTTTGCCCTCTTTTGCCTGTAAAGCAAGGCTGATTAGAATTTTGGTAATAAGATACGCGCCGTCGTCAAGATAATAGTTCTCTTTAAGAGCGGCGTGTCCCGAAGTCTCTATTGCAAGGGGGGAATATTCGCCGTCGGCGTTAAGCTGTTTACATTTATCTATTACGTTTTTATATCCGCGTTTATATCTGACGTGTTTGCCGCCCAAACTTTCTATAAATTCCGTAAGCCCGTCGCTTGTGACGCTGTCGGTGACAACCGTACCGGTTTTTTCTTTGAAAAGTATAGCCGAAATTAAGGCGATAAGCGCGTTGCGATTAATTTCGCCGCCGTCCGGCGCCACGCAGGCCGCGCGGTCAACGTCTGTATCGAAAATAATGCCTAAATCGGCGCCGCATTTTACGGTTGCGGCTGAAATGCTTTCAATCGCCTTTCTGTCTTCGGGGTTGGGTATATGGTTGGGGAACATACCGTCTGGGTTGAGAAATTGGCTTCCTTCCGTATCCGCGCCTAAGGGCTTTAAAACCTTTTCGGCGTAAAATCCGCCTGCCCCGTTGCCGGCGTCCACAATTATTTTTTTGCCCTTTAAAGGAAGGGGCCCACAAGCCGACGTTACAGTGTCGACGAGTATTTTAGAATACTCGTCCATAAAAGATTTTTCACCGTAATTACCGCAACCGCTTAAAAATATTCCATCTGCGGCGATATTTAAAATTTCATCTATATCGCAGCTGTCAAGCCCTCCGTCGGGCGTGAAAAATTTCAGCCCGTTTCTGTCGTAAGGCATATGCGAAGCTGTAATCATAACCGACGCGTCGCACTGCCAATCTGAATTTTTCAGCAAAATAAACATTGAGGGCGTAGACGAAAGACCGGTGTAAACCATGTCCGAACCGCTTGAAATAATCGCGGTTTTTACGCAATTTATTATTCCGGGCGCGGATATTCGTGAATCGTTGCCTACGGCAATTTTAAACTTATTTTTGCCGTATTTTACGGACAGCCATTTTATAAAAGCCTTGACAATCGCTTCCACGGCTCCGTCGGTAAGCGTCAAGGGCAGGGTGCCCTCAACGGCGACGCCGCGAACATCTGTTCCGCTTTTCAGTTTTTTCAAATCAGTCAATTGCATACAAGTTTATTATATAATATCTGATATTTTATTACAAGTGTTTGACGGTCGTATGCTTTAAATATTTTGTGCCGCCGCAATGGTATTTATTTGCAAAAATCCTTTATTTTTGCGCGGCGATATGGTATAATAATTTGCAGTATTTTAAAAGAGGTAAATTTTCGTGGCAAAAGAAAATTTCGTCGAACAGATAGCGGATATTGATAAAGATTTCCCTCAGTGGTTTACCGACGTTGTTGTTAAAACCAAACTTGTGGATTACGGACCCGTAAAGGGAACAATGGTAATACGCCCTTACGGTTACGCCGTCTGGGAAAATATTCAGGCTGAACTCAACAGGCGTTTTAAAAACAACGGTTACGAAAACGCGTATTTTCCGTTGCTTATTCCTATGAGCTTTTTTACAAAGGAAGCCGAGCATGTTGAGGGGTTTGCGCCTGAGGTTGCGGTCGTGACCCACGCAGGCGGAGAAGAACTTTCAGAACCTTTGGCAATCCGTCCTACGTCCGAAACCATAATAGGTAATATGTATTCCAAGTGGCTTCAGTCTTACAGGGAGTTGCCCATATTAATCAATCAGTGGGCTAACGTTATGCGCTGGGAAAAGACCACGCGTCCCTTTTTAAGGACTTCGGAATTCTTATGGCAGGAGGGACATTCTGCGCACGCAACGGAGGAAGAAGCGGAGGCGGAGGCGGCTAAAATGCTTGCCGTGTACAAAGAGTTCGCCGAGAGCTGTCTTGCGTTGCCTGTTATAACGGGAAGAAAGACGGAAAAAGAAAAGTTTGCCGGCGCTGTGGCTACATACGGAATGGAAGCCATGATGAAAGACGGAAAAAGCTTGCAGGCAGGTACTACTCATTTCTTGGGTCAGAATTTCGCAAAGGCTTTCGATATTAAATTTCTTGATAAGGATGGAGCGCAGAAGTACGCTTATACTACGAGTTTCGGCGTTTCAACTCGTCTAATCGGCGCGCTTATAATGGCGCATGGCGACCAAAGAGGGCTTGTTATGCCCCCTGTGGTTGCGCCCGTTCAGGTTGTCATAGTTCCCATTGCGGCAAAAAAGGGCAATGTTACAGGGGTGTGCCTGGATATTAAAGATAAGTTGGAAAGCACAGGTATCCGCGTAAAGTTTGACGGCAGCGATAACTCCCCGGGCTGGAAATTCAACGAGTGGGAGATGAAGGGAGTGCCTTTGAGAATCGAACTCGGTCCTCGCGATATCGATGAGGGCAAAGCGGTAATTTTCCGCAGGGACAGCCTTGAAAAACAGGCTTACGCGCTTGACGGGCTTGAAAATACGGTCAAAGAACTTCTTGCCGTCGTACAAAAGGATATGCTTGAAAGCGCAAGGGCGCGCCGCGACGGCAAAATAGTTTATGCAGACAGCCTTGACGGGATTTTGCAAGGCGTGGACAGAGGAAATTTCGTCAAAGCAGGCTGGTGCGGTTGCCGCGAATGCGAGGATAAAGTAAAATCTTACGCCGCCGCGACTGCAAGGGTATTTGCAGAGGGCGAAAAAGCCGAAAAGTGTGCAATTTGCGGAAAAAAGGCGGAACATGTCGTGATTTTCGCAAGAGCTTATTGATTTGCATAATTATAAAAGCCGCAGGTGTTTGCCTGCGGCTTTTATAATTAAAGGTATTTTTTCAAATCTTCAGTTTTTGTCAGCCTTTCCCAGGACAGCCCGTCTTTGCCGAAATGTCCGTAAGCCGCCGTCTGCGAATAAACGGGATTTCTCAGTTTCAAAGTTTCTATTATCGAGTAGGGGCGCAAGTCAAATTCTTTTACTACAATATCCGCAATTTCGCCGTCGGGAAGTTTGCCTGTTCCGAACGTATCGATAAATACGGATACGGGCTTTGCAACGCCGATAGCGTAAGCGACTTGCAGTTCGGCTTCGTCGCAAAGTCCTGCGGCAACAAGGTTTTTGCAGACGAACCTCGCCATATAAGCCGCCGAGCGGTCAACCTTTGTGGGGTCTTTACCTGAAAAAGCTCCGCCGCCGTGCGCGCACCTTCCGCCGTAAGTGTCAACTATTATTTTTCTGCCGGTAAGTCCGCTGTCGCCCTCGGGGCCGCCTATTTCAAACCTTCCTGTGGGGTTTATGTAATACTCGGTATCCTTGTCAATAAGGTTCTGCGGTATTTCCGAAACAACGTGTTTTAAAATATCCGCTTTAAGCTGTTCCTGCGAAACTTTTGAATTGTGTTGTGCTGAAACGACAACCGCAGATACTCTGACGGGCTTTCTGCCGTCGTATTCCACTGTAATCTGTGTTTTGCCGTCGGGGCGTAGGTACGGCAATATGCCGCACTTTCGCACGTTTTCAAGCTTTTTCGCAAGCTTATGCGCAAGCGAAACGGGCAGTGGCATAAGTTCTTCTGTTTCGCGGCAGGAGTAGCCGAACATCATGCCCTGGTCGCCTGCGCCGAAGCTGTCGCGTATGTCTTCGGTGTTCCTTTCAACGCCCATTGCAATGTCGGGACTTTGGCGGTGAACGGCAACGTCTATACGGCATTTATCGAATGCGAACGAACCGTGTTTATAGCCGATTTCTTCTATTGTTTTGCGTGCGACTGCTTCGTAATCGATTTCGGCAAGGGTTGTGACTTCGCCCATAATAAGCAGTCTGTCGTAGGCGGCGCAACACTCTATGGCGCAACGCGCATTCTTGTCTTTTGATAAAATGGCGTCAAGACACGCGTCGGAAATTCTGTCGCAAAGTTTATCAGGATGTCCTTCGGTTACGCTTTCGCTTGTAAAAAATTTTTTCATATGTTCAGCCTCTTTTTTTTGTTTTTTTGTATAGGGGTAAATATTCGCAGTCTTTATATCCAAGCAGGGAATAGAGTTTCAGCGCTTTTTCGTTGTCTTTTTCTACTTCAAGTCTTATATATTCGTAACCGTCGCCCTCTTCCAGAAAACGAAAAAATTCTTTTGCAAGACACAATCCGCGGAACTGAGGTTTAACATAAAGTTCGTCCAGCCACAGTATCCTTCCGCAAGCTTCCTGCGAAGCGGAAAGACAGCAAATTGCATAACCGGCAGTTTCGCCGTTGTAAATAAGAAAATAACCTTTTACGATTTGCTCGCTTAAAATCTCTTTAAAAAATTTTTCTCTTCCGCAGTCGTCAATCTGCGAGTTGGTTGCGCGTGAAGCGTAGAAGTCGCGCGACATTGAAAAATAAACGTCTTTGTCCGCTTTGGTTATCTTTTTAACTGCAAACGCATCAATCAAATTAAAAACTCCTCTTCGGCCGAAGAGGAGCGCATTTTTCTATTTCCCCATCGGTTCGGCGTTAGCACCTTGCTTTGCAGGTTGCTGTGTGGTCGCAGGGCCGTTCCCTCGCACACTCTTTATAGGTTTGAAAATATTATAACCTTTGTCCGCGCGTTTGTCAAACGATTTGCTATTTGTTGCCGTTTATTTTATAATGGTTGTATGAAGTGTAATCAGTGCCCTGCGGCTTGCGGCGTTGACAGAACTTTGCAAAAGGGGTTTTGCGGCGTTCAGGGCGTAAAAATTGCAAAGTATTATCTGCACCCTTACGAGGAACCGCCCGTATCTTTTAAAAACGGCAGCGGTTGCGTATTTTTTAGCGGATGTTCTTTAAAATGCGTATTCTGCCAGAATTACGAAGTTTCAAGAAATTTACGGGGAAAGGAACTGTCGGTACGTCAGCTTGCGGATGTATTTAAAGCGCTTGAAGATATGGGCGCAGAAAATATAAATTTGGTTAATCCTACCCATTATTTAAGCCATATTATGGGGGCAATTGATATTTACAAGCCGAATATACCCATAGTTTACAATACCCACGGCTATGAAACGGAAGAGGCGCTTAAACTCGCCGATGGATTTACTGATATTTGGCTTACAGACTTAAAGTTTACGGACGGCATGCTTTCAAAAAGGTACACGGCAAGGGAGGACTATCCTGATTTTGCTATACCGGCAATAAAATATATGGCACGCAAACCTTTAAAAATGCGTGAAGACGGAAAAATGCTTTCGGGCTGTATCGTCCGCCATTTAATTCTGCCGCTTGCCGCGCATGACAGTATAAATGTAGTAAAATTCGTTTCAACCCTGCCTGAAAGCGTTTATTTCAGCCTGATGAGCCAATACACGCCTTACGGTGAAATAGCCGATTTTAAAGAGTTGAACCGCAAAATTACGCGAAGAGAGTATGAGCGTGTTGTCGTCGCGGTGCGTGATTTCGGCTTAAAAAACGTATTTTTGCAGGATTTTGACAGCGCAAATGAAAAATATATACCTGATTGGGACTTTTAAAATATGATTATAACGGTTGAAAACGCCGCCTTTTCTTACGGCGACAACTTAATATTCGAAAACGTGTCTTTTGCTGTGAACGAGGGCGAAAGAGTCGGGCTTATAGGCGCGAACGGAGAGGGCAAAACCACGCTTATAAAACTTATTTCAGGCGAAAACCTGCCTGACAGCGGACAGGTTATAAAAAAGAATTCCGCGCGCATAGGCTACCTAGAACAGAACGGCGGTTATATCAGCGGCAACACCGTTTACGAAGAAATGCTTTCGGTATTTAAAGAGGAGCTTTCCGCCGTTGCAAAATTGGAAGAAATTTCTCGCAAATTAGCGTCTATTGACTGCTACACCCCCGAATATGCCGCAGTTTCAGCGCAAATTGACAGCTTAACCGCATATATTTCCGCGCACGACTGCTATTCCTCAGAAGTGAAAATAAAGACGGTTTTAAACGGAATGGGCTTCATCGATAAGTACGGGCAGAGGGTTGACACAATGTCGGGCGGCGAGAAAACAAGACTGAA
Organism: Christensenellaceae bacterium; assembly: GCA_948658045.1. Lineage (GTDB taxonomy): Bacteria > Bacillota > Clostridia > Christensenellales > Borkfalkiaceae > Coproplasma. Next base: position 114,948 of record CAPMFN010000007.1, read on the forward strand.
ATTGGCGCGTCTGTTGCTGGAACAGCCCGACCTTCTGATACTTGACGAGCCGACCAACCACCTTGACGTTTCCACCCTTTTTTGGCTTGAAGATTATCTTGCTTCATTCAAGGGCGCAATTCTTGCCGTTTCCCACGACAGGTATTTTTTAGACAGGCTTACAACGCGCATTCTGGAGATTGAAAACAAAAAACTAATATCTTTTACGGGAAATTATTCAAAATATAAGGTTTTAAAGGCTGAAAGGCAGGCAAGACTGCAAAAAGAATACGAAGCGCAACAGGAAGAGCGCGCCCGTTTGCAGGATTACGTTGATAGAAATATTGTCCGCGCAACCACGGCAAAATCTGCGCTTAGCCGCGTAAACAGGCTTGAACGTATGGAAATTCTCGAAAAGCCATATACGCCCCCAAAAGCTCCGAAATTTGAATTTACCTTTGACACGCCGCAGTACGAAGACGCTTTAAAAATAGAGGGCTTAAACCTTGAAATAGGCGGTAAACGGCTCATATGTGGGGGGCAATTGCATATAAAACGCGGCGAAAAGGTTGCTTTGGTGGGTGAAAACGGCACGGGCAAGTCAACGCTTCTTAAAGAAATTGTAAAGGGTAAGAACTTCGCCGTCACTTTGGCGCGCTTTACAAAGCTTGCATTTTACGACCAAGAGGGCGCGAACCTTGACGGAAATAATACGGTGCTTGCCGAGCTGTGGGAAAGGCACGTCGGGCTGACTCAGACGGAAATACGCTCGGCATTGGCGCGGTGCGGACTTTTTGAAGAGGATATGCAAAAACCCGTTAAATCGCTGTCGGGCGGCGAACGCGCCAAACTTGCGCTGTGTATTTTAGAGTGCGAACACGGAAACTTTTTGCTTCTGGACGAACCCACAAACCATTTGGATTTACCTGCGCGCGAAAGCCTCGAACAGGCTTTGAAAGAATACGACGGAACTTTGGTTTTTGTGTCCCACGACAGATATTTTATTTCCGCAGTCGCGCAAAAAGTGGTTGAAATAGAGGACGGAAAGCTGAACGCCTTTGAGGGCGGCTACGCTTTTTACACACAGGAAAAGAAGAAGCTTAAAGAGGAAAAGGCAAGGCGCGAAGAGCAAATTAAATTCGCCGCAAGGGAACAGGAAAAGCAAAACTCTTACCGTTCGAAAAAAGACAGGGCGGAAGAGGCACGCCGCAAAACGGCGATTAAAAATATTGAAAACAGAATTTGCGAACTCGAAGAAGAGGAAAATTTACTTAATTTAAATCTTGCCGACCCCGAAATTGCCGCAGACTATAAAAAGGTGGCTGAAATTTCAAAGGAAATCGAAGCCATAAAATTACAGCTTGACGCACTTTACAAAGATTACGAAGCTATGCTATAATATTTTTGTATTAATTGGATGATTAGACGGTTAGATTCTTCGGCTGCGCTAACGCTGCGCTCAGAATGACGGTTAAACGTGTCGTTTCGATATGTATTGTTTCAGTGTCATTCCGAACGAATGTGAAGAATCCCATTGTCTCTACTGTCATTCCGAGCCTGTCGAGGAATCCCTTCGGGTAAGCGCATTGTTTGTGGGATGTTTTTATGAAAATGTTTTGTCTAGTGCCAAAATATTTTCTATAAAGCGTCGCTATGCTCGCACGACAAGGCTCAAACATGACAGTGGGGTGTCACCCTTAGCCTGTCGAGGAGTCCCACGGGGTTTCAGTGTCACCCCGAGCGTGTCGAGGGGTCCACCAAGTAAAGCAGAGTAACGTTGAGATTCTTCGACTGCGTTAACGCTCCGCTCAGAATGACAGAAAGATATGCTTAATACCTAAAATTGGGTGTCGCAAAAAAACATTTTAAATTTGCCCAAAGGTTAAAACACGGGTTAAAATAATGGATAAAAACAAACAAGATCGTCAAACCGAAGAAGAAGTTGTAAACATGCGTCATACGATAACGGCTGAGGAAACTTTCACTCTCGCCAAAGACGTATTCGATTTGCGTTGTTTTATTAAAAACGTTTACGCAAACCGCGCCGTAATTGCGCGCAGGCTCAACATATTGACTCTTACGGTAAGTACGGTCTTTATGCTTTTGTATTCCGCGTATGTACTTTTTACGGGTCTTACGAAAAAATTGGGCTTAGAATTTGAAATCGTGCTCTATGTTCTGTTGTCTGCTTACGTCGTTCTGTTCGTTGCATTAATTATAATAACGCTATGCGGCAGTCGCGCAGGCACAAAAGGGGTTATACGTGTAAAACGCACGCTCGCGGTGTTCAAACTTTTGGTTCGCCTGCTCTCAATCGCAATATCCATAACGGCGCTTGTTCTCACGCGCTCGGGTTCCGACGCCTCGGCTTCGGTAATCGCCGTGGATATACTTATAATAATTTTCTCGGTAATTACAATTATCGTTCAGATTCTTCCGCTGTTGTTCGGCGGAACGGGCAAGCTTGTTCGCTGGCTTTTATCGCCCGTAAGAATTAAATATCGCTTTTCCACCGTAATTTTAGAATGGTACGAACTCGCCGTTTCGGGTACGGCAAAGGGCGGCGCCGTCAAAAAGGTTTCAAGTAAATACTTTGAAGACATCGGCGCACATATCGACACATACCTTATCCCTGCGCTTGGCAAAAAATATATCAACTCTATCAAGCCTGTCGCGATTTTAAGCGTGGTTGACCGCGCCGCGGAAGAGGATAAGCCCGTGCTTGAAGGAATTTTAAAAAACGCTTTTTCATACGCGACCGAATGCGGTTACGTTTCTTTCGACCCCTGTAAAGATTTGAACTTTGAAGGGAGCGTAGAGGTGGAAGAAAAACCGCCCAAGCCCACGTTTAAAGGCAGGCTTTTAAAAATGGGTACGAAAATCGGCAAATCAATGTTGGATAAATATATTATCAACAGTTCCGAAGATAACGGAAAAGGAAGTGCAAAATGAATAAATACGAAAAGGACGAAATAAGTTGCCTCCCGTCAAAATACCGCCCTATGACGGTATGGAGTTACATAGGATATAATTTACTGTTCGGTCTGCCCGTTATCGGGTTTATCTGCATTATCATTTTTTCGTGCTTAAAGGGCAACATTTGCCGAAGAAGCTACGCACGCTATTGGCTTTTGGTTACACTTATCATTATGATTATAATCGGAATCATTATCGGAGTGCTTATCGGTACGGGAATAATGGAACAGATTATAAACTCTATAAGGGAAGCTATTCCGTTGCCCGAGTAAGGTTGAAACCTGTCGCCTTGAACTTGATTTTTTTGTCATTCCGAACGAAAGTGAGGAATCCCGTTGGGTTACAGTGTCACCCCGAGCGTGTCGAGGGGTCCCGTTTGGGTTTGCGCATTGTTCGTTGAGATTCTTCGACTGCGCATACGCTCCGCTCAGAATGACGGGTAAACGTGTCGTTTTGACTGCCTTCAGAATGACCGGTGTAATGACGCACGGAGGGATAACAAAGTGTCCCACAATTAAACTTGTCATTCCGAACGAATGTGAGAAATCCCATAGGGTAAGCGCTTTGGTTGGGGGATGTTTCGACTACGCTCAACATGACAGTAGGATGTCACCCCGAGCGTGTCGAGGGGTCCCCCAAGTAAAGCAGTGTAACGGGGGGATTATTCGACTTCACTTTGTTTCGCTCAGAATGACGGTTAAACGTGTCGTTTCGACATGTATTGTTTCAGTGTCATTCCGAACGAACGTGAGGAATCCCTTAGGGTAAGTGCATTGTTCGTTGGGATTCTTCGGCTACGCTTGCGCTCCGCTCAGAATGACGGGGAATTACCCCCTGTAATATGCTTTATATAACAAAAAAACCGCCTGAACAGGCGGTTTTTTTATTTGTTTTATAAAAAAAATAAATACATCTATTAATGTAATAGGTGTATTTTTACAATGTCATAATAACACCATTATATTCAAAAGTCAACTGAAATTTGCTTTTTTTTGCAATTTT
>CAPMFN010000008.1:0-116399 GCA_948658045.1 Christensenellaceae bacterium
CAAACCGCTTACCCAATGGGACCCTTCAACTTCGTTCAGGGTGACAATGTTTGCATAGGGTGACAGGGTAAAGACACTGCGTTACTTCGGCTGACAACGTGTAACCGTAAAACATCGTAGTTTAAAACAATTATATATAAACCGAAAAGCCGCGCCGTTTGCGCACACGGGCGCAAGGTGTATGAACGGCATAAAATTATTTATAAACCGAAAAGCCGCGCCGTGCAAAATGCACGGCGCGGCTTAATTACCTTATCGCCTTAAATTTAGTTTATTTCAACGGAATCTGCGCTTTGGCGTTTATGTTCAACGGTGAAAAATTGCCCTGCATATACTGTATAAGCCCTTCCGCAGCAATCATGGCGGCGTTGTCCGTACAGTATTTTTTTTCAGGCAAAACAAGCTTTATTCCGCGCGCAATGCACTCCTCTTCAAGCCTTTTGCGGAGATACCCGTTTGCAATGACTCCGCCGCCTGCGGTAACAGTTTTAACATTGTGCGCAAGCGCGCTTTCCACCGTGTTTTTTACAAGGGGGTCAATCGCCGCGTGCTGGAACGAGCAGGCTACGTTTTCCCTGTCGACCGCCTCGCCCTTCTGCGTTTTATTATGGCAGTAATTTATAACCGCAGTTTTTAAACCGCTGTAAGAAAATTGAAGTTTCTGCGTATTCTTCACCTGACACTTGGGCAGTGCAATGCAGTTTTCGCCGCTGTTTGCAAGCCTTTCCACATTCACGCCGCCGGGGTATTCCAGACCGAGAACGCGCGCAACCTTATCAAACGCTTCGCCTGCGGCGTCGTCGCACGTTCCGCCTAAAATTTCAAACTCTGAATAGCTTTTCGTGTGGAGTATCGCCGTATGCCCTCCGCTTGCAAGCAAGGTTATAAACGGAGGTTTTAGCGCGCTGTCCGCAAGGTACGCCGCCGCCATATGTCCGCGTATGTGGTTTACGGCAATCAAGGGCACGTTTAAGGTATACGCCAAAGATTTTGCGAACGAAAGCCCGACAAGAAGCGCGCCCAACAGCCCTGCGCCGTAAGTTACGGCAACCGCGTCAATTTCCTTTAAAGTAACGCCTGCTTCCACCAACGCCTGACGGACGACCTCGTCCACCGCCTCGGTATGCGCGCGCGAAGCGATTTCGGGAACTACTCCGCCGAACTTCGCCTGTTCGGTAGCAGAGGAAATTATGCAACTTGAAAGAAGCTTTCTGCCCCTTATCACCGCCGCCGCCGTTTCGTCGCAACTTGATTCAAGCCCCAAAATCACGGGGTCTTTTTTTATGCTGAAAGAATTTATATCGTACATTTTTAATTTTAAAAATATGTTTTTATTTTTGCCGTCCGTTCTTTTTTAGCCCTACGCCTTTACTTACGCCATTGTCCTTTCCGCGCTTTGATAAATGGACATAAAGGACAAATTATCTGCGGCGAGGAAAACTTACAGTCGTTTTTTATAATACCTTTTAAGATATGTGTCCCTCGGCAAGACGGATTGCAATTATCTTCTTTTGCGTAAATCTTTAATAAAACTAGTACTTTAATAAAACGCGTAGATACAGGCATATCGGGAAGCGCGCGGCTTTGTTGCAGTGAATGTACTTATACACGACCGAAACAAAACGCAGGCGCGGCGCCGTATTGCGACGTATATACGCGTTTTAATGTTATACAGTTTTTTTGAGGTAGTCTATAATAAAACCCTGAATATCGCCGTCCATAACCGACTGAACGTTGGTGTTTTCAAACCCCGTCCTGTGGTCTTTTACAAGAGTGTACGGGCAGAAAACGTAGCTTCGTATCTGGCTGCCCCACTCTATCTTTTTAATTTCGCCCTTAATTTCCGCGTCGGCGGCTTCGCGCTCGGCAATCTGCCTTTCAACAAGCTTTGCGCGCAGATATTCGAAAGCCATAGCCTTGTTCTGCAATTGACTTCTCTCGTTCTGGCAGGTTACGACGATGCCCGTGGGGAAGTGGGTAATTCTTATCGCCGTTTCCGTCTTGTTTACTTTCTGTCCGCCCGCGCCAGAAGAACGGTACACGTCTATTCTTATGTCTTCGTCCTTTATTTCAACCGAATTGTCGTCGTCGACCTCGGGCATAACTTCCAACGAGGCAAAGGACGTATGGCGGCGTTTGTTGCTGTCAAAGGGGGAAATTCTTACAAGCCTGTGAACGCCCTTTTCCGCCTTTAAAAAGCCGTATGCGTTTTCGCCGTCCACTTTGAAAGAAACGCTTTTAAGCCCTGCTTCGTCGCCGTCTTCAAAGTCAAGTTCGGTGACTTTAAAGCCCTGCTTTTCGCAATAGCGGCAGTACATTCTGTAAAGCATCTGCGTCCAGTCGCACGCTTCCGTGCCGCCTGCGCCCGAGTGCAGATTCAAAATGGCGTTGTTGGAATCGTACTTGCCTTTTAAAAGAGCGCGTATACGCATATTTTCAATGTCCTCTTCCGCCGTGCTTATCATATTTTCAAGCTCGGGGATAAGGCTTTCGTCGTCGGCTTCTTCAATAAGGTCGATAAATGCGTTTGCGTCCGCAAGCGCGCTTTCGCCCAACGCGTAAGAATTTATTTTACCCTCTACGGAAGAAATTTCCCTGCCTATTTTTTTGGACTTTTCCAAATCCTGCCAAACTTCGGGTTTTTCCTGTTCGGCTTTAAGTTCGGAAAGCCTTGCGCCCAAATTGTCAATGTCCAAAGCGTACTTCGCTTCGGCAAGGGTGTCCGCAAGGGATTTAAGTTTTAATCTGTAATCGTCTGCTTTAAACATAAACGTTCCGTTTAATCAAAGTTTTAAATACTTGCCGCAAACATACTCAAAATGCGGTATAGGCAAAAATTTTAATTACTTGTTGTCTTTCCAATAGCAGCAGTCTTTATATTTTTTGCCGCTTCCGCAGGGGCAGGGGTCGTTCCTGCCGATTTTCGCACCGGCGGTTTTGGGCAACTGTTTGCCGTCGCTGTTGGTCATTAAATCTTTGGGGGGCTGGGGCGCGTCGCCTATTACGGGACCTGTCGACCCTGCCGAAGTCGCCGCCGAGGGGGTACCGCCGTTTTCGCCGCCGTCGGCGTTTTCTGCGTTATCGGCTTGTTTAGCCCTTTCCTCTTCCTGCTTTTTGATATTTTCCTGCATTATTTCCCTTGCGCGCGCCGCTACCGCCGCGTTCATCGGCGAAATTCCGCCGTTGGGATTGGGCACCCTCTGAACGGGTATCTGCTGACCGTTCTGTACGCGCACTATGCGACCTTTCAACAGACGGGAAATAGTCGCAGTCTGTATGCGGTCAATCATTTCGTCGAACATCTCGTAACCCTCCTGCTTATAGGCGATTACGGGGTCCTGCTGAGCGTAACCTCTCAACCCTATTCCCTTTCTGAGCTGGTCCATAGCGTCAATGTGGTCAATCCAGTTCTTATCTACGCTGCGCAGAAGCTCGTTCCTTTCGACCTGATGATAGTCCACCTGTCCGTCCGTCATTTCGGAAATATTCTGAATTTTCTGTTCGTAAGCTTTTATAACTTCCTTTGAAATCTTTTTAATCGCGTGTTCATAGTCCCATTTTTCAAGGTTTTCACGCGTGATTTCATAGGTGCATTCTTCGGGGTAAACTTTCTGAACAAGCGCTTCGTTCAAAGCGTTTTCGTCCCATTTTTCAGGCATTTCGTCGGTGTTTACAGCTTCCGCGATTACCTTTTCGATATAGTCGGGTATATATTTAAGCATCTGTTCGTGCACGTCCGAACCGCGCAGAACGTTCAGCCTTTCGCCGTAAATGGTTTTACGCTGTTCGTTCATTACTTCGTCGTATTGCAGGGTGTGCTTTCTTATACCGAAGTTTCTGCCTTCGATAGCCCTCTGCGCGTTCTCGACACTGCGCGTAAGCATTTTCGATTGCAGGCACTGGTCGTCGTCAATCTTGAACACGGAATAAAGCTGTTTCATTCTTTCTCCGCCGAACCTCTTGGCAAGGTCGTCTTCGAGAGATATGAAGAATATCGACGCGCCGGGGTCGCCCTGACGACCTGAACGTCCGCGCAACTGGTTGTCTATACGGCGCGATTCGTGGCGTTCGGTACCTAAAATGCAAAGACCGCCTGCCTCGATAACCTGCTTCTTTTCCTCGTCCGTTTCCTTTTTATAGCCTGCGTAAAGTTCGGCGTAACGGTCGCGCGCTTTCTGCTCCTCTTCGGTAAATTCCCTGTCAGCGTAAGAGATTGCAACCTCTATCATTTCATGGTCGTAACCCTCTTCGCGCATTCTCTTCTTGGCAAGATATTCGGGGTTGCCGCCCAAAAGAATATCCGTTCCGCGTCCTGCCATATTGGTCGCAATAGTAACCGCGTTAAGCCTGCCTGCCTGCGCGACTATTTCAGCCTCGCGCTCGTGGTTCTTTGCGTTCAATATGTTGTGTTTAATGCCGTTGCGCCTTAAAAGACGTGAAATTTCTTCCGACTTTTCAACAGTAATCGTACCGATAAGCACGGGCTGACCCTTTGCGTGGCGCTCTGCAACTTCGTTTACGATAGCTTTCTTTTTGCCCTCGACCGTCGAATAAATCATATCGGCGTAGTCCACCCTTTTTACGGGGCGGTTTGTGGGAATGGGCACAACGTCCAAAGAGTAAATTGTTCTGAACTCGTCCTCTTCGGTCATTGCGGTACCTGTCATACCTGCAAGCTTTGCGTAAAGGCGGAAATAGTTCTGGAACGTAACCGTTGCGTGGGTCTTGTTCTCCTCTTTTACCTTTACTTTTTCCTTAGCTTCAATCGCCTGATGAAGTCCGTCGGAATATCTTCTTCCGTTGAGCACACGGCCTGTAAATTCGTCTACGATAAGAATTTCGCCGTCCGCTCCGACGATGTATTCCTCGCCGTTATGGAACAGCTCGTGCGCTTTAAGTCCCTGCTGTATATGGTGGTTGAGTTCTGCGTTTTCGATATCGCCGAGGTTGCGTATATTAAAGAAGCGTTCCGCCTTCTCCGCGCCCTTTTCGGTAATGGTTACGGACTTGTCCTTTCTGTCGATTATATAGTCCCAATTCTCCATTTCTTCGAGAATTTTGGCAAGATTATCCTGCGCAGCCCTATCCGCTTCGGAAAGTTCTTTTTTCTTCTTCGAGGGCGCTTTTTTCTCGGCGTCCTTTTTGTCGTCATCAAAGCCGCCGTGCAGGGTGCGGACGAACCTGTCCACCTCCTCGTACAGTTTCGAGCTTTCGCCGCCCCTGCCAGAAATAATGAGGGGGGTTCTCGCTTCGTCTATTAAAATCGAGTCGACTTCGTCTATGATACAATAGTTAAGCTCCCTCTGCACCATTGAGGGAATTGAAGTTTTAAGGTTATCCCTGAGGTAGTCGAAACCGAGTTCATTATTCGTCGCGTAGATAATGTCGCACTTGTAAGCTTTCTGCTTTTCAGCATCGTCCATACCGGGGACAACCACGCCGACGGTAAGCCCCATAAATTTATGAACTTTACCCATCCACTCAGCGTCGCGCTTTGCAAGGTAATCGTTGACGGTAACTATATGCACGCCCTTGCCCGTAAGCGCGTTAAGATACGCGGGCAGGGTTGAAACAAGGGTTTTTCCTTCGCCCGTTTTCATTTCCGCAATACGTCCCTGATGCAGGCAGATGCCGCCCACAATCTGAACGTGGAAATGTTTCATATTGAGTACGCGCCAACTTGCCTCTCTGAAAGCGGCGAACGCGTCAAACAGAATATCGTCAAGCGTTTCGCCTGCCGCTAACCTGTCCTTTAAAACCTGTGTCTGGTTTTTAAGTTCTTTATCGTCCATAGCGGCGTATTTAGAGTCCAACGCCTCTACTTTATCGGCAAGTTTATTAAGCTTTTTGAGCGCGCTGCGGCTGTCGGCGCCCATTATGAATTTCAAAAATCCCATAAGAAAACCCTTATATTTTTATATCTTTATTCATTTTACTATAATTTGGAAAATAAGTAAAATTGTTTTTTGTAAAATATTGGAATTTAACAAAAAAACACCCTTATTATTTATAAACGCATTTTAAAATATTAAAACCCGACGGCTTAGTGCCGTCGGGTTAATAATTTATATAGAAACGCGTCTGCTCGCGCAAGGGGATTCTTCGACTGCGCTGACGCTCCGCCCAGAATGACAAAGCGCAAAAATAGGGAACTCTTCGCTGTCACTCTGAATTGCGAAAGGCAGGCTAAAATATTACCTTATTTTTGTGCCTGTTTCGTTTTCCATACCTAAAAGGTAGTCGCTTGAAACTTCAAAATATTCGGCTAATTTTTTAAGATAGGAAATTTTAGGTTCGTTTATACCTGCACACCAAAACATAACGGTTTGTTTGCTTACGCCTATTATTTTCGCAAGTTTATATTTTGTAATTTTGTTTTCTTCTATAAGTTTGTTTAATCGCTGTACGAATATTTCCATACTTAAATTATACAAGAATACTTACCTAAAATTGTTGACAAGGTAAGATTTCTTACCTATAATATTTTATAAGTGTATACAACGGCGGAACGAAAGCAAAAATACGGTTAATCTTCTAAGCCCAATAAATAATCGGTGGATACATCAAAAAACCTGCATAAATTACGCAGCATTTCTAATGAGGGCTGGCGCAAAGCGTGTCGATGGGGTACTGTCACCCTGCCCGATGGCAAAGCCCGAAGGTTTGCGCACCGAATTGTAAAGTTTTCTATAATATGGCGCAAAACGAAGTTGAAGGGCTACTGTCACCCTGAGCCGCGTCGAAAGGTCTCATCGGGTAAGCGGTAAAAATTGAGAGATTCTTCGACTACGCTGTCGCTCCGCTCAGAATGACAATGAAAATTTTAAATTATTCTTCTAAACCTAACATATAATTTGCAGACACTTCAAGCGTCTTGCATATTTTTGCAAAAGTATCAAGTCTAGGCAATTTATTTGTGGTTGTGTATTGAGTAATCATCTCGGGAGATACGCCAACCTTTTCTGCAATTTGCCTGATTGTTAATTTGCTATTTTTAATTTCGTATATAAGCCTTTTTTTGATAATATTTTCCATATTAAAAATTATAACTGTTATTTTGTAATTTTGCTTGATAAATAACCGTTGGTTAGCTATAATGTACCTATAAACATAAAAGAGGTGTAAAAGAATGGAACAGGAAGAAAAAATATGTAAAAATTGCAAGTATTATTTAGAACATTATGTTAAATTGGAAGATAGATTTTTAACTTTAAACGATGGGCATTGCATAAACCAAAAAATATTTTCAACCCGAAAAAGGAATAAATACGCCTTGAAAGAAGATTGTGAACAGTGGGAAAGCAACGCTTCGCGCAAGCAGGAAACGAAACGCGCAATTTTAAAAAGGCTTGAAAGAATTTGCGACGTTATTTCACAAATGGCGCAAATTTTAAAATACGACGACACCCCCGAAGGTTAAGCCTTCGGGGGTGGATAAATTTTTATTGTCCCTATGTCACCCTGCCCGAGGGCAAAGCCCGAAGACGGAATGACGGTTAAGTGAGGGGCGGTTTATTCTGCGTTTATATCGGTGAACGCAAATTTTTCAACGTCGAAAAGACCTGTATCCAATATTTTAAGTTTGGGAATTACCGCAAGGGATAAGAACGCAAGCGACATAAACGCCTCGTAATCTCTTTTTACGCCCATTGAGTGGGCAAGCTCAATCATAGCCTTACTGTCGCGCTGTAAACTTTCAGCATCGCGCGAAGACATAAGCCCTGCGATATCGAGAGTAAGCGAATGAACTTCACCGCTTCGGCTGTCGACTATGACCATTCCGCCGCCTATTTCTTTAAGCCTGTTTGCGGCTTTTGCCATACTTGTATTGTCGTCGCCGAGAAGAATGATATTGTGCGAATCGTGCGCTATGGTTATTCCCATTGCGCCGCCCTTAAAGCCGTAGCCTTTAAACAGGGCTTTGCCTATGTTGCCCGTAAGGCGGTGGCGTTCAACGACCGTAAGCTTTAACACGTCGGAACCGTTCAATACAACGTCGCCGTCCTTGCTTTCCAATTCAACTATCTCACAGCCCGTAACTACGCCGCCCGGCAGTATTGTCATTGCCTTGGCTTTTCTGCCCTTTAACGTCAATTTAAAATCTTCGGGCTTCATTTCTTTTAAATGCACTGTGTTTAAAACGCTTTGGGGCAGATAGCGTTCGGAAGTATCAAAAAGAGGCTTTCCGTCCTTTGCTACGAGCTTTCCGCTTTTAAAAACGTACTTTGCGTTGAAGTTTTCAAGACTGTCAACCGCGACCAAATCGGCAAGGTAGAAAGGCGCGATTGCCCCCCTCCACTTCAAACCGTAGCACTCCGCGCAGTTGAGCGTTGCGCACGTTACGGCGCGGACGGGGTCCGTTCCGCTCGCTACAAGTTTTCTTAAAGCGTCGTCAAGATGCCCCTTTGCTTTAAGGTCGGCGGCGTGCCTGTCGTCCGTGCAGAGAATAAAGCGGCGGAAATTCGCGTCCGTCATATATTTTGCATTGCCTAAGTTTTGCGTAGACGAGCCGTGACGTATATGGACGTACATTCCCTTTGAAATTTTTTCTTCGATTTCTTCGCCCGTCACGCACTCGTGGTCGGTTGTAATTCCGCCGCAAAGATATGCGTTCAAATCGTGACCGTACACATTAGGCGCGTGACCGTCGATTATTTTACCTGCGGCGTGCGCGGCTTCGAGCTTTGTTATAACGTCTTTATCGCAATAAATCACGCCGGGATAGTTCATAAATTCGCCGAGACCGAAAATGTAGTCTTTAACGATATTTTCCTCTATATCCCTGCCGTTCAATACGGCGCCGCTCGTTTCAAAGGGGGTCGCAGGCACGCAGGACGGAAGTTGAAGTTTTACGTCAAGCGGAACGTTTAATGAAGCTTTTGCGATATATTCGCAACCTGACATACCGCAGACGTTGGTTATTTCGTGAGGGTCGGCTATTATCGTCGTCGTGCCGCGCGGAACTATCAAAGAGGCAAACTCTTCGGGTGATAGCTGGGAACTTTCTATATGGACGTGCCCGTCGATGTATCCGGGCGTCACGACAAGACCCGTACAGTCTATTTCCGTTATACCGTCATATTCCCCCACGCCTACGATTTTTTCGCCGACGACGGCTATATCGCCTTTTCGTATCTTACCGCAGAAAACGTCCACATAGGACGCGTTTTTTAATACAAGGTCGGCTTTATTACCGCGCTTTGCCGCCGCAATATATTTTTCAAGCATTTACATACCTCCGCCACTTTAAACAGTCTGCATTACGCACAAAGAATTAAAGTGGTTTTTTCCGTTAAGTTTAATTAAATTATAATATAACGCCTCCGCTTTTTCAAGCGGAGGCGCCCAATTTTTTTTAAATTATATCTGCGCAGGCAGGAAGAAATATAACATAAAGAATACCGTTATTATTCCCATAACAATCGATACGGGCCACTTAGGTTTAACGGCTTCACCGCCCTTCTTCTTGGAAACGGCATACTTGATAATATCCACGACATAGCAGATTATATTAAGTACGACGTAAGAAATCATACCGATACCTATACCGTCGGTGATGGAGTACGCAAGCGGCATAAGTATAATAGTTAAGAATGCGGGAATAGCCGTTCTTATATCGGAGAAATCAATTTCCTTGACGTTGGACATCATAAGCACGCCTACATACATAAGTGCGCCTGCCGCAGCCGACGAAGGTATGAACGCAAATACAGGAAGAACAAATATCGATAATAAGAACAACGCCGATGTTGTAAGCGCCGTAAGCCCCGTTTTGCCTCCTGCCGCAACACCCGTACCTGATTCAACGAAAGTCGTAACCGTGGAAGTACCGAGCATAGCGCCGGCGCAGGTTGCTATAGAGTCGGAAAGCATAATCTTGTTAAAGTTTATGGGTTTGCCGTTTGCATCGAGAAGGTTAGCCTTAGAGCAGCAGCCGAGCACCGTTCCCATAGTATCGAACATATCTATCATACAGAATGAAAGAATTACGACTATAACGGTAAGCGCAGAACCTTCGGGGAAGCTTATATCGTGGAATGCAGCAAAGAACGAGCCGCCGCTTTCAGTATTGAACGAGAAGAAGTTTTTGAAGTTTTCCCAGAATGCCCAAGTAACTCCGTCCGTCTTGCCGGCAATAATATCGAAGTTTGCGACGCCTATCGGCATAGCAAACAATGTTGCTATTATTATACCTATAATAACAGCGCCTTTAACTTTGAAATGAGCTAAAATACCTATTGAAAGAAGAGATACAAGTGCAACAACCGCCGTTTTGCAGGATTCCCAACTTGTGAAGTCAACAAGATCAACCTGCGTATATATGTTGCCGACAATAAGCCCTGCGTTCTGCATGCCTATATAAGCTATGAACAAACCTATACCAACGGGAATAGCTACCCTTATACCTTTGGGAATAGAGTCGAAAATCTTTTCTCTTATGCCTATAAGCCTGCCCGTCTCTTTATCCTTTCCACACGGTATAACCGTAAGCAAGAAGAACAGAACGCCGCTGATAAGAACCATAAGCATTGCCGTACCGAAAGTGAACTGCATCCCGTATGACCAACCGCCTATAATGCCGCCAATCGCCGCGTTAAGCCCCATGCCGGGAGCTTGCGCCAAAGGCATTTTTGCAAAAAGCGCCATTAACACGGTGCCTATGAAAGCGCCCAAAGCCGTTGCAAGGAATACAGACGACCACAAAGGCAATTCTGACGAACCAATAATCTGGCTGGGGTTTACCGTCAAAATATAAGCCATTGCAAGGAATGTTGTAAGACCTGCAAAGATTTCTGTCGACACAGTCGTTCCACGCGCCGTCAAACCGAAAAACTTGTCAAACTTGTTTATTTTTTTGACGCTTTGCAGTTGCTCTGCTTCGGGTTGAGCAGGCTGTTCGGAAGTCTGGGTTACTTCGTCTTTTGTTTCTTCACTCATTGAAGAGTCCTCCGTTTTATCATTTAAGCGTTTTTATTTGTCGTTTCTAACGACAAATAGCCCCATGGGGCTAAAAAATTCACTTATATTTCACATTTTATCACATAAGAAACAAATGGGCAAACGAATGAAAGTCCGTTTGTCGGTTTTTGTCAAAATTTGTTTATATTTTTTGATTTTTCCTGAAAGTTTGACGCCAACCTTTTCCGCGCCGCCTCTATCGTTTTTTTCCAAAGCCTGACGCGCAATACGGCAAGCGCCGTTGCTTAACTATTCGGCATACTTGCCCAGAAAAGTTATATTCTGCGCAATTTTAACGCCGTTAAAAGCGGCGGCCTGAAACGGGACGCATAACGGACGCCGTGAAATTATTTTACGCTTAAAAACGGTTTAATAAAGAGCCGCGGCGCAGAAATGCGCCGCGGCTCTTTCTATCTATTTTACCAAATTTGTACGCATTGCGTTGAGTACGGCGACAAGCATTACACCGACGTCTGCGGCTATTGCGACAATCAACGGGAAGCCGGCTATTACGGCGCTGAGCGCCATTATAGCTATTTTAACGACTATCGAACCGACGATATTCTCCATTACGAGTCTACGCGTAAAACGGGCAATCTTCCTGCCCTTGGGCAGAAGTTTTATATTGTCGGAAACAAGCACAACATCGCTTGCCTCTATTGCCGCGTCCGAACCGACCTTTCCCATCGATACCGCGCAGTCTGCGGCTGTCATAACGGGCGCGTCGTTTATTCCGTCGCCGACGTAAATCAATTTGCCTTTCTCTTTAAGCGCAACCGCTTCACGGAGTTTTTCGTCGGGCAGAAGTTCTGCTTTGAAACCGTCCGCGCCGACTTCCTTTGCAATTATCTCGGCGCGTTCCTTTCTGTCGCCCGTTAGCATATGCGCATACTTAACGCCCGACTTTTTCAGTTCGCTTATGCACTCTTTCGCGCCGTCTTTAACGCCGTCGTCTATTTCTATAAAGCCCTTATATTCTCCGCCGTGCGCAACGTAAATCACCGTAGACAGACTTTCCTTTTCCTCAAACGCAATAGCGTTTTCCTTTAAAAGTTTACCGTTGCCGCACAAAAGAGTTTTACCCCCTGCAACACACTTTACGCCCTTGCCTGCAACCTCTTCCGCCTGCTCGGCGCAAAAAGGCGTTTCAATGTTTTTAAAAGCCGCCGAAACGGGGTGGTTCGAAAACTTTTCCGCCGCCGCTGCGAGGTGCAGCGCAGTTTCGTCGGAGTAATTGACAACGCGGAAAGCGCCCTCCGTCAAGGTGCCCGTTTTGTCGAACGCGGCTACCGTTGCAAGAGCAAGCTCATCGAGGCAGGTCGAACCTTTTACCAAAATACCGAACTTGGCGCACCTGCCTATGCCGCCGAAGTACGAAAGAGGAACCGAAATAACCAAAGCGCACGGACAGGAAATAACCAAAAAGTTCAGAGCCTTGTATATCCAGTTTCTGTACTCATCCCAAATATAGGCGCCGTTTACAGCACAGATTACGGTTGGAACTATTGCCGCCGCGATTGCCGCCAGCGCGCAAACAATAGGCGTATAATATTTTGCGAACTTGGTTATGAATTTTTCCGGCTTGGCTTTTTTAGCCGTGGAATTTTCAACAAGTTCTAAAATTTTGGCGACAGCGGAATTTTTATATTCCCTTACTACCTCAGCCTCTATTACTCCCGAAAGGTTGATACTGCCCGAAAGAACCTCGTCCCCATCCTTGACGTCGCGCGGAAGAGGCTCGCCGTTTAAACTTTTCATATCCAAAGAACTTACGCCCTTTACAATTTTGCAGTCGACGGGAATTTTTTCGCCTGCTTTAACGAGAATTACGTCTCCCTTGATAAGCTCTTCGGGGGACACAACACGCTGTTCGCCGTCTTTAAGAAGAGTTGCAGAGTCGCTTTTAAGCTCCATAAGTTTTGCGATTGAATTTCTGGACGAACCTACGGCAATGCTCTGTAAAAGTTCCCCGAGCTGATACAAAAGCATTACGGCAACGCCTTCGAAAAATCCGTCGCCGGCAAAAATCCCCAAGAGTATCGCGCCGACCGAAGCGACCGTCATCAAAAAGTTCTCGTCGAATATCTTTCCTTTCAAAAGGTTTTTTACCGTGTTTATCAGCACGGGATGTCCGACCGCAAGATATGAAATGCCGTAAAGAACGTATACGATTACTTGCACTGCTGTATTTGCCTTGGCAATACCCATAAAGTCGAGAACGAGCGCTGGAACAAGCAAAACAGCCGCAACTGCGATACATATTATATCTTTCAGCTTTTCTTTTATTATCGGTTTTTTAACGCTCTTGCCGTCCGTTATCTTTACGTCTTCAAAATGGGTAATTGTATAGACAGCCTTTTCCCTCGCTTCGGACGAAACCGAATTTAAAATAATGCGCATATTCACAAAATCGACCGTTGCGGAAACGCCGTCAATCTTGTTCAGGTCTTCTTCCAACTCTCGTGCGCAGTTTGCACAGCAAAGACCCGTTATATTTAGCTTTTCGCCGCAGATTTTACCGTCTGCGGACGATGGCAATGAGGCGCTGTCTTCTTGCACAACTTTTACGTCTTCGAAATTATTGCAACAATCCTTAACCTTTTGCAGAGCTTCCGCACTGCATTCGGCGATGACTTTCTGCGCCATAAAGTCCACAACCGCGTTAGTAACGCCGTTTATTTTGTTTAATTCCTCTTCAAGTTCCCTTGCGCAGTTGGCGCAGTCCAAACCGCTGATTTTAAAGTTATACGTCACAGTTCAAATGCTCCTTTGCCACTTCTATCATAAGCATAACATGCGCGTCCGACAGTGAATACAGAACCTTTTTCCCGTCCCTGCGACATTTAACTATTTTATTGTCTTTAAGCGTTTTCAGCTGGTGCGAAACCGCGCTCTGGTTGCCGCCGACAGCCTCGGTTATATGGTCTACGCAAAGTTCGCCGACGGACAGCGCAAGCAGAATTTTAAGGCGCGACGGCTCGCTTAAAGTTTTGAACCTTGCCCCCATTTCCTCTATTCTTTCGTCGTCAGGCATATTTGCAAGCGCAGTTTTAACCCTTGCGCTATGTAATTCTTCTTCGTTTATTTTTGCGTTGTTTGCTTTCTCCATAAAATATTTCCCTTTAATATATTTTTTATGCTTTTCTTTCAGTCTTTAATTTTAAGTATCATAGCTTTAATATTTAATAATTAGAAATATTAAAACTATTGACTTAATTAATATATGCGCCCAAGTATTTTATATGAACTTATATTCATATGATAATAACATAATAATACTTCAACGAGGCATTGTCAAGCTTTTTTAAAAATTTTTTTAACACTAAAATTTAACATACAGAAAAAAGCTTGCGGTACGTCAAGCTTTTTTAAAAAATATTTAGCTGATTTAATTTAACATTTAAAAAAATTTGCGGCACATAAAACTTTGATAAAATATTTTAACGCTTAAAATTTACATTTGAGAAAAGTTTGAATTGCGTCAACTTTTTCAAATAAAAGTTTATTTCATTTAGTTACCAAAAAACGCAACGCTTTAATTTTTTTTGAAGATTAACTTTTTAAATTAATTCTATCTAAAAATTTGCGCCACATCGGCGCAAACAATTTAAGCAAACAAAAAACGGCTGCGCTAAACAGCCGTTTTTAATTATAGGTTAATTATTATTTATCTTTTTTGTTTCTTTTCGGTCTTGACCGGAATACAGCTTCGTCGACGTCGCCCTTGTTCTTGGGTTTGATAAATATTAAAAGAA
This sequence comes from Christensenellaceae bacterium, assembly GCA_948658045.1. Classification (GTDB taxonomy): domain Bacteria; phylum Bacillota; class Clostridia; order Christensenellales; family Borkfalkiaceae; genus Coproplasma. The sequence continues at coordinate 14,715 of CAPMFN010000008.1, forward strand.
CTATTCCTACAAGCGCCGCGCCGGCAATACTTAAAAGCACGATTGAAGTTATATTGTCCTGCACCCAGGTGTCTTCGCCCTTAATCGGGTCTACTTTGGGAGCGGCGGCTATACCCATATTGGCAACCGCTTTCTGTCCGTCGTCCTGACTGTTTGCCGTGCAGGTTATGAGGTAGAACGCGTTATCGGACTGAGGCGTAAAAGTCAGGGTCGAACCGTTCCAGTTATAGTCGTGGAATTTATCGTAATCGTCAGTGCCCTCTTTGAGCTCGGACGCAGGCTTGATACGGGTGAAATAGCGCCTGAAATTCTTTAAAAGATTGTCTTTGCCTGCAATGAAATCTTCATAAGTCATTGCAACGCCGCCGTTGTCCTTAGCGTAAAGACTGTTTTCAAACTGATACAATGCGTATTCCGTATTATAAGATACGCCGTTAATTTCAAACGAATCGGGGGTATAAGTGCTTCCTACATATGCCGTAGACTGCTCTTCGGGGTCGTCTATCGAAATTTCAGAAATAGCAACGTCAAACTCGAACCAAGGCAGATATTTCCTCATATCTTCGTACTCGGTATTTTCCTTTTCGTTGTACATATTCCAGATTTCGCCCGTGGTGAATTCTTTCTTTTCCCACTCGCCGCCGCTGTTTTTGTAATAATACATCTGGTTGCCTGCGGCATCGGTTGCGTAAACGGTGAAAATATATTTACCGGGTTTATTGACGTTTATTGAAAGTTCGTTTGACTTCTTGTTCGAATTCTGCTGCTGAGAACCGTTATTGTAGTAAATCGAGAAAGTCAAATCTTCGTAAGCCGTAGAATTATCGCCGAGAAGACTTTTTACGGAAGGAAGATAGAAATAGTTTTTACTGCCGGCTTTGAGATTTTTCGCCGCCTTGTCCACTTCCGCCTGATAATCTTTTTTAAGATTTTCCCAATCGGCATTGCTTTCGTCGGGGTTGCTCTGACCGTTTTGGGTATATGCATAAGATGCGCCGAGCTTGTCGGTTGTAACAGCTATATAAGCCTTGTTTTCATCGCCGCCCAAATTGATAAGATAATCGTCGTCGACGAACCAATCAAGAAGAACGTAGGTTGACTGACCGTTGGTAGACGTCGTATCCGTAAGTTTAAGAACGACTTTTACAGCCGCTTTAACCTCGAAGTTATCGTCGTAAACAGCGGTGTCGTAATCGGCGGCTGTAGGCAGATAGTGTTCCTTATGGGGAATCATATACTGGTCGTCGCTGTCGGTAACCTTTCTGTAAATTCCGCCGTCCTCTTTATACTCTTCGGGCTTGAAAGCCGAGTCTTTCGCCTGGCTGTCCGTAAGCATAAAATACGAAGTTGTAAGGCTGGGCGAAGACGTAAGCACGTCTATTACCGTATAATCGAAAGAAATTTCGCCGTTATATTTAAGGAAAGGCACGCCCTTATCGAGGCAGAGTACAGGGGGCGTATCGTCGTTTACCGTGCCGCCGCTGTAATGTTTGCCGCCGTCGTCGGTGACTTCCTTTGCGCCTGTAACTTTAAAGCTTTGACCGTTAAGATTGTAAAGGGTCATAAGCGCATAGCCGTGATTGTCTTCGGCGTTTTCCTCACCCTCTTTGAATTTTGCCGTAAACGACAAAGGCGTTACGGGCGTTACGGTAGAACTTGAACGTTTTGAATAAGTTTTGCCGATATTTGTAAATACGAGTTCGTTATGAGTGAGTCCGCCGACCGAAAGAGTATAAGTGCCTTCGCTTTGAGCGGTGAACTCTATTTTGATTCTGTCGTAATTAACTTCGCCTATTTCAACCGCGCGCGAAATCGCCTCGTCCGCGTCCTCGTCGTCATCCTCTCTATGCGCAACAGAAACTTTAACTTTTTTATCGTCGCTTTCAGACGGTTCGAAAACAAGGTAGTTTGTGGACTTTCCGTCCTTGGTCTGAGTGTACTGCTGGCTTTCGAAAGTTAAAATATACTTTTCGAACCCGAGTCCGCTACCGTTGTCTGAAAAGCCGATTTCCATATTGAACCAGCCTTCCTGCTTTTCGAATATAATTGCCGCGTCATCCTCTTCGGACTGCGCCGCAACATTCTGCACCCATCTGTAAGCTAAGTTCTGTCTGAAATTGACTGCGTCTCCGTCGGCGGTCAGCACGAACATAGTATAATCTTCCGCCGTTTCGCCTTCGCCTATGCGGTTCGCCCAAACTTTCGCGTCGGAAGTAGTAATAAAAATACTCGAACCCGAAATACTGACCTGTCTGTCGGCTTTTGCGTAAGTCAGCCCGAAAAAGGAGCCGAGCGCCGCCAACATTACGAACGCCAATGCAAATATCAAACTAAATTTTACTTTTAACGATTTCATTTTATCTCTGCCTTTGCGCGCAAAACGCATAGAGTTTGATTTTAATTTATACCGCTTAATTTTACACTATTATTTAAAGGCTTGTCAACCCGTTTTAAAGGCGCAAATAAAATATAAGATTAAAAATAAGCGAAAAATAACTTTACTTTGCCCGTACTTTATGATAAAATTTTTTTGCATTTAGAGGAGCGGACGGGCAAAAGTACTGCGGCGCAAGGAATTTGAAAGGTAATTCCGCTAATAAACCGCAGAAAAGGGCGCCTCCGCCGAGGTACGGTTTTTCCTTTAACCCGTATCGGGCGCAAGGGTTAATACCTTTGCGACTGTCAACCGGCAAACGCCGGCTTGTTGCGCTAAATTGCCTGAATACGGGTATAACAGCGCAGCCGCGCTGTTTTTTATCTTTAAAGAGGTTTTTATTATGAAAAAGTACAAAGTTGCCGTAATCGGCGCAACGGGTATGGTCGGGCAGAGATTTCTGCTTCTTCTGGAAAACCACCCTTGGTTTGAGGTGTGCTGTCTTGCCGCGTCGTCGGCATCGGCAGGCAAAACATACGTGGACGCGCTTAAAAAATGGCATATGCCCTCCCCCCTGCCCGAAAAATACGCAAAAATGACAGTGCTTGACGCTACGGCGGACAGAAAAAAAATAGCGGAAAAGGTTGATTTTTGTTTCTGCGCCGTAAATATGAAAAAGGACGAGCTGAAAGAACTTGAATATTCTTACGCAAAGCTCGAATGTCCCGTAGTTTCCAACAATTCGGCTCACCGCTTTACAGACGACGTGCCGATGATTATACCCGAAATCAACGCCGGACATCTTGAAATTATAGAGGCGCAGAAAAAAAGGCTTGGCACGAAGCGCGGATTTATAGCGGTAAAAAGCAACTGTTCGCTTCAATCCTATGTCCCTCTTCTGCACCCTTTGAAAAAATTCGGGCTTAAAGAAGCCGCAGTATGCACATATCAGGCTATTTCAGGCGCGGGCAAAACATTTGAAACCATGCCTGAAATTTGCGACAATATAATTCCTTATATCGGCGGAGAAGAAGAAAAGAGCGAAAACGAGCCTTTGAAAATCTGGGGCGACATAAAGGACGGAAAAATAGTTCCCGTCGCCTCCCCCCGTATAACTGCACAGTGCCTGAGGGTGCCCGTTTCCGACGGACACACCGCGGCTTGCTTTGTCAAATTCGAACGCAACCCCGAAAGAGAAGAGATTTTAAAAGCCTGGAAAGATTTCTGCGGAGAACCTCAGAAACTAAATCTACCCTCCGCCCCCAAACAGTTTTTGCACTACTTCGATGAAGACGACAGACCCCAGCCCAAACTTGACCGCAGTACGGAAAACGGCATGGCCGTATGTGCAGGCAGGCTCAGGGAAGACAGCGTTTTCGACTGGAAGTTTATAGGTTTCTCGCACAACACCCTGCGCGGAGCGGCAGGCGGCGCGGTGCTTTTAGCGGAACTGCTTGCGGCAAAAGGTTACTTCGATTAACTTTTAAAATTTTCTGCGCTTAAAATACATAGACGAAATTTTTTGTGAGGTTTTAATTTATGACAGGTTTTTGCAACGGTATTCTTACCGCAATGATTACGCCGTTTACCGAAAACGGAGTAAATTTCGAAGAATTCGGCAAAATGATTGAGTTCCAGATTTCAGGCGGCGCGGACGCGCTGGTCGTGCTCGGAACCACAGGCGAACCGGCTACAATGACCGAGGAGGAGAAAACCGAAGTCATAAAGTATGCCGTTAAAAAAGCCGGCGGAAGAATAAAAATTATAGTCGGCACAGGCAGTAACGACACGAATAAAGCCGTTGCCAATTCCATCCGCGCGGAAAAGCTCGGGGCGGACGGCGTGCTCGCCGTGACTCCTTATTACAACAAATGCACACAGAAAGGTCTTTTTGCGTACTACGCCGCGATATGCGCGAGCGTTAAAATACCCGTCATAGCCTACAACGTACCCTCACGCACCGCAGTAAACATTCTGCCCGAAACGGCTGAAAAACTTGCCGCGCTTCCCAATATGGCAGGCATTAAAGAGGCAAGCGGCAACATGGCGCAGGTGTGCGAAACGATGCGCCGCATCAGGGGGAAAATGGACCTGTACTCGGGCGAGGACTTCCTCAACCTGCCTATGCTTGCGATAGGCGGCGCAGGACTTATTTCGGTAACGTCGAATATCGCGCCCTCGCTTGTCAAAAAAATGTATTGTTTGGTAAAGGCGAATAAACTTGACGAAGCCAATGCTTTACAGGACTTTTTGCTTCCTTTGGAAGACGCTTGTTTTCTGGAAGTAAACCCCATCCCCATAAAAGCCGCATACAATATGCTGGGCTTCAACGCAGGCGTACCCCGTTCGCCTCTGACCGAACTTGAACCCGTAAACAAAGACATATTATGGGGGGAAATTAAAAAAGCGGGGCTTAAAGGCATATGAAAAAGGTATTGATTTGCGGAATAAACGGCAAAATGGGCAAAAATATACTGTCTTTACTTGAAAACGACGGTGAATTAACGGCAGTATGCGGCGTAGATTTGACCGCCTCAAACGGATTGTCCCCCATATATACCTCTTTTAACGAGGTAAAAGAGAGCGTTGACGTAATTATTGACTTTTCTTCTCCGGCAGTTTTAAAAGACGAACTTGCGTGGGCGCAGAAAAGAAACATTCCCGTCGTATTAGCTTCGACGGGATATACGAAAGACGATTTGAATCTTATAGAAAACGCCTCCCGAAAGGTTGCGGTTTTCAAAACGGGGAACTTCTCTCTGGGCATAAATCTTCTTGTTAAGCTTGTTAAAAAGGCGGCGGAAACTTTGGGTGAAGAGTTCGATATAGAAATAATCGAAAAGCATCACCGCCTTAAAGTAGACGCGCCCTCGGGTACGGCGCTGATGCTTGCAGACGGAGCCAACTCGGCGTTTGGCGGAAACCGCGATTATCTTAACGGCAGGGAGGGCATTGTCGGAAAGCGCGGAAACGAAATCGGCATACATGCCGTGCGCGGCGGAACAATCGTAGGCGAACACGAAGTAATCTTCTCGGGCGAGGACGAAATTATTACCCTCTCCCATTCGGCTCGCTCAAAAAGGGTGTTTGCCGCCGGCGCAATACGCGCCGCAAAATGGGTATGCGGCAAACCAGCAGGTCTTTACGATATGACCGACGTTTTGGAAATCTGAAAAAACATACTTATAAAATCCCCGACTGCATTTTGCAGTCGGGGATTTTTAATAAAAAAATAAATTTAAAACTTTAAGCTACTTAAAAAAGCAATATTTTGTTAATGTATGCGGAGCGCGGACTTTCCGCGCTCCGCAATTTTAAACTTTTAAGCAAGTGAAATCTTGTCGGATATGCTTCTTATAAACAAGCCGCGTTTTACGCCCTCGTCTATACAGCCGTAAACGAACGAATTGAGTTTGTCGGAAGCGCGCGGAACTTTAAGCTCTTTGAGAACCGTAGGAATAAGTTCGTCCGCGTAGACGCTCACCCTGTTCAGAAGTATGCCTTTAATAAGCGATATTACGTCGTAAGGAGTATAATCGTACTCTTGCGAGCGCAACGAGCCCCCTTCTTCCACGCGGTACCTGTCAAAGCCCGAGAATTTATCAGTTTTGAAATAATAGATGTTGCCCAGCATTTCACAGCTTTCAAAACCGCATTTATCGATTAAAGCGCGTAGTTTGCTTTCAAGTTTTACGCCGTACTTGGGTATTCCGAAACACGACAGAGTGCGTTTCATTAAGAACTGCGAAGAGATAGGTTCCTCAGCCGCCGCAACAGCTTTTATCGCCCTTATCACCTCGGCGTCGTTCGCTCCGCACAGAACGTAGTTTGCGTCGCAGGACTTTACGTCGGTTTTAGCGGCGCGGTAAGGCTTTCTGAAATTTATCGCCGCAGGTCTACCCTCGCCCGTTAGCTTGTCCAAAAGTTCTTTTATCTTCTTTATTTCGCGTTTGGGGTTATTGAAGAAATTTATCGAATAAAGCCTGTAAACGTTCCAATTGTTCCGCTTCAACGTCTGCACCTGCATAACGGCGCGGTCCTTTACGGAAAACTGCTTTGTACCGTCGCATAAAACGCCTAAAACAAACTCGCGCTTGTTTACAGGGTCGAGAACGCCGACGTCTATTTTGAAGTCCGAAACGCCGACGTCGCAACGGCACTCATAGCCGTAATTCGACAGTTCTTCCGCAATAAATCTTCCGATTCCCTGTTTATTCAGAATCAAGTCGTCGCTCTTAACCGAAATACTCGTCCTGCCCTTTTCGGCAAATTCAAGGAAAGCTTTCAATCCTGCAACACCCCTTGAAGTAGTGCGCGCCAAATCAATCATAGAGTATCGCATTGACGAAAATACAAGCATTTCTTCCCTTGCGCGCGAGACGGCAACATTCAGCCTGCGCCAGCCGCCGTATTGGTTCAAAGGTCCGAAGTTCAACGACAGTCTGCCCATTCTGTCGGGTCCGTAACAAACAGAAAAAAGTATGACGTCTCTTTCGTCGCCCTGCACGTTTTCAAGGTTTTTAACGAACAACGGCTCTTCCCTGTCGTAAGCCGCTTCTTCAAGCCCGTGTTTTACGATTGCTTTACCCAAAAGTTTTTCAACATAAACCTGCTGTGGGGTCGAAAAAGTGACTATACCCATACTCGAACGGCGAAGTCTTTCGTCTTTCAACCTGCGCACAACCTCGGCAACCAACCCTTCCGCCTCCTCGCGGTTGCATTTTGTACCGCCGCGCTCGTAAACTCCTTGCTCGATATAGTGCATTTTTACCCTGCTCTCCAAAGCGTCGGGCGACGGGAATGTGCAGAGTTTGCTTGAATAATATGTGATGTTTGAAAATGCGATTAAACTTTCGTGCTTGGAACGGTAATGCCATATCAGATGCTTTTCGGGTATTCCCAAAGCAAGGCAGTCTTCCAATACGCTCTCCAAATCCTCCGTTTCGGGGTGGTCGTCGTCCTGTCCCGTACCCATAAAGAATGAAGTTGGCGGCATCTGTTTGGGGTCACCAACGATTATTGCGCTTTTTGCCCTTGCAAGCGACGGCACTGCCTCGCAGGTGGGTATCTGAGAAGCTTCGTCGAAAATCACGATATCGAAAAGTTCGGGGTCGGCAGCCAGATACTGCGAAACGGTTCCGGGCGACATAAGCATACAGGGCGCCACAACTTTCATAAGTTCGGGAATTTCCGCAAATAAATTCCTTAAATTCAGACTTCTTAAACTACCCTTTGTCTGACGCTGAAACGACATAACCTCCAACGCAAGGGGTCCTTCGGTTTCGGGCATTGGCAGTCTTGAAATCAAATCTTTTCGTATTTTTTCCTTTGTAAAAGCTGTGAACTCTTCCAAAAGCTGTGAAAAATTAGCCGCGCTTTCGTCAAGAACGTTAGCTGAGAACGCCGCAAGACTTTCGTCCGCAGGGATGTTGGTCTGAATAAAATTGCGGTAAACGTTTTTCCTGAACGAAGAAAGTATCTGTTTACCCGTGATTTTACCGCTTTCCATTGCGTCGGTCATAAACGACAGACCGCAGTCGTTCAGTTTTTTAGCGGTAGATTTATACATACACCACGCAGGCAACATATCGATGTTGTCTATCAGCGAAGTACACTTTGCCGTATATATTTCAAAAATATCGGCGTCGGCGTAAGCAGTTTTATCTGCTTTTATAATTTTTACGAAATAATCCGCGCTCTTTACAAAAGCCGTAGCGGCGGAAATAAGACCCGATATAAGCGGCTTTAAAATTCCGCCGTTGGCGGTAACGCAAACGCTGTTGAAAACGTCGGCGTTATAGTCCATAAACGTTTGCGCGCATAGGCGGTGCATATTGTAAAAAGGCTTCAAAAATTCTTCGCGCTTTTTCTCGTTGATACCGCCGAAGCCCGTAAAGTTTGCCGCAAGAACGGTATTAGAAATTATGCGTTCCCTTGCCCTTTCAATCTCGACGGCACGTTTTATCCACTCCAACTCGTCCTTTTCCTTGACGGGTTGTGCGGCGCAACGGTTTATCCTTTTAATTACCGCAAGAAGTTTGCGCGACGAACGGTAATTTTCGCCCCAATTGTCTATTTCAGCTTCTATGTCCTCGGCAAACTTAGTTATATCGGGCAAAACCCTGAAATTTTTAAGCCAATGCTTTACCTCGCTGTCATAGCGAAGGTTGGCGTTATAAAATTTGTAAAGCTCCTCCTCGTCGCACTCAAAAAACTCTTTAAGCGCGCCGTCTTTTAAAATCGAAACGACCTCTATTAAGTTTTCAAGCTTTTTACGGGTGAATTTGCTCGTCTTCTGCTTAAACGTTTCAAGGAAAAGCCCCAGATAATTTTTAAGATGTTTAAGCTCTGCAAGAACAACCTCTGCGGCGCATACCACAGCTTGTTTTGTTTTTTCGTCGCATTCGGTCAGCTTCACTTCCGTAAAAGGCGAACGGTAAACTCCGCCGCACTCTTTCGCCGCTGCCTGCGCGGTAATAAGCATATTTTCGTAATCTTCCAGCTTCTGCTTGGTCAAAGAATCGTAAAACGTGCTTTCGATGTTCATAAGCTCGGGCGCGTTTTTATTTTGAAGATAATAGACCATACCCTCGTAAACGCTCAGTCCCAGCCTTCTTTTTTTATGCAAAGCCTCCAAAGGCGCGCGCAAAGTATCGCGCGTTTCCTTAATTCTTGCGCCCGTTTCGACAAAACTTCCGCCGTCGCCGTCGTATGCAAGAAGCATCGTCGCTTCGATATTGCGGATAATTTCAGACTTGTCGGCAGATTTGCCCGAATGAAGTTCCAGACAGAACTCGCCTATACCAATATCGCAAAGCCTTTTTTTAACGACCTGCAAAGCCGCCTGCTTTTCCGCGACAAACAGCACCCTTTTGCCTTTATCTAAGGCGTTTGCAATAATGTTTGTTATTGTCTGGCTTTTACCGGTGCCGGGGGGACCGTGCAGAACGAATGTCGTACCCTTTTCAGATTCGGCTACAGCGGCGTACTGCGCGCTGTCGCAAGGCAAAGGTGTAAGCACATCGCACGGGTCGGCGTCGTCCTCCGAAACGCCCGAAAGCTTATTGCCCGCAAGCTTGTTTGCGTTGGACATCAAAGAGGCTATAAGAGGATTTTTCGAAAAGCTTTTAACGTTGTTTCTGACATCCGCCCACATAGCGTATCTTGCAAAAGTAAACTGTGAAAGGTATACGTCCTCATACACCATCCACCCCTTCATATTAGCCGTTTTCGCACGGAAAACAGCAAGAATTTCTTTGGGTGAAAGCCCTTTGCCCTCCACGCCGCGGACGTCTATTCCGAAGCTTTGTTTAAGGAATTCCAAAAGGGTTGTGTTTACCTCGTATTCCTCGCCGACCTCCATTAAAACGCCCTGCGATTTCTGTCTTTTCAGACTTACGGGCAGAAGCGTTACGGGCGCGTATTTATCCTCTCTGTCCCCCTCGTTGCGCCATTTTAAAAAACCGAGCGCAAGATACAGAGTTTTGGCGCCTGCCTCTTCTTCAGCGGAGCGCGCCTTTCTAATCATAGACGATGCGATTTCGTTAAGCGCGTCGGCGGATGCAAGACAGCGAACCTTACCGCCGCGCATCTCTATCTCAATCAGTTCCGCCATGCTTTTAACGCTTTTGCTTTCCCCGAAATAAACTGCGTCGGTTATGGGCGTAGTATTGGGAAGTAGCGTAAATTTACCTTTTTCTTCGGTTTTTTTACAGAAATCTGATAAATCTGCGCATAAAACGTGCAGACAGTCCCTTGAATAACGGAAATTCAACAGATTGTTTTTAAGCGACAAATCCAACAGACGCCTTTGCCAAGTCGCCTCTTTGGACAAGGTTTTATCGTATTCGTACTTTGCGGCGTCGGGCACTGCGGTCGGCTTTTCGTCGAAAGAAAACTGATTGTCGGACAGAAGTTCATAACCTTGCGCTGTCTTGACCTTTAACGGCAAAGGAAAAAGTCCGCCTATCCTGCACCGCTTTATGTCAACGCAAATTTCATAGTCGCCCTTTTGCAGGCTTGCCTTGACATGCGCTTCGCTGGTTGTGTAACTTGCGTTTCTGTGCGAAAACAAGTCGTCTACATCAAATAGCGTTAAATTGTTTACACCCTCTGTAACGTACTTTTCCAAAAGCTGCATATCGTCCTGTAAAGCAGATGAAAAACAGCTTTCATAAAGCCATACCCCCACACATATGCTTGATTTACCGAGAATTATCACGGGGTTAAGCCTTGTCGCTTCAAAACAACTTGCAACAAAAAGCGCAAGCTCCAAAGGCGTCGCGGACTTGTCGCGCACTATTCGGGTAACGTCCCCCGTACGCGTTAAAAGCGACAAATCGCACTCTTCGCCCCTGTCTATATTCAGTCTGCGCACAGCGGCAAACACAGACGCCGCGGCATTCCTTACACCGTTTTTATCCGTACCCGAATAGCCGGCAAATTCGGAAGAATACCCCCACGTTTTGAGTTGAAGCCCTGCTTCGGCAAGAATTTTCTGGCAGTCCGCAAGCTTAGGGCGGACAAATGACGCCAATGTTTCCGCATTGGCGGAAAGTCCTCCCCAACAATCTATCGGCAAAGCCTGAACTTCGGCTTGCAGAGTGCATACCAAAGTTTTACCGCATAAAAGCCTGACCTCAACGGTGCAATTTTCCGGCTCTTCGATTTCAGCAAGGTACTTGGGGTTTAAAACATTCTGAGGAATAACCTCTATACTGCTTTCGTGGGGTATCTCTTCTATATGCACGTCGGTTGCTAGTATCAACGGCGTTGAACCGCTTACGCTAACAGTTATGTCGGCAGCGTTTTCGGTATCCCTGTTAAAAATTTTAAAAGAAGTAAAAAGCGGAAGCCTGCAATAGTAATTTGCATAGCTTACAACGTTTAAAAGTTCTCCGTCAATTTCAAAAACGTCTACGGGTTTTTTGTTTTTAACAGCCATATATGCCTCGCTTTCCGCCTTTTTCGGGTGTTTCAGTCTTTAAAACACATTATAACACTTTTGCCAAAATATGGCAAGTATCTTAAGAGATTATTGCCCTGCAAAAGATTGTTAAAACTCTTCGCACGTCTTAAATTAAAGAAATAAATTGCCAACGAAAAAAGACGGAACCGATGTTCCGCCTTTAAAGAATTATTCTTCGATAATCGCAAGTTCTTTCAGCGCCCTTGTATAGGCAATGTATTTTTCATTATCCGTCATATCCCCGTCGGCAACCGCAACGGCGGTAAATTCCAGCCCTTTACTTTCGTATACGGTCATAACGTTTATTTTTGTTTTTGATATTTTACCCGTATCCCTAAGCCTGTTATAGCCTTTTTTTGCATACTTTTCAATCGATTGCCCCCCACATATGACGGCTTTAAGCCCGTTTTTGCCAGAAAGCCAACCCGTAACCGAACGCGGAGAAATGCGTTCTATTTCCGCCCCGTCAAAGCCTATCGACTTCATTTCTATTCCCAAATTTTCAGAAACATAAGAAACAATCTGATTGGTGTTGCGATAGTTCAGATTAAGATTGTAAACCGAATAATCAAGCTGAGCCCAGTCTTTAATGCCCCTGTAAACTGTAATATTCTGCTTCAAATCGCCGAAAACATTGAAGACCGCGCGGTCGTTCACCTTTTTTAATACGCCGTATTCCGCAGGCGAAATATCCTGCGCCTCATCTACAAACACAAAGGAAAATTTAGGCGAAAGATTAAAATTCAGCTTTGTTAAAATAAGACACAGCGCAAACAAATCACTGCGGATTAAGCGCGTAGACCCCATACTATGCTTGATTTTCGCCGCTTTTACCGTCTCTTTATAGAAAAAACGGAGTATATCGGTCACACTTTCGCACTTGCCGATTGAAATCAAATAGCTTTCACCCCGTATAACATCGGCAAAGTCGTAAAAGGCGGAAAAACAGTTTAAAATAGTATTCACGCCGCCTGCCGCAGAAACAATTTCCTTTTTAAGCTCTTCCCGTTTTGCAATGCCGTCCGAATAGGTAAGAACTTCCCCTTCGGCAGTTTTAATCTTATATCTTTTCAAATCGGAAATTTCTTTATCAACCGCAGTTTCAAGGTTTTTTAAATCCTCTTCCGCCGCAAGGCATATTTTCTGCGAGTATCTGCGCAGGAACTTTAAAGATTTGTAAAATGAAAGAAACTGCCTGTAAAAATAAGCGTAGTCTTTCATCCTTTCGTCGTCCGATACAAGCGTTAAAAACTCTTTAACGTCCAAAACGCAGTTGAACATATATCGGAACTGTTTTGTGTAATACAGACCGCCGTCCTTTTTTTCTTTAATCTCGCCGAGTACGCTTCTGCGAATGCGGACGTGCGCGTTTTTCAGCCTTTCGTAATGCTCAATCTGCAAAGCAAACGACGAAATAACTTCTTTTGTCACATCCATGCAATTTTCGGAGGCGAAAAGCCCGTAAACCCCGTCATAGACTTTTGCAAGCTTTCTGTCCACATCAGCTTCGAATTCGGGTGAGTAAATATATTTAAGATACTTGTCGTCCACGGCGGCGTTAAAATCTATTTTGCCGCTTAAATCAGCCCCTGCGCTCTTCAAAAGCTTTAAAAAATAATTGTCCAGAGTACTCGTTCTCACCTTTTCGAGTTCGAGAACGGAAGAAAGCTCGTCTATAAACGCATTGAAAGAGTCGGACGGCGTAATAACCATAACGTCGGTAGGGCGCACGCTTTCATTGTTGTACATAATGTAAGAAAGGCGGTGTAAAAGTATCATCGTCTTGCCGCTGCCTGCAACACCCTGCAACACAAATTCCGTACGCTCGGGCAAGGTTATAATTTCAAGCTGCTTTTCCTGTATTGTTTCGATTATGTCGCAGATTTCCTGCTTTTCCTTTCGTCCGCGCAAAATTTCTTTCAAAAACGGGTCAAAAATAAGCGCCTCGTCTCTGCCGCCTATCTCTTCCTCTGTAAGATAATCGGCAAGGGATAGATATTCGTTCCTGACGTCGAGAACCTTGCCGTTGCAAGTTTTGAGCGCCCTGCGGAGAATAAGTTTATAATCGTAATCGTTTATTGAAAAGAAAGTTTTGCTCTTCTGATAATATTTTCTTGCAAGCGGCGCGCGCCAGTCAACTATTTCAAGCCCCTCGCTGCCGTGCTTTCCTATATAATAGCTGTTGTAACCCTCTTTCTCGTCCATCAAATCCATACGGGCAAAATAAGGCTCGTCGAAAAACGGCTTGAATTCCTGCATTTTTGCCTTGATTTTTGAAATTTCCGCATTGAGTTCAAGCACTTTGCGATATTTTTCGGCATTGTAATCTTCCTGCTTTAAAATGCCCTCTTTTTCCTCGCGCGCGGAATTAAGCTTTGACTTCAATTTGGCAAGATAAAGCGCCCTAAGCATTATCATAACAGCCTGAACGTGAGCATTTTCATATTCAAACTGTTTTTCGCCGTCCAGCAAGTCAAGAAAAAACTCTTTTGTGGGTTCCTTTTTAGGGTTAATTAAGTTTTTTACAGCTTGGAAATCAGTCATTAAAGTTAAGTATAACACAACTTATCAGCCCCGTCAAGTGCGGACAAAACAGTACGCGGCGCAAGTTACAGGCGGATTTTATCGAATAAACAACAAATTTGCAATTGTAAAAAATATACTTCAATCCGTCAGGCAAATTGTAAATTCAGCGGTTTATAACTTTGAATTATTGTAGCATTTTACAGGACTTTTATAACCCTGATTTTAAACAAATATTTTTGAAACACATATATCGGCTTTTTAATTTAAAATACTTTTAAAACAATTAACAAAAGGGGCAATTTTACAATTGCCCCCGATATATGCCTTAAATAACACGTTTAGTTTTATTAAATTTTATTAAAAATCGATAAAACTTAAAGTCCATTACTAAACTGAAAACGATAGTAAATCTTTAAATTCAAATACTAAGGCAGAAAAAATATTTTACTCCCATTCAATTGTTGCAGGGGGTTTTGACGTTATATCGTAAACAATTCTGTTGGCATGTTTAACTTCGTTCACGATTCGGGTTGAAATCGTTTCAAGAACATCGTAAGGTATTCTTGCCCAATCGGCAGTCATTGCGTCCAAAGACGTTACCGCGCGGATTGCTATTACGTTTTCATAAGTTCTGAAATCGCCCTGCACGCCCACAGTCTTACTGTTTGTAATAACGGTGAAGTACTGCCAGATTTCTTCGTCAAGACCTGCTTTTTCAATTTCGTCCCTCAAAATATAATCGCTGTCTCTCAACGTTTCAAGCTTTTCTTCCGTAACCTCGCCCATAATACGGATTGCAAGTCCGGGACCGGGGAAAGGCTGGCGCATTACCACGCTTTTAGGCAAGCCGAGCTCAAACCCGACTTTTCTTACCTCATCCTTAAAAAGGTCGCGCAAAGGCTCGATAATTTCTTTAAAGTCAACAACTGAGGGCAGACCGCCGACGTTATGGTGTGATTTTATCACGGCGCTTTTGCCCTTTCCGCTCTCTATAACGTCGGGGTAAATTGTTCCCTGAACCAAAAAATCGACCTTTCCTATCTTTTTTGCCTCGATTTCGAATGCGCGTATAAATTCTTCGCCTATTATTTTACGTTTTTTCTCGGGCTCTGTTACGCCTTTAAGTTTTTTAAGAAATACTGCGCCTGCATCGGCTTTAATAAGATTTATTTTAAGCCCGTCTTTAAATACGGACATTACCTCGTCGGCTTCGTATTTTCTCAAAAGACCGTGGTCTACAAAAACGCAGGTCAAATTGTCGCCTACCGCTTTATGTATAAGAGTTGCCGCAACAGCGCTGTCAACTCCGCCGGACATTGCGCAAAGCACCTTTTTATCGCCCAATTTTTCCTTTAACGCCGCTATCTGGTTTGCAACAAAGTTTGACATTGTCCAGTCGCCGACGGCACCGCATATTTCATATAAAAAGTTTCTTAAAAGCTGCGTACCGAATTGGGTATGGTTGACCTCGGGATGAAACTGTACCCCGTAAATTTTACGCTTTTCGTCGCCGAATGCAGCAAACGCGCAGTTGTCGCTGTGCGCTATTTTTATAAACCCTTCGGGGAGCTGGGTTATCCTGTCGGTATGACTCATCCAGCAAACCGCTCTTTCGGGCACGCCCTTGGTAAGCGGCGATTTAACGTAAGAAACTTCCGCCTTACCATACTCCGAAGCTTTGGCGTTTTCAACCGTACCCCCCAACATATGCGCCGTTAATTGACATCCGTAACATATGCCGAGGACGGGAATTCCAAGCTCGAACACCCCTTTGTCAATCTTAGGGCTGTCTTCCTCATAAACGCTGTTGGGACCGCCCGTGAAGATAATGCCTATGGGGTTGTATTCCTTAATTTTTTCAAGGCTCATTTCCGAAGGCATCAAATCGCAGAAAACGCCCTGTTCCCTCACGCGCCTTGCGATTAGCTGATTGTATTGACCGCCGAAGTCCAAAATCAAAACTTTCTGATGCTGCATTTATTTTTTCCTCTTTAAACGTAAATTTATAAATAAGTAAAGACCGCAAAGATACAGGCAAAACGCAATTTACAGCGTTAAGCGGCGCATATATGCGGTCGTATTTTTAATTCTTAGGCGAATAGTTGGGGGCTTCTTTGGTTATGGAAATATCGTGGGGGTGGCTTTCCGCAAGAGACGCCGCCGTCATTTTTACGAATTTAGCGTCCTTTCTGAGCGCGTCTATTGTACCGCAGCCCGTATAACCCATACCTGCACGAAGACCGCCCATAAGCTGGAAAATGATATCTGCCAAAGCGCCCCTGTAAGGCACCCTGCCCTCTACGCCTTCGGGTACGAATTTTATTGCGTTGGATTGGAAATATCTGTCCTTGCTTCCCTTTGCCATAGCGGGGAGCGAGCCCATACCCCTGTAAGATTTAAAGCTTCTGCCCTGATAAATTTCAAGTTCGCCCGGTGATTCGGTTGTTCCCGCAAAGAGCGAACCAATCATAACGGCGCTTCCGCCTGCCGCAAGCGCTTTGACGATGTCACCTGAATACTTGACTCCGCCGTCCGCTATAATGCGCTTGCCCACCTTATCAGCCTCTTCCGCGCAGTCCATAACCGCCGTAAGCTGAGGCATACCGATGCCTGCGACAATACGCGTCGTGCAGATTGAACCGGGGCCTATACCCACTTTTACTACGTCCGCGCCGGCGCTTAAAAGGTCGTGCGTAGCCGCCGCCGTAGCAACGTTTCCTGCAACCACGGGAAGGTCGGGATAAGCCTTTTTAACTTTTTCAACCGCCTTTATAATTCCGAGCGAGTGTCCGTGAGCGCTGTCCAGCACGACAATGTCAACCTTTGAATTGACAAGCTCTGCAACTCTTTCAAGGACGTCCGCCGACGCGCCGATAGCCGCGCCTGCCAGAAGCCTGCCTTTTTTGTCCCTTGCGCTGTTGGGGTACTGAATGGATTTTTCAATATCTTTTATAGTTATAAGCCCTTTAAGATAGCCGTGTTTATCGACTATGGGCAGTTTTTCTATTCTGTGTTTTCCGAGAATTTTCTGCGCTTCCGAAAGCGAAGTTCCCTCGGGCGCTGTCACTAGGTTGTCCTTTGTCATTACGTTAGCTATGGGCTGGGCGAAATTCGTCTCAAATCTCAAATCCCTGTTGGTGAGAATTCCCACAAGCTTTCCGTCGCAGGTAATGGGCACGCCGCTTATCTTATATTTTGCCATAAGGTCGCAAGCCGCGCTTACGGGCTGCTCGGGGGAAAGATGGAAAGGGTCGGTAATAACGCCGTGTTCGCTGCGCTTAACCTTGTCCACCTGAGCCGCCTGCTCTTCTATGGACATATTTTTATGAATTATTCCGATGCCGCCTTCGCGCGCCATGGCAATTGCAAGCTTGCTTTCCGTTACCGTATCCATAGCCGCGCTGATAAGGGGGATGTTCAAATCAATACCTTTGCAAAGCGACGTCCGCAAGTCTACGGTAGAGGGCAACACATCCGACGCCGCCGGAATAAGCAACACGTCGTCAAAAGTCAAAGCTTCCTTTACGATTTTATTCATATATATCTCCTAATAAATGTTTTCTTATGAATTTGCAATTTTAAGCAACTGTTCTTTTACGGCTTGATAATAAATACTGTCCGTATGGTGTTTTTCGATCTCTTTCAACAACTCCGCCGCGCCGTCGACGTCGGCTTTTGCAATGACGCGCAAAGCCAATTGCGCCAGCGCGTTGTTTTCGGGAAAGCCCACCGCATCGTCCATTGCCGCATTTGCTGTTTCAATCGCGCTTTTAATACCGTCCTGATTGTACTTTGCGCACGCCACACTGCCGTAGACATATTGCTTATAGTCTATTTTTACTTTTCCGCTGATTGTACCCAGCTGTTCGTTTTTGCTTTCGCAGACGTCGGCAAAATCTTTGTGGGCGTAAAGCTCTTCGCCGTAACGGACTATATCCCCGTCGTTGCCTGCAAGAACGCTGTCCTGAAAGCAGCGCGCCAAATCTTCCGCGTTTCCCGAATAGCTGTAACTTAAAGACGCGTACCCCGTCGCAAGAGAATAATTCCCCCAATTTTCAAACAGAGACGCCATGCTCCCCGGGAAACCCAGACTTGCAATAGCAAACGCTATAAGCAAGGCAATTATTACGCCCAATAAAGTTTTAAGGGCTGTTTTTACAACTACGTTGAACATATGTAAATTCGATTTCTCCGCCTTGCGTGTATAAAAGGGCAGTATAATTTAATATTTTACCTATTTTATCACAGCGCAACTAAAAATGCAACTGTTTGAAAATAGTAAAAAATGCAAGAAAAGATGTAAAAAAAGCTTTTTTCCGCGTCCCGATTTTAAAAATTATTCATAGAATAACTTTTTGGACAGTATACTGTTGTATGAAAAAGCGATTATTGGTTCTGGCAGCCTCTTTCCTTGCGGCGTGCGCGCTCGTTTCGTCTGCGGCGTGCACTAAAAACATTGACTACACCGAATACGTTTCCGAAAGACGTTCCGATGTTTTCGCTTATAAGGACGACTCGACGGAAATAAAAATTTATTGTTCGCAAAAAGAACAGCCTTATACTGCCGACGGCTATAAAGGCGAACTGTGCGACGTTGTGGAAATTTTTGTAACCCTTCCAAAAAACCCTCAGGTTTTGGAAATAAAGACAGAGGGTTACGAAGGAGAAATGAACTATCAGGCGGTGGATAAAAACTATTATTTGAGTTTTTCCTCGCCGGCATTCGATAAAACGGGCGTTGAGGTCACTTTGACGCACGACGGCGAAAGCAATACATACACTGCGCTATCCGTAAAGCACGAAAACGTAATGACGTGTGACCAAGCCGTGCTATGCGTAAAAGAACACGCGGCAGAACTTTTCGAAAGCCTGACAAAAAACGGACTGTTCGACGGGGAAATTTATGTAAGGCTTTTATATGACGACGGCTGTTATTACTACGTCGGCATATGCGACAAAACAAAAAAAATCAACGCCTATCTTATCGACGGGGTGCGCGGCAAAGTCATAGCCACAAAAACCCTGCAAGGCTGAACGCGACTTCCTTATTATATTTTAAAAGCGTGCGGAAATTAATTTCCGCACGCTTTTATTTCACCCTTAAAAACTCCACTATAACGCTGTTCTGAATAAACAGAAACTTATCTTTTATTTTTAAAAAATCACCGCTAACTTCAACATATTCGCCCACCTTTGCAAAAGCGGAGGAATATTTTTCTTTAAAATCAACGCCGAATTTTTCTTTGAACAAGGCAAAGTTCAGCCCTTTCGCCGTGCGCAGAGAAAGCATAATAAACTCCTCTTCCTGACCGTCCTTATCAATCTTTTCGCTGTCCTTTACGGCAAAATTACCAGACAAAATACATTTAAAATACTCGTCCAAATCAAAAGTGTTTGTAAATCTTACATTATTTATGCAGGAAGAAGCCGCAACACCGAAGCCGATATAGTCTCCTCTATTCCAATAATTAAGGTTATGGCGACTTTCAAAACCCTTTTTGCAGAAATTTGAAACCTCGTATCTTTCATAACCAAGCTCTTTTAATTTGCGCACGCCGGCTTCGTACATTTCTGCAACTTCGTCGTTATCGGGCAGCTCCCCGTTTAAATAATCAGTGTATATCGGCGTGCCGTCCTCAGGGGACAATGCATACATAGAAATGTGTTTAGCCCCCGAATATGCCGCAGTTTCGATAGTTTTTTCAATATCTTCAACGCTTTGGTCTTTAAGCCCGATCATAACGTCTGCGCTGAAATTATAACCTTTCAGCAGTTTAGCGCACAGCTGAAATTCTTTTAAATTATGCGTTCTGCCTATTTCCGCAAGCTGGCTGTCAACTGCTGTCTGCAAGCCTACCGAAAAGCGGTTGATTCCGCATTTAAGATATGTTATTATTTTGCGTTCGCTGACCGTCCCGGGGTTCATTTCAATAGTGATTTCGGCGTCTTTTTCAAGATTGAAGTTCTTTTTTGCCGCCGCAACGAGCATAGCTATGTAATTTTCGTCTATAACTGACGGGGTTCCGCCGCCGATATACAAAGTATCGAATTTATAATCTTTAAGCTCGTCTTTGCGCATTGCCATTTCGCGGTATACGCATGCCATATAACTCTCCGCAAAACATAGCTTATCAGGGTACGAAACGAAATCGCAATATCTGCATTTCGACTTGCAAAACGGTATATGAACGTAAATACCCCCCATTATATGCCTCCGTTACCGTACTTTTTCAAATCTATTTTATAATCGGCGCCCACTTCTACGCCCTCGCTTTCCAACATAGCTTTCTGCACTTCCCTGCCGCCGAAAGCAAAGCCGTCGGTCAGACTTCCGTCCTTAAAAACGACCCTGTGGCAAGGTATAACGCCTTGACTCGGATTGCAATGCAAAGCCCAACCGACCTGCCGCGACGCCTTAGGCGAACCGCACGCCGCCGCAACCTGACCGTAAGTTATTACTTTACCGCGCGGCACCTTTTTAACAACCTCGTATACTTTTTCAAAAAAACCCATATCAGTCTTTATTTGTCTTTAAAATCTGCATAAACACTTCGGACGGCACTTCCACATTGCCTATCTGGCGCATACGCTTTTTGCCCTCTTTCTGCTTTTCAAGAAGCTTCTTCTTCCTTGTAATATCTCCGCCGTAACACTTTGCAAGCACGTCCTTTCTTACTGCTTTGACCGTTTCCCTTGCAATTATTTTTCCGCCTATCGCCGCCTGTACAGGCACCTCAAAAAGCTGTCGCGGTATCGCTTCTTTCAGGTTTTCGCAGAGCATTCTTCCGCGAGTATAGGCGCTATCCTCGTGCACAATCATAGAAAGCGCGTCGCACACGTCGCCGTTAAGCATAATGTCAAGTTTTACAAGCTTGCTTCGTTCATAGCCTATAAGTTCATAGTCGAAACTTGCGTAGCCGCGCGTTCTCGACTTGACCGCGTCGAAAAAGTCGAAAATTATTTCGTTAAGGGGCAAATGATATTCAAGTTTCACCCTTGATTTGTCAAGGTAAGTCATTTGCAGGAATACCCCTCTCTTTTCCCTGCATAAATCCATAATCTGACCCAAATAGTCGGGCGGCGAATAAATGTCCGCCTTGACAATGGGCTCCTCCATATGTTCAATCTCGGACATAGGCGGCAGGTGCGAAGGGTTGTCCACGAAAACAACCTCGCCGTCGGTCTTCACCACTTTATAGCTTACAGACGGCGCGGTAGTTATTATTTCCAGCCCGAACTCCCTTTCTATGCGCTCCTGAATAATTTCCATATGCAAAAGTCCCAAAAATCCGCACCTGAACCCGAACCCGAGCGCAACCGAACTATCAGGCTCGAATATCAGCGAAGCATCGTTGAGTTGCAACTTTAATATAGCGTCTTTAAGGTCGTTGAATTTACTACCATCAAGGGGGTAAATGCCGCAGAAAACTACGCTTTGCACCTTTTTATAACCGGGCAAAGGCTCCGCCGCAGGGTTTTCCGCATTTATCAGCGTATCGCCTACAGCCACGTCCTGTATTGATTTGATTGATGCCGCAACATAGCCGACGTCGCCTGCGGAAAGCCCGTTTTTAGGGCTGAGGTTGGGCGCAAATACGCCCGTTTCAACCACCTCGTAAACCTTATCCGAGCGGAAAGTTTTTATTTTATCGCCTGCCCTGACAGCGCCGTCCTTTATTCTGACAAAAAGAATTACGCCCTTATAATTGTCGTAATAGCTGTCAAAAATAAGCGCTTTCAAGGGCGCGGACTCGTCGCATTCGGGCGCTGGAAAAGTCTTTACAACCGCCTCTAAAACATCGTCAATATTCAGCCCCTCTTTCGCCGAAATCAAAGGCGCGTCAGACGCGTCAAGCCCGATAACTTCCTCTATTTCCGCCTTCACTTCGTCAGGACGGGCGGACGGCAGGTCTATTTTGTTTATAACGGGCAGAATTTCCAGATCGTTTTCAAGCGCAAGATACACGTTTGCAAGCGTCTGCGCCTCAACCCCCTGCGAGGCGTCTACTATAAGTATCGCGCCTTCGCACGCGGCAAGTGAACGTGACACCTCGTAAGTAAAGTCAACGTGTCCCGGCGTATCTATTAAATTGAACTCGTACTCTTCCCCGTCTTTGGCTTTATAAAACATTCTTACGGGAGTAAGTTTTATAGTGATTCCGCGCTCGCGCTCTATGTCCATAGAGTCAAGAAGCTGCGCCTCCATATCCCTTTCGGAAACCTGTCCCGTGCGTTCCATAAGCCTGTCGGCAAGGGTAGACTTGCCGTGGTCAATATGCGCTATTATGCAAAAATTGCGTATGTTATGTTTTTTACCCATAAAATTCCGAAAATTTAAACGATTTTTTTTATTATATAAAAAAACGCGGAAATAATCAAGAAAAATTATTTTAATTAACGCAAAAACACAAAGCGTCTTTAAATTGCATACCACGTCATTCTTATTAAAAAAACAAACCCGAAAAATTCAAAGGATTTCTGCATTACGGAACGCCTGTCCGCGTCAGCAACGACACAGCCGATTAAATTTAATCTGATATATTTGAATGCCGAAACTCAACGGTTGTTTTTTTAACAAATATGCGGTTGTTTGGCGTTTTGTATAACGATGATGACATGACGGAAGCGAAGTTCTTGCGTTTGCAGATGCAGTTGTTTGGCATTTGATATAGCAATGATGCCCCCAAATGATTTTTTTAAACAATTCGTAGTTATTGATTTTTAAAATCAACGCAACAAAAAAGCGGCGCGATTTATGCGCCGCTCGGTTTGATTTTTTAAATATAATTTTAAATCAGTCCACCATTGCAAGCCTGTCCAACAGGCTGTCGTTTGCAAGTATTGTACCGCCGCCGATTACTGCCGCAAGTTGTGGTTCTTCGGGCATATTCACGGGGATATTCATTTTTTCTTCAATATATTCTGGAAGCCCGTCAAGCTTCATAAGACCGCCTGAAAGATATATTCCGCCGTGCATTACCCCCGACGCAACCTCCGCAGGAAGCTTTGTCAAAACAAGCGCGACGTATTCCAAAATTTTATCGACGTATGTGGTTATCACCCCGTAAATCTGTTCGGAATTTACGGCAATGGACGCAGGCGCGCCGGAAGTGACTTCCCTGCCCTCTACAACGTTCATTTTGTTGTCGTCGCGCAATAAACTCCCGACGGTGTTTTTCAGCCTTTCGGCAGTCAGCGCGCCGATTTTAAGGTTGTAATTATCGGCAAGCTCGTCTATGATATGCACATCGATATTTCCTCCGCCGAGGTTTACGGTCAGACCGTAAATTATACCGTCCTGCGAAACAGCGGCAATATTTGTAATGGAATGTCCTATATCGAGCACAAACATAGGCGTGCTTTCGCTTATTGCAACATTGTGCCCCAAAACCGAGGCGAACGGAGTCATTGTAAAATAAACCGAAGCTATTCCGCAGTCCTCGGCAATGCGCATATATTTCTGTTTAAGTTCGGCCTTTGCGCCGCAGGGCAGTATAAAAACAACCTCTACGCGTTTGGCTTTTTTGCGCGTAATTTCTATCTTGTTCAAAAAATATTCAAAAAGAAGGGAGGCAAGCCCCTCGTTCACTACATCGCCCTCGAATACGGGGTTTATAATGTGCGTATTGACCGCCGCCCTGCCCGAAAGCGCGCGCGCCTTATCGCCGTAAGCTTTTACCGACAGAACCTTTTCGCCGCCCTCTTCGTATTCTTCCACGGCAATACAGGTCGCCTCTCTCAAAACTACTCCGCATCCGGGAATATATATTTTAGTGACACCCGAACCCATGTCAACGGAAATTCTCTTCATTATTCAGCGCGCACCCCGTCAAGTAATTTTTTCGTAAGATTTACGGGCAGACCGACAACGTTTGTATAGCTTCCGAAGTACTCTTTGACTACCCCCTCGTCCTGTATTCCGTAACTGCCTGCCTTGTCCATCGGCGAACCGCCGTCAACATAGTTTTTTATGAATTCGTCCGACAATATGTTGAACTTAACCTCTGTTTTGTCAAATCCGACAAGCTTTTTAAAAGGGCTTCTGACGCATACCCCCGTAACCACAAAATGCGTTTTGCCCGACAGTTTTTTGAGCGTATTTACAGCGTCGTCCCTGTCCTTAGGCTTGCCCAAAACCTCGCCGCCAAAAACAACGATTGTATCGCAGCCTATTACTGTTTTATAAGGGTTTAAAGCGAAAACCCCGTCGCATTTCTTTTCCGCCAAAGCGCAAGCCATCTGTTCGGGGAAAAGGGAAATATTAACTTTTTCGTCCGCGTCGGAGGGTACAACTTCAAACTTCTGCAAAACTTGCGATAAAAGCTCTTTTCTCCTCGGCGAAGCGCTTGCCAAAACGTATTCCATAAATTAACCGTTCTATAAATAAATGCCGCCTTAAAAGCGGCATTTTCCATTTTTTAAAGTATTTCCAGATTTTTGTGGAAAGATTTTCTGAACTCTGTCGCGGCAGCCATTGCGTTCTTTATTTCAAGCGTAGCGTCGCCGTCCACCTCGGTCTTCATAATTACCGAATCGCCCAAAATGTCGCAGTTGATACTTTTTATCGTGCCCGAGTTTGCCCTGTCAAGGCTTTCGGCTATGCGTAGCATAACGCCGAGCTTTTTAACCACGTCCAAATCGTCTTCCGTCACAATATCGCGATATCTCGCCCAATCATAGAGGTTGATATCCTCTTTTTTGTGACAGCAGGCGGTAAACGCCGCCAAAACTATATCCCTGTGCGAAACGCCGTAAAGCGTAGCGTTAAGAATCATATACCAGCTGTGCCGCTGATGGTTGTAATATTTTATGCGCATGCCGCAATCGTGCAACATAGCGGCAACTTTCAATATTTTAAGGTACTGACGGGGGAACTTGTGTAAAACGCGCAATTGCTTGAAGAGCTGTATGCTCAAATTAACAACATGCTCGACATGCTTTTCCTCGCAGTCGTAATATTTGACAAGCGTCGTCAAAGAATAGTTCAAAACGTCCGCAATCGGCTTTTCTATGGTCATAGGAAGCGCCTGATTGAACATTATGCCCTCTCTGAGACCCGCGCCCGACAATGTGAACCCGTCGGCGTTCACAAAAGTGACAAAAGACTTTATAACCGCAAGCGCGGCTGGTAAAATATCCGCTCTTTCAGCCGAAAGACCCTTTATTTTCTTCTTTTTGTCCAAATCAAGGACCTTTATCATATCGTAAACGGGCGTAAAGTCCTCGGTCATCATTCTGTAATTATGCACGGTGTCCAAGGGATATTTGTGCACCATTCTCGAAATTTTAAACAAATTCCTGAACGAACCGCCCACGCCAATCATCTGAACATCGGGGTCAAGCTCTTTAAGCCAATCAACCTTTTCAAGCTGTTCGGTAAAGAACGCTTCAATCTTCGCCGCCTGTTCCTCGGGTTTAAGCCCGTCGCCCGAAAACAGCCCCGTTAAAGTAACCGCGCCGAAAGGAAGGGTTACATAATTGAGCATATTTCTGCGGTTGTAATAAATTATTTTGGTTGAACCGCCGCCTATTTCAAGAACGATGCCCTTGGGAATGTCCATTGTGTTTATAACGCCGCGATAAACGAGAACAGCCTCTTCTTCCGCCGTTAAAACCTTTATTTTTATTCCGCAGGTAGCCTGAATTTCGTCAAGAAAACTGCGCTGGTTTTTAGCCCTGCGCACCGCTTCGGTCGCAACCGCGATAATGCGAACAACTCCGCTCGCGTCGCAAAGCCTTTTGAACATTTTTAATGTTTTGATGGTTTCCGCAACCCTTGCAGGCTTTAAAAAGCCGTCTCTTTCCATATCCTGTCCGAGTCTTACGCTCTCTTTAAGTTCGTCCACAACCATAAAATAGCCGTCGGCGAAAAGATTGACTATGACAAGTCTTGCGGAATTCGAGCCCAAATCTATAATGCCTATTTTTTCCATAAAAAACACCTCGCGCGGAGCAGTCTCCGCCGAAATAAAGTAAATACTTTCTCTATTAACGGATTATATCATAAGAATGACGACTTGTACATATTTTTAAAAAATTTTTGTGCAACTTGCACAACAAAGCCAACATATCAGCCGCATTTTTACAAAATCTTACAATTCTTTGATTTTTTTCGACAAAACAGGGCAGACAAATTCCGGCGCTATTTCTTTAAGGGGCGTCAAAACAAAATCGCGCTTTGAATACTCCCTGTGCGGAACCTGCAAAACATCGCTCAAAATTACCTTTTTACCGAAAAATATTATGTCGATATCGAGGGTTCTATCCCCCCAGCGCACCGTCCGCTCTCTGCCGCAAGCGCTTTCGATACGGTGTATTTCTCCTAAAAGCTGTTCCGCAGTTAAAATTGTTTCAATCTCTGCGGCGCAGTTTAAAAACATATTTTTCGCAACTCCGCCGTAAGGTCGGGTTTCTATATATGCCGAAACTTTATTCACCCTGATTCCGCGCGTTCCGTCAAGCAGTTTCAACGCTTTGTCAAGATATTCTCTCCTGTCGCCAACAGAAGACCCCAAAGATAGATACGCTTTCTCTTTTTCGGCTTGAACGGTAACGCCCACGCTGCCGAATTTATGCTTTACAGGCGCTTCGGGCTTGTACACCGTAAGCGTTACTTTTTTGGCGTTTACGCTTTCAAAAATAGCGTAGACCCCCGAATATGCCAAAGTTTCGATTAAATTGAACACGTTTTTTTGCGCAACATCAGCCAAAATATCGCACACCTTAGAGTAATTAACCGTGCCCGACAAATCGTCGCTTAGCGCGCCTTTATAAAAGTCTGTAACTATATCCACATCGAAAATAAAGGGCTGAGGATTAACTTTTTCTTCGTCGTGTACGCCGTGGCAGGCGTAAACTTCAAGCCCCCTTATTTTAACCGCGTTCATACTCATTTTTAATGACCTCGGCATTCTCTTTTACATCATGGACACGCACAAAAAGAGTATTTTTCCTTACGGCAAGCCTCGTAGAGTCCAAAGTCTGAGGCAATCTGTCCTCAGGATTTCCTCCGAACATTGATTTTCTGCTTGTCCCCAAAAGAAGAGGGAAGCCCAAATCCGACAGTTTTTCGTATCCGTTCAAAAGTTCGTGATTCTGTTCTCTGTTCTTTGCAAAACCTATTCCGCCATCAAGAATTATCTTTTCTTTATCTATACCAGACGCGACCGCAAATTCCGCCCTGTCCTTTAAAAAAGTTTTAATAGGGTGCCATATATCACCCGATAACGGCGTTTTTGCATTGTGCATTATACATACGGACGCGCCGTGTTTTGCGATAATTTCAGCCATATTGCCGCCGCGTGAAAGCCCCCACACGTCGTTAATCATATCCGCGCCTATCGCAAGCGCGGCCGCCGCGCTCTCTGAATAATAAGTGTCGACCGACACGGGGACGTCAAATCTTTCCTTTATAAGCTTCAAGGGGCGTTCGAACCTGTTTATCTCCTCTTCGGCGCTGACTTCCGTATAACCGGGTCTTGTGGACTGCGCGCCTATATCGATTACGGCGGCCCCGTCCTTAATTGCTTTTTCAACCCTGAACAGCACATCGTCGGCAGTCGCCCTGCTTTCGTGCCAAAAACTGTCCGGCGTCAGGTTTATTATTGCCATTATATAGGTATAATTTTCAAAAATTTTCTTGCCTATTATCATTTTATTTCAAAAGCGCGAGCACTTCTTCCCTGTTTTCTTTTGTGAACGCGCCCAAAGCGCAGTAAGTCGCCGTTTTGCTACCTGCCTTTTTTACTCCACGGCAGGTCATACAGGTATGCTCAGCCTCGCAGTAAACGAACACCCCTTTGGGTTTGAGCACGCGCATAATCTCTTCCGCAATCTGACGGGTTAGTCTTTCCTGTATCTGAAGCCGTTTCGAATACACGTCAACAGTGCGCGCAAGTTTGGAAAGCCCCACAACTTTGCCGTTAGGAATATATGCAATTGCGATTTTTCCGAAAAAGGGCATTAAATGATGCTCGCACAGCGAAGAAAAATAAATTTCCTTTTCCAGAACTATTTCGCCGCAATCGGACGCAAAAGTCCTGCTTAAATGCTCTTCCGCATTTTGTCCCTCGCCCGATAAAAGCTCCGCATAGGCGTCCGCCACCCTCCTCGGGGTATCGGCAAGCCCCTCGCGTTTATTGTTCTCGCCCAAAGCTTCAAGCAGGTCTTCAACGGCTTTTATAACTTTTTCTCTATCCATATTTTCGCCTCTTTCAACAATGTGAACGAACCGCACACCGCGACCGTTTTATTAACAGATTTTTCAAGCGCTTCCGCAACCGTACCCACCCTGTAAACCGCAGGACAAACACACTTCAATGCCGAGTAAATTTTATCGCTTTCCATAGCCCTCTGAACGGGCGGACTTACCGCAAAAAACTCGTTCGCAACGCCTGCCAAAGCGGCGGCGTTACCCTTCACATCCTTATCGGATAAACACCCGAAAACTATGCTCTTCTCCCCACTCTGTTTAGACAAATAGTCTTTAAGCGGCGCAAAAGCCGCAGGGTTATGCGCTCCGTCAAGAACATATAAAGTTCCGTCTTTTGCCGTTAAAACTTCTATTCTTCCGCCTAAAAATGCAGAATAGACCCCCATATATGTCGCAGTTTCGTCAATTTTCAATAATTTTGCAACTTCAATCGCGCAAGCCGCATTGTACGGTTGTGCGGCGCCTTTCATAGTCAAGCGGTACTCTTTTCCTCCGTACAAAAAGGCGTTTTCGCATATAATCTGAGGTTTTTCGGTAATAATGACGTTCTTTTTCTCAAAAAACGCGGCAACTTCCGCGCTTTGCAACGAATTTACTACCGCAGGACAGCCTTTTATTATGCCTGACTTGTGCGTGCAAATTTCTTTTAAAGTATTTCCAAGCACGCCCGTATGTTCCAGCGAAACCGAGGTTATAACAGCAACTTCCTTTCTTAAAATGGCGTTAGTCGCGTCATATGTGCCACCCAATCCGCATTCCACCACTGCGTACTCGCAACCTGCAAGCACAAAAGCATACAGCGCGGCGGCGGTTTCCACTTCAAACTGTGTAGCGCCTGCAGAAATTTTTAAAGCGCTTCCGAACGCCTTTGCATACAGCTCACCGTCTATCGGTTCGCCGTTTATTCTGAACTGCTCGCAATAACCGTACACCGCAGGCGAAGTAAACGTTCCTACGCTTTTTCCTGCCGCAATCAAAATCTGCGTTATGAACTCCGCCGTGGACCCCTTTCCGTTGGTGCCTGCAATATGTATAATTTTAAGTTTTCCGTCGGGGCTTCCCAGCCCGTCCAACAGCGCGCGAGTACGCTCCAAACCAAAGTTCATACCCCTGTTTCCGAGCGAATGCACAGCCGAAATCGCCTCGTTAAAATTCAATAAAATTCTCCTTAAAATTCATACGGAATTATAGCACATATGGGCAAATAAAGCAAGAATATTGTAAATTATTTTGAGAATACTAATTTTATGGCTTTGATATTTATTCGCACTGCAATTATATTTATAACACTGCTTTTGGTAATGCGCCTTATGGGTAAAAGCCAGATTGGCGAAATGCAGCCCTTTGAGTTCGTTATAAGTCTTGTCATTGCCGAACTCGCCTGCATTCCTATGGCGGATACATCCATACCCATTTTGTACGGAATTATCGCCATTGTCACGATTTTCATACTTCACCAGATAGTTTGGCTTTTACAGCTTTGGTTCCAGCCCGTCAAAAAAGTTATAAGCGGAAAGCCCTCCGTCGTCATAAACAAAAACGGAATAGACGAGTTCCAGTTGAAGAAAAACAACCTTGATGTAAGTGATTTAATCGAAAGCATGCGCGTTGCCGGCTATTTCAACCTTGACGACGTTTATTACGGGCTGTACGAATCGAACGGCTCGTTTTCAGCGCTTGAAAAGGAAGAAAAGGCTTCAACCTCCCTCTCCTTAATGCTGATTGACAGGGGCAAACCCGACAAAAAGAACCTTGAACGATGTGGTTTTGACGACAGCATGCTTGCAAAGTTTTTAAAAGAGCAGGACGCAAAAATAAAAGAAGTCGTCGCAATGACGGTAAACGGAGAAGGCAGGGTTTACTTCCAGAAACGCGGTGAAAAATACAAAATACTTCAAACCGAGGTGAACGGACAATGGTAAAAGCGATTGCTTACACTGTTACGGCAATACTTCTTTGCATCGGCATTTTTGTTTTTGCCGAGCTGTATCTGCAAAAACAGTTCAACGAATTTTCCGACGCGCTGGAAACATTGTATTCTAAAATAGAGGACGAAACGGCTACAAGAGAGGACGGTTACGCCGTCAGAACGCTTTGGACGGACAAAAAATCACGGTTGCAGGTTTTACTGCCGCACAACGATATTTCGTATATAGATTACTGGCTGTCGGAAGCTTGCGGACTTATATATACGGGACAGTACGAACTTGCTTTGGGCAAGATAGAAGTTTTAAAAGAAATAGCAAAAAATCTGCCTGACGCTTATTCTTTGACTTTGGAAAATATTTTCTAAGGCCGCGCAAAGAAAAACGCGACATATGAATTTAAAGTTCACACTGCCGAAAAGGCAAATTTAACCCTTAAATTTTCGCACAAAAAAGGACGGTCATAACCGAACGTCCTTTTAATTTTCAATAAAATATCCTGATTATTCGTATTCGTCGTAACTTCTTCTGCCCGACGTAGGATACGGGGGAAAACCCTGTCCGCAATCGGGCGGAGGACAGCATTTGGGCGGACAGTCGGGCGGAAATTGCGGCTTGTCGGGTTTGGGCGGATGCGCGTCCTCTTCCTTACCGAACTTTATAAGCACAGCGTCTCTGCCTATTTTAACCACGCACTTTATAGGGATAAATACCTCTTGCTTGGAAAATTTAAACCCCTTGCACCCCGTAACGGTAAAACCCGTGACGTTGTTTTCGGGAAAGGTAAACGTCAAATCGCATACCTTGCCCATATTTTTTCCGTCTGTCAAATTTATAACGTCCTTCTGTTTAAGGGCGGAATAGGTAACTTCCATATAATAAAATATGCGCAAAGCTTTTTAAAATTGCCTTGCGCATCAAATTAATATTAAGCCAAAACTTTTAACAAAAACGCGAAACCTTCGGGGTCTGCGGGGGGCGCGGTATAATTTGCGTACCAATCGGCATTTAGCATTGCAAACAGCCTGCCGAGCCCTAACAGCCCTGAATTAAGATAATTATAGAAATTCTCCGCCGTATCTCCCCCGACCCAGCCGATAAGCCTTATTATAAGGAAACCGACCAAAAGAAGCATACCAAGGAACAGGAGCGCGCCGAAAAGCCTGTTAAGAACTTTTATGATTTTGTTTTCACTCTCCGATACTGCTTTTATAATCTTTACGATAATGTAGCGAAGAACCCACACCACCGCAAACATTATAACGTAATAAAGTACAACCTGAATATTGATTTTGCCGAGGAATTGGCAGAACCAGTTTTCGTTTGCCGTAATCGCGTTCGCAAGCTTATTTAAAAGCGGCTCTGCCGCTCCCTGAAACGCCGCGCCGATAAGAAAGCAAACGACTATTGAAATTATTATACCGAATATTCCGGTCGTGAAAAACTTGAACACCCTGCCGAAACCGAGCAAAGCACCCAGCGACAGACCGCCGAGTATTATTCCGAGGAAGACCCAATCTGCTACTATCATAAAATACCTCTTTATAATTATAGACGGCGGCAAGTAAAAAGTAAACCGTTTTTTACTTTATTATTTAACTGCGGAAA
This sequence comes from Christensenellaceae bacterium, assembly GCA_948658045.1. GTDB lineage: Bacteria > Bacillota > Clostridia > Christensenellales > Borkfalkiaceae > Coproplasma. The sequence goes on from CAPMFN010000008.1 coordinate 46,328, forward strand.
CAGTGAAACTCCGCAAAAAGTTCTGCGCTTTAAAAACGGGGCAAAGCCATATGAAACGCTTTATCTTTTAAATAGGTGTTAATTTTTTACTCTCTGCCCAAGAGATAATCAAGGGAAACATCTAAACATTCCGCCAGAGCGACGGCATTGATAACAGACGGTATCCGTGTTCCGTGAACCCAATCGTCAAGGCTTTGTTTGGCAAACGAGTAACCTTTTTCCTTAGCCTTTTTTCTTAAACCGTAACGTTTTATCCCTTTTTCTTCAAGCAATTGGTTAAGTCTTTTCGAAAAATTTTTCGCAGGTTTAAAACCGCCGTTAGGATAGTCCGACAGATTCCCAAGCAAACCGTCGGCTGAACAGCCGAAATAATCGGCAATTACTATAAAGTTCGTCAAGGAAGGTAAACTTTGTCTGCGCTGATACTTGTAAATAACCGAACTGTCTATATTAACTTCTTTTGAAAATCTTTCAACGTTCATTCCCCTGTCGAAAATCAACGCTGAAATGTTTTCGCCGAAATTCAAAGCAACATCCATAAGTTATCTCCTTATTGTTTAATTATGGCTGACTCTTGCCGAAATTACTTGACTTTGGCAAGAGTTAGGCATATAATAGACATAGTCTACCAAGGGGACAATTTATAAAGATTATTGACTTATGGAACAAAAGAATACGTCGGGAATGATGGCAAAAGCCGTATCCATTTCCCAAACGACAAAAATTTGCATACAGCTTTTAAAAGCAAAGAATGCCACCGCGCCTTAAAACAATATTTTACGACTGAAAATTTGAAAGAATGTTTTTTAAAACGTAAATAACGGGTATTTCAAGGCGCCGTATTCGCAAGAATACACCTACCTCCTAAAAAGCAAACGGCAAAGTTTTATCGTAAGCCGCCTGCGCTTTTTATTAGGCCTTAACCCAAACTATTGCGCCTTAGATATATATGGGTACGAAAAATTTCGTACCCGTTATTTTTATAAAGACATAAAAAAAGCGGACGGGTTTCCGTCCGCTTTTTATTTAATTTTACTTTTCGGCGTAAACTATACCGGCCGCTTCGCTTCCTATGTGCGTGCCGATAACGGGGCAAATGTTTGATTTTTCACTGTATTCAATGCCAAGTTTTGAAATAAGCGTTTCGGCGTTTTTGTCGTTTTCAGTGTAAACGAGAAACACGGGTTTTTTATAATCGATTTTGCTTTTATCCACGGCGTCCGCGATATAAGCGATACCCTTGTTTATGCCGAATTGCTTCGAAACCATTTCCACGCTGCCGTCCGCGCCGAAAGTTATTACGGGTTTTATTTTAAGAACCGAACCTATGATTGCCGAAGCCTTGGAAAGCCTGCCACCCCGTTTAAGATTTTCCAATGTGTCGAGTACGGCAAAAAGTTTGAGTTTGGGGCGCAGATTTTCAAGCATTGTTATGACTTCCGCCGCGCTTTTGTCAGCCATTTTCAACGCTTCCGCAACGCAGAGTTTCAGCATAACGGTAGTGCACTTTGTGTCGTAGGCGTAAACGTTATCGTACCTGTCCGCAACCGCCTTGCATCTTTCGTAAGAACCGCTTAAAACAGAGGCAAGCGGCAAAATAAGCACTTCGTCCGCCTCTTCTAATGCGGCTTTAACCGCCTCTTCAACCTGTTCTTCCGTCAACTGCGAGGTGTGCGGAAATTCACTGCACTCTTTAAGTTTTTTATAAAATCCGTCGCAGTCTATGTCTATGCCGTCCCTGTACTCTTCCGTACCGAAATTTATTGTAAGGGGCATCAACCGTATGCCGAGACTTTCCGCCTCTTCGCGCGTGAAATTGCTCGAACTGTCTGTAATAATTTTAATCATTATAATCTCCTTTTTCTATCGCCGCCACAAATTTTTTGAAAAGCCTGTCCGTCTGTTCAAGCTCTTCCTGCGACATCTTTTGTTTTAAAATATCAAAAATATATCTTCCGTAGGCATTGTCGCCGTGGTAGTATCTGGTGAATTTTTCAGTTACTTCAAGCTTAAATACCCTGCCGTCTTCCGTGGGTATTTTCCTTACATATCCTTTTTCTGCAAGCTGGCGCACCTTATACGCGGCGTGAGACGAAGTTATCGAAAGACACTCTGCAAACTCCGTAACGGTGGGGTTGCCCATAAGCCCTATCGTTTCCACGGCGAAAAATTCGGTAACGGTCAAAGACCCCTCTCTTTCGCCCAAAGCCTCAAAAATATACTTGTAAAGATGCAACCTGAAATTGCGATAAATTTTTTCGAAATTCTTTTCAATGTCCATATTTATTTAATTTATTTACCTAAAATTTTTTAGATAATTATACATACTATTGTACGCTCCGTCAAGTTTTTTATACTGTTTTTTTAATTTTCGGCACAAAAAAACGCGCCGTTAAGGCGCGCTGTAAAGTTTTTTATGATATGCAGGCTTTTATCTGTTTCAAAGCCGTTTTTTCAAGGCGCGAAACCTGCGCCTGCGATATGCCCACTTCCTTCGATATTTCCGTCTGGGTCTTGCCCTCGAAATATATACAATATTTTTTATTTCTTATATAAATTATACCAAGCATTTAGTGTAATTATATTAAAATATCATCGAAAATGATAGGCAATTTTGACTTAAACTCTTTCAGTAAAGGAATCGTAATTTGGCGCATTTGAGGATGTGCTCTTAAACTTGTTCTAAGTTTAAAGAAATGTCGCCATTCACGTAAATTCATTGTAACAACTATCTCAGTCTTTATACTATTTGGCAAAACACTTCTTGCCTCTTCTGGTTTTGCCCCTAATCCCAATAACTTCATATAATGGTCTTCAGCAACCTGCATCGAAGAAAACCAAATATTATATTTTTCCTTATCATGTTTCCAGAAAAATGGTTTAATAAAAGTCAATTCATTACCAAATTTATCATTTGCATAATTACAGTAACGCGTACTTTCCTGACTGTAGCTTGCAATTCTATGTCTTACAATTTCGTGACTGACTCCTCTGTCACATATAATTTTTACAGTAACTTTTTCATGTTCAATCACCGATTCGTGCCCACTTTCAATTATTTTTTTTACAAATATCAGTGCCGACTCTTCGGTTATAAAATTTTCACTTTTATAACATATCCTTCCGAATTTTTCGATATTTTTAAGAATTTGACTCCCGTCTTTTAAATCTAAAATTTCCACACCCGGTTCAATAACTTTCATTTTACCCTCCCATTTTTAAGCATACAGAATATACAAGCATCCGCACGAACAAAATTCGTCTTCATCTTATCAAATATAGGAAAAATTTTAAAGGAACGATAAAGTTCTTCGTATTTTGGTTTCCTTTTACTTTTATCCGAAAAATAATCGCCATGAATAGGTTTTCTGTCAAACAAGCAAAAAATGTGAATCAAATCTGTATTTATGCTTTCTTGTCCTATAATTTTGAGACAAGTTGATATACTTTCAAACGTATATATATTATCACAAATTATATAAATATGCTTTTTATCTTTTACTGATAATTTGTACCATTCATCAATAACTTCTACGTCGATTTCTATATTTGGATAAACTTTATCTTTTGTTTTAGAAGCATATGAAAGCACAGGTAAACGCAACTCTCTTCCAAGCATTACAGCCAATCTACTACCTATAGAATCCATGCCAATAATTATTGAAGAGGAGGTATTATCATCACCCACCTCATTAACAACAATTTGCCCGAACGATTTAGTTACAACAGTTCTGATTATTTCTTGCATTTCACCTGAATCCATTAATTTATGAAAATTCATATGGTCATAAATGCATGGAATATTATCACCTATATAATTTAAAGATTTATGCCCCATTATGTGCCCCCCTTTACCGAAAGCCAATTTCTTTGCAAATTCTTCCCTTACAGGTTTTAAGTATTTAAAATAATATGTACCCCACTTTAAACAAACCGTTTGTTCACACATTATTTCAAAATTTATATTTTTACAAATTTCAATTAAATCTGTTGTTTGAAACCCTTTTTCTTTTAATCTTGCATCTTCATACTTATTCAAATTTACAACACATTCAAATTGTAACTTTTCACTTTGCCCGTTAAGCAATTTTTTAATTGTTTTATCATTGTCGGCTTCTTTATTAACGCCTGCAAGTTTTTGTACATGCTCATTAATTAAATCATAATTTTCCGACATACTATTAACGCATTGGTCATCAAAGAAACCTTCATTTCGTATTCTTAATATAACAGCATTTTTTCCATATTCATAATGCGGCATATCAAATAAAGTACATTTTTGCCAATGTTTTTTATGAGATTCTATGAAGCCTTTACTGCTTGTCGCAGTTATCGGTCTCTCCCTGGTATAATTAATCCTTTGAGAACAAACATCCAGTTCGTCTGCGATACGTAAAATAACAGCAAGTAATATTAATCTTTTATAACCACCAGCACGCTTACCCGCTTCTTCGTTAAACGGTTTAACTTCCGATAATCTGAGCCTCACATATCCGCCGTTAGCATCACTATGCGCTCCACATATACTCGAAATGCTTTTTACGCCGTCCATTCCTCCTAAAACCGTGTAATATTTATCACCGCAAGCTTTAGGCAACTGATTTTTTACAAAATTCACGGCAGTAGCAGCGTGCTCATCCCGTTGAGTTGCGCCCAACTCATCTTCATGCATTCCAACATCATGAAATAGAATTGCAAGATTTAAGTACAGCAATTCTTTAGAAGTAATTTTATCTTTTGATTTATTCCCTTTTATAAAAATTGTATCTATAATTTCATAAATGTCTATCAAATGATACTCATCGTGTGGAGTAAAATCTATATTATTTATTGCCGGCTTACCATTGATTTCTTCATAAAACTTTAAAACTATAGTTTTAAATAATTGCTTATCTTCATTTAGCATTTCCGAAACACAGCCTGTTTTAGATATATTTTCGTAAAATTTTTCAGCATTACTTTTTTTCACAATCAATTCTCCCTCCTTTGCTCTTTATAACTATAAGTTATAATATATTGTTTTTCAGGCTCCTTCCATGTTTTAACGTCTACAAGTGCACAAATTCCTTCATTATCGTTTTCACCCGTGCTTTTTCTTGGATAATCATAGACAGCCACACCAAAAGCACCAATAAATTCGGCATCTTTAATTGCAAACAGATTCTGAAGATTTCTATATTCGTTGCCCTCACACATAAAATCAAATATGTAAATATAATTTCCAAACAATTGGTCAAAATTAAAACCGTGTTTTTGAAAATTCGGTTTAGGTCCAATATGTAACATGTGTTCGGACTTAAATTCAGGAACAGCAACAACACCTTTAAAATTGTTTGCCATAGCGCATATTTCGGTAACTATCATTGCCCCTGTATCACTTGCGCTAACAAGGGTAACTTCATTTAAGCCTTGTATCTCTCTGACCGCTTCTATAATTTTAATAAATAACCAATATATGAAGTATGCTTCTATATCCGAATGAACAAATAACCTTTTCACAAATATATATTCGTTTGCAAATACATTTGCAGATTCAAGATATATAGGTTCTTTATTAGGTTTTCTTACCACCGCATAATTTTTTAAACTTTCGCTTAAAAAATTATTTACAATTCTAGGTTGTCCTTCTGGAAATTTACCGCCTAAATCTTGATAAACTTTATGAGAATTTTCTTCTTCCCCATATTCGGGGTAACCTTCTCCGTAGTGTAATGTTTTCGGCTCAGGATTAGAAGGCGTGTCATTAAAAATACTATCATCGCCGAAGTGTTCTCCAATGACTAAATACTCTTTTATATTACTCTTGCGCAATAACTTTTTAAATTGATTCAAAATTTCGAAAATTGTATCTTGCCTCACAACATCACTTTTTATTTTATTGTTAATAAATATGTCTTTGCTTAAGTCGACGTAACATACATAGTCTTTAAGATTATCAATATCCGAGTTTAAATTTTTCCAATCACGACATAAAGCAGAATTTGCCTTATCATTGGCATTGAAAGTTTCTAAAGAAGAATAAGTTAATTTATATAAATACAAATCCACATAGATAATTTTTTTATCTACAAGAAATAACCCATAATTTTTAATACTCATATTATCCCTCACACTTTATCTTTCAACATCAATAAAAAATTCGTATTCTAAATGAGCACCGCCAAACTTTTTGGTATTTTTAACATAAGAATACTCTTCTTTAAAAGAATACACTTTTTCAGACAAAATAGCTTCCGCAACAGACATATCCATTTTACCGTTTTTTCTGTTAATACAATTTTTAAGGTATTTTTCATAAAAAATGTTTGTTAGACAAAGACGTACGCCGTCAGAATGAATATAAACCCTCCTGTCCGACTTTGTATTTTTGTCTTTATCTTCTAACACTGAACAGATAACATCAAATAACCCAAAATTATTGTCGTCAGCTTTATCCAATTGTTTAGCCCTATAAAATATACTTTCGAGAATACAACTATAATTGAAATTGTACTTCGCCTTATCCTCCACACTTAAATCATCACGCAAATTAAAAGCATTAGTATCTTTGAAAGTTGATTTATGTAGTTTTTTTGAAATAGAATACGGTATACCTTTACCGACATCAGAAATTGAAATTTCTATTTTTTCTTTTTTTAATTTGGGAAAGGGCCGCGCAAAAATCATAACTGCGCAACCGCTAAGTCCATGCATATATGCATTTTTAATATTCTCAAAAATACATTTGAAAATTATACCTGTCTGAACTAAACGTTCACAACCTATCGGCTGAATAGTATTAATTACCTCATTATCCAACTCTTCCGTATAACTTTTAAATTCTGCATTTGTCATTGCGCTTTCGTTGTTTATCATCATTTTAATTTTTTCCGCATTTTCGTATTCATCCAACTCGCAAATTATAGATTCTACTAATTCATTACGGCATCTATCATTATTTTCAAAATTCTGTTCTGTGTAAAATTTAAACTTATACGGAAATTTGAAATAATGTAAAAATATTCTACAATTTCTATAATTTGATTTTTCTTTTTCGGACAATTCATTCTCTAAATCTTTAAAACTATAAATTTTTTCCAATTCAGTAATTTGTTTGAAATTTGTTTTTGATAACATATATGCTGCCGCTCCATGCACATTTTGGATTCGCGTTACAGACCTGTGCAATTTATTCAAACCAATACCCAAAGTAATCATATTGGGTAAAACAAGTGGATCAATTTCTTCAACTTCCGAAAAATCAAAGATAAGTAATTTATCTGTATATTTTTTATAAGATTGAACGTATTTACCGATAATATTAAGAAATTCAGAATAGAACTTGCCTATTGTAAACCTATTTTTTTCTGTTACAGGTATCTCTATTTTAACTTCAAATTCAGTAATACTGATATTTAACATTATAAAGCCTCCGACTTTTAAATTGTATTTATTATTAAGACTTTACAAAACAACAAATTGTGACAAAAAAAGCTGAAATCTTTTTCGACTTTTTTTGTTTTACATTTTTTAATTAGGGAAATATTTCTTTTATTCTGCTCTCAAGCATATTCAAAGTAAATGAAGTTACATTGTCTTTATATTTTGGTAAATAGAACGGTAATTCACAACCCGCTATAAAACTGTACCAACTTGGACAATCAAATAATTCCCTATTATCGTCTGCTTTGCCTATTATTTCCGCATTACGCATTATGTCAAACTCTTCCCTGTTTATAGGTTTTATCATTCTGTGCTTTTCTAAAAAATTTTTAATTGTTGTTACATCGTTTTTTATTCTACTTTTAATTTCTATGTAAAGTTTCGTCATACATAGATCATCAATAGCGTTAGTATAGCGAAACAAAAAAGCGAACGTTAAACGTTCGCTTTTTTGTTACGATATGCAGGCTTTTATCTGTTTCAAAGCGGTTTTTTCAAGGCGCGAAACCTGCGCCTGCGATATTCCCACTTCCTGCGATATTTCCGTCTGGGTCTTGCCCTCGAAATATCTGAGGAAAAGTATCTTCTTTTCCCTGCCTTCAAGCCTTGCAATCGCTTCGTACAAAGCCGCTTTTTCCGTCCAGACCTCGTCGTTGTTCTTTTCGTCGAATATCTGGTCCATTAAAAGAAGGGTATCGCCCGACTTGTTGTAAACGGGCTCGTACAAGGAAACAGGGTCTGAAATCGCGTCCAAAGCGTAAGCAACTTCCGATACCGCCACATTCATTTCCTTTGCTATTTTGTCATATGTCACGTCTTCGTCGTCTACTTCCAGCTTTTCCCTTACCTTTAAAATCTGATATGCAGTGTCGCGTATGCTCCTTGATACGCGCAAACTGTTTCCGTCCCTCAAATACCTCTTTATTTCACCTAATATCATAGGCACGGCGTAAGTCGAAAATTTAACCCCGACGGATAAATCAAAGTTATCAATCGCCTTGATTAGCCCCACGCAACCTGCCTGAAACACGTCGTCCGCATTTGCCTTTTTAGCCCAGAACCTTCTGACAAGCGACAGCACAAGGCGCATATTGCCTACGATGAACCTCTCCCTCGCGGCTTCGTCGCCTGCTTTCAATTTTACCATAAGTTCTTCCTGCTCCTTTGCCGAAAGCAGAGGCAGTCCCGACGTATCCACGCCGCATATAACGACTTTCTGCAACATAATATAAACCTCCTTTATTATGTACAGAAAGCGTTTAAAAACTTGGGGCAGTTTAAAACAATATTAATTGATATGTCTCGATATGTCTTTTTTTAGTTTTGAAATTATCTTTTTTTCAAGTCTTGAAATATAACTTTGGGAAATCCCCAGCTTATCCGCAACGTCTTTCTGGGTCATCCCGTCGCCGCCGTCAAGCCCGAAGCGCATTTTCATAATCCGCTGTTCGCGCTGTGAAAGTTTGTCTAACGACGCCTTTAAAAGCTCCCTTTCCACGCCGCCTTCCACATCCGAATAAACCGCGTCCGCATCCGTACCCATAACGTCGGAAAGAAGAAGTTCGTTCCCCTCCCAGTCCGTATTAAGAGGCTCGTCGAAGCTTACTTCCTGTTTCAATCTTGACATTCTGCGCAGATACATAAGGATTTCGTTTTCTATGCACCGCGAAGCGTAAGTCGCAAGCTTGATGTTTTTATCAGATTTGAAAGAATTTATAGCTTTGATAAGTCCGATTGTGCCTACGGAAACAAGGTCGTCGCCGTCCGCGCCCGTGCCCTCGAACTTCTTTGCTATGTACACTACAAGCCTGAGATTGTGTTCGACAAGCTCGGCCTTCGCCCTTTCGTCACCGCTCTCCAAAAGGCTTATTTTGTCGCTTTCCTCCTCCTGTGACAGCGGCAGAGGAAGCGCTTCCGTTCCGCATATGTAATCTAACGAATTGTTGCCGAAAATCGCGGCAAGCAGTCTTTTTATCTTTTCAAACATACAAACCTCTTCAATGAATTTTTATATCCTCTAACAAGTCGCAGTGCAAAACGGCTTTTTCAATCCTTTGCGGACTTATGCCGAAGCTTACGCCCCTTACCACGTCCGTCCTTTCGCCCGTGTCAATTTCAACCCTGTCCGCAGTGAAAATTTTGATAGTTTTACTCCCTGCAACAGTATGTATTTTTACGCCGTCTTTTATACGGTTTTCATCGATAAGTTTTTTTGCCACCTCTTCGGGCAATATGCTGACGGGCGCGCCTTTCGAATAAACTTTATTTCCGCTGTCGAAAAAGCCTTTGACTTCGGCTTGCGACCCGTCGGAAAATATCCTTACCGTAACTGTGTCTTTTCTGTTTTTCTGCAATCTTGCGGCAAGTTTTCTTGCGCCTATTATAAGAAGCAACGCGCAGAACAGCGGTATGCCTATCGGCACCGAAGAAAGCATATAGCCCTGCCCTGCGGAATAGTCAAGACCCGTCAAAGAAAAAATACCTATGAGCGCGCCGCCGAGAATAGCCGTAAACACAAAGAACGCAAACGCGAACTTCAAATAACTTTTAATTCCTTTGAACCTACCAGAAGTAAGACATATCAACAGCCCCGAAGCAACTTTGACGACAGCGGACCACACGGCGCTTAACCCGAACAGAGGAAAGACTGTGGCGAAAGCCGCGCCCAAAGCCGCGCCGAGCGCAACGCGCCGCACGCGCGCGGGGTTTTTAACTGCAATCTTCGCCGAATACAGAAGAGTAAAGTCCATACAGAAATTTTCTATAACGGCAAGTTCAACATATACCTGCATTGCAAAAGGTATATTAACATAACGCCGCTGTCGAAAATATAAAAAAGCCGACGCAATTTGTCGAATTGCGTCGGTAAAATTTTCAGCATATTTTTTATAAAAAGCAGACAGTTTGCAATATTTCTTTTACTTCTTTTAAAGTTGCGGCTTTGAACAGCCTCTCGCGCATTGCAGCCGCGTCATGCGTGCCTTTCAGATAAAACCCTATCATCTTGCGCATAAAAACGCAGGCAAATCTTTCTCCGTAAATTTTCTGCGTGTCTTCAAGCTGTTTTAAAACGACTTTTTTTAAGTCCCCAAAGGCGGAACCCGTAATCTCGGCAAACAGCCATGGGCGGTACATTGCGCCGCGCGCAACCGCCACCCCGTCGGCGCCCGTTTCGTTTATAAGCCTTTCGGCGTCTTCGGCAGAAAAAATTCCGCCGTTGGCAATAACGGGAATTTTTACGGCTTTTTTCGCCTTTGCTATTTCTTCAAAATTTACTTCGCCCGAATAGATTTTATCGCGTGTTCTGCCGTGCACGGTTATCATATCCGCGCCTGCGTCCTCGCAAGCCGTTGCAAAGTCGCGCGAAACAATATGCTCACCGTCCACCCCAATCCGGAATTTAACAGAAACGTATTTGCCGCTTTTTTTGCACTCTTTTATAATTTCGGAGGCAAGATGTAAATCGTTCAGAAGTGCGCTTCCCTCTCCGTTTTTATAAATTTTCGGCACGGGACAGCCCATATTTATATCGACCAAATCAAACGGTTCCAAAGCCTTGCTTTCGCAAGCCTTGCGCATATAGTACGGCTCTTTACCGAAAATCTGGCACGCCTTTATACCGCTGTAATCGGGCGAAACGTAAAGAAGCTGTTCTGTCTTTTCGCTACCGTAGCAAAGCCCTTTCGCGCTGACCATTTCAGTAAAAGTAAGCCCTGCGCCGAATGCGCGGCACATATCGCGGAAAGGCGCGTTGGTATAGCCTGCAAGCGGCGCGCAAAAAATATTGTTTTCGGTATGTAATTTTCCTATCTTAATTTTCTTTAACTGCATTTTTCGCAAGCATCCAATAATAATCCCAGCGCGAGGGGTCCATTTCCTCAATCTTTTCGCCGCTTTCCGCCGCAAGTTTTTCAAACGCCGCAAACCTTTTTATGAACTTGTCCGTCGCCGCGTGTAAAGCCTCTTCGCAGTCCGCGCCTGCAAGGCGGCAGGTGTTCACCGCCGAAAACAGCACGTCGCCAGCCTCTTCGAAGATTTCGTCCTTGTTACCCTTTATGCACGCTTCAAGAAGTTCCCCTACTTCTTCCGCAAGTTTTTCGGAAGCCGATAGGGGGGACAAAAAGTCCATACCGCACTTTGCCGACCTTTTACCGACTTTCTGCGCGCGCATACAAGCAGGCATATTCTTAGGCACGGCAACTACCGTCTGAGTGTAACTGTCCTGCCCCTTTTCCTTGCGTTTATTGTTTTCCCAAACGCCCAAAGCCTCGCTCTCGCTCGCCGCTTTATCTCCTCCGAAAATATGCGAGTGACGGAAAATTAGTTTTTTAACTATGCGCGTCAATGCGTCGCCGCCTGTAAACTCCCCCCTCTCTTCCTGTAAAACAGAGTGGAAAGCCGCTTGCAACAACACGTCGCCCGTCTCCTCTTCCATTCCGTCGGCATCGTCGCGCTCTATCGCGTCGGCAAGCTCGTACGCCTCTTCAATCATATTGCCCTTTATGCTTTCCGAGGTCTGCGCTCTATCCCAAGGACAACCGCCGGGCGCGCGCAGAAGTTTTACCATATGCTCCAAATCGGCGTAATCGTATCTTTCCTTTTCAAGAAAATCTCTTTCCTCGACCGCGACCGCGCAGGACGCGTCGTAATTCTTCTGCCTGTCAATCTCGTAAATTCTTACCTTTGCGGCGCTTTCGCCCCTTACGAAAAAGCAAAAACTCTCCTCGCCGAAAATATATGTAAGTTTCTCTTTAACAAGCCCTGCAATATATTCGCAGTCCACGTCATAAACAACGGCGGCGCGGCAACTTTTAAGGTTTTGCACAGAATAAGCCGAAACGCAAGTCGCCTCGCAACAGTTTAGCCGCGAGGTATTGTAAGCGTGCGAAGCTTTTGAAACGCTATCCATTACTTCGCAGTCCCTGTGTTTCTTCAAAATAATTTTGCAAGCTTCGTCCTCGCAGACCGCCCCGTCGACGCAATAGCATACGTCGCTTTCTTTGGCGGCTTGAAGAACCTTTGCCGCAAGGTTTTTATTAAGCGTGTCGAAGTTCCTGCTTTTTTCGAAAACTTCGTCTAATCCTTGGGCAGAGTAGTCAGCCAGGCTTTTAAAGCTTTCCGAGTGAGTCGTTCGCACAAAAATTTGGGTCGCATTGTTAAGTGCCTCCTTTGCTCTCAGCGTTAAATCACCTGCCGAGACGCCCAACCCTATCAGAGTTATCTTCATATTTATTGCCGCCTTTTTTACTTATTAACCGTAACGCGACAGCGAATTAACCTAAAGCCTGCGGTTTACTGCGCCGTAAAATCTTTTCGGGTTTGTGCGCGGTTACTCTAACAATATACCAAAAATTCATTAAAGTGGCAACAAAATAAGCGCAATTCGCCGCCCACGCCGCGCCTATTATGGAAAGAGGCGTAAAGCTTATCAGCGCCGCGCAAAGTCCAACCCTTAAAATTGCAGTAAACCATTGCGTAACGGTGCTTTTGACGGGGCTTCCGAGCGCGGTAAGACAAGCGGACGAAGTCTGCACCAGCGACTGCGTAACCGAAGAAATCGCCATTATTTTTACAAGATTGATAAGCAGTTCCCTTTCGTCCCCTTCCAACGACCCGAAGATGAGTTTTGCGGCGACGGGCGCGAGAAAGAACAAACCCACCGCGGCAGGCAGTGAAACCGCAAAAGTAATCATAAGCGACTTGAACACTTTTTTCTTAGCCGCGCCCATCTCTCCGCTTTCGGCAAGAGGGGAAATCTGCGGTATGCTGGATGCCGCAAGACCGTAACAGATTGAAACAGGCAAGTTTATTATAGTCACAGCGCATCCCGAAAAAATGCCGTACAGCGCCGTTGCGTTGTCCGCCGCGCCCTTTAAAAGCCGCACCGCAACTATACTTTCCGCAAGCTGGGAAAGAGGCAGGGCGATTGCCGTAAGCGTAAGCGGCACGGTAAAGCGCAGAATGCTTTTCACGGGCACCGCAGGCTCCGAATAAAGGGGACGCCTCGACCTTTTTTTTAAGTACCACACGGCGGCAATGCCCGTGGAAAGAGCTTCGCTGAGCGTGACCGCAAGCAGAGTTGAAGATACCGCCAACGTAAGATTTTCACGGAAATACCAGGATAGCGCAACGCCGGCGCCGACTTTTATCAGCTGTTCCAATATTTCCGTCGTCGCCGTGGGCAACATATTACCCCTGCCCTGAAAATACCCCCTGACAACGGAAAGCAGAGACACAAAGAATACGGACGGACACAGCAACCGGCAACAGGGCGCTATTGCAGGCTCGCCCTGCAATGCGGCGAGCGGTTCGGCAAGCAAAAACATCAAAAGGGTGCCTATTACGCCTATTGCGCCGTAAAGCCTGAACGCCTGACTCTCCGCGCCGTATCCCTTTCCCGAGGAAATAAGGCGCGAAATTCCCGTGGGGATTCCCGACGCCGATACGGTTAAAAGAATGCAGTAAAGAGGATACACCATCTGATATATCCCCATTCCCTCGCCGCCCAAAACGTCGGTTAAGGGTATCCTGTAAATTGCGCCGAGAATTTTGGAAACAAATCCCCCTATGGAAATTATCGCCGCGCCTGCCAGAAAGGACTGTCCCGTCCTGTTTTTACTTTTCCCCATTTACTCCACCCGAACTTTTGCGCAAGCAAAAAAAGAAAATTTACTCAAACTGCCCAGCAAGAATATTCGCGGACAGCTGTGCAAGCTTGCATGCGGCAGGCTCTATTTTTGCTCCCTTTTCGCAGGAAACAAGCGCAACCGCGCCAAGACAGTCCCCGTTGCAGACTATGGGAACGATTACCTGCGCGGTAACTTCGTTCTGCTGACCTGCGCAAATGGGCACAACGTCGCCGCCCTCGGCAACGTTTGCGATATAGCTTTTTCTGTCGCGCAGAATCTTTTCCATATTATGGGAAAGGTTTTTACCGTCAAACTCCCTCTGTCCTCTGCCCGAAGCGTGCAGAACGCCGTCCGTATCGCAGATTACCGCGATATGTCCCGAAAGGTCGGAAAGAGATTTTGCCGTACCCTCTGAAAATTTTTCAAGCGAAGCGATGGGCGAATACTTTTTCAACATAAGTTCGTCCCTGTCCGTAAATATTTCAAGAGGGTCGCCCGACTTTAACCTTAATGTACTTCTTATTTCCTTGGGGATAACTACCCTGCCAAGTTCGTCTATTCTACGCACAATACCCGTAGCTTTCATACAAATCTCCTTATAAAGGCAAAATTTGCCCGTAAAAGAAGTTTGTGACAATTTTATTTTGTTATGCGCATTCCATAAAAGCCTTTTAATTAAAAAAGGAGCGCCTGCGCTCCTTTTCAAATACTTTTTATTTTTTACTTACGTTATGATTTATTTCTTAATTCCGTTTTTCAACACTCTTTCAAACTGCACGCCGTAAAAGTGGTCTGCATCCGTTCTCTTTATACATTCCCTTACAAACTCAGCCGCATTTTCGCAAGAATCGCGTAAACTTTTGCCTGAAAGCAAATTTGCCGTAAACACCGAAGCGAATATATCGCCCGTGCCGTGCTTTTTTGTCGGCAAAAGCTCGTGCCAAAGTATTTCGCCCCTTTTGTTTCCGCCTATAAATTCGCCGATATTTCCTCCGAATTCCACGCCCGTAATAATTATCTTTGCGTCGGTAAGCTTTTTAAGCTTTTCTTCCAGCTCGCAAACGAACAGCCCGTCATAATCTTTTACATACTCTGTTCCAGTCAAAAAACAAGCTTCCGTGACGTTGGGCAGAATTATATCCGCGCGGCGCAGAAGTTTACGCATTGCGGCAACGTATTCCAAATCAAAACCGCCGTAAAGCGCCCCGTTGTCGCCGAACACGGGGTCAATAATAATCTTTGCGCCCTCAGCCGAAAAGCCATCAAAAGCTTTTTCTGCCAAATCCATAAGCTCAGCCTTGCCGAGATAGCCCAACAAAAAGGCGTCGAACTTAAACCCGTTCTTTTCCCAATATTCAAAAATTTCAGGGATTTTATCCGTCAAATCAAGATAGCTCCACCCCTTGAACATTGTGTGATTGGAGAGCACCGCCGTCGGCAGAACGCAAGTTTCCACTCCGTAAGCGGAAAGCACGGGCAAAGCTACGGTCAGAGAACACTGCCCCACGCAGGACAAATCCTGCATTGTTAAAATTCTTTTCATATATTTTTCCTTAAATTATTCGCGCCGCGTCCTCAAACAAAAAAATTGCGCTCTTTTATTATACATTTTTTACGCCGCCTATGCAACCGCTTGAAAAAAATTATTCGAGTTTTATTTAAAAAGACAATATATTTCAATTTGCATAGTTCTTGCAATTTTAAACAGTGAGATTAAGTAGCATTGCTTTTTACGAAGTATACGATATAAAGTAGAAATGCTTATTTTGCATTGTTCGCAAAAGCTACGTTTAGTTAAGCCGTTATTTCGTATATACTCTTCTATTATTTCGACGTTTAAATATTCATTCATTTTGTCACCCCCCCCAATTCGTTACGGCTAAAAGCCATAATCAATTATATACGGCTGTTAGCCATATGTTAAGACAAAACGACAATTAACGGGTATAATTAATTTATGAGCAGATTTTGTGAACGATTTAAAGAATTGTTAGAATACAACAAAATATCGCAAAACGCGTTTGCAAAGATATCAATGTCGCAAAGCGTTATTAATAATTACTGCACAGGCAGAAGAGAGCCGTCGTTAGACGTTTTAATTTCGATTTGTAACGAATTAAACGTAAGCGCCGATTATTTATTGGGCAGGACGGATTTGACCAACTATTAAATTTTGCGCCCGTATTAAAAACTTTTAATAACGTTAAAATGTTCCCGTGCAACCGCACGGGAACATTTAACTTTTACGATTTTTTAATTCGTTCATTTATTAACCGTTTGCTTTTAAACTGTTCTTCTGTTTTTTGTAGTTTTCGGTAGCTTCATCAATCATTTTTTTGTTGGCGGGCTTGGGTTCGTAATAACCCCTTGTACTCATCTGCGTAAAAATCATATACTGGTTTTCTGCAACGCCCAAAAGGTTAGCCGAAAAATTCTTCCTCATAGCCTTTGTGCTTCCCTCAAAAAGTGCGGTGTTGTATATTCCCATAAGCTGTTTTTCGCTTTCAAGCATATCTTGAAGCGAATCTCTTTCGTTCAAAGTTACGTCGCTTTTTGTAAGTTTCATTTTCAGCCTCCTATAATCCTCAATAACGCGTTATAACGCTGTTCATGTTCGTCGGCTATCTTTGTCATACAGCCGGCAAGTTCCACGTCGGTAAGAATCTTGGAATAAGCCCTTGCCTTTTTGCAGATTAACCCTTCCGCTGTAAGCGCGTCGGATATCAGTTCAAGTTCCTTTGCAGTCAAATCTTGCATAAAAATACCTCCTTTACGGTTTTTGCCGTTTGGGAGGTAAATTATGCACATATGTTAAAATATATTTCAACCGTTTGGTTTAATCAGTTTAAAATACGGGTCGTCCGAAAAATCGCGTTCTTTCGTATATTCTCCGCCCAAAGCTTCGATTGCGAACTTCAATTCCTGATACTCAATAAACGAAATATCCTCTTCATCTATTTTGTCAAGCAGGTAGGGCAACGCTTTAACGTCGCCGTACGCGGCAAGATAGCTCGCGTGCATAGGAACTTCGTCGGGGTCGGAAAGAAATTCGTTTACAAGTATGGAAAACACCTCGTCGCTTCTCTGAATTGCGCGCGACATAATTTCCAGCATATACTCCTTGTCCGTTCCCCCGTTATAGTAAGCCACAGCCTTTTTCAGCACGAGGTCGGCGTTTTCCTTAATAAAGTCGGCGCACCTGTCTTTCATATCCTTGTCCGATGAAGAAACAAGCATATCGAGATACTTATCTATCGCAACAGGGTCTGCGCCGATAAGGGTCATACCGTACTCAACTTCATCCTGCGTGCCGTCCAAAAGAGGCAAAAGCTGTTCGGCAGCGTTTCTGCTTTCTATTGCCGCACAAAGAAATTCAGACACGGGCACGCCGTGCTTCAAGTGCGATTTAAGACGTTTGATAAGCTCGGCGTCATCCATTTCCGCATAATATTCCTTTGGCGATTTACCCAAGGATTTTATAGGCGTATCGCCGAAACGGCGGTAAAGTTCGGGGATTATATCCTCCCACTCGTTTTCCTTGTATTTAGAAGAATTTCTGGCAATGTATTCGGAAAGTTTTTCATCGAACATTCCGTCAAAATCATACAGTTTCATAACTCACCTATAAGCTTGTCAACCTGTTCGCGCGTAATATCGAAAAACGAATATATCCCGTCCCCCTCAATACCTGCAGCGCACACGCCCGAAAGGGAATACACGGCGGCTGTGAGAACGTCTTCGTTTTTTGTATCGTCAAGCCTGTTTTCATTCAAAAGTTTTTCGTAAAGCTTTTCTGCGGCTTCGGCAAAGGCGTTGCCGTAATCGTCGTCTAAAATAGAGAAATGAGCCACAAGTTTTGCATAAGCCCTGACAAAAGATTTGCGCTTAGTTCTGCCGAGTTCAAGCGGCTGTGTGGTCACGCGTTTATATACGTTGCAGACCACCACGCCAAAACAGTCAAAGACGTTTCTTTCGGCAAGCCTTGAAAGCATATCTATTTTATACTTGTCTTCCAAAAACGCGTCCAGAAGCAGATTTCTTACAATTGCGTCAAGGTCGGCTTTTACCGCAACTTCTGCGGCAAGGCGTTTAAGCTCGCCGTCGCCGAGCCCCTCCACCTCGTCAAAACACCACAGCACGCAATCCGAAATATCGATTTCCTTTGCAAGCTTTTTAGCCGCCGACGCGGACAGCTGCAAATATGCCGCAAGCATTTTCAAAGAGGATTCCCTTACCTCGTAAGGCAGTCTGTAAAAATAACTGAGTTCTATTATTTCTCCGCTGTCCTTCATCTGTTTAGCCTGTCTGTAATAATACTTTGCAGTCACAGCCTCGGGATACAGCGTTATAAGATTGTCGAAATGAATAAAGCTTTCTTCGTATTTTCCGCAGTTGAATGCGGAAACCGCTTTGAAATACATTACGTTCAAATCGTATTCCAAATCTTCTTTTAATCTTGAAAACATTTTATAAGCTTCAAGGTGCATTTTGTTTTCACAGCACACCGTAGCTATTTTATATATTTCGTCCGATTCCTTGACGTCCAATTCCAGAAGTTTGCGCGCAAGGGTCAAAGCTTCGTCATTCTTCCCCGCCTCGGTTTTTACCGCGGCAAGAGTAGTCAGGCACTGCACATCGTCAGGATGTTTTTCAAGCACGCGCATACATTCCTGTTCGGCTTCCTCGGTTCTGTCGGAAATAATTTTGCACATCGCAACGTAGTTTCTCGCGGAAAGATATTTGGGGTTGCCCTCTTCAACCTTTTCAAACTCCTCGACCGCCTTGTCGTACTCGCCGGCTTTCATAAATGAAATGCCGCTTTGGATTATATCCGAACAGTCTTCAAGCGCAGGAGGGTAAGAAAACTTCAAAGGGTTATCTCCTGCAGATACGAAGTCTTTTAAGATTTCTTCCTTCATATCGCCGTCCATACCGTCGGTTTCGGCAAGCAGTCTGTTGTAGTAGTACGCCGCGTAATGCTCGTTACCGATGTTCATAAAACTTACGGCAAGCCCTTCGTAACAGTCGGTCATATCCGAAAAACCGGCTTCGTCCATATATTTGAACCAACCGTTTATACATTTTTCGTACAATCCCAAATCGTCGTAAATTTCGGCGTACAGCATCAGCGCGTCTTCGTCGTTTCCGCTTATTTCCGCGTTCTTATTCAGCATTTTCAACGCGCTTATATAGTTGTGTTTGTCAACCAAGTCGGCGGCTATCGAAATAAGCCTGTCGTCGGTCAAATCAATCTTAGAAATTTTTGCCATATAAGTAATAAATTTTTATTCCGTTCAAACGCGCGGTGTTTTTAACCGAACAGCTTTAAAACGTCCTCTTCGGTAAATTTATAGTCTGTGTTGCAATAGTGGCAGTGCACAGACACGGCGCCTTCTTCTTCAATTATTTTTAAAAGTTCGGCTTTGCCCAAAGGGGCGATAACCCCCTCTATTTTTTTGTGCGAACAATTGCACTTATATTCGGGAAAAGTAAGATAGGTTCCGCCCTCGGCGCAATCTTCGCTGAAAAATTTTTCCATTATTCCGTCTGCGCCGAGCTTTGAAATAACGTCCGCAGGGTCGGTAAAATTCTGCATTGCGTTTTCTGCCCTGTCCATATTTTCTTCCGTAGTTCCGGGAAGAAGCTGCATAACCACTCCGCCTGCGGCAACGCACCTGCCGTTCTCCGTTTTAACGCCGATTGCTACAGCCGTCTCTATCTGCTCGCTCATATGAAAGTACTGCATAAGATTTTCCGAAACGTCGTCGCATTTCAGCTCGCAGGTGCCTATAAACGGTCTGTAAAGCCCGTCGTCTTTTATTACGGTAAGCGTGCCGCCTTTCAAGCCGTTTTCCGCCCCGTCTATATAGCCCCTGATATGCCCTTGGCTGTCGCCGGACACGCTAGCCGTCGCGCTTCCGTCGCCCGATTTTACGGTTATCGATACCGCGCCTTTTTCGCTTTTTAAACACCCTGCCATATAGGCGCACGCCGTCAGAAGTCCGCCTAAAAGCTTTGCGCCCCCGTCGCTGAGGTTATGTGTTTTTATTGCGTCGTTTACAAGTTCAGTTGTTTCCAGCACGGACAGCGAAACCTGCAATCCGTAAACGAGCGATTTATATAGTTTATTCATAACTTCCTGCAAATAAAATTAATTCTCTCTGTTTTTTCTTTGCCGAGGTGCCCCTCAACCTGCACGTCAAAACCTGCGGCTTTCAGCCTTCCGACAACGTCCTCTTCCCTGTGAACAAACTGCGTCTGGCTCTCGTCCGCGCGCTTATAGCTTCCGTCCGCTTGCTTAGTGAACACGGATATATCCATTTCCACTCTGTCGCCTTTAAAAGTGTTGAACCACAGCCAGCTTACATCCTCGCCGTCGTCCGCAAACGTATTGTCGGCAAGCAAATTTTTAAGCTTGTATTCCGAACTGATATCGAATATGAACACGCCCCCCTTTTTAAGGTTTGCGCCAACCGATAGGAAAGCTTTTGAAAGTTCACCGCCCTCAACGTAATTTAAGCAGTCGTTTACCGCCATAATGAAATCGGCTTTACCATTTAATCTGAATTTTCTTATGTCGCCCGAAACAAACTGCGCCGAAAGCCCCTCTTTCCTTGCCGCGTCCACCGCGCAGGAAAGCATTTCGGGCGAGACGTCCATACCCGTCACAAAATAACCTGCGCGGACTAAGGCGCGCGTAAAATATCCGTTGCCGCAACCTGCGTCAAGCCCCCTTGCGCCTTGCGGAACGCCGCAGGCGGTGAGTTTGCTAATTAAATACTGCGACCATTGTTCATAGCCGCAGTCTTTGTTTAAGTATTCGAATACGCCGCCCAAGGCTGAATACGGGTTACCTGCTCTCATTTCAGAAGATTGTCCGAGCTGATTTTTTTCTTCTTGCCCTTCTTACCCGTATCGGTTTGAAGCGCTTTTTCGCGCTCTGCGAAAAGTTTGTTGTATTCAACGTAAACGGTTTC
The DNA here is from genome assembly GCA_948658045.1 of Christensenellaceae bacterium. Classification (GTDB taxonomy): domain Bacteria; phylum Bacillota; class Clostridia; order Christensenellales; family Borkfalkiaceae; genus Coproplasma. The sequence continues at coordinate 67,356 of CAPMFN010000008.1, forward strand.
GTTTTTATGTTCGTTTTCGTAATCTGAAACGTCTTTGCTCAGCTTGTCCTTTTCCGCCGCGACGTTTGCGATGTCCGCGCGCGTAAAGGTCTTACCCAACGCCTGTACGGCAGTCTCTGCCGCGATGGGCATTATGGGACGTGAAATAAGTTCGCTTTTACCTGCCGCAAGAAGTTCCCTTGCACGCTGTTTTTCGTCCTCTACAACCTCTTCCTGAGTTCTTGCGGCTTTCTTTCCTTCCTGCGCCGCTTTCAGATTGGGGTTGACATAAGAGTCGAAAGCCCACTGCGTAAACGCCGTCCAACACAGTATCGTAAACGAAAAACCTATGAATATGAACACGGCGTAAGATATCATTCTTACAATTCCGCCTATCATAAACAGCCATACGGGAATGAGAGAAATTCCAGCCATTATGACCGTCTGCAAAATTGTGCCTATCGCAAGTACGAACGAATTTCTGAAAAGCTGGCTTATTTTAAGACGGTAGCCCGTGCCGACCGCAAACATCCACGCGCAGTAAAGTCCCACTATCACTACCGCGATTATAATAAATACATAAGCGGTAATAGCGCCTGCCGTATTGCCGCCCGTTGCCGAAATGACTTTCATCCAATCGCCGACAAGGAAAGACGCATAAAGGAACAGCATAAATATCGTGACGGGGAAAACCGTGTTTGTATAGCAGGCTTTTATTCCGTGAAAGAACGATTTGATAGAAAATTCGCCGTGGGTATTTATGAGTTTTCTTATCGAATAAGTCGCGCCCGAAAGCCCGATTGAAGCGATAAACCCTGCGACTATCAGCGCCGCATAGAACAGAATGTCCGCCGACAGCGTCAGCCTTTCCGCAAGCCCAGTAACGTCGCCGTAGAACGGGAATAGTATGCTTGAATTAAAAGGGTATACTTCGCCGAGCATCTGTATGTACGCCGAGCGGAATATCATTACGGCAATCCCCGGCGCAAAAGTTATAAGCACAAAGATATTTATGAGCACAAGCTTCATAAAATTCGACTTGAACACATACCAAGTATCGCTCCACCTGCCCTGCGGAACGCTTTTTCTTACATAATCGTCGGCAATTTCGTTGCCTTCAAGGCTGTTGACGTTTAAAGCCATAAAAATTCCTTTCCCGTTTTTCGGTATATCCGCCGCCCGTAATTAAACGGATTTCGGACACATTTTCGTCTTTATGTATAATAACATAAATTTATAAATATTTCAACCGTTTTTTATAACGTTGTAAATTAAAAATGCCCACACCGCAAAGGTGTGGGCGTAAAAAACTTATTCAGACCGCGCCTGTAAGCATTGTCAAGGCGTTTACTATAATTCCTACGACTGCCGCAACAAGGTACAACGTAAGCACAAGCAGAATGTTCCGCTTTATTTTTTTTGTGTTCCTGAAAAGCACAACAAGCCCGAGTCCTGCGTTTGAGCAAAGTCCCCCGACAAGACTGCCGAAGAGTATTGCGTGGTTGGTATACGCGCCCGTTAATATTACGCTTGACGCGCAGTTTGGTATCAATCCTATAAGCCCCGTAATCAAAGGCTGGACGTAAGCGCCGCCCTCCATTGCGCTGGCGGCAATTTTATCCGTGCCGCCTGCCAATTCGATAATATAGCCGAAAACAAGGTTTACGATTAAAAGATACGCCGCTATTTTAAGGGAATGAAGCATCGGGTTGAAAAAGTAAGTTTTGAACTCCGTATCTCCGCTTAAAAGTCCACCCTCGTGCTCGCTGCAACAAAAATGCGCCTGCACCTCGCGATTTGACCCCACGTCCGAAAGTTTTTCTTTGGGCAATATGAAGTTTGCAAGATAGCCTATCCCGACGGACGCTAACAACTTTATAAGCACAAGCGGCATAACGGCGTGCGCCGAACTCATATCCGAAATTAAAATTATCAAAGCCTCGTCGCTGGTTGCTATAAAAACTGCGAGTATCGTGCCCGTGCGGATAAAGCCCTTGTCGTAAAGCTTTGCCGCCATTACGGAAAAACCGCACTGCGGAATAAGCCCCGTCGCCGAGCCTATCAGCGGAGCAAATCCGCCCTGCAATATTTTTTTGTTCTGGGTCAGCTTTGTTCTGTGTTCGAGTATCTCTATCAAAACATAGATGAGAAACAGGAACGGGAAAATTTTCAAAGTGTCCCAAAAAGCGTCTAAAATTACTTCCATAAATCTATTTATAAGAAAATTAACCTACGGCAGAAAAACACCGCAGAAAATTTATTGACACAAATAATTTATTTTAAACTTAAACCCCCGTCGACGGGGGTTTTAAATTACTTCTTTTTACCGTGTTTTTTAGGTTTTAAACTTTCGTGAATACTTCTCTCTTCGTCGTATGCAAGGGGAACGAAATCCGAATCGGGCAGTCCCGTTTGTTTATAACCGCCGTCTCTGGAAAGCAACGTAAGACATGTTGCGCCGTCGAAAACATACAGTCTGGCAGGGTCAAAAAAAATCTCCGCATCTTTCTTCTCTTCCGTCTCCTCAGCTGTTACGACAAATGCCGTGCCGTCTTCAAGGGTACACTCCGCATAGCCGTTTTCCGCTTTGCCCGTCTTTGCTTTTAATGCGCCGCCTGCGCATATCTTTGCGTCCTCGGGACGTATTCCCAAAGTAACGTACTTGCCCGACGCCGCATATTCTTTGATTTCCGCAAACCTTGATACGATATTTTCAGGAAGTTCGCATTTTGCGCCGCAGACGTTTGCAAAGTATTTTCCGTCTTCTTCTGTAATTATGGCTTTTTTAAGGAAATTGATAGTGGGCGAACCTATATAAAACGCAACGTAAGTGTTTGCCGGATAATCGTAAAGATTGGCAGGGGTGTCCGACTGCTGTACAAAGCCGTCTTTCAAAATGACTAACCTCGTACCTATAGTGAGCGCTTCGGCAACGCTTTTCGTAGAGTATACGAACGTGCCCTGCATCCTCGCCTGTAAATTTATTATGATATTGAGCATGTCCGCCCTCAGCTTATCGTCAAGCCCCGAAAAAGGCTCGTCGAAAAGGAAGAGTTTGGGCTCCCTCGCGATAGCCCTGCCTATAGCCACCCTTTGTTTTGCCGCCGCCGTCAGCACTTTGGGCTTGCGGTATAAAACTTCGTTAAGTCCCAGAATATTGGCGACCGCCTTTACTCTTTCCTGCACAAGCGCTTCGGGCGCTTTCCTGAGGCGCATACCGAACGCCATATTGTCAAAAACGTTCAGCGAGGGATAAAGCGTACTGCTTTGGAAAACCATTGCGATATCCCTGTTCTTGGGTTCTTCTTCGGTGACGTCCTTGCCGTCGATATAAACTTTGCCCGAAGAAACGTCTTCAAGCCCTGCAATCACTCTTAAAAAAGAGGACTTGCCGCTGCCGTCGGCGCCCACTATAACTAAAAATTCTTTATCCTCAGCTTCAATATTAATATCGTAAAGGGCTGTTTCGCCCGAGGGGTAAACCTTGTTGACACCCGCAAGTTTTAAACTCGACATTTTCTATCTCCAAAAAATATATAAAAGTATTTTACCATAATAAGGAAAAAAGGTCAAATAAAACTATAACTTCTTATGCGTTTGCTATTTTATATTTTTGATGTTAAAATAAAATTATGAACAAAATCGACTACGACAGTCTGATGCAAAAACAGGCTGAGGAAAACCGCGGCGCAAAACTTTTACTGCACTGCTGTTGCGCCCCCTGCTCTACCGCCTGTCTCGAAAAGCTTAAAGACTTTTTCAAAATTACGGTATTTTTCTACAACCCGAACATAGAAGACGGAGAATACTTAAAGCGCAAGAGCGAACTTCTCAGGTTTATTAAAGAAACAGGCTGGGCGGACGTTCTGGACTGCGACTGTGACGCCGCGGAATTTTATTCGGCGGTCAAAGGGCTTGAAAACGAAAAAGAGGGCGGCGCAAGGTGCGCAAAGTGCTTTGAACTGCGCCTTGAAAAAACTTTTGAAGCCGCGCAAAAAAACGTCTTTGACTTCTTCGCCACCACGCTGACTTTAAGCCCTTTGAAAAACGCCGCGCTTATAAACGAAACGGGCAGACGCATAGGCGGAGAAAAATGGCTTTTTTCAGACTTTAAAAAAAGAAACGGTTATTTAAGGAGCCTTGAACTCAGCGAAAAGCACTCTTTGTACCGCCAGAATTACTGCGGATGCGTTTTCTCTAAACGGTGAAATTTTTTAAGCGCCTTAAAAGTTGTAAAAGGCGCGATGTTGTGTTATAATTTATTAAAGAGGTTAAAATGGACATTAACAGATACAGCCCTTCCTACGGCGTAACACACAAGCATATGGTAAAGCTTGCAGACTATTCCACGGAAGAAATTTTTGAAATTCTTTACGCAACGAAAGCTATGAAGTCCAAATTCGCGGCGCACGAAAATACGCATATTTTACAGGGCGTAACGGTTGCGCTTCTGTTCGGCGACACATCGCTGAGAACGCGCTCCGCGCTTGAAATCGGAATACGCCAGCTCGGCGGAACGTGCGTAAACCTGCCTTACAGCGAAAACGATATGCGCGCGGGCGAAAACGTAAAGGACATCGTCAACGTAATATCACGCTACGGCGTAGGCGCGCTTGTAACGCGCGGAATAAAGCAGAAAGAACTTGAAGAATTCTGCTCGGTTTCGGCAATTTCAGTCATAAACTCCACAAACGATTACGGCGTGCCCATGCAGACGCTGTGCGACCTTTTTACAATATGGGAAAAGCACAGAAAGCTTGAAGGGCTTAAACTCGCTTACGTCGGCAAGGGGACAAGCAACGCAAATTCCCTTATAACGGGCGCAATAAAATGCGGAATGGAAGTCAGCGTTGCCGCGCCCGAAAATCTGGGCATACAAAAACCCGTGCTTGACACCGCAATGCAGTACGGCAGCATAACTTTGACGGAAAACCCCGTAGAAGCGGTCAGAAACGCCGACGTCGTTTATACCGACAGCTACAACTACCACTCTCCCTCGCCCGAAAAAGAGCGCGGACTGCTCCTGCCTTATCAGGTGAACGCAAGGCTTATGTCCTACGCCGCGCACAACGCGCAGTTTATGCACTCTCTTCCTGCAAACAGAGGAGTTGAAGTGACGGCGGACATCATAGACGGCAAAAACAGCCTTGTACTCGAACAGGGAGAAAACAAACTTCACACCATTAAAGCGGTGCTTGCGCTTCTGATTAAAGAATAAAAAATTTAAAGCCGCCCCCGACAAGACAAAGTCGGGGGCGGCTTTTTATATGCATTTAATTATCGGAATTTTCCGGTTTAACCGTTACCGAGACAATTTCGGGCAAGTTGAACAGCCGCAGCGGACACTGCGAATTGCCCAGTCCGCGCGAAATTACTGTTCGCGTCTTCCCCCTTTGATGGACCCCTGCCGTGAGTTTGGGAAAGGTTCCCTGACCGGGAGCGTAAACGCCTATGCCTGTAAAAGGTATGCGCCACTGTCCGCCGTGCGCGTGTCCGCAAAACACCAAATCATACCCTGCGGCCGAATAATCGCCGATAAAATGCGGCATATGCGCCAGAAGTATTTTATAGCCGCTTTCGGGGGTAATTTTAAATACAGTGCCGTTTTTTAACGACGTACAATTGAGCCCGACCACCGTTAAACCGCATATATCACGGGTGCAATTGTCAAGAACTTCGGCCCCCGATTCAATCAAATCCCTGCGGAAAAATCTGTATCCTTTATTGCGCATTTCGTGGTTGCCCGAAACGTACAGCACTGGCGCGATACCGCTAAGCGAACTTACAAGTTCCAAAGCCGTTTTTTTGTTCTTTTCACTGTAAATATGAATAATATCGCCCGTAATTATTATAAAATCAGGCTTTTCTTTAATAATTTTTTTGATTAACCTTGCGTTTTTATGCCCGAACGACTTGCCGTGCAAATCCGAAAGGTGAACAATTTTCACCTCTTTTTCCACTTTACCTGTAAAGGTATGCCTTGTGGTTACAAGCAAGTTATTATTGCACCAGACAAACAGCCAAATAAGGGCTGCACCCCCTGATATGCCTAAAATAATCCATAACCAAAGCATTTTCAAACCACAACCTTTATACGGTAAATACGCTTGCCCATATCCTTAAAATGCCTTTCGTGTTCCGTCTCTGTGTCGTCTTCATCGGGATTTTTGTAATCTTCACAGGTATAAACAACGTCAAAGCCAATTTCTTTATAACTTTCAAGCGAAAAAGCATAAAAGTTTTCATCGTCCGTCTTTTGTATTATCTGACCGCCTTTTTTCAATAGACCCCCATATATGCTTAAAAAACGGGGGTGTGTAAGCCTTTGCTTTTTGTATCCCTCCTTAGGCAAAGGATTTGAAAAGTTGAGATACACTCTTTCTACAGAACCCCTTTCAAAATACTTTTCAAGCACTTCGGCGGCGCAATTTAAAAAATAAACGTTCTCCAAACCCTCTTTTTTCGCCATTTCCAGCGCCTCAATGAGTACGTTTGATATCTTTTCGCATGCAACGTAGTTTACTTGCGGATTTTTTGCCGCCATTTCGCACACAAACTTACCCTTGCCGCACCCGACTTCCAGACAGACGGGGTTATCATTGCCGAAAATATCGTTAAACGGCAGATATTCGGGGGTCAACGCCGCCCTTTTCATATTTTTGTCAGATAAATCGGCTACTTTTACTATATCGCCGCAGGCTGAAATTCTTTCATCCAAGCGGCTTTTTCTATGCATTCTCATACCCGTATTTTATCACTTCGGCGCAAGTTTTGCAACCGTGTGAAACCGCAACGTAAAAATTACTTTTTTATTTTCGGTGTTTGCGTTTAAAACGCCGATAACAACTTATAAATAACCGTCGGGTGAAAAAAATAATTTTTCAGGTCGGCGGAGCGTCGGGCGCCGCAGGAGGAAATTTGACCGTTATAAAAATTATAGATGCATTCACCTTTTACGGCTTTGACATTCTTTTACTTGCCGTTTTAACAGCCGCAACCGTGCAGATATTTAAGCTTACTTTTCTTAAAAGATGTAAAAACAAGCTTTATACTTTTCTGCCGTTCGGGCTCGGCGCGTTCTATTACGCCGCGTATGCCGTACTTGTCAACTGGAATTTTACAATCCTGTTCGACGGTTATACAGACATTTTGGAACACGGGTTTTCGGTAGGCTCGCTCGCTACGCTATTATACGTTCTATACGAGCAATTCGTGCGCGATAAAAAAGCCTCTACCCCTGCCGAGGGAATTATAAGCACGCTTATCGAGGGCTTTGTGCCCTCTGAAACCGTGGAAAAAGCGGCGAAGCTTATTGCGGAAGCAATTGAAAAGGACGTTACGGGCGAGGGCGCCACGCGCGCCGCGGAAATACTATCCGACAACTGTGCGGAAGGCATAACAGAAAAGGACATAAAGCTTCTGTCGAAACTGATAATAGAAACTTTGTCAAATCTTAACGAACCCAAGCCGTAAGACGGACGGGGCGGAAAATTTCCGCCCCGTCTTGTCAATTGACGCTTATAATGTCTATTTTATACTGCGTCTGCACTCTTTCCAGAATGTCGTTTTTAAACGCGTCGTAATACTTGTTTTCAAATTTGTACATTGTCTCTTTCAGACCCAACAAATCGCAGTCATACTCCCTGCAAGCGGCAACCAAACTCTTGAACCGCTCTTCCAATTCCTTTGACGCTCCGTCCAAAACTTTTTGGGGAACCTCGTCGTCCTCCACTGTTTTTTTGGGGTCCACAACAACCTTGGCGCCCTGTATCTGCGCGTTTGCCGAAAACGATATCATAAGTTCGGGTACGCCTTCGTTCACTTTAAACTTAACGTCGCCTTTAACAATTTTCAGCCCTACGGTATAGTGCGTTCCGTCCTCTGAGTCGCAGGGCAACACGGCAAGGCGTATATCGTTTTTTAACACCGCAAGCGCAAAAGACTGCTGGTCGTCAAGAACGCCCTTGAACTTACCGCGTGAAAAAACAGCCGTTTTTCTTGCGCTGAATTCTACGGGTTCCTGCTGTCCTCCGCCGCTTTGCGAGCTCTGTCCTCCGCTCTGTCCCTGACTTTGACCGCCCTCGCCGCCCGATTGACCGCCTTCGCCTCCGCCGCTTTGTCCGCCCGAACCTTGCTGTCCGCCCGAACCGTTTTGGGAATTGCCGCCTTCGCCGCCGACGTTGTCCCCGTTTCCGCCGTTTGCGGAAGACCCGGGTTTGCTTACTTCAATCAAAGGCATAAAACACGCTTCGCTCTTGGAATAATTCAGTTCGGCTATATCTTTGAGATTTACCGAGGAAGCGTTGGCCGACTTTTTTATTTCGTCGGAAAGTACTTTTGTAATGGCTTCCGACGTTCTTTCCGTAACCTCGGACTGCTGAGACAGCATATCTTTAGCGCTACCGTCGCAAGCGGCTATAAGCGCAGTCAGTTCAGAATAATTCTTTCTGTAAAAACAGCCCAAAACTCTGAAAAGCTCGTGCTCGCGACAGCTTTCCCCGACGATTATAAGCCTGCAAAACTGCAATTTGGGGTAAAAACCCGTCTTAGCGTTAATCTCGTTCAAAGCGTCGGCAATTGTAAGTCCGCTGCCCTGAACCAAAGTATATTTTATCGCTTCGCCGCTCTGCGACGGCTGGGGTACCGCAACTTCCGCGGTTACCTGCACTTCGTCCTCTTCAACGTCAATGCCTATGGCAGTGATTAACGAGGTTTTGTGTATATCCACAAGACCGAAATCGTTTGTAAAAAACAAGCCCAAAAGAGCTATGAAAATGAGCCAATACAGCAAGACCGAAGCCGTGCTTCTTGTAAGTTTCATCTTCATTTTCTTTCCCTCCTTCTAAGCGTCCAGGCAAGCAGGGGAACGAGAATAGTGAAAACAGCAAAAAGTATCCAAAGCCAATTGAAATAGAACTGAAAAATTTTGCTGTAAAAATTGTTTGCGAAAAATATAACCCAGAACATCGCAAAGTTGACGGCAATCGAAATAACCACGGTATCGCCGTAACCCGAACATTTTGAAATAGCGTAAACCGCAAGCTGAATATTTAAAACAAGCGCGAACAGCATAACTATTTCCAGAACGAAAAGCACAATCAAATCTATTCTTCCAAGCATTTCAATGGCCGGAAAAAACAGCGAAGTCCGCGCAACGGCAAACGTCCTTGAACCTGCAAGCGGTCCGTAAATCCCGTAGAAAAACGCCAAAAACAAAAGGACAATCAAAGCTCCGCCGACGTATGATAAAGTTATCCTTGCCGCGTCCCTCTTTTTATATTTGAAATGCCCCATAAACATAAGCATCCAGCAAGGTTCCGCAAAGTTGAAATTAGTTCCGACGGCGCCCTTGAAAATATTTATAGGCGGCGTTTTCAATATGGGGAAAAGGTTATCAAACCTGACTTCGGTAAAGCCCATTAAAAATATAAGCGCCATGCTCGTCAAAAATATGGGCGCGCAGATGTCTGCGCATCTGCCTATATTCGTAAATTTTTTGCTTGCGGCATATGCCGACAGCACGAAAAAGGGCAGAAAAACTCCCAATGACGGCACCGTGTCGTAAAAAATATTGTGTATATACAGCTTTTGTTCGAATATCGGCAGTAGCGCGGCAAAAAGAAAAAATACCGCAAAAAAGCCGTAAACGATTCTTGCGCCGACGTTGCCTATCGTTCCCTCCAACAATCCGAAAAAAGTTTTATCCGTTTTCGAACACAGATAAGCAATCGCCCATACTACAATTCCGCCGATAATAAAATCTGCAATTGCGGGGAAAAGCAAATCTCTCTCGTTTACAAGACTTAAAACGGTAGGATACATCAATATTTTGGTTACCGCAGTATATGCCAGCATAATAAAGCATATCTGCCTTACGCTTATTTTCATAAAATCACCTCTTGCGCCGTACTTTTATTCGGCTGATTTTCTGTTGTTTTTAAGCCTTATTTTGTCTTTTGTCTTGAACGCTTGGGGTCGTTGTTTTAACGTGTACATATTAGCTTTTATGAAACTGTCGTATAAATCGCCTTTGATAAGAGGCGCGAAAGGCGCAACCAGCGGTACGCCGTAGGACTGTTCCGAAACAAGATAACAGATGATGTAGCAGACAAGCAGTGTAATTCCGAAAGGTCCTAAACTGCCTGCGACTATCAAAAACATCCATCTCAGCATAGTTGTTGTTTCAACGTTGTTCGGCACGGTATAAAGACATATCGCAGAAAAAGCGATAATTATAATCGCTGGCGTGGATATTACCCCTGCCTTAACCGCCGTATCGCCCAAAACCAACGCGCCGACTACTGACAGCGCAAGCCCGACGTATTTCGGCATTCTTATAGAAGCCTCGTTCAGAACTTCGAGAACGAAAAGGGTTAAAAACATTTCCACGCTCGGCGATAAAGCAAGCCCTGCAACCGAACTTGAAATTTTTAAAAGTAGCTGAAATGGTATTATCTGAATTTTGAACAGCTGCGCAGTAATGTAGATTGCAGGCAGAAAAATACCTATAAGGACGGACAGCACGCGCAATACGCGAAGCGCCGTGGCGCGGTAAGAAGTAATATAATAGTCCTCCACCGCCTGAAAATCTTCCACAATCATATACGGCGCGGTCAGGCAAATTGGCGAACCGTCCACAACTATGCCCACCCTGCCTTCGCAGACTTTCGCGCAGAAGACGTCGGGTTTTTCGGTAGTTCCGCACATCTTGAAAAGAGACCTCGGTCTCCTTGCCAGAAACTGCGAAACATACGATGAATCGGGTACGATATCTATTTTATTTTCCGTAATTTCCTTTTCTATCTTTTCGGGAAGCCCCTTAGGGGTCACGCCCTCGATATAAACTATTGCAACCGCAGTGTCCGATTTTTCACCGACAAAAATTGTCTTAACCTGCAATTTTTCGGACTTCAAACGCTTTCTAATAAGTCCGAGGTTTATCTTTATATCCTCGATAAACCCCTCTCTCGGTCCGTGCACGGCGACCTGAGTGGGCGGTTCGGCAACGGCGCGCATAGGGGGGCTTTTTACGCCAATTATGAAAAAATCTTTTTCACCGTCCACCAAAAGCACGGCGTTTCCGTTCAAAACTTCTTTTATTGCCTGTTTGGTCTTATTCCCCGTTTTGAGTTCGGGCGAAGCAAGCGCAAGCTTGATGTCCTGAAACTTTTCATCAGCTTCCACCCTGCCCAGCGGCTTGACCACAAGCTCGCCCAACATCTGTTTATCTATAATTCCGTCCGCATACACCGCGGCAAATTTTTTACCGCCCGAAGATTCGAACTCGAATACGAGAATGTCCTCGCTTGTGAGGACGTCTTTTATCGCTTTAACGCTTTTTTCCAACGTAACCATATACATATAATTTGTAAATTTATAAAAATAATTCTTTACGCTAAGGAAGCGCGCAATAAAATACGCCGCTATTTAAACAAAGCCCGAACTACCCCTGTTCAAAATAAAACGCTTGCAAAGCCCGATAAAAAGTTTTAAAAAAATTAAAAAAAACACTTGACAACACATACTATGTAATGTATAGTATTAGACAAAACAGGGTATAGAGCTTTCGGCGCAAACGCAAGAGGTGTTGTATGGACATTCAACTTAAAAAAGGAATATTGGACGTATGCGTCCTTTACGCCGTAAGCAAGGGCGAAAGTTACGGCTATAAAATTATCAGCGACCTTGACGGCATTATAGAGATATCCGAAAGCACGCTCTACCCCATTTTAAAAAGGTTGGAAGCAGGCGGATTTGTAACCACGCGCACAGCTGAATACAGCGGACGTTTAAGAAGATACTATAAAATAACCGTATCGGGTCTTAAAAAACTTTCCGGCGGACGCAACGACTTGCTAGAAATAAACAATATTTACAAAAAAATATTCGGGGGAAGAATTTAAACCCCGTCAAAAAATGAAATTTTCTGTTTTTCAGGAGGCAAAAAATGACCTATAACGAATGGCGCGACGAATTAAAGAGCAATCTTTTATGCGTTTCGGAGCCCGAAAGGAGGCGTGTGCTCGACTACTATGCCGAAGCTTATGCCGACAGACGGGACGCCGGTTTTTCAGAACGCGAAATAATACAGGACTTCGGCGCGCCCTACGACGCGGCGCAGAGGATACTTGCGGAAAATTCCTACGGCTATTATGAGGAAGAGCCTCAGAAAAGTTTTGCCGAACGCGACAGGCGCGAAGAACGCAGACGACTAAAAGAGGAAAGAGAAAATCTGCGCGAAGAAAGAAGGGAAGAAAAATCGAGACGCGTAAACCAAAATTACAGCTGTCCCCCTCCTCCGCCCGAAAATTATTACCGCCAGCCTGCTTATACCCCTCCTCCGCAGCCTCAGGCAAAGACGCGCGGCGACTACACTTGGGTATTTGTGCTTTTATGCATAATTTTTGCAATCCCCATTTTTATAGTTGTTCTGGGAATGGTCGCGGTCACAATAGCGTTCTGCGTAGCGCCGATTGCCGTTCTTATAAGCGGCGTCGTATGTCTCGGTTCAGGCGTAGGAATGTTATTTATTGAACCAATGACAGGCGCGGTCGGCATAGGCGGCGGTCTGATAATTTTCGGACTCAGCTTAATTCTTATGCCCCTCTTCTTTAAGCTTGTGAAGTGGATGTGGAAACTGTTTACTATGTTCTTTGCTTGGCTTAGCAGAATGTTCAGCGGAAAGGAGAAAGTAAAATGAAAGGTTTTGTAAAATGTATTATTGCAGGCGCGGTAATTTTAGGCATAGGCATAGCCGTACTTATCGTCGCTTTGGCGGTGAACGGCTGGAAGTTCGACTGGTCTTTCAGAAATGAAAAGTTCGAAATGAAAAGTTATGAGGCGCAGGAAGACAATTCTCAGCTCAATCTTGATTTTCAAGCAGGGCAGATAGAGATACTTTTTTACGAGGGAGAAAAAATTAAAATAGATTTCCCCGAAAACAACAGATATACCTGCACCGTTACAGAAAGCGACGGCGCGCTTACAGCCGTTTCGCACAAACTTTACTTCTTCGACTGCATAGGCTGGGGCGTCAACTTCCCCAAAACGACAGTATACATTCCGCAGAACAGAGTTATCAGCCTAAATTTAGAGCTTAACGCAGGCAGCGTGACAATTGCCGACGGCATTTTCAGAAACCTTACTGTTAGGCTTAACGCAGGCGAAATAAAGTTCAGAAGCGTTACCGCGGACTTGCTGAATGCGGAGGTAAACGCAGGAACGCTTAACTTCGAAAACATAGATTGCCCTAAAACCGAATTTAAATTGAATGCAGGTTCGGCAAACGTGACCCGTTTGAATTCTTCGGATATAAACGTAAAAGTCAACGCAGGCGGCATAAAACTTTATATTACAGGCGCGGAACAGGATTACACCGTTAGCATCGAAAGGAACGCGGGAAGCTGTAACATAGAGAACCGCGTAGGGGTTGGCAATAAAAACATTACGGGCAAAGTAAACGCGGGCGGTATAGAAATATACTTCGGCAATTGACATAAAAACTTTACAATGATAAAATACAACCGTACATTACGGTTGTATTTTTTTACGGAAGGATAAAATGAAATTCGATTACAATGCTGATTATTTCACCCCCGAACAGGTCTTAGACTGCGGACAGGTATTCCGCTTTACCCCGTTCAAAGACGGGTATATGGTTATCTCCGCAGACAAAGCGTGTTACGTCCATATCGACGGAAACAAAACAATTGTGGAAAGCGACGACAGCGACTATTTTTACAATTATTTTGATTTGGACCGAGACTATGCCGAAATAGTGTTAAAAGCTAAGTCGCACGGTATACCCCTGCTCACAAAAAGCGCCGAACTTCTTAAAGGGTTGCGGCTTTTAAACCAAAACAGGGAAGAAATGATTTATTCATTTATAATTTCCCAGAACAACAACATTCCGCGCATTAAAGGCATAATATCAAGAATCTGCGCCGGCTTGGGCGAAAAACGCAGTTTTATGGGAAATGAATACTACGCCTTCCCATCCTCGCGCGCGCTGGCAACGGCAGGCAGAGAGTTTTTCAAAAACGCCGGTTGCGGTTACAGGGACGCCTACCTTGCCGAAACGTCGGCGCGGATTGACAAAGAGGGTATTTCCGCGCTTGAAAACCTTTCCTCTCAAGAACTTAAAAAACAGCTTCTCACCTATCAGGGCATAGGACCCAAAGTTGCCGACTGCGTGGCGCTGTTCGGCTTCGGCAAAAGAGACAGCTTTCCCGTCGACGTTTGGGTAGAAAGAATTTATAAAGAAGATTTCAACGGAACGCTTACGGACAGAAACAAGATTTGCGAATACTTCTGCAATCTGTTCAAAGAGGACGCAGGCTATATTCAGCAGTATTTATTTTACGGAAAACGGCAAAACTTATAGTATGCCCGACTATTTTTCACACTTAATCTGCGCCGAAAAGATAATCGAAAAGCTCGACAAAGCGCATAAATCAAAAATAACATCGCCCGATCTGTACCTTTTGGGCGCGCAGGGGGGCGACGTATTTTTTGCCTATAACTACAAATTTTCAAAAACCAACCTCGGACGCACGCTGCACCAGCTCGGCGCACAGGAAATTTTTTCGAAGCTCAAAGACGGCGACGAGTCATACGCGGCAGGCTACGCCACGCATTACGCTTTGGACTGCACTCTGCACCCAGCCGTTTACGCTTACGAGGACGCCCACTCCTCGCCAATGGCTCACCAAAAAATGGAGAGCGATTTGGGGCTGTTTATAAGCAAGTTTTACGGCGTAAGGCGCAGAATTTTACCGCGCGACAGCGTGCTTGCCTGCACGGGCCCCGTCTACGACAGTATAAAGCTTATCGAACCCGAGGTGACGGTGACGGGCGTCGAACGCTGTTTAAAACGCCATTTCAATTATACTCGCTATCTCTTCCGCACTAAAAAGCAGGGTTATAAATGCAAATACGACTTTGCTACCCTTTCGGGCGCGGTGGAAGACGCGGTTAATTTGGGGGTAAAAGCCGTAACTTGCGTACTTGACGGCGAGATAGACGGCGAAACTTTCGGCAGAGCATTTCTGCAACGCTGATTCAGCTTAAAATTTTATCGTACAGACTGCCGTTCAACAGTCTTTCGTACAGTTCGTCCTCGGTGATTTCATCGAGGAATTTTTCGTCATAAAGCTGAATTATAAGATATTTACTGCTGTCAACGTAACGCAACGCGTCCTTGAAAGTCGCGTTTCCGTCAAGAATAATATAGCGTATCTCACGTCCCCTCTTCTTCTTTTTAGCGGCGAAATTAATTTTTTCGGCAGGCGGACTTTTAGTCAGCGCCGAACAAAGCAACAGTGCCGCGGCAGGCAAAAGCGTTGCGTTGCGGTATACGAATACATACAGTAAAATTATTGCGATGACCAAAAGCACGTTCAGCATACGCAATGTTATATTTACGGCTTTGGCTTTAAGGAACTTGCTCAGCACGCACTTTGCAATTCTGCCGCCGTCCAAAGGATATGCAGGCAGAAGATTTAAAGTAAGCATACCTACGCTTGCATAAAATACCAAATCCGTGTATGCGTAAGTCTGCGGATAGAACCACCACAGACCGGCGCAACCCACGCAAAGCGCAAAATTTACCGCAGGACCTGCAAGCGCAAGCTTTATTTCGTCCGTAGGGGATATCCCCTCGATATCGCACACCGCCGCCGCGCCGAATGGCATCAGGCTTATTTTTTTACACTCAAACCCCATTTTAGCCGCGCAAAAGATATGACCGCACTCGTGCAGGAGTGCGGTCAGTACGCATATAATAAATACCGGCAAACCGCCGAATATTGCGGACAACAGTCCAACCGCCAAAAATAACGGGTGAATGGTTATTTTCACGATTTCCAGACGGGCACTTCGCCTGCAAGCGTATAGCAGTTCAAAAGCGTGCCGTTATCGTACATTGAAACTTTTACTTCGCCCTCTCCGTCAGAATATGCAAAGGGAAGATTTGCGCGGAGCGAAGTTCCCTTCTGCGCATATACGTCGGTCAAGCCCGTAAACACGCTTGTAAAAGTCGAAGTATGGGCAATCTCAACGGTATAAGTTTCAGCGCCCTCTTCCTTAGTTACGGAAGACACCTTACCTTCGCAGATGGGGTAAACGCTACCCTTTGCCGTAAAGGTGAGCACGCCGCTTTCGGAAACGTTGATAACCGCGTCGGAAAGTTCGCTTACAACGGGCGAAAGTTTAAGCTCGTTATAAGTGGGTTCGGTTTCGGTCTTTTCCTTGCCCGTTAGCGTGCCTATAAAAGTATTAATGGCGCTTGACGGCATAAATATATTTGTAAGGAAAATAGCGACCGCAAGAACGCACACCGCGATAAGCTCGGTGAAAATAATTTTACTTGCCTTGTCCTTGGGGAAAAACCTTTTCTTTTTTTCGGGCTTTTCGGGTTCGGATAAATCCTCGGCATATGTAAAGGCGCCGACGCGTTCGTTTACGCTGTCAACCACCATTTCCTTTAATTCGTCCTGCGCAGGCGCTACATCCTTTTTGGGCGCGAAAGGTTTGTGTTTGAAAATGCTTTTCTTCTTAACTACGTTCACTGTGCTTACGGGTATTTCAAGCATTTCGGCATAGTCTAATTCTTCGTTCATACTTTCCTCCGGAAACTTTAGTCTACCTTAACTTATGCCGCGGAAAATCAAGTTAGAACAATTTTTTTGCCTGCTGCATATTATGTTTGCTTTTTATTTGTTACAGACGCAAAAAGCCGCCGCGCAATATTGCGCGGCGGCTTAAAAACTTAAATATGAGACCTTGACTTTTTGATTTCGTCCGAAAGAGAGGCAAACGCCTCGGGGGAAAGCGTTTCCCCCCTCGCCTTTACGTCTATACCGCAGGCGTTTAAAATATTCTGCGCCTCTTCGCGCGTCAAACGGAAAGAATTTATAAGGTTGTTTTCCAATGTCTTGCGTCTGGACAAAAACGCGGCGTGCACCGTTTTTTTGTAGAGTTCGGGGTCTGAAACGGGAAACCTGCCGTCCTGAACAGTAAGTTTCACAACCGCGCTATCCACGTTGGGGCGCGGCGTAAACATTGTGCGCGGCACTTTTTTTATTATTTGTGCGGAAGCCCTTAAAGCAATCACGGCTGTTATCGCGCCGTAGTCGGGCGTGTTTTCCTTTGCGCAAAGTCGGCGCGCCACTTCCTCCTGAACCATAACCGTTATGCTTTTTACGCGCTTGCCCTCTTCTAAAAGTTTCATAATAAGGGGCGTTGTAACGTAATATGGCAGATTTGCCACGACGCAGTAATCGCCTGTTTTATTCTCAAGTTCTTCCAAGTTTACCTTTAAAAAGTCTTTGAAAACAATTTCCGCGTTATCGACGCCTGCAAGCGTACGGCTCAGCACGGGCTGTAAACTTTTATCGACTTCGAAAGAAACGACCTTTTTCGCTACCTCGGCAAGCGCTTTTGTAAGCGTGCCTGCGCCGCAGCCGATTTCGACAACGGTATCGTCCGCGCTCACACCAGCCTGCGCGACTATGGACGCAAGCAGGTTTTTATCGGTTATGAAGTTCTGCCCGAACTTTTTTTTGAAGCCGAAACCGCATTCCGCCAGCACGGTTTTCAAATCTTTTTCCATTTTTTAGTCTTACCTTTATAAGAATAAAGTTATTATAACAGCAAAAACTACTGTTGTAAACGGTTTTGTTTCCGTTTGCAACATAAGATAAAGAAGTCCTTGCGGGGAAAACCGCAAGGACTTTAAGCGTTCCGCTTAATCAAAGTATCTTATTTACTTAACCGCTTGACTTGCTTCACCGCAAATCAACTAAGCGTTCCGCTTAACCAAAGTATCTTATTTACATAACCGCCTTACTTGCTTCACCGCAAATCAACTAAGCGTTTCGCGTAATTTAAATATTTTATTTGCTTAATACTTTATAAACTGCTTTTCATTTTAATCTAAGCAAAATTCAGCGGTCAATTGAGTTTTTCAAAAAGCCTGTGTGCGTTCTGCCACATGCGCTCGGCGCACTCCGCCTCCGTCACGCCGTGCAAAGCGGCGAAGTTGCTTGAAATTTCGGGTATGCTCTCAGGCGTGTTGGGGAATTGCCCCATACGCGATACAGGCGGCATATACGGGCTGTCCGTTTCGGTTAAAAGCCTGTCAAGCCCCAGCGACGCGATTGCCCTTCTCGCCTTTTTACTTCCCGAATATGTGCTTGTTCCGCCGAAAGAAAAGTATGCGCCCATCTTTTCAAGTTCTGCGGCAAGCTCCGCCGAATGCGAATAGCAATGCAGTAAAAAACCGTGTTTTAACAGACTTGAATTTGCCTTTAAAATTTCGTACATATCCTCCGCGCTGTTCCGCGAATGAATCTGAACGGGCAGCCCCAAATCGTAAGCAAGCTGCAGTTGTTTTATAAAAACGTCTTTCTGCAAAGGTTTGTCCGTATCGGGGTAGTGATAATCAAGCCCTATCTCGCCTATTGCAACGCACTTACTATGCGCTGCAAGGACAGCGATTTTATCAAGGCCGGTCTCTCTGTATTCTTTTAGTTCGGTCGGGTGAAAACCTGCCGTAAAATAACACCCTGCGTACCTTTCCGCAATTTCCTTTACTGCGGCGGACGTGGTCAGGTCCACTCCGCAGGTAATCGCTTTTTCAACTCCGCACGCCGACATATTATTAAAAAGCTCGTTCAGGTTTTCGAAGTGTCTGCCGTCAAGATGACAGTGAACGTCTATAAACTTCACGAAAGCAAGCTCCCGTCGGGAACGTCCTTTTCAGGGGATATTATGGAAAGCGTTCCGTCAGGCGCTTCCGCACAGACAATCATACCCTCGCTTAAAAGCCCTTTCATTTCACGCGGAGGCAGGTTGCACACTACTATTACGCGCTTGCCCACCATCTCTTCCGCGGTGTAGTGCTTTGCTATGCCCGAAAGCACCGAAATACGTCTGTTGCCGAGGCTTACCGTCTCGTGCAACAACTTGCTCTTTTTAACGGCTTCGCACTCTACAACAGTGCCTACGCGCATCTCTATTTTACCGAAATCGTCAATGGTTATTTCCTGTTTTTTATTCTCGTCCACAGGCGCCGCCTCCATTCTCTGTTTTTCTTCTATCTTTTCAACCGCAGGTTTTATGTCTTCGTACTTCACTCTCTCGAACAACGTTACAGGGCTTGCCGTAACCGTATATTCCGTTACGCAGTCCGAAGAACCCAACGCCCTCGCCTTTGCGCCGATTTCTTTCATAATTTTCTCAGCCGTATCGGGCATAAAACACTTTAAAATGTTTGCGCCTACGTCCAAAGCAACGAGCAGATTGTATAAAACTTCCGAAAGCCTGTCGCGCCTGTCCGCATCCTTTGCAAGAAGCCAAGGCGTGGTTTCGTCTATATATTTGTTCGCCCTGCGGAAAAGCGACCACAGGCAATCCAGCGCGTCCGCAACTTTGTACTCGCCCATTTTAGCGGCTACTTTCGCATAAGTTCCGCGTATAACGCTTTCAAAATCTTTGTCAGCCTCTTCCTCCGCGCCCGTCTTAGCCGCAACGCCGCCGAGATATTGGTTTGTCATTGAAACCGTGCGCTTTACAAGGTTGCCCAAAACGTTCGCAAGGTCGCTGTTCACCCTGTCGCAGACAAGCGCCCAGGTAATTATACCGTCGTCGGCATAGGGCATTTCGTGAAGAACGAAATATCTTACCGCGTCAACCCCGAATATTTCAGCCAGGTCGTCGGCGTACATAACGTTGCCCTTTGACTTTGACATTTTGTCGCCGCCCTGCAACAGCCAGCCGTGCCCGAAAACGCATTCGGGCAGTTCCTCGCCCAACGCCAAAAGGAAAATGGGCCAATAGATTGTATGGAAGCGCACAATATCCTTGCCTATAACGTGTACGTCCGCAGGCCAATATTTTTTATAGTTTTCTCCCGAGCCGTCGGGGCTGTAACCCAAACCCGTAATATAGTTCGTCAGCGCATCCAGCCAGACGTAAACGACGTGTCTTTCGTCAAACTCTACGGGCACGCCCCACTTGAACGTGGAACGCGAAACGCACAGGTCCTGCAATTTTGTTTTCAATAAACCGCTTTCCGCCGCTTTTAAAAGCTCTTCGTCGCTTTTGCCTATAAATTCGTCCGCAAGCAAAAAGTTATTCATCATTTCGTTTTTGCGCGAAACGGGCTGAATAAACGTCGGATGCGTCACAATGTGCTTAACAAGCCTTTCGGCATACTTGCCCATTCTGAAAAAGTAAGCCTCTTCCTTTGCCGGTTTGACCTCTCTTCCGCAATCGGGACACTTGCCGTTTACAAGCTGACTCTCCGTCCAGAAGCTTTCGCACGGCGTGCAGTAAAGCCCCTCGTACGAGCTTTTGTAAATATCGCCCTGCTTATAAAGCTTTGTAAATATCTTTTTAACCGCTTCAACGTGATAGCCGTCGGTGGTGCGAATAAACTTATCGTATGAAACGTTCATCAAATCCCATATGCGCTTGATTTCCGCGGCGCAGCCGTCGACGAACTGTTTGGGCGTCAAACCCTTTTCAGCGGCTTTCTGCTCCACTTTAAGTCCGTGTTCGTCCGTACCCGTCATAAAAAATACGTCATAACCCTGCATACGCTTGAAACGGCAAACCGCGTCCGATAAAACGCTTTCGTAAGTATTGCCGATATGGGGCTTGCCCGAAGTATACGTTATTGCTGTGGTTAAATAAAATTTTTCTGCCATAATATTCCTCTTTATTTCTTAAAAAGTATACCACAACATTTATGAAAATGTAAACAAATTATACGCCGCCAAGTAAATCGCGACAAAAAACCGTCGTCTTAAAATTATCGAATAGTCCGCCCACTTGTCATTCCGAGCGTAGTCGAGGAATACCCCCGAATAAACGCGTTTAAACTATGGGATTCTTCGACTGTACTTCGTTTCGCTCAGAATGACGCTATAATATAAAAATCGTCCGCATATTAATAACGCGAACGGTAAAAATTATTTTTCCCAAATATCTCTTCCTATTAACTCATCCAGAGAAATTCCGTAATAATCGGCAAGCATTTCACAGAAGGCTACGCTCGGCAAAACTTTTCCCTGCTCCCAACGGCTTAAATTTGAATTGCTAATTCCCGTTTCCCGTTCGACGTCCATCAGAGTTTTTCCCATTAATAATCTATGTTCTTTTAAAATTTCGCCGTAGTTTTTCATAGTTAATTAAATTCTACAACAAATAATCTAAAAATACTTCAATTCAACAAAAATGTGGGGAACTATTTAGCTCAAATTTTTAAAGGCGTAAATAAAACCAAATTTACCCCCCTAAAATGCGCGTCATTTTATCCGACGGCAAAGTCCGAACGGAAAACCACCCGACTTCCCGTCACCCTGTCCTAAGGCAAATCCCGAAAGTTTGCGCACCGCATTGTAAAGTTTCCTATAATATGGCGCAAAGCGTGTCGAGGGGCTACTGTCACCCTGAACGAAGTTGAAGGGTCCCCAGACCCAAACTGCGGATATAATTATCGGATAATACAAAAAGTTCCTGCAATTATGCAGAGTTTAAGATTTTTACAAAAACGTGGCGTAAACTAAAATTATCAAAAAACAAAAGAGGTAAAATATGGGAAAACACTGTTTCGAATGCGAATTTTACAGGGCCTATTATACAAAAGGTTATTGCAATTTTACAAAACAAGACTGCGGCGAATGCAAAATCGATAGAACTAAAACAAATAAGCACAATTCCGGTTGCGAAAAGTTTATGCGTGCGCGCCATTCGCATTTAAACAACGGATTAGTGCTTAGAAAAATAAATCAGATTTCAGAAGAATTAAAAACTTTAATAACCTTTTTACAGGAAAAATGCGAAAGGGACGCAGACTGAACCGAATTAACCTGACTCCGCAGACATAAAATAGCGTATGAACGTTATTTTTACGGTTATATTTTTTATATCGCTTATAGTTATGACTATAATCGCGCCGGACAAGCTTCTTTCCTCCCTTTTGGGGGGCGCGGAAAAATCTGCGGCGACCGCGTTAACGCTGTTCTGTATATACGCAGTTTGGATGGGGCTTTCACGCCTTGCCGAGAAAAGCGGCTTTTCACGCGGAGCGGCGCGCGCTTTGAAACCGCTGACGAAAAAAATATTCAAAACCGAAAACGATATTGCGCTGGAAAACCTTGCAATGAACCTTTCGTGCAACCTGCTCGGCATTGGCGGCGCGGCTACGCCTTACGCAGTCAAAGCGATTGGCGAGCTGGAAAAGGATAAAAACGATTTTGCGCAAAAGCTGCTGTTCGTCATAAACGCAACCTCCGTTCAGCTGATACCGTCAACTGTAATCGCGCTCAGGACGGGCGCAGGCAGCGCCGCCGCATTTGACATCTTTTTGCCGTCGCTTATATGCACGCTTGTTTCAACGGGCGTGGGAGTAATTTTATACCTTGCAGGGCGGAAGATATGGCGCTGATTATACCTTTTGTTTTTATCGCCGTATTCGGCTTTGCGATTTTTAAAAAAGTAAAAATTTACGACGAGTTTTCAAAGGGCGTAGGCGAAGCGGTAAAATTCACGTTATCTCTTATACCATGTCTTGCCGCAATATTTATGATGTGCGCGGTTTTTGAAGCTTCGGGGCTTGCCGACGCGCTTACAAAGTTCCTTTCGCCCGTGTTCGGTTTTCTGGGTATTCCTCCCGAACTTACCAAACTTGTACTTATAAAACCATTTTCGGGAAGCGGTTCCATAGCGTACTTAAACGAAATAATCGCCGAACACGGCGCAGACAGCTATATTGCAAGGTGCGCGTGCGTATGCTTCGGCTCGTCGGAAACGGTGTTTTACATATCGGCAGTATATTTTGCAGGCGTGAAAGTAAAAAAACTTGCTATGCCCATTGCCGCGGTGCTTATTGCAACCCTTGTATCGACCGTAGTCGCCTGCCTGCTTTGCAAAGTTATGTAAAAGCTTGATTAAAAACACCTTGAAGTGCGCTTGGCGCGACGAATTTAATTTGCCATAAAAATCAGAAACGGCGCAAACCGGAGTTTGCGCCGCCTCTATATGATAAGGGGGAAAATGATGAGCAAGTATTATGTAAACTGCTGTTTACACTTAAAATTATATACAAACTTTTATAAATGTAAAACAAAATTCCGCAAATTTTTTTTAGCTTTTTTTATTTTTTTGACTAAACAATTTTTGTTATTTATTCACAAAAACCTTGTTTGCGACAAAATCAGCGCGAATGTCTTATCTTTTCCACAGCCGATTTCAGTTCCTCAACGACTTTTTCAACCTCTTCTTCGGTGTTGTGTTTGCCGAAACTGAACCTTATTGCAGACCTTGCCTCTTCCTCGGTTCTTCCCATAGCTAAAAGAACGTGGGACGGCGCCGTCGCGCCTGCCGAACAAGCCGCGCCCGTTGAAACGCATATTCCTTTCAAGTCCAGATAAAACAGCATATTCTGCGCGTCGCAACCGCCGAAAGATATGTTTGCGTGCGACGGCAAAAGATTTTCCGCTTTGCCGTTTAGGGTAACGCCGTCAATTTCTTCAAAAACTCTTTCAATAAAATAATCGCGCACGGCTTTTGTTCTATTGCAGTTTTCCGCCATATCGCGGCAGGACTTTTTATATGCCGCCGCCATTCCCATAAACGCGGCAACGTTTACCGTGCCGCCGCGTAAGCCCCTCTCCTGCATGCCGCCTGAGATAAGCCTTTGTATTTTACTGCCGCCCTTTATGTAAACAGCCGCCGCGCCCTTGGGGCCGTAAAACTTATGAGCGGAAAAACCCAACCCGTCGCAATGCGCCGTGGGCAGAGGCATATATGGGGCTGTCTGAACGCAGTCCGTATAAAAGAAAACGCCGCGTTCTCGGCAGACCTTGCCTATTTCTTCTACGGGCTGGATTGCGCCCGTCTCGTTGTTCGCCGCCATAACCGTACAGAAAACGGTGTCTTTTCTTAGCGCGTTTTTTATTTCCTCCGCGCTGACAACGCCGTATTTGTCGGGGTTTACAAAAGTCACGTCAAAACCGAGCTTTTGCATATCGAGCGCGCTTTCGGTCAGCGACGGGTGTTCAATTGACGATATGACTATATGTCCTTTACCGTAAGCCGAACAAACGCCTTTCAGCGCAAAGTTGCCTGCCTCCGTTCCGCACGAAGCGTAGTACAGTTCCTGCGGTTTACAGCCGGTAAGCCTCGCCAATTCGTCCCTTGCGGCAGACATAGCGTTTGCGCTGTCCCTGCCTATTCCATGCTGGGACTGCGCATTGCCGAAATTTTCTTTAAAATAGGGCAACATCGCCTCTATTATATCGTCGTCCACGGGCGTAGACGCCGCATTGTCAAGATATATCCGTTTCATTTATAACTTCCGAAATTCCGTTTAATAATTCGAGACGGCTCTTTTTTTCTTCGAATTCTCTGCCGAGTTTTGTTGAAGAATTGTTTTCGTTAAGTTTGACTAAGTTCACGCTCTGCCACAGTCGCCTTGCTGTAAAAAGGCTTAAAATAAAGAAGAATCCGGTAACGGAAATAAAGGCGATAAACAGCGGTATGTTTGCGCCGTCCTTAACCGCATGCATGTTCGCGCCGTAGTAAATTGCAAGGGCGGCAAATACGACAAGGGGTATGACCGTAGCCGCAAAAAATATCAAAGACGATTTTTTTCTTGCTTTGAATTTTTCCCTGCGCTCTTCCTTTTTAAGTTCATTTTCGCCGTTTAAATTTTCAACCTCTTTTTCAAGCGCGCTTTTTGCTTCCGCAATGCGCTCTGCATAAACGTTCAACTGTGCTTTAACATCTGTTGAAGCGCGTTTTTTAATTGCGTCCAACGCGTAACCGCACTCTTCCACTTTTGAAAAATCCGTAAAGTCCATTGTAAGGGCGCGCAGTTTGAAAAGGCTTAACTCTCCGTCGGCGGCGTTCAAATCCTCAGCCGCTTCCAGAACGTAAGCCGCGTCGCCGTAATTTTCTTCGGACAAAAGCTGCTTTGCTCTTTCCGCGTACTGCGCAATCTGCAATTTTCTTTTTTCTTCGGCTTCTTCCCTTGCCCTTTCCCTTGCGGCGAGCTGTTCGGGGGTCATAACCGCCGCTTCCTCGTCGTCTTCGAGCTCGGGAACTTCAAAACCTATTTCTTCGGCAGGCTCTTCCTCTTCGGGCGCCGCATCAATAACAAGTTCGTCTTCGCCGTCCGCATTTTTACGGATTTTGTATTTTCTATCCTTATCGTCGTCTATAAGTCTTTCTTCAGCCATAAAAATCCTCCTTACGAATTTCAGGCAATTTACCGCCCTGAAACTCCGCATTTTAAAAGCGCTTGCCGCACTTTAACAGTATATTTTTATCTGACCGTCCCTAAATTCGGGGGACGCAGGTTTTCAATTGAATACATTGGAATTTTCCGCGGTAACGGCTTTTCGCCCAAGCGCAAAATTCCGCGTTTTCGAAAAGCGCGTACACGCCGCTTCCCGACCCCGTCATATTTACGCCGAGCGGAGAAAACGCTTTAAGCTCTTCAAAAGCCTTTTCGACGTCGGGGTTCAGCTTTGCCGCAGGCGCATACAAGCCGTTGCAAAGCGCATTGCCCAAGCCCTGTAAATTTCCGCTTAGCAAAGCTTTTTCCGCTTCGTCCGCGCCTAAGTTTTTTACAGGCATTCCGTCGTACAAAGAATAACATTTGGAAGTCGAAACGCCACCCTCAGGAAGAAGCATAAGGAAATTAAGCTTACCGTTTACGTCCAGACTTCTGACCTTTTCTCCCCTGCCCGTAAGCCTTGCAAATCCGCCCGTCATAAGATATCCCGTATCGCTGCCCAAGCTGTCGGCAATCTCTTTCAGCTGTCTTTCGCTGCCCGAACCGTAAAGCTTTGACATACCTCTCAGAACGCCGGAAGCGTCTGCGGAGGAGCCGCCCATACCTGCGCCCACGGGTATATTTTTGTATACGGATATGTCCGCACCCGAAGTGCCGAACGTTTTTATATAAGCCTGCGCCGCTTTATATGCGTTGTTCTTTTCGGGCGGCAGGGCTTCAAGCCCCATACCGCACATACGCACGTTTACGGCGCCGTCCTTTCTTTTAACAAGTTTTATAAGGTCGTAAAGGTCAACGGTGCAGACAATACTGTCTATGTTGTGATAACCGTTTTCCGCGCCCGTTACCGCCAAAGCGAGATTAAGTTTTGCATATGCTTTGACCCTTGCGCCCATAAAAATATTATACCACAGGGGAGCTGAACATTTCAATCTATTTTATAAAATATTTAAAGTCCCCGACCGCGACGCGGACGGGGACTTGTTTTTATCTTTTTACTTTTTTGCCCTGAAAATGAGTATTCTTTCCTTGCCCGTCAAAGGGAAGCTGAGTTCGGGGTTTGAAAGCTGAATACTTTCGGGCGATTCGGAAAGGCGTTTAGCCGTTTCCCAAAGTCCGTCCCCTGCGGCAGTTATGTAAACGCTTACCGCGCTGTCGCACATCTTCTTTTCTCCGCCCTCGGCGGCGCCCGTAAGATATTTAACCTTTTTAACTTCGCCGTCCGCACAGGCAATTTTAAGAACTGCTTCGCCCTCGCACTCGCCCTCGGCGCGCTGTCTTAAACTTACGCCGCAGACCGCAACGGTAATTTCTTTACAGTCGGGGCTGAGTCCCGATAAACTTACTGAAAAAGGCAGATTGACTTCGGTTGAATGCACTTCGCCTGCCTGTTCGTATAAAAGAGTCGCAGTCACGCTGCCGTCTATGCCGGAAGCCGTCCTTGCAAACTCTGCCGAAGGCAGGGTCGCCGCAAGAAACGCGCAAGTATAATCAAGCTTGGCTTTTGTTGCGCAAAGTCCGTTTACCCTTTCCGAATATACTTTTATGTCGGTATCAACAGGCGTCTCTTCCTCCGCGTAGGTAAGCTCTACCTCACAGTCCTTTGAAAAGGCGTCGGTTACGAAAGATACTTCCTCTTCCTCGAAGAAATGCCCCGTAAAGCAGAGGCTCGCGTTTACGTCGACGTCGCATTTTCCCCGTTCTTCGTTTACTTTGCAGTTGACGTTTACCGCTTTGATTTCAGCGCGGCAGAACGCCCTTTGACTGAATAGCGCCTCCTCGCAGGAGAGTTCGCATTTGAAGGGAATTACCCTGTCTAAACAGACGGGCGCGCCCTCCCTGACCGCAAGCAGAGAAAGATAAAGTTCGCCGCTGACTTCCACAACGCCGGCGCGGACGTTGCAGTCCAGCACTACCGCCTGGGCGGAGGGGACCAAAACGTCGGTTGCAACGCAGTCGAAGTCGTCGTCGACTTCGCTTTCGCCAGAGAAACCGACCGAAGAATATAACTTGCCGCTTTCCGTCTTGCAAATTGCGCCGTCAAGCGAAGTAACATAGCTTCTTTGAGCGCTGTCGTATACCGTAAGATTTGCGCCCACGACAATGGCTACGGCATAAGACGAACCGTCCCTTTTAACCTGCCACCTTTCACATTTCAACGCACAGTCTGCGCGCTGTGCAGGAGCAAGATTGTCGTCGTCTATAAAATGCGTAAATTCCGCGCCTTTCTGTATGCGGCAGAGCTTGCCGTCGGCGTCTGCGTATACGAGCGTTGCAATAATTCTGCCGCCGTAGTTGACCCTGCCCGAGGACACCTCGCAAGAGTTTAACGAAATCTGCGGATACACCGCAACTACTTCCCCTGCGTCCTGCCCGAATTTTATTTCCACCATAGTCTGTGTGGAAAGCTGCGCCACTTTACGCGTGTACGCTCCCGTTTGATTTTGTGCGTTGATTGCCATAATAGCCCCCTGTTCCGATTGTTACAACATATATTATTCGGCAGGGTCACAAGTTATGACTTTTTAAATCAACTTGCCTTCTTTGAGCTTTTCCTGTATCTTGACGCGTCCGCATAAAATTTCGGAATAGGAGTAAGCCGTTTTGCCCAAAAAGTTTTTGTCAAACGGACTGACGGTAAAAAGCGAGGGATAAATTCCGTTGACCACGGCAGGGAACGTTACGAATTTATTGCGTCCCAAATTGAGTTTGACCGTAACGTCCTTTCCGCTTAGGGCTTTAACTGCTTCTTTTATTGTGTTAATTGTCTGGTTTACTTTAATCATATTAATATTTTTGCCAAAATTTACAAAATTATGCAAAACGGTCCGCACCGCAGCGCAGACCGTTACACTTATTGAATTATCTTAAAGACTAAACTCAGAAATCTTCGTCGTCGTCATCTTCGTCATCATCGTCGTCTTCGAAATCGTCGTCCTCGAAGTCTGAAAGCGAATCGACGTCCTCGCCCTCGTAAAAGTCGTCGTTGTCGAACTCTTCGTTCTCTTCCGCAAACTCTTCTTCAATCTCTTCCTGCAAGTCCTCGTCAACGGTCAAATCACCCTCGTCCTCTTCAAGGTAATTTTTCCATTCTTCGTCGTTTTCGATATCGACGTCGCCCTCTTCTTCGTATTCTTCGCGGTCTTTGCAGCTTTCGCACATCTTCTCGCCTGCGCGTATTCTGTTTATGCCGCATACGGGGCACAGCTCTTCCTGTTCAAGCTCGACGTCGATTTCTTCGTATTCTTCCTCGTCCAAATCTGCAAACTGTAACTTGTTGCCCTTTATCTCGGCAATGCAAACGTCACAATACTCCTGTTTTTCAGAGTCGATATAATTGAGCTCGCATCTCGGACATTTAACGTATTTTACCATAAATATCTCCGCATCGGTCTGACCCGATTTTCAAACATATATTAAGTGCTAACATTATATTAATATTTATCTTTTTTGTAAACTATTTTTTTATTCAAAATTTAAAAAAATTAACGAAAAATATCGACAATGCTTGCCCTTTCCCCCGATAAAACAATCACCGCAGGGCTTAAAGCCCTGCGGTGCATACATTTTAAATTATTCTTCCTTGCCTTCGTAGTCGTAAACGTCGATGTCTCTGTCGTCAGTCGTATCTACTTTTATGCGTCTCTTCCTCTCTTCGGGACGGGTTTTTCTGCGGCGCAACAGGTACAGCGTAAGCACTACTCCTCCGCCAATCACAACTATCCCGATAAGGCACATACCTATTATAAAGAACACCTTTTCAACGGTTGAAAGCCCGTCGTACCAAGCCGTTTCCTCTTCGGAAGGTTCGGCAACAAGATATGCCGAGCGCAAAGTCACTTCATACGCTTCCTTATCGCTTTCGGACATTTCGCCGAGAACGGAATAGTAATATTCCCTTCTGTTCGCATAAACGTCTTTGCCGTTAATCTTTTTGGTCGCGGTATAATCTTTCCATACGCTGTCCGCAGTCGGGGTCAGGAAGCTATCGTACTCTTTGAAAGTTGCTTCCGAATAAATTTCGTCCGCGTCCTCTTCGAGGTCTTTGTTTAAGGTTTGCGCAAGATTTTTAAGATATTCGTAATCGCCGTCGTACATCGCGTAACGCAACGCGCTCTGCAAGTTTGCATACTTGTCGGCAGGGTATTTGTCCTTGTCGCCGTATTCTTCCTCTATTATTTCGGAAATTCCCTCGTACTGCTTGTTTAACGCGCGGATGTCGGCATTGTTCATTACGGCTTCGCCGCCGTCCTTATGCAAGTCGAACACCATAATATAATTGTACGAAGTCATATTCGTCGTAGTACTTGCAAAAAGCAGATAGCCGTCTATAATCTCGGGCTTATACCAGCTTGAACTTGCGTCAAGGTCAAGTATTTTTACTCCCCTGTATTCCGCCAGCTCTTCAGTCTCAAACACATAATAGTCGGAAACGGAACCCGTGTAATTTATTCTGTTAATCGAATGTCCGTTGCCGCCCGATACCGAATAATACAGATAGTCGCCCTCAACGCCGAGGATTGCAGAAGCGTTTTTGCGCACCACGTCGAAATACTTCGAATCGTCGGCAATGCTCTTTTTCGTGTTCAGTTTAACGTAGCCGTTTTCGGTATAAGCTCTGTTTATCGAAATCTTGCTGTCTTCTGTAAAGAGAACGCTGTCAATTTCGCCGTCTTTGAAGAGAAATTTATATCCGCCCGCATTGGAACCGTCCGTCAAAATGGTAGCTTCAACGCCTTCGATATTGTTGGCAATGGGCTTGATTTCGGCAGTGTCTTTAAGCGAGAAAAGATATTCGCTTGAATTGTTGGAAGTTTTTCTCGTATAGAAAAGATGTCCGCCGACGTATTGTTTGATTGCATACGAATAACTTAATTCGTTTATTTCCGCCGTTTCGGGCGCATAGTTGAAAGGCGTTTTGGAAGATTCGTTACCCAGCCAGTCCACCTTACCTATACCGTCAAGAACAAGATTGCCGCAGTTGATATATCTGTCAACCGCGCCCTTGTCTTCGTCGTCGTTCCAGCCCTCAACCGTATCGGCGTTCAGCTTGCCTGCAAACCTATCTTCGGTTGCGCTTGCTGTTACCGTGTAAATCTGATTATAACCGTATGCGGTATTGGAAGTGCCCGTATAGTTATAAACGTTCATCGTATAGTAAACGCGCGGATTTTCTTTGTTTTCCTGGTCGAAAGTAACCGAGCCTACGTTATAGGCAAGCAAGGTGTCTGTTCCTGTTGAAGTATTGTAACTGTGCAGGTTGGTAACGCCCGTGCTTTCTTCGTAAAGCTTTTCTTCGGTAGCGACGTAAAGCAAATAAACGGTGCCGTTCTCTTCCACAAATCTGTACTGATAGCCTGCCGAAGGGAACTGAACGTAATAGTCTTTCATCGCTTCGGTGCCGTCGAGTTTACAGCTTTTAAGCTCAAGGTTGTCGTTGAGCACAACGCCTTCCGAGTTTTTAGCCGTCGAAGGCGTTCCGTAATAAATCCTGTCGCCGTAGATGAAAATTCCGCCGTCGTAATTGGAAGAATAAGCAATATTGCCCACAACTTTGTCCACTGTGGAATAGTTGCGGTTTTTAAGGTCGTTTTTTGCAACGCGGTAAATTGCGCCTTTGACGGGCGTGCCGTATTCGTTATCGGCGGTGTTGCTGCCTATACCGTTGATGTAATAGACGTAATTGCCCTTTTCCACGGCAAAGCCGCCGTTACTTTTGACTTCGCCTGAATAGTCCCCCGCGAGCGGCGAGGAACCGTAATAATTGCTGCATCCGGCAACGGCAACTACGCCGAAAACGAAAATAGAAGCAGCTATCGCGCATATAATTTTAGTAAAACGTTTACTCATATATAAACTCCGGACGGAATAAATGCTTGGTATATTATCAGTCATTGTCAATTATATACCAAAACAACCCTTTAAATCAATAAAAAACACTTCGATTTTTTAAAAAATAGCAAAAAGGAGTATACATATTACGGAAAAATTCTCTCTTTTGAACTTACTTAGCGCGCTCGGCGGTATGAACGCTGCACAGAATAGCGCAAACGACGACGTAAAAGAGCCTGTAAAGGAGCAGACCGCTCCACCTCCGCAGACGGTAGAGATGCCGAATATGATGGCAAACGTCTTAGCCCGTCACGAAGAAATAGCAAACAGAATAAAAAACAACCGCCGTTTTTAACGGCGGTATGTTTAATATTTTATAAAGCCGGCGCCTGCCTCTGCCGCGCATTTTAAACTTCGTTTATTACTTGATTGAAGATTTTGCGTGCAGTCTTATATGACGGGGCAGACCGTTTATCCAAAGCGGAGTAATTTCCGCCTGTATAAGCGGCAAAATGTAGTGGACAAGCTCGGGGGTAACGTTTGTACCGTCCTCCGTTATCCACTCTCTGGGAACTTTCTTTTCAACATTTGCAATAAGGTGTACGTCAGCCTCTTCGGTTATGCACATGTAAGGGTCGTCCGAAACTCTTTTTAAAGTTATAACTTCGCCGCTCTTGCCCTCGAACGCCGCTTTTACGCCTGCGCCGCCGCAGTTAAACGCCTCTGTTACGTCTATTCTCGCCTGAATGTGCGCAGCGCAACGCTGTAATGACGAAAGCTCTATCGCCCTCGTCTTTACGCCGTAATTTTCCGCTATCTTGCCTGCAAGGAATCTTGCGGTGCCGGCAAGTTGTTTATGCCCGAACGCGTCTACATAATCGACGTGCTCGGCAAGTTCGCAGACATACCTGCCGTCGGCAACTTTAACGCCCTCGGAAACAGCTATAACTACAGACCTGTTTTCTTTTAAAAGTCTGCCAACGTCTTTTATGAATTTTTCCACGTCGAACACCACTTCGGGCAGATAAATAAGGTCTACGCCCTCGCAGTCCTCGCCCTTTGCAAGCGCGGTAGCCGCCGTAAGCCAGCCTGCGTTTCTGCCCATAACCTCAACCACCGAAACCACGGGATAGTCGTAAACAAGCCCGTCCCTTATGATTTCTTTGGTTGTCGCCGCAATATATTTTGCCGCGCTTCCGTATCCTGGCGTATGGTCGGTTATGGCAAGGTCGTTGTCTATAGTCTTGGGAACGCCTATAAACTTTATGGGGCTTTTTATCTTTTCCGCATAGTCGCTCAGCCTCATAATAGTGTCCATACTGTCGTTGCCGCCTATGTAGAAAAATGCGTAAATGTCAAGCTCTTTAAGTATAGAAAATATTTTATCGTAAGTTTTTTCGTTTCCCTTTATGTCGGGCAATTTATAACGGCAACTTCCCAAAAATGAGGACGGAGTTCTTTTCAGAAGGTCCATATCCAAATCGGTTTTTATTCTCGAAGACAGGTCTACAATATCACCGTCCAATAATCCCTTTATTCCGTGTACCATTCCGTAAACGGTATCTGCTCCCCTGTCCCTTGCCGTTTTATATACGCCCAGAAGCGATGCGTTTATAACGGAAGTGGGTCCGCCGGACTGTCCTACAATAACGTTTTTCATTTCATTTCCCCTTATTTCTGAATTGCGGCAACTTGTCCGCCGCTACTTTTTAATTATAATACAGAACTTTTAAAAAATCAATAGCTGACAAAAAATCTCCGCCGTTGGGCGGAGATTTTTTAATACTTTGATTATTTTTTTACAAAAACCGACACCGCGCTGAATCCTGCGCAAAGCGCGCTGACCACGCCGCTGAAAATAGCGCCCAAGCCGAGGGTATAAGTTTCTTCAAAACCTTTTTTAATCGTCTTAATGTAAAGTTCCCTCGCCTCGTCTTTTAATGCTTCGGGAACATACACGCAGTAAGTCTGCATAACGATAAAGAACAGAACAGCCGCGCCGACGTAGCAAACAGCAGCGATGAAAGGCAGAAGCTTGCCGCCCTTACCCAGCAACG
This sequence comes from Christensenellaceae bacterium, assembly GCA_948658045.1. Classification (GTDB taxonomy): domain Bacteria; phylum Bacillota; class Clostridia; order Christensenellales; family Borkfalkiaceae; genus Coproplasma. The sequence goes on from CAPMFN010000008.1 coordinate 100,530, forward strand.
AAACAACGTTTAAGACGATGCCTGCTAACAGCAGAATATAGGGAAGCAAAACAAGGAATGAAAACGCAAGTAATTTGTCCTTATTTCCGAACGCCATTACCGATAGGGAAATATTCTCCGCGATGTCGTTCTTAGGCGACATTCCCGGCGCAACAAGCAATATCAACGTTACTACCGCCAACAACGCCGCACAAGCCGAAAGCAAAAGTTTCAGGCTTAAACCTTTCTTTTTGGATGCCATAAAATAAACTCCTTAAAAATAAATTACCGATGTACGGTACGTCTTTATTCTATCATATGCGCCCGAAGTCCGCAAGAGTAGAAGCAATGTTAATTTGCCTTGAGAATTATATAAAACATTTTATAGACACTGTGTTGCATATCGCCCCCCCCCCGTTTCGGTCTGAACATCGCTGATTTGTAAATCCGTTTTATGTAAAGCAAGCGCGCAAGCAAGACAATAAAAAAAGACGCACAAGGCGTCTTTTTATTATCTTTTTGAGAATTGGGGCGCACGGCGTGCTTTCTTCAAGCCGTACTTCTTTCTTTCCTTTACGCGAGGGTCGCGTGTAAGGAAGCCTTCCTTTTTAAGCGCCGCACGGGAACCTTCTTCCGCTTGAAGAAGCGCGCGAGCAACACCCAAACGGATAGCGTTAGCCTGACCGGTATAACCGCCGCCGTAAACGTTTACCATAACGTCGTATTTAGCTTCTACGCCCAAAAGCGCAAGGGGCTGTTTAACGACATATTGCAAAACCGATTGAGGGAAATAGTCCTCAAAAGCCCTGTCGTTAATCTGAATATTGCCGGTTCCGGCAGGAATAAGGCGCACGCGGGCGATTGCCTTTTTTCTTCTTCCCGTTCCCCAGAATTGAAGCTTTTTCTTTAAATTAGCCTTTGCCATATTTCAACGTATCTCCCTGATTAAAATAATTTAAGCTCTTCGGGCTTCTGTGCCGCGTGGTTATGTTCGCCGCCCTTGTATACCCTCAGCTTCTTAATCATATCTCTGCCGAGAGAATTTTTGGGCAACATACCCTTAACAGCTTCATATACCGCAAGGTCGCTCTTTTCGGCAAGCATCTTTTTATAAGAAATTTCTTTAAGACCGCCGATATAACCGGTGTGGTATCTGTAAAATTTATCGTCTAACTTTTTGCCTGTAAGCACTACTTTATCGCTGTTTAAAACGATAACGAAATCGCCCGTATCAACATTGGGCGTAAAAGTAGGCTTATTTTTTCCGCGGAGAATTGCTGCGACTTTGGAAGCAAGTCTGCCTAAGGGCAGGCCCGCCGCGTCAACGACGTACCATTTTCTTTCAACTGTATCCGCCTTAGCCATAAAGGTTTTCATTGTCTGCTCCTTAAATAATCGGCGTTTAAGCCGTCTGCACTTCAAGTTTGAATGTAAACTTATTTTATTATTTTATAAAATTTCTGTCAAGCTGTTTTGTGTTGGGTTTACAAAGTTTTTTGCTTTTTTTAAATTATTTTTAATTTGCCGTCAAAAGCCCTTAAAATTGTCGATTTTTGCCAAATTTACGCCTTAAATTAAAAATATTTTGCAAAATCGCAGCCGTTATGTTATAATGGTTTTACTGCTGAAATATGGTAATTTAAATGAAAAAGATACTTATTCTTACCGTCACCGCCGGCAACGGGCACAACGCCTGCGCAAGGGGGATGAAAAATAAACTCGAAAGCTACGGCGACTGCGAAGTAAAAACCGTGGACCTTTTAAAATGCTACTCCACCAAGCTTAACGTGTGGACAAGCGACAGGGGCTACTGCCTTGCCGTAAGCAAACTGCCCAAGCTTTACAACCTGTTTTACGACCACTATTTGAAGCTTGACCCGAAAACGCGCTACCGCGGTCCGTCAAAAAACACGGTGCTTTCCACGCTGAACGGACTTTTGAAAGAGATTTCGGAATATCGGCCCGACGTAATTTACTGCACCCACTTCTACGGCGCGATAGCCGTGACGTTTTTAAAACTTGTATACAACCTGCCCTGTAAAAGCGTGGTTTCAAATTTAGACTATGTCAATTCCCCTTTCTGGGAATCGTGCATCGGGGTAGACTATTTTGCTATTCCCAACGAAGATTTTACAGAGGAATGCGTACGCGAAGGCTTTAACTTGAAACAGCTATATCCGATAGGAATGCCCGTAGACGCGCGCACCCTTGAAGACATTGACAAGAAAGAGGCGCGCAGACTTTTAAACCTCGACCCCGACCTCTTCACAGTGACGGTTATGTTCGGCGGCGGTTATTGGAGCGGCGGCTTTAAAATTTTCAAAGGCATTATAAAAGCACTTGAAGGACGAAACGCCCAAATAATAATGATTAACGGCAAAAACGAAAAAAGCTTTAAAAAGATTGCCAAAATGAAGTTTCCTAAAGGGCTGAAAATCGTAAACGTAGGTTTTACGACCGACGTGCCAGTTTATTACGCCGCCTCCGACGTAGCCGTAAACAAATACGGCGGCACCAGCGTTACGGAAATGATAAACAAAAAACTGCCCATGCTTATCACCGCCCACCTTGCGGCGCAGGAAAATTACAACCTGCTTTATATGAAGAAAAAGGGCGCGGCGCTTTCTTTTAAAAACAACCGCGAACTTAAAGAAAAATTATTGAAGCTTATGGACAGTCCCGAAAAAAGAAGAGAGATGTCGCAAAAGTGCGAACCGCTCATACGAAACGGAGCTGAAAACTTGGCTGAACTGATACTGTCCCAGCCAGACGCCGACTATACGGAGTTCTTGAAACAGAATATAGATTATTCCAAAGTAAAATCCGAAGTAGCGAAAGCGCTTAAAGCCGCAGATAAAAAAGAACGCAAAAATAAATAAAAGGGAAAACCCCGAAGGTCAATCCTTCGGGGTTAATTTATTCGCATTTTTTTTGGCTTTGTTGGCTCTGTAAATTTTTCTTATAAATTCGTAAACCGTAAGGCACAGCCCTATCACTATATAGATATAATAAACGGAGAAACGCCAGGTGAACATAGACCAGAACTGCACAGTTCCCGTAACAAACATTGAAAACGCAAGCGCGCTTATGCCCTCCGTGGCGCCGGTATTACCCGGCGTGGGTATCAGCGCAACGCCGAAAGTAACGTAAGTATTCAGCGCCGTTACCGCAATAAGCGTGGAAATATCCGTAGAAGTAATACCCGAGAACGTGCGCATCATAAAATACGGCAACGTGTAGTTTAAAAAGATTTCCGTTATGCTGAGTACCACAAGCACAATAAAAAGCAGGGGGCGTCTTGAAATAATTTTAAACGTTGAACGGAAATCGCTTACTATTTTGTTTGCTTTCGCAAGCGTCTTTTCCTTATCCTTTACTATCTTTATTTTGCACCCTGCGCCGACTATTAAAGACGCAAGCTTATTCGCAAATTTAGGCACGACCGCAAAAAGAAAAATCATCAGCGGCAAAAGCATATTAATGCCTAGCCCGACCCAACCCAATGTAAGAAGAAGTATTCTTGTGGTATTGTCAAGCCCGTCCAGAACAGCCGTATTGCAAGCCATTAAAAGCAGACTGACCAACAGCCAGCACAGCATCCATACGAAATATTTTGTAAGGACGACCGCGCTTGACGTGCCGCCCGAAAGCCCCTTTTTGTTGAGATAATATATCTGCATAGGTTGACCGCCCGTTGAAAAGGGGGTCACGCTGTCATAGAACTTGCCCAAAAAAGCGACTTTCATACCCATGCGAAGACGCACTTTGCCTGTCGTCGCCTTAATTATTACGATGTATTCGGCGCCTATACAGCCGAGTGTAACAAGAAGAACCGCAAGGGTAATGAGCGCGAAACGCCAATCGCTTGCCGCCAGCACGTCGCCGAACGAAGTAAATTCGTCCGTGTCGTGCATTACTATCTCCATCATCATCCAGACGCTGAGGCAGATAACGGCAACCAAAAGAACGTATCCTACCCATGCGTACTTTTTCTTTTTGGGCTTTTCGACGGGGGTGCTTTCCAGCGTTTTCAAAGCGTCGCTGATTTCGGCTTCCGCCTCGTCTATAACCCCGTCCCCGTTCAAATCCGCGCTGTATTCGGTCTTTTCCTCTTCTGACGGCGCTTCATCGCCCGATATTCCGCTTTTGCTATCCGAACGGCTTTCAATCGCGCAATTTTCCTCTTTTACGCAGGCTTCTTCCGTCAGCGTTCCTTCCTGTGCGACGGTTTCGGGATTTTCGGTTTTTTTCTCTTCTTCTTTCAAATTACTTTCAACCTTGATTTATTTTACCAGTACGGCTTTAATTCTTTTTACGCCCGCCGAAACATTCTCCTGTTTTGCTATTTTGAACGTGCCGAGAATCCCTGTGCGCTCTGCGTGAGGACCTCCGCATATTTCCTTTGAAAATTCGCCTATTGAATAAGTTTTTACTTTCTCACCGTACTTGCTTTCGAAAAGACCCGTAAATCCCTGCGTTTTGGCCTCGTCCAAAGTCATTTCTTTCATAACGACGGGCAGGTCTGCGGCAATCTGTTCGTTTATAAGTTTTTCCACTTGCTCCACTTCTTCGGGGGTGAGCTTTCTTGCGAAATTGAAGTCGAAGCGCAGCCTCTCCTCCGTTATGTTGCTTCCCTTTTGCTCTATGTCGGGCGAACAAACCTTTTTAAGAGCCGCGTGCAAAAGATGCGTCGCCGTGTGCAGGTTGGTCGTTTCTTCCTTGTGGTCGGCAAGTCCGCAGGCGAATTTCTGTTCGCTGCCCGCGCGCGATTTCGCCTGATGCTCGGCATAAGCCGCCTCATAACCTTTTACATCGACGGTCAGTCCCTTTTCCCTTGCCATTTCGCCCGTAATTTCCACGGGGAAGCCGTAAGTATCGTAAAGGTGGAAAGCCGTTACGCCGTCTATTACTCCTCCGTCCGGCAATGAAACGCAAACCTTTTCGAACTCTTTAATACCCTGCTGTAAGGTCTTGGAGAATTTGGTTTCTTCCTTTTCGAGTTCTTCATAGATGCGTCCGCTGTTGGTTACAAGTTCGGGATAGACTTCGGCGTACTTATCTATTATAGTCTTTGCAACGTTTTTAAGTGAACCCTGAGGCAGACCTATATTTCTGCCGAACCTGACCGCGCGGCGGATAATGCGCCTTAAAATATATCCTTGGTCGGTATTGGAGGGCGCGATTCCCTTTGTGTCGCCTATCATAAACGTTGCAGTTCTGACATGGTCCAAAACAACCCTGAACGCGCGCGTCACGTCTTCGCTTTCACCGTACTTGCGTGAAGTGAGTTTCTCTATCTCGGAAATAGCGTTTTCGAATATATCCGTTTCATACACGCTCGCCTTGCCGTTAAGTATGCACAGCGTGCGTTCAAGCCCCATGCCCGTATCAACGTTGCGCTGTTTCAAAGGCTCGTAAGCGCCGTCCGCAGTCTTGTTGTACTGCATAAACACGTCGTTCCAGATTTCAAGGAAAGTTCCCGACGGCGCATTGTCAAAGTCGTAAGCGCCGAGCTTATCCGCTTCGGCATGATTTCTTATAATGTGCATCTCGGTGTCGGGTCCGCAGGGCCCCGTGGTGCCGGCAGGCCCCCACCAGTTTCCGCTTTTGGGCAGAAAGTATATGTTTTGGGGAAGTATACCGCACTTTTCCCAGATTTTTGCGCTCTCTTCATCCTTAGGGCAGTCGCCGTCGCCTGCAAAGCATGTTACAGCAATATCGGCGACGGGTATGCCGAGATATTCGGGCGAAGTCAGAAACTCGAACGACCAAGGTATCATTTCTTCCTTAAAATAATCGCCCAAAGACCAGTTGCCCATCATTTCGAAAAAGGTGCAGTGCGAGCTATCGCCCACCTCGTCGATATCGCCCGTGCGCACGCATTTCTGCACGTCGCAAAGCCTTTTTCCTGCCGGGTGCTTTTCACCAAGAAGATAGGGCACCAACGGGTGCATACCTGCTGTTGTGAAAAGAACCGTAGGGTCGTTTTCAGGAATGAGCGAAGCCGAGGGTATTATTTTATGCCCCTTGCTTTCAAAAAATTTCAAATAAAGCTGTCTTAAAGTTTCCGATGTCAGTTTTTTCATTTATTTTGCCTTTAAGTTAAATTACTTTTTAATTACGGTGTATCCGTCCTTACTGTCTTTTACGGAATAGCCGAGTTTGTCTATTTCAGCGCGCAGCGCATCCGCCTCGCCCCAATTGCGCGCAATTTTAGCCTGCCAGCGTTTTTCCGCAAGCGCGCTCACTTCATCGGGAATTTCCACGGGGTTTTTAGCCGCCGCTTCGGCAAGGTATGCCGCCGCGTCCTTTTTGAAAATGCCCAGAAGAGAATAAGTTTTTCTTATCTGCGCAACGTCGTCCGCCGCCGAAGCGTCCCCTTTTGCAAGCTTTGCGGAAATATTTTTAAACAGTCCGTACAGCTCGGAAAGAGCAAGCGCGGTATTGAAGTCCTCGTCCATATCGGCGTTGAACTTTTCGTCGATTGCCTTATTCCCCTTTCCGCCTTTGCCGAACTTTTCCTCTACGTTTTTAATAACCGTATAGAACTCGGTCAAGTGCCTTTCGGCTTCGGGGAAAAGGTCGTCGGTGATATTTATATCGTTGCGGTAGTTATTGCCCAAAAGCGCAAACTTGATTGCTTCGTTGGTGTACTTTTTAAGCAAATCCTCCAAAAGAAGGCTGTTGCCGAGCGACTTGGACATTTTCTGTCCGTTGACTTTGATAAGCCCGTTATGCGTCCAATATTTTGCAAACTGTTTGCCCGTAAGGCTTTCCGTCTGCGCAATTTCGTTTTCGTGGTGAGGAAATATAAGGTCGCGTCCACCGCCGTGAATGTCAATCTGTTCGCCGAATGCTTTATAGTTCATAGCCGAACATTCTATATGCCAACCCGGTCTGCCCTTGCCCCAGGGCGAATCCCAACAGATTTCCCCCTCTTTCGCCGCCTTCCACAGCGCAAAGTCGGCAGGGTTTTTCTTTTCTTCGTCATTCTCTACGCGCACGCCGTCGAGCATATCTTCAACCGAACGGTTGGAAAGACAGCCGTATTTTTTAAAGCTTTCGACTGCGAAATATACGTTACCGCTTTTTGACGCGTATGCGTGTCCGCCGTCAATAAGTTTTTGAATAAAATCGATTATGTTGCTTATATTTTCGGTAGCTTTAAGCCAAAGCGTGGGCTCGTCCACGTCCATTTCCGCCATAACCGCGTCCGTCTTTTCAATCATCAAAGCCGCGTATTTGTCGGCAGGTATTCCCGTTTCCTTTGACTTGGCGATAATTTTATCGTCAACGTCGGTATAGTTGCGCGCATAGGTTACGCTGTAACCGCTCTTTTCGAGATATTTGCGCATAACGTCGTATATAAGCGCCTGATAACCGTGACCGATATGCGCTTCGCCGCTGACGGTTATACCGCAGGCGTACATTCTTACTTTGCCCTTTTCAAGCGGTTCAAACTCTTCTTTTCTTCGGGTAAGCGTATTGTAAAGCCTCATACAGTCACTTCCTGTTCTTTATAATTATTCTCGCAGGCACACCGACCGCGGTTGCGTTAGGCGGAACGTCCGTTAAAACTACCGCCCCTGCGCCTATTTTGGCGCCGTCGCCTATCGTAACGTTGCCCAAAACCTTTGCGCCGGCAGATATTACGCAGTTTCTGCCTACTGTCGGATGTCGCTTGCCTTTCTGTTTCCCCGTTCCGCCGAGCGTCGCGCCGTGGTACAAAACGGTGCCCGACCCCACAAAAGCGGTTTCGCCTATAACGACGCCTGCGCCGTGGTCAATGAATACGCCCGCCTCGATTTTTGCGGCAGGGTGAATTTCAATGCCCGTAAAAAAGCGCGCGGTCTGCGAAACTATCCGCGCAGGCAGTTTAAGGCGCACCCTGTAAAGGGCGTTTGCAAACCTGTGCCAGCTTAAAGCGTGCACCCCCGGATAGGTTAAAAATATTTCAAATTTATTGCGCGCGGCAGGGTCGTTTGCCTTTGCCGCGTTCAAGTCCTGACGTAATTTTTTAAAAAACATATAAAACCCGATGTCCTTACATTTTACGCAAAGACACCAAGCCGCCGTTACATCGGACTATATAAAAATTATATTCCAAACGGCATTTAATTGCAAGCCATTTGTAATGCAAAAAATTAACATTTGATAATCGGTTTTGTAAAAGTTATTACATTTTCTTGACAACTTTTTGTTAATATATTACAATATTATATGTTAATGAGTGAGTTTTGCAACAAATCGAAATGAAATCTTTGTTAAAATTCACATTTTTTCATTATTTAATCCGAGGAGAGAGATTATGAAGCGCGAAAGAGTCGAAGACATAGCCGAAATTTTGGATAAACGCGGCAAAATGACCTTGGAACAGCTTGAAGAGGTATTCCCCAACGTTTCGCAAATGACGTTAAGGCGCGACCTTCTACAGCTTGAAGAGGACGGCAGAATTATCCGCATCCGCGGCGGCGCAATGTCCGTTAAAGAGGTGCAGAAAGTTTCAGGCGAGGAATACACCAAAAAGACAACAATTAACACCGATGCAAAGATAGTCATAGCGCAGAAGGTGGCAAATCTTATTGACGAGGGCGCGTGCATTTTCCTTGACGGCGGCACAACCGCAATGTACCTTTCAAAGGAAATGCCCGATTTGAAGTGCAATATCTTCACCAACGGTATTGCCGTTGCTATGGAGCTTGCGCAGAAAAAGAACGTGGCTATTACTGTCGTCGGAGGACAGCTTATGAAAGATAACCTTTCCACCTCCTCCCCTGCGGCAAAGGCATATTTCGACGCGACCAATTTCGAAATTGCAATTGTGTCGGCTACGGCGTTCACCCCCGATCACGGTTTTTCGTGCAATTCACAGATTGAAGCCGAGCTTTTAAAAGACGTTTTCAAAAAAGCGCGTCAGGTTTATATGATGCTTGACAGTTCCAAGATAGGTAAAATAAACCCCTATACCTTTGCCCGTATAGAGGATATCGACGTACTGATTACCGACGACCGTTTCCCCAAGGAAATAAAAGAACTTTTCGAAGCGCAGAACAAAGTTGTTATGTAAAATATAATTAACAGCGGCGCGGACGATATTCGTCCGCGCCGCTTATTTTTTTAATCGCTCCACTTATGCTTGTCAAGCGTTCTGTCCTTAACGTCGTCATAAAATTCGAAATACTTTTCGCGCACCTGCTCGGGGGTCATACCGTCGTCCAAAAGCCCCAGCATTTCGTCAAGTTCGTCAGGGGTAAAATCGGACAGACAGAAATCTCCGTCCAACGTCTGCGCAAGCTTCATTAAATCCCAGCCCGTAGCTTTCAATTGCATTCCCTCCTTTTTTCTTCGATAAGCGCGGCTGACCACAGAGGAATGCCGAACCTTTCCGAAATATGTTTGCATTTGCAGGTAAACGAATAAAATATCCCGTAGCCCTCGCCGTAAAGCGTTTCAAGATTGCCCAAACCCTTTGAAATTACCGCGTCCGCACTGTTCAGAAGATTTAAAACGGCGGAAGAAACTTCCTTTATATTTGTACCGGGGGCGTCCGAACCGTTGGGAAGAACTTCGGCGTACTTTTCAAGCCCAACCATAGCCGCGTCCTCCGACGTAACGTCGTTGATTACCGCGCTGCCGCGCACAACCGAGGTCACCGCAACGCGCGGATATATCTCCCTGACCAATCTTATAAATATTTTATCCAAAACTATCTCGCCGCAGTTATCGTGAAGATAACAAAGCGTGCGTCCGTTTTCAAGTTTATTTTTAAGATTTTCGTAAGCCTTTTGTTCGGGTTCGGCTCTGTCTGCGGCTTCTATAACCTTTTGCACGGCGCCCTCGTTCAAATCGGCAAGTCTTGCAAAATCGATGTAGTTAGCCGCCATCGCATACTTTAACGCCTCTTTCAAAGGCTCGGCGGAAGATTTGACCTTTTTATAGATTTCCTCTTCCAATTCCAAAAGTTTGCCGTTGAAAAGTTTTTTCTCTGCCGAATAGTCTATTCCCTGCCCGAAAATTTTCTTATGCAGTCTGTTTATGTCGCGCATTAAAAGGGGGGAACAATAATCTTTCGGAGGATTTTCGCAAAGCTTTTTTACGCCGAGTTTAAAAGCTTGCACCTTATCAGCGTCCGTCTGGCTACGCTCCACCTTTTTCATCTGGCTGTTGTAAAGACAGCCCTTACACTCTTCGTCAAGTACCATAATCATATCATAACACAAAAACGTCAAAACGGCAACCCGAAGGCTGCCGTTTTTAAAGTTATCGTTTTAATTAATTGTTACGCGTTAATAGTTACCGTCATTGTCGAAGGATAACTGTTGCATGTAAGCGTAATAACCGCGTAGGTGTCCGCGCCTATCGTTTCCACGTCGATAGTAAACGTGGGTTCATAATTCGAGCCTGCATCCGCAGTAAAGCTAATGCCTATCTGTTCCTTAGTCGTGCCTGCGTTTACCTTAAACTTAAGCTTAACGCCGGCATTGACCTGAACGTCTTTCTGTCTGGGTGCAAATTTTGCACCGCTTTCCGTTGCGTCTACTATTATGCCGCGGTAAGTAGCAGTGTTACCCTGTACCTGACCTGTGGTGAATTCAACCAAATTCACCGTGCCGCCTGCGGTGAGGTCTATATCGCCGGCAACTTCCCATTCGGCAACAAGCGTAAACGCTTCTGTTACGTTCTGTGTGAAATCATAGTCAGCGCCGTTCACTTTCCAACCGACAAATTTATATCCGTCGCGGACGGGGTCTGCAGGTTTTGCCAAAGGCGAACCGACAACCGCGGTCAGCGTTCCGTTGGCAGTTGCGCCACCGTCATTATAATCTACCGTTATATCCACGGTCTGCGTATCTTCGGGCGTTTTGGAAGTATCGATAACAATGCTTCCGATAAAGTCGCCGTAAGTACCCGTGATTGAAGTGAACCTGATTGTAGCCTTGCCCTCGCTGTAAGTTATAATGTAATCAGACCCGGGCAACTGATAGCCTGCAACAAGCGAAACTTCGCCGACGATGTTAATCGTAATTACTGTAGTTGTATCGACTTGGATACCGTTTTCTGGTTTACTTGCCTGAAACTTACACAACCCATTCCAAGTTAAGTATTCGCTGTATTTTTCATTTATGGCATCACCGCAGTTTCCGTCGGGAATTGTCGTGTCACCCTTCAAAACTATACTAACCGTAGGGTCTTCGGGAATTTCGCCTGAATCAAGTCCGACAAGTATTCTCAGTTTCGCGTATTCGTTATCGCAATCAAATACTGTGGTATAGCCGACGTTTCCGTTAGCCGTTCCGAAGAGGTTTGCTTTCGTATGGTTAGCTGCCTCGGTTTCGGTGAGAACTTTTCCGCCTTTAACCGCCGTCTGCATTATCGGGTTGCCGGACAAGTCCTTAGAACCGTATTCGCTGAAATCTGCGTTTTCTGGACTGTTGCCGCTCATATCGTTCCAACGGTGAATCTTATCAGCGCTGTCGCTGGGCTGCTGAGAATAAGCCGCCGAGAAAGAGCAGTTGATGTAGGAAACCGTCGCGCTGGGACCCCAAGGCCTGCCGAGAGACATTGCGCCGTCCGCAACCTTGCCGTCGTCCGTCAAATTACAATTGTTGAAAATGTAACCGTAATTGGGCTTAGTACCCGAAGAATGCTTTGCCGCCGTAACGTAGCCGTTTTGCTCGCCGCCTTTGCCCGTTGTTGCATCTAACTTAGTTCTGTTGATTGCAACTATTTCGCATTCGTCAAAGTAAGCAAGGGCATTATCGCCGCCGAAGATAAAGTCGATATTTCCGTCAATCTGCGACTGATAGTAATGCGACCTGCCGCTCTTCATATACAGGGTATCCTGATTGCCGTAAAGGTGGCACTTGTAAATAGTTGCGCCGTCTGCGTCCAACGTAAGCGCAACACCCTGAGCCGCCTGGTTGCCGGAATAATTGCCTGCATTGTTTATATAATCGAAATCGTTTCTTATAGCGAGATTGTAAGCCTTGAAATTTGCGCCCGTAACGTGCAAGGTTGCGCAATTGAGCGCCCACAGTCCGCCGCTTAAAGCGTCTGCGTCTCCTTCGACAAGCGAATAACTGAGCGTTGTATCGTCAATCTCCGTGCCTAAGCCGACCAAGGTTACATTGTCGATATCAAGCCATACTTTTTCTGTGTATGTGCCTGCCTCAAGTTTTACAACCTTATTTACTCCGTTTTCGTAATTGCAAGCTTTAAGATACTGAACCGCCTGCGTAAGCGTTTTGAATTCGCCCGTTTCACCGACTGTTACTTCAACCCTGTTTTCAACTACGTCTTTCTTTGCCTTGACTGCAATGTTATATGTAGCGCTAACGTTTTTATTATCCACCGTATAAGTAGAATCTACAGAAACGGTAACCGCCTTATTTCCCTCTTCAGTAAGCACGGGGGTTGATATGCTATACCAACTATCCTTTAACTTTTGTTTGATAGAATTGTCGCCTAAGCTACAAGTAGCAACCACGGTAAGATAATCGCTATTGAATGTGCCGTTAGGCAGATAAGCCTGCTGAACGGAAACCTGCTTATTGGAACTTAAACCTATCGTGCTGAGTTCGATAGCATCAACCGTATAAACCTTTACTTTATAGGTTGCGGTAAATTCTTTTGTTTCGCTGTCAAGGTTGTCGCTGAGGAAATAGGTTACGCCGATTTCATACTCGCCCGACGCCTTGGGATTATATTTAGAAGTATCGAATTTGCAATTTTCAAGCTTAATAGGTATGCGCACGTTATTCGCGTCTCTTGCAACCAACGAAACGCCGGTGCAATCAACTTTCTGCGTTACAAGATAATCGGTAGTTCCCATATCCGTAACTTCTATTGCCTGTATGGGCGTAGCCGTTGATGTGTAGTTAAGTTCAACTGCAAATACGTCAACCGTACCGCCGGCTTTTTCGAATTTATAAGTACCGGCAACAGCGTCAAGCTCCAACTCTTTGAGGACTTTGTCTGCGGTATCTATAGTAACTTCTTCAACAGAGCCATCCGCTTTTGTCAGTCTATATTTTGCGCTGCCAATCGAACTTGAACCGCTTGCAAAAGCAATTTTAAGCTTGCCGTTTGCAGGCACGGTTATTGTAATAGAGCCGTTTTTAACCGAACGGGTGTATTTTGCGCTTGTGTCTACCCTGTTCCTGAGTTCGGTACCCTTAGGGATGGAAACTACGCCGTTAGTCCAATCGGTATCAAGAACGCCTGCGTTCAAGTCGGAAGCTTTGAACAAAGAAGTAATATTTTTTTCGCCTGCTTCTGGACCTGCCGCTTCGCCCTTATACTCGGGAACTATCGCGTTGTCTGTCTGTTCTGTTTTTGTTGCGCCGCACTTATCGCATTCGTCTCCCGACCAAGTGTGGTTTTCCTCAGCTATATCGGGAGCGTCGCACCCGTCTACATCGCAATGTTTGTGGTGTGTAGTACCGTTTTCATCGTCTACCCAAGTGTACCTGTGAGCGTGTTCGCCGCCGCCATTATTGCCTGTATCGCAGGCTGTAAAACTGAAAGCGGTAAGCGCCGTAGCGGAACAGATAATCGTTGCCGCAACTGTTTTTAAAAGTTTCTTATTTCTCATTTTTCCCTCCGAAATTTTTGATAACAATTAAGGTTTTTTAAGAGGGAAGTACTTCCCTCTCCGCGGATATAAAATATCCGCGGCAAACGCCGCATTTTATCAAATTCAAAGTAATTATAATATATATTTTTACAACTTTCAAGCATTTTTATGAAAATATTTTTCTAAATTTTGTAAATTTTATCATTTTTTTGATTTACAATTATTTAATTTTCCGTTATTTATCTTTACCGTCCGCAAAAATGCGGACGGTGGGAAACCACAGAAAAAAAATAAATTTTCGCGCGCGTGCGCGCACGTTTATTGAGTTTATCCCTTTTATTTTTCTCTTTGTGTTCTCTTATATTATAAATAACTCTTAACCTTAGCTTTTTTTCTTTTTGTGTTTATTTATATTATATTTATCTCTTAACCTTAGCTTTTCTTTGTTACTTTCTTTTACTCGGCGTTTGTACGGACGAAATGTACGGACATTTTTGTACGCACAAAGTTAAACATTTCCGCAAAAAAATCAAAAAGCTAAAAAACTGTACGTTTACTTATATACGGTTACAATAAAAAATCATAACTAAAACTGCATAGTATCAAACAAAACAAACGAGCATACCAACAACCTGTAAAGGTTTCACTAAATAGGGCTACTCGGAAACGCTTTAATCGTGTTCCTTTTTGCCCAAAATTCATATAGATTTATACTGAATAGTCCAACTCAAATAATGCGTGAAAACACATAATCTGAGGTAGCCCTATAAGTGTTTGATACCCGTTACAATATTAGCGCGGAAAAGATAAGGATAGATTTGAACGCGGAAGTTTTAAACAAGCTTTTAAACAGCAAAGAACTTTCGGAAGATTTTAAAAACATTTCGAAAGGAGCCGACGTCTGCGCCGTCCCCCACCGCACCTATCACGAAGAACAGATAAATTTCCGCACGGGCATTTTCGAAACGCCCGAAAACGCGGTAAAACTTAGTTAGATTAAAACCGCGCGTTTGCACGCGCGGTTTATATAACCCTATAAAAGCTTACCCTATTTGCGCGGCGAAAACTGCCAACCGCAACTTCCGCGCCATAACCGCAAATACGGTTTTTTAATTCTTTATCATTCAAAACAGCGTAGCGACATTCAAGAATCTTCTTTTTTATTTGTCATTCTGAGCGAAACGAAGTGTAGTCGAAGAATCCCTTTGTCTAAAAGTAAATTTCTCAGTTTTTGAGACTATTTATTTGATGTTAAACAAAACGAATAACAAATTATCAAAAACTTAAAGACACTTATAAAAACAAACAAAATTAGTCAACAGAAAATTGCCGATAAACTGTACGTTTCACTAAAAACCATATCGCATGGGGAAACAGTTTATAGCTAGGCGCCTGTTGACCAACTTATCAAACTTGCTGAATTTTTTAACATTTCAGTCGACGACTATTGAAACTTAATTAAATTCTTTATCAAAAAAGCGTGTTTTCATAATGAAAACACGCTTTTAAAAATGAAATCCGGCAACTACCTTATCTTGCGGGGTTAAAACCCAACTACATCGGGCGTAAACGAGCTTAACTTCTGTGTTCGGTATGGGAACAGGTGGATCCTCGTTGCTATCGTCACCGGAATGGCTATATAACAGCTTACGCTGATAATATATTATTTTTTGCGGCTTACTGCACTAAACCGCACGTTCTCTGCACGCATAACCGCGCTTCAAACAGCACTCAAACTCCGCTTTTCTGCGAGAGAATGAAGCTTAACAACTACATAGAAGAAGTAAGGGAGAAAGAGAAAAGGACATAAAGTTGCTCGTTAAAAATGTAGCTAATCTTTGTATGATTCGTAAATTTCTGTTCTTTATCTCTTTTATGAGATCAAGCCCTCGACCTATTAGTATCGGTCAGCTAAATACATTACTGCACTTGCACCTCCGACCTATCAACCTTGTAGTCTACAAGGGGTCTTACTCTTTCGATGGGATATCTTATCTTGAGGTGAGTTTCACACTTAGATGCTTTCAGCGTTTATCTCATCCGCACTTCGCTACCCTGCTATGCCGCTGGCGCGACAACAGGTGCACAATAGGTGCGTTCATCCCGGTCCTCTCGTACTAAGGACAACGCCTCTCAAATATCCTACGCCCACGATGGATAGGGACCGAACTGTCTCACGACGTTCTGAACCCAGCTCGCGTGCCACTTTAATCGGCGAACAGCCGAACCCTTGGGACCTGCTTCAGCCCCAGGATGTGACGAGCCGACATCGAGGTGCCAAACCTCCCCGTCGATGTGAACTCTTGGGGGAGATA
>CAPMFN010000009.1:0-89918 GCA_948658045.1 Christensenellaceae bacterium
TACACCTATTAAGCTAATAGGTGTACTTTTATATTTAAGGCATATACGGGGGGCAACGCCGAAATTCGGGAATTTTTAATTTTGCAATTCAGCCCTGTATAAACCGTGATTAAAGGAATAAATAAAAAAATAAAATTTAAAATATAAAATTATAAAAAAAAGTCTCCGCCGCTTGATTTAAGCTGCGGAGACTTTAAATTTATTCAGTTTGCTTTGCTTTTTACTTTCATTAACCTGATTACAGCCGCGCGCTCGTTTTCGTCGAGCTTGGCTTTTATATACTTTATGGTCTCTTGCAACTGCGGTATCATAACGTATTCCAAGGCGTTTACACGGCGTTTGTTCCGCTCTATTTCGTCGGCGAGCATTCTTACGCTTTTTTCTACTTCGGCAAGGCGCAGAAGTTTTGGTATAAGTTTCGCCGCTCGGTCGACGGAATAATCCGCCTCGCTTGTGATTTCAGGATAGGCGTAAGGCAACCCGTCAGCGCGCTTATTTTGGGAAATTTCAAGCTTCGGAACTTCAACACCCATTATACTTTGTACGCCGCAGTCGGCTTTGACAGCAACCGACGGCATAGCGAACGCCGTTTCGGCGCGATAAGACGGCGTAACCGAACGGGCAACGGAAAATTGCTTCAACGTTTCCGCAAGCTCTTTTTCCACCTCGTCGCGCAGAAGCTTGTTTTCTTTGATTATTACGGAAAAACGGCGCACCATTTCGTCCGACTTATCTTTTAAAAGCTTGTGCCCCCTTACCGCGGTATCGAGACGGGCTTTAAGCTTTTTCATCTCCATACGCGTAGGGTTTACGTTAAGACGTGACATAAATTACCTCTTACAGGTCTTGGGTATTCTGTACTTGATATCGGGGGACCCGACAGGCTTTGCACAATATTATAATAAATTTTACAATGCGGCGTGCAAACCTTATGGCTTTGCCCTCGGACAATGGCGACACAACAACGTCATGTTGAGCGCAGCCGAAACATCCCATAGGGCAAGCACTTTGATTGGGGAGATTCTTCGCTTCGCTCTGAATGACACAAGAGAGAAGAGTTTTGCTTGTAACCGCCGAGGTTTGACCGTGGGGATTCCTCACTTTCGTTCGGAATGACAGCAATATCTTTGCTTTTGATTAGCGGATGCTTCGTTATCGCCTTGAATGACAACAGTGTTTTCTGATTGGGGGATTCTTCGCTTCGCTCTGAATGACACAAGAGAGAAGAGTTTTGCTTGTAACCGCCGAGGTTTGACCGTGGGGATTCCTCACTTTCGTTCGGAATGACAGCAATATTTTTGCTTTTGATTAGGGACTCTTAGCTATCGCCCTGAATGACGGCAATGTTTTCTGATTGGGAGATTCTTCGCTTCGCTCTGAATGACAGAGGGCGTTATATGACGGCGGAATAATTATTTCAGATACTTATCTATATATGCCTGACGAATACGCTTCAATTCGGTCACGGGCAGAATTTTCAAAAGCTCCCAACCCAAATCAAGCGTTTCTTCTACGGGTCTGTCTGCGTCAAAGCCTTGGTTAATATACAGTTTTTCAAACTGTTCGGCAAACTTTGCGTAAAGCTTGTCCGTATCCGAAAGCGCGGCTTCGCCCAAAATGGCGGAAAGTTCTTTGCTCTCTTTTCCGCTTGCATAAGCCGAAAACAGCTGGTTCATTGTATCCGCATGGTCTTCACGCGTTTTGCCCCTGCCTATACCCTTGTCTTTAAGACGGGACAGCGACGGCAAAACGTCAATGGGGGGATTTATGCCCTTTTTATAAAGGTCGCGCGAAAGGATAATCTGCCCCTCGGTAATATAGCCCGTAAGGTCGGGTATGGGGTGGGTTTTGTCATCTTCGGGCATGGTAAGAATAGGTATCTGCGTAATCGAGCCCTCGCTGCCCCTTATTCTGCCTGCGCGCTCGTATAAGGACGCAAGGTCTGTATAAAGATAACCGGGGTAGCCGCGTCTGCCGGGAACTTCACGGCGAGCGGCGGAAACTTCACGCAGGGCTTCGGCATAGTTTGTAATGTCCGTCATAATGACGAGGACGTGCATACCGCACTCAAACGCGAGATATTCCGCGCAGGTCAAAGCCATACGGGGGGTTGCAATTCTTTCAACGGCAGGGTCGTTTGCAAGGTTTGTGAAAAGTACCGTTCTTTCTATTGCGCCCGTTCTTTTGAAGTCGTCAACGAAATACTGCGCCTCTTCAAAGGTTATGCCTATCGCCGCAAACACAACCGCGAATTTGCTGTCGCCGCCCTTAACCTTTGCCTGCCTTGCAATCTGCGCGGCAAGCTCGGCATGGGGAAGACCGCTCATTGAAAATACGGGAAGTTTCTGACCCCTTACAAGCGTATTCAGCCCGTCGATTGCGGAAACGCCCGTCTGAATAAATTCGTCCGGGTAGTCGCGCGCCGCTGGGTTGATAGGTTCGCCGTTTATGTCCAGAAGTTTTTCGGGAATGACGGGTTCGCCTCCGTCGCGAGGGTTGCCCATTCCGTCAAACACCCTGCCCAACATATCTTTTGAAACTGCAAGCTGCTGGCTGTGACCCGTAAACCTTGCCTTTGCCGTAGCAATTTGCAGACCCTGTGAATTTTCGAATAACTGTACTACCGCTTTGTCTCGGTTGATTTCAAGCACCTTGCCTCTTCTTATGTCGCCGTTTGAGCAAACGACGTCGACAAGCTCGTTATATTTTACGCCCTGAACACCGTCCACAAGCATAAGGGGACCGACAACTTCGCGGATTGTTTTATATTCTTTAAACATCTTCTCCCCCCTGGCTGAGCGCTTTAAGTTCGGTTGCCATGATTTTTAAAATCTCGTCGAACTCGGAAAGGTTGTTTTCGGTTATATACTTTGCGCGCCCTATCTTTTCCTTACATGAGCAGGCAAGGATAGCTTTCATATCGGCAAAGTTTTCAACAGCTTCTCTTGCGCGGCTGTAAAATTCATAGATGAGTTTAAGCATTAAATACTGCTTTTTCATCGAAGTGTAAGTGTCCACCTCGTCAAAGGCGTTCTGGTGCAGATAGTCCTCGCGAATAATCTTTGCCGTTTCCATAGTAAGCCTGTCCTTTGAAGAGAGCGCGTCCACGCCGACAAGACGGACAATTTCGTCTAATGCCGCCTCCTCTTGCAGAACGGTTGCAACAAACTGACGGTATCTGTAAAAATCGGCGCCCACCTTTTCGTCGTACCAGTCTTTCATTCTGTCAACATAAAGAGAGTAGCTAATTATCCAATCAATCGCAGGGAAATGACGTTTGTATGCAAGCGAAGCCGAAAGCCCCCAGAAAACTTTTACTATCCTTAAAGTGGCTTGCGAAACGGGTTCGCTCAAATCTCCTCCCGGGGGAGAAACCGCGCCTATCGCCGTTACCGAACCAGTCCTGTCGCCAGAACCGAGCAGTTTTACTATGCCTGCCCTTTCGTAGAATTCCGCAAGACGGCTTGAAAGATAAGCAGGGTATCCCTCATCGCCGGGCATTTCCTCAAGACGTCCGCTCATTTCACGCAGAGCCTCCGCCCAACGCGAAGTGCTATCCGCCATTATTGCGACGTTGTAACCCATATCGCGGAAATACTCCGCAATGGTTATGCCCGTGTAAATGCTCGCTTCGCGCGCGGCGACGGGCATATCGGATGTGTTTGCAATAAGTATGGTGCGCTTCATTAATGGTTCGCCCGTTTTAGGGTCTTTAAGCGCAGGGAATTCGTTTAAAACGTCCGTCATTTCGTTGCCGCGTTCGCCGCAACCGACATAGACGATTATATCCGCCTCAGCCCACTTTGCAAGCTGATGCTGAACGACGGTTTTACCGCTTCCGAAAGGACCGGGTACTGCCGCAACGCCGCCTCTTGCGATAGGGAACAAAGTATCTATTACCCTTTGACCCGTTATCATAGGAGCTGTGGGGGAAAGCTTTTCTTTGTAAGGTCTGCCACGTCTTACAGGCCATTTCCTCAGCATTGATACAGGGCGTTTGCCGCTCTGCGTTCTGATTACGGCAACGGTATCTTCAATAGCGAAATCGCCTTCTTCGATGGAAAGAATTTCACCGCTCATACCGTTGGGAACCATTATTTTATGTTCTATCAGCTCGGTTTCGCGCACGGTGCCCAAAACGTCGCCCTCAGAAACCTTGTCGCCTTTTACTGCGACGGGAACGAAATGCCACTTTTTATCCCTGTCAAGATTGTTTACCGATACGCCCCTCGATATCCTTGCGCCGTACTTGAAATAAAGCGTTGTAAGCGGACGCTGAATACCGTCGAATATACCTGAAATAAGCCCCGGTGCAAGCTCGCAGGAAAGAGGCTCACCAGTGGAAACAACCTCTTCGCCGGGACCTAAACCCGAAGTTTCCTCATAGACCTGAATAGAAGCTTTATCCCCCCTGAGTTCTATGATTTCACCTATAAGCCCCTTGTCCGAAACGCGGACAACGTCAAACATCTTGCTGTCCGCCATACCCTCGGCAATTATCAAAGGTCCCGAAATTTTAACTGTCTTTCCCATACTCGTTTTCCTTAATTTTTAATGCGGCTATACCGCAAATAAGTTGTACAGCAAAAAACTTACGGCTGTACTTCAATCGTTTCAGTTGTTAAAAAGAATATCCACGCCCAAAGCGCGCTCCATTGCGCTTTTTAAAAGTTCAGTGCCGTAACCCGTGCTTCCGCCGCCTGACGGTATGCTTAAAACCACGGGGTAAGGTTCTTCGTCAAACCTTTTCAAAAAAGCGCTTAACGGGCGTGCCAATTCTTCGGTTATAAATATAATTTTAAACTCTTTTGCTATACGGCGCAGAATTTCTTTTGCTTTAACGTCGTTTTCCGCCGCAAACGTCGAAACGCCTGCCGCTTTGAAAACGGTTATACTGTCGCCGTCGCCTACAATGGCAATTTTTCCCGTCATAAATCCTCCGCTGAACCGCTTAACTTAAAGGCGCGCCATCTTAGCAACGCGGCTTTTCCGTAAGCAGATTAAATTGCGCGCATTCTCTTTTTAATAAAATTTTCATCCATACCGGCAAGCAGGCAGACGAAAAGTATTCTCAGGTTAGAATTTTCCGCGCGCCGTCTCAGCACATAATATAAAAAAGGCTGAGTTCTTTTAAGTTCGTATTTTCTTTCGGCAAGAAAATCTATTTCAGAATCGTCCCTGATTATTTCAGCGCGCGTAAGCGGAAGCCCCTTAAATTTATCTTCAAGACAGATACGCGCAAACTCGGCATAGTCCGTTCCGTCAAGAGAGGTTGCCGCCTTTTCAGAATCCTCGGAAAAAAGTTTTTCAAGCTGTTCTTTTTTTAGTTTGCCGCCGTAAACGTAATTTTTTTCCGCATATTCGGGCGAAGCCGAACGCAACGCCGTAATTATATTTGTCATGTCTGCTTTTTTTACAAGCAGTTTTTTAAGCGTCGAATTTTTTGCGCAAACGGAAAACAGGTGCTTATACAGCGCATTTTCAAATACAGCCCCCACTTCCGCGCCCGAAACCTCGCCGTCTCCGCTATTAAAAAGCCCGGATGCGGTTTTTAAAGCTTCGGCTAAATCTCTGCCCAATGGCAGATAGTCTTCTTCTTTTATACATCGTGAAATTTCCTCTGCGCTGAAAAGCCCTTCGGGGGCGAGCATCTTATCCGCATCCGCCGCAAGGTAACGCGCTTTTAACAAAGCCTTGGCGTTGTGAAAATCACGGGGAGAGAGAAAGTACGCCCTTTCGGCGTCGGACGGGGAATACTCGCGTATAAACCCGTCCGTATCCTTTTCGTCCGCATACAGAATATTTTCGTAGCCGTACACGTCGGACGCCTCGGCGCCTTTGCCGAAACCGCTTTCGATAACGGCGCGGAACGCTTCCTCTGCGCTTATTTCGCAAAGCTTTATTATTTTACCGCCCAGAAGCGAAACCTCTTTTGCGGCTATCACTCCGTTGACGTAATCTATGCTTTTTGCCATACTCAACCTTTGAAAACGTTTGCCGCGATTTCAGCCTGACGTTCTTCCCTGTCCGCCGCGAGCAACGCGCCGTAAGAAAGGTCCTTATCGGCTGTTTTTCCGCAGAGAATAAATCCCCCGTCGAAATTGCCGCTACCGCGCGCAAGCTTTAACTTCTTTTCTTTGAACACATCGAGTTTGGAAACTTCCGCGGCGTACTTGTAACCCGAAGCGAACACGACTTCGTCGCCATCTTCCGCAAAAGACTGTAAAAGCCTGTCTGCAAGAAGAAGCGCGTCCTTTTTATCGAGTGCGTTAAGCGCTTTCAAAGCCGAAGAATAAACCTCGTCTATTACCCGTCTTTTCTCTGCCAGTTCGGCTTTTGCGCCGTCAAGACGCGCAGTCGCCGCCTTGCCGTCGAGTATCGCTTTGACTTTTTGCGCCACTTCCGCCTTTACGCCCGTAAGCTTGCGTTCAGCGGAAAGATTTGCACCGTCTATTATTTCCCCCGCTTGTTTTTCAGCCGAAGAAACAATTAACGCCGCCTCATTTTCCGCGTCGGAAATTATGCGTTCAACAATGTTTTCTACGCCCATAACTTAACCTTATTAAGCTACAACCAAAGGTACGACCATAATGGAAATGATAAGTCCCAAAATCGCATAGAACTCTATCATTGCAGGGTAAATGATAAGCTTACCGCCGAGAGAGTCCTGCTTGCCTACCGCATAAATACAGTTGACCGCCGACTTACCCTGAAAAATACCGGTTATAAGACCGGAAATCGCCATGGGCATAACTGCGCCGAAAAGCGCCCAGCCCTGTTCCATAGTCTCCAATGCGGCGATATTGCCCGAAGCGATAATGCCGATAATGAAGCCGTAGATACCCTGAGTTGCCGGAAGCAACACAAGAACGAGCACTTTACCGAACTTTTTGGGGTTTTCACCCAAAACGCCTGCGGCGGCGCTACCCGTCTTGTAAAGTCCGAGCGCGGAACCGACACCGCAGAAAAGTACGCAAAGCGCAATCCCGATGATACCTATAACGGAACCCGTTGTCATAAAAAAACCTCCGAAAATTGTTTTTAAATTTATTTAGATATACCGCTAAAAATAACTGCGGATTTCTCCAGTTTTATATATTTGTGGTTACTGCCGAGCGGCGCGAACAGCTCGCCCTCGCCCTCGAAGAACCTGCCGTAAAATTCAACGTATTGCAGCCTTGCGTCGTGAATATACGCGCCCAAAAGACCGATTGCGAGGTTGAACCCGTGCCCTACAACCATTAAAATTACAGCTAAAATAATAAGCGCAACGTTGCCGCTTTGGATAAACTGAACAGAATAATTCGAAACTATCTGCGCAATTACCGCGCCTGACAGCATAAGCCCGTAAAGCCTTGCATAGCTGAGAATATCCGACGCATAGTTAATAATTCCGTATGCCGCGCCAAAGCCTTTAGTAAACTTGCCAAGCAGTTTTTCCTTTCTGCCTGCGGTAAGCATTGCTATTAAAAGCATACTGCCTGCCATTATTCCTCCGACGTAGGCAAGAACAGGCGTATTCAGCTCGTCTATAAATCCCGCTATCGCAAGCCCCATACCTATTGAGAATACCGCCCAGACGAGCCCGTCCAGCATTCCGTCCCAGAACTGCCCTCTGCGCATACATTGTACGGCTTTGCAAATGTAACCTACCATAAGGTGAACGACGCCAATTTCAAGACTGATTAACAGCACGGACGGGACCTGAATGCCCATTAGCGACCAGCGCGCATTCTGCGCGTCGGGTATTACAGATACGCCCTTTCCGAATATTACCTGCGTTCCGAAAAACGAGTTAAACAGCAGTCCCCATATTATGGCGAAGATACCGCCTATAGCAAACACTCCTGCAAGTCTTTTGAAACCGCCGTCGGAAGCGCGCTTTTTAAGATATATCGCTCCGCCGCCCAAACACATTAAAAACCCGTAACCGACGTCGCCCATAATAAAACCAAGAAACAGGCTGTAAAAGAATGCCATTACGGCGTTCGGGTCGAACTCTTTTGAGTTGACGGGGGAATACATATTGGTAATGGTTTCGAAGTTTTTGACTATTTCGTTATTTTTATATAGCGTGGGCGGAATTTCGTCCTCCGCAGGTTCGTTAAACTCGTAATAAACTGCGTTGGAAGTTTCATCCAAAGCTTCCTTTACAGTATTTTCCGCCTCTTTGGGCAGGTAAGCTTCCAAAAGAAAAGTCCTCGCTGTCTTGCGCATTTTTTCCGAAGCCGTAATTTTTTCAAGTTTGAACGATAGATAATCGCTGTAAACTTTAAGCGTTTTTACGTTTTTACCGAGCGCGTAAATCCCTTCTGAAATTTCCGCAAGCCTTGCGTCTGCGTTTTTAATTTCTTCAACCGTCTGCGCGTACACCTCTTCGCCAGACTTGTCCGCAGGGAACGGGCAGGCGGAAAAGCCTGCGCTTTGCAATATTTCGTCAGCGCCCTCGGCCGCTTTATGCGCGGCAAACAGTATCAGCGCAGTTTCCGAATCCGATTTAAGAACTTCCACGGCGCAAAGTTCGTTTACTTTTACTGCGGCAAAAAGGGCGTCCGTCCCGGCAACAGGCACCGTGCCCAACTTAATTTTAACGCGACCGGAAGATTTATAAACGCTTAACTTTTCTTTGACAACAGAATAAATTTCAGCCGTTTCGGCTGTTTTTAAAAGTTTGGCACGGGAAACGGAAAGCTCGCGCCGTTCGTCATAAAGCCCGTTTATTTTACCTACTAATTGCGCGCAGTCGCTCTTTAAAGCGCTTGCGCACATAAATTCCGTATACGAAACGGAAAAGCCGTCTTTAAGCTCTTCCGTCTTTATTTTATTATCCTTATTATAAGCGTCAACTTCGGCGCACAGCAAAGATAACGCGCTTTCAAGCGAGTTCAGTTCATCGCGCAGTCCGTTGCAATCTTCCGAAACAACGGAAGTGTTTTCGACTTCGTAATGCGTTTTAATCTCGGTTGCTCCCGTGCGTTGAAGCGCGTTGAGTATGCCGTCCTTTTCATATGACATTGCAACGAGATTGAGTTTTTTCATCTCAGCAACTGCCACGGGTTATCCTCCGCACAACGTCGCTTACTGCCGAATCGCAATTTTTAAGCACCCCGTCCGCATAAGCTTTTGCCTTGGCTTTTTTATCGCTTACCGATTTCAGGTAATTTTCTTCGGCTTCCTTTTCGGCTTTCCGTATCTGCGATTCGCGGTAAAGTTTGCAATCGGTTTCACACCTTTTTGCTATTTGCTCAGCCTCGGTTTCGGCTTGCGCAATAATAGCGGCGGACTTGACCTGTGCCGCCTCTTTCAGCGCTTCCGCCCTCTCTTCAGCTTCGGTTATTGATTTTATAATTTCGTTCATACTTTACCCCTCGGCACACGTCTTTTAAACGCTCGCCCGAAAAGCTTCATTGGAATTTTTTACTAACTATATAATTTTAACACGGAAATTTGTAATTTGCAAGTAGTTCACAAAAATTGTTATTAATTTTACATTATTTTCTCAAATACGACTTATTGCGCATATTGCGTGAATTTAATGCAAAATGATTAAATATTCATAAAAATGAATAAAAATAATTTCTATACAAAATTACTTGATTTATTTTTATGCAAGGTGTATAGTTTAAACTACAAAAATTAAAGAGGTATACGATATGAAAAAAATTCTTACGGCAATTGCCGCAACCGCATTAACTGCCGCCTGCGCATTTACGGCGACGGCTTGTAATAACGACGCCATTTATGTTGACACCAACGCATTTTTCGCGCCGTTCGAATACTACGACGCAAACGGCGAAATTGTGGGCGTTGACGTTGACATAATGAACGAGGTCGGAAAAGAAATGGGCAAAGAAGTTAAATTCGTAAATACCGAGTTTAACGTAATTATTGACAATGTCGAATCGGGTAAACAATTCGACTGCGGCGCGGCCGGAATAACCATAACCGCCGAAAGGCAGAACAAAGTAGATTTTTCAATCCCCTACTACACCGCCGTTCAATACGCGGTATTCAAAACGGGCGAACTCACAGCCGACGGAACTTCCGCGGACGGCAAAAATGCCGAATACGTTTTATGGACACAGCTTCAAGGCAAAAAAATAGGCGTCCAAACTGACACCACGGGCGATATTTATGTCGGCGGAGAGATGAGCGGCGATGCCGACGGCAACGGAAACGCAGGCGAACTTTACGACACGGAAAGCGGCGCGCCTTACAGCGGAACGGAACTTAGAAAATTTTCAAGCGCGCCCGTTGCGGTAAACGCGCTCGGAAATGCGATTGACGTCATTGTAGTAGACGAAATGCCTGCAAAATATCTTGCAAGCAAAAACACCGGATTGGAGTGCTATCCCCTTTACTACGACGCAGAGACTGCAACCGAGGAACAGTACGCTATTTGCGTTACCAAAGGCAACGACGAACTGTTAAACGCAATTAACAAGGTTCTTACAAAGCTTATACAGGAAGATAAAATCGACGCGCTTGTCCAAAAGCACTTAGGACTTACGGTTTAAGCCTGTTATTGGAAACATCGTCAGTTTCCATAAATTTTTACGGAGCAATATGGTTACACAACTTTCGGCTGCATTTTTTGAAAACATAGGCAAAATATTTTCAAGCGGCGCGTTTATGGTTATGATATTAAAAGGTCTTAAAACCACGCTTATAGTTTCCGTAGGCGCGGCTGTTCTCGGTTTGATATTGGGCACGATTACAGCCATAATAAAAATTCAGCCCAAAAATAAATGGACGGTTGTTCCAAAAGCCGTTTGCAGTGTTTACACCACGGTAATACGAGGCACGCCTATGGCTTTACAGCTGTTTATTACGGCGTTCGTTATTTTTGCAATCCGCGGCTTTCCGCAGGAGGTTACAGCTGTTATAGCGTTCGGTATTAACAGCGGCGCGTATGTTTCCGAAAATATCCGCGCAGGCATACTTTCAGTTGACAAAGGTCAGACGGAAGCGGCGCGCGCTTTGGGGCTTTCAAGCGCGTACACCCTTGCACGGATAGTAATTCCGCAAGGAATGAAAAACGTTATACCGGCAATAGGCAATGAGCTTATCGCGCTTATAAAAGAAACTTCCATTGTGAGTATGATAGGAATGTTCGATTTGACGCAGGCGGCAAACGTTATCGGTTCGGGTCAGCACCTTGCAAGTTACGCCGCCCCCACTATTGTTGTCGCCGTATTCTATCTTGTAATTGTTTACCTGCTGACGCTCGCAATAAAACTTATCGAAAGGAGACTGAGGAAAAGTGAAAAACGCAGGTGAAAAACGCGTAAAAGAATATAAGCCGCGTTATATGAACAAGCGCAACGTCCCCGTAGAACCATTCGATAAAGACGCGCTTCTGGAAACCCAGCATCTGACTAAAACTTACGGAAATCTGAAAGTTTTAAACGACGTAAACGAAAAAATATATCAGGGTGAAAAAGTTGCCGTCATAGGTCCTTCGGGTAGCGGCAAAAGCACTTTTTTACGCTGTCTGAATATGCTTGAAGACCCCACGGACGGCTATGTGTTTTTAGACGGAAACAACCTGTGCGATTTAAAGGTTGACATAAACGTACAAAGGCGTAAAATGGGTATGGTTTTCCAGAACTTCAATCTTTTCAACAATATGAAAGTTTTGAAAAACATTACTCTTTCTCCCGTTCACGTCCGCTTAAACGAACTTAAAAAAATTAAGCGGCTGAACACTAAAATAAAATTTTTGAACATATTCAAGAAGAATGACTGCAAGACCCCTCTTATTCCCGTAAACACAGACGCAGGCAAAATAAAAGCGGATGCCGAAGAAAACGCAATGCGGCTTTTAAAACGCATAGGGCTTGAAGATAAAGCCGACGTATATCCCTCCACACTTTCCGGCGGACAGAGACAGCGCATAGCCATTGTCCGCGCGCTGGCAATGAACCCTGAGGTAATGCTGTTTGACGAACCGACGTCCGCGCTGGACCCCGAAATGGTCGGCGAGGTATTACAGCTTATAAAAGAGCTCGCCGACGAAGGAATGACCATGGTAATAGTCACACACGAAATGGGTTTTGCAAAAGAAGTTGCTACGCGCGTGCTTTTTATGGACGGCGGAAACGTAGTTGAAAGCGGCGAGCCGCAAAAGCTTTTCAACGCGCCGCAAAGCGACAGGTTAAAAGATTTCCTTTCAAAAGTACTGTAAACAAAGCCGCCCCTGCGCATTATGCGCAGGGGCGGCTGTTTATTTTAAAATTGACATTAAAAATATCCGTACTTTTTACGGTAGCAAAGAACAAATATGACCGCGACAATGAGCGCACAGAGGTCCGAAAACAATCCTGCCGTCCATACCCCGTCAAGCCCTATAAATATAGGCAGAACCATAACGGCAGCTACCTGAAATACTATCGTTCTCAAAAATGATATAAGCGCCGAAACAAGCCCGTTGTTCAGCGCCGTAAAAAGCGATGAACCGAAAATATTAAAACCTACGAAAAGAAATACTATGGCGTAAATTCTGAAACCCCTCAGCGCCATTTGGTATACTGCTTCCTCATAACCGAAAAGCCGCATAAATGGCGAAGCCAACGCCTCGGACAGCCCGAACATAACAAGTCCGGCGATACCCATAATTATCAGGCTTTTTTTGAAAATGTTCCTCATCTCGGCTTTGTTCTGCGCGCCGTAGTGGAAACCCATAATAGGCGCGCTGCCTACGGCGTAACCCATAAAGATAGAGAAGAAAATCATTGCTATATACATTATGGAACCGTATGCCGCAACACCAGACTTGCCGAGTTCTCCGCCCAAAATAGACTGTATCTGGAAGTTATACAAAATAACCACTATCGCGGACGCGGCGTTAGAGAAGAACTCAGACGAACCGTTGGTGCAGGCTTTAAGAAAAGCTTTGCCGTAAAACTTGGTTTTTGTAAGACGCAACAGCGAACTGTTTTTAATTGCGAAATAAATTATAGGGAAAACTCCGCCGAACACCTGACTTGCAGCCGTTGCTATTGCCGCGCCCAGAAGACCGAGTTTAAAGCCCGATATTAAAACGGCGTCCAAAACAATATTTAGTATACCTGCCGAAGCTACGACTATGAGTCCGAGACGGGGTTTTTCAGCAGTTACGAAAAAACTTTGGAAAATATTTTGTAAAATAAAGAAAGGCAAAGTGCCCAAAAGTATTCTGCCGTACAGAACGCAGAAACCGTAAATGGGCTCTTCCGTCGCTCCGAGAAGCCTTGCGATTGGTTCTACCGCAAACTGACCCGCAACCGCTATGAATATGCCGAGAACAAGGGTTATGTACGTCAACATAGAAAAATACTTGTTGGCTTTTTCTTTATCGCCCTCGCCCAAAGTTTTGGAAACGAGCGCGCTACCCCCTGCGCCTATCATAAAACCGACAGAACCGAAAATCATAAACATCGGGTAAATGAGATTGATAGCGGCGATGCCTGCTTCGCCGTCCTGAGAATTTGACACGAAAAGACCGTCCACAACGCTGTAAACGCTTGTGAACACCATCATCACAACTGACGGCATAACAAAAAGCAAAAGCTTTTTAAATGTAAAATGGTCCGAAAGCTGAATTCTCATTTCCTTAAAGTCCTCAAAATAAAAAAATATTGCCCTGGTTTAAAAACCGGGCGCACCCGACGTCTTATCAACATTGCCGCTGCGGCGGCACGTTCTCCGACGACCTGAAATGTAAATGTTATTGAATTATAAAAGAAATAACCCGAATTGTCAAATAAATAGGAGTATTTTTTAATTTACTTGCCTATCGCTTTAAAAAAATGTATAATATAATCAGGCTTACTTATGAAAAAAATTGAAAATAATACATACGAAATTATACAAAATAAAACTTTTGACGAAGAGCGCGCGCTTTACGGTCTGAAAAAGAGCCGCGTTATAAACTGCACGTTTGCAGGACCTGCGGACGGAGAATCGGCTTTTAAAGAAAGCCGCGGCATTGCCGTTGAAAACTGCAATTTTTCGTTGCGCTACCCTTTTTGGCATTCTGATACGTTTACAATTACTAAATGCAATATGGACGAATATACGAGGGCGGCTATCTGGTATGCGGAGAACGGAGAAATTTACAAATGCAATCTTAACGGCATAAAGGCGCTCAGGGAATGCAGTAACGTTTTGCTTGACGGGTGCAATGTAAAATCGCCCGAATTCGGCTGGCGGTGCAAAGACATAGTTTTGCAAAACTGTAACGTTGTCAGCGAATACTTTATGTTCGAAAGTAAAAACCTAAAATTCAATAGCGTTAAGTTCGACGGAAAATATTCATTCCAATACGTTGAAAACGCGGTTATAGAAAACTGCAATTTCACTACCAAAGACGCGTTCTGGCACTCAAAAAACGTAACTGTTATAAATTCCACGCTTAAAGGCGAATATTTAGGCTGGTACTCTGAAAAGCTTACTCTTATCAACTGTTTAATAATAGGTACTCAGCCCCTCTGCTACTGTAAAAAGCTCAAACTTATCAACTGCCGTACGGAAAACTGCGATTTGGCTTTTGAATATTCGGACGTCAATGCCGAAATTAAAGGCGGTATCGTTTCCGTTAAAAACCCCAAATGCGGTAAAATTACCGCCGAAAGCGTTGGGGAAATAATTATGCGCGATGCAGAAATACCCTGCCGCGGCAAAGTAATAATCAAACCGTAATATATAAATAAGCTGTTCGGAGATTTACCGAACAGCTTATTTAAGTTAATTTACTTTTACCCTTCTTCAATAAAACTTTAAATTATAGGTTTTGTCTGTAAAATTATTCATAAAAGCCCGATTGTTGATAAAAAATAATTAAGTTTTGACAATTAATGTCGAAAAACGTTTGATTTTAGTGCAATTTAGGGCAGATGTTAATAACTTGTTGATAACTTTTTTGCATATATTGATTTTTTAAGAATTTAAACAAACATTTGTGGACAACTTTTTGTGGATAACCCACGCTGTTTTGTGCAAAAAAGCCGTAAAATGCAGAGTTATCCACAATGACTTCACAAATATAATATGAAGCGGCAAGCATAAACTTGCCGCTTTTTTTAAAATTTTAAATAAATTTATAATTACTGTTTATCAACCTTTCTTCCGTAGACAGCTGAAAGGTTGTTTGCAAACTTTTGCATCTTGTCGCAGGATTTCAAAGGTATGCTTCCCTCATACTCTTCAAGTTTTTTGGACTGCTCTTTTGAAAGCTTTGCAGGAACCTCGATTTCTACCGTTACATACAGGTTGCCCGTTCCGTGTACGGTTTTAACCCCCTTGCCGCGCATACAGAATTTAGTGCCGCTGGGGGTGCATTCGGGTATAGTCAGTTCCAATGTATCATCAATGCCAGGCACCTGAATTTTTCCGCCCAATACCGCAGTTTTATAAGAGATAGGAACGTTTACATATAAATCTTTATCTTCGCGCCTAAGCATTTTATGCGGCTCTATATGGAAGTAGATGTATAAATCTCCGCTTTCGCCGCCGTTGCCTGCCGCCTGACCGAAACCGCGCTTTCTGAGCGAACTGTCCTTATCGACGCCTGCCGGAATATTGACGGTGAAGCGCGTTTCCCTTCGCTGATAGCCCTTACCCTTACAGTCGGGACACCTGTCCAAAATTTTCTTACCCGTACCTCCGCAATCGGGGCACGCGCCAACCTGTATTGTTCTGCCGAAAATCGTATCCTGCTGGAACTTAACCCTGCCGCTTCCTCCGCATCTTCCGCATTTTTGGAAAGCCGTGCCGCCCTTTGCGCCCGTACCGTTACAGGACGAGCAGGGTTCGTTACGCAGATAGCTTACAGTCTTTGTACAGCCCTTTATGGCGTCGAGAAAGGAAAGACTTATGGTCTGCTGAATATCTGCGCCTCTCGGGGTCGCTCTTTCCGCGCCTCCGCCGAAGCCTCCGCCGAACATAGAACTTATTATATCCTCGAAGCCTCCCATTCCTCCGCCGAAACCGCCGAAGCCTCCGCCGAAAGGATTGCCGCCTCCGCCCATACCGGGATGTTCGAGCTCGAAATCGTACTGCTTGCGTTTATTTTCGTCAGAAAGCGTTTCGTTAGCCTCGTTTATTTCCTTGAACTTTTCAGCCGCAGCCGCATCGCCGGGGTGAAAATCGGGGTGATACTGCTTGGCAAGCTTTCTGTAAGCCGACTTTATTTCGTCGGGCGTAGCGTTTTTGGAAACGCCGAGTATATCGTAATAGTTCTTTTTTTCAGCCATAAATTCCTCTTTCACGAAAAATACGTCGTAAGTTCAAATACCGCTTAAAGGGGTGCCGTATAAACACCCCTTTAAATTGCGTTTTAATATAAATCAGTGCTGTCTGAATTCAGTATCGCCGTCGCCGCCCTCGGGGTTTCCGCCCTGTCCTGCGGCGCCCTGCGCCTGCTGATAGATTTTAGCGACAACGGGCTGAACGTCGTTTGCAAGCGTATCTATTGCCGCCTTTATTCTGTCGCCGTCGTTTGATTCAAGTTCGCCTTTTGCCTTTGCAATCGCGTCTTCAACCGTCTTCTTATCGTCATCCGAAAGTTTGTCGCCAGCCTCTTTTACAGTCTTTTCAAGGTTGTCAATCATACTTTCAAGATTGTTCTTATTGTCTACGGCTTCTTTACGCTTCTTGTCCTCTTCGGCATACTTTTCAGCGTCTTTGACCGCCTTATCGATATCTTCGTCCGAAAGGTTGGTTGAAGCAGTGATAGTAATGTTTGTACTCTTGCCCGTACCCAAATCTTTTGCAGTTACGTTTACTATGCCGTTAGCGTCGACGTCGAAAGTAACTTCAATCTGGGGAACACCTCTCGGTGCAGGGGGAATATCCGTAAGCATAAACTTGCCGAGCGATTTATTGTCCCTTGCGAACTTCCTTTCTCCCTGTAAAACGTTGATTTCAACGCCGGGCTGATTGTCTGCCGCAGTCGAGAATATCTGGCTCTTTTTAACGGGGATAGTAGTGTTCCTTTCGATTAAGGGCGTAGAAACTCCGCCAAGGGTTTCAATACCAAGGGTCAGAGGCATAACGTCAAGAAGAAGTACGTCTTTAACTTCGCCAGATAATACGCCGCCCTGAATTGCCGCGCCTATTGCAACGCATTCGTCGGGGTTGATGCCCTTGAAAGGCTCTTTACCCGTAACCTGCTTTACCTTATCGAAAACCGCGGGAATTCTGGTGGAACCGCCGACCATTATTACTTTGGAAATATCGCTGTAAGAAAGCCCTGCGTCGTTCATAGCCTTTCTCATAGGCTCTACGGTACGCTCTACAAGGTCTGCGGTAAGGCTGTCGAACTTCTGTTTGGAAATGTCTATATCAAGGTGCTGGGGCGCGCCGTCTACAACAGTAATGAAAGGCAGGTTGACGTTGGTCGTGCTCATACCCGAAAGCTCTATCTTAGCCTTTTCAGCCGCTTCTTTAAGCCTCTGCATAGCCATCTTGTCTTTGGAAAGGTCAACGCCTGTATCCTTTTTGAAAGTATCAACAAGATAATCTATGACCTTGTTATCGAAGTCGTCGCCGCCGAGACGTGTATCGCCATTGGTTGCAAGCACTTCGAACACGCCGTCGCCTATTTCAAGAATGGAAACGTCGAATGTGCCGCCGCCGAGGTCATAAATCATAACCTTCTGGCTGCCTTCCTGCTTATCGAGACCGTAAGCAAGCGCCGCCGCCGTGGGTTCGTTGATTATACGCAGAACGTTTAAACCTGCGATTTTACCTGCGTCCTTTGTCGCCTGACGCTGGCTGTCGTTAAAGTAAGCAGGGCAGGTTATTACCGCGTCCGTAACCTTTCCGCCGAGATAGCTTTCCGCGTCCGCTTTGAGTTTTGAAAGTATCATTGCGGAAATTTCCTGAGGGGAATATCCCTTTTCGATATTTACTTTATATGCATCGCCCATATGGCGTTTAATCGAAATAACCGTCTTATCGGGCGACGCCACTGCAAGACGTTTAGCCGCTTGACCTACGATACGGCTTCCGTCCGCCTTGAAAGATACGACCGAGGGGGTCGTTCTGTTGCCTTCGCTGTTTGCAATAACTACGGGTTCGCCGCCTTCCATAACGGCAACGCACGAGTTAGTTGTTCCCAAATCTATTCCTATTACCTTTCCCATAAAAACACCTCTTATTTATTCTTGTTATTCGTAATTTTATTGTTCGATAGTCACCGCAACCTGTGCGTAACGTATGACCTTTCCGTCTTTTGACTTGTAACCTTTCTTCAAAACCTGCTTGACAGTATTCGGCTCTTCGCCCTCTCCGCAGGGGAAATTCAGAACGGCTTCCATAACGCCTTCGTCGAACGCGTCGCCTTGCGATATAGCAATTTCCTCAACCCCTAGCGAAGACAGCACGGTATTGAAACTTTTAATAACCTTATCGATTCCTGCTTTGGTTTTTTCATCCGAAGCTCCGTCAAGCGCATAACCGAAGTTATCGGCAACGGGCAGAAGTTTCAAAACGGCTTCCGCCGCGCCGTCCGCATACGCCTTTGAAACTGCGGACTGGTTGCGCTTTCTGTAATTGTCGTACTCGGCGGAAACGGAATACCATTTCCTCTTATAATCCTCGGCAAGCGCCTGCGCCTTTTCTAGTTCCGAGGGCTGATTTTCTTCCTGCTTTGCGCATTCTTCCGACAGGGTTTCGTTTAACTCTTCTTCGGGATTATGTTTTAATTCGTCTTTCTTTTTTGCCATTTTTCTTCCAACCGTTTTTCTTTACAATATTAATATAAAACTTTTTCCGCCCCGTTAAACAAAAAAGTTACATATTTTTTTACACACGTTGACAATTTTTCCACTTGGGTATAAAATTAAATAACCGAACATCAAGGAAAACAAAATTGCAATCGTTAAGAGAAATATATAAAATAGGCAGAGGTCCCTCCTCTTCCCACACAATGGGTCCCGAAAGGGCTATCAAGATTATAAAACAACTTTATCCCAAAGCCGACTTTTTAAAAGTAACCCTGTACGGTTCGCTCGCGCTCACGGGCGACGGTCACGGCACGCAACACGTCATTGTGAAAACAGCCAGACCCGTAAAATGCGAAGTAGCTTTCGACGTTCAGTCGCCCTGCCCCGTTCATCCCAACACAATGAGCGTTGAAATCTTTTCGGGCGGAAATTTTATCGCCGAAAAACGCGTTTACAGCGTGGGCGGCGGCTCGGTTGTGTTTGACGGGGAACCTGCCGACAAATACGAAAAATACGCCGACGACAGTATTTACCCCTTAAACACGTTTACGGAAATTTCAGACTTCTGCAAATCGCGCAACATACGTCTTTGGCAATACGCCGAACTTTGCGAGGGTAAAGAAATTTTCGACTTTCTTACCGACGTATGGGAAAGAATGAAACTGAGCATTCAAGAAGGGCTTTCGGTTTCCGGAAAGCTCCCCGGAATACTTGGCACCAAAAGACGCGCGCAGAAGCTTTACAACCAGCGCCACATAGACGAATCCGCGCAAACAAGGGAAAACAGGCTGGTATGTTCCTACGCGTTTGCAACAGGCGAACAGAACGCCGCAGGCGGAATTATTGTGACCGCCCCCACATGCGGAGCATGCGGAGTTGTTCCGTCCGTCCTCAAATATATGCAGGACGAACGCGGATTTTCGGACTTGCAGATAACGCGCGCGCTTGCCGCAGGCGGAATTATCGGCAACCTTAT
Source organism: Christensenellaceae bacterium (assembly GCA_948658045.1). Lineage (GTDB taxonomy): Bacteria > Bacillota > Clostridia > Christensenellales > Borkfalkiaceae > Coproplasma. The sequence continues at coordinate 19,687 of CAPMFN010000009.1, forward strand.
AAAGAAAAACGCCTCTATAAGCGGCGCGGAATGCGGCTGTCAGGCGGAGATAGGTTCTGCCTGCTCTATGGCTGCCGCCGCGCTTGCAGAACTTTTTGAAATGGGACTGGGGCAGATAGAATACGCCGCCGAAGTTGCAATGGAACATCATTTGGGTCTCACATGCGACCCCATAGCAGGGCTTGTGCAGATACCCTGTATCGAAAGAAACGCCGTCGCCGCAATGAGAGCGATAAACGCGCTTTCTCTTGCAAACTTCCTTGCGGACACGCGCAAAATTAGCTTTGATATAATAGTCAAAACAATGTACAACACGGGCAAAGACCTTTTAAACAGTTACAAGGAAACCTCCTCGGGCGGTCTCGCAAAATATTACGAACTGCCGACGGACAAAAAAGAATGATTATAATTTAAGCCCCTTGCATCTGTCTATTCAGCAACTTGGGCATAGTTTTTGTTAAGTTTTCTTTTTTACGTCAGAAAAAGCGTTGATTTCTTTCCGCCAAAAAATTAAGCCCCTCACATATAACTGTTTTCGAATCAATAATTTCTTTATGGGCAAACAAATAGCACGCTGTCTTCATTTCCGAAGTATAGCGTGCTATATTTTTTTCATATTTGTAATAATAATTTTATTTTACTTTCTCTTAGAATATTTTTCCTTTGCGTACTCATAAGCTTCTTTAATTAAAGGCTTGATTTGTTCAAAAGTAGCGGCGGACGGATTGAGTACGCACAACCAACTCATCCAAGCGTAAACGGGGTGAGGCAGTAGCTTATCCGTTTGCGTAAAATCATACGGCATATCCACTGTGCCGCCTTTTGAAGGACGAGCAGGAACATAGCCGAACATACCTGTAAACGTGCTTTTGCGAACTCCTATATTTACACGGTAAATACCTTCCCTATTTAAATCAGAGCTTTTATCGTTGTCGCCGTCTTTCTCTTTGACGGTTAAAATATAAATTCCGCGTTTGAGCGTGTTATTTGGGTTATAGAAAATTCCGCTTTCACCCCAACTGTTTACCAATACCGTTCCTTTCAAGTTATCGATACAATACGATAATATTTCTTCCGTCTTCACACTATTCCTCCGCTAAATTGCAGTTTATCATACATCAGTATATCATAATTTAAATGCAGAGCAAGCAGACCCAAGCGCCCCCCTTTTTGTACTGTATTGAAACTTATCTTTGAAACGGTTTATTAAAAGAACCGATTTCAATTAAGTTACCTTCGGGGTCTGCAATATAACACGTTCTTTGCCCCCACTTCTCGGTTTCTGGTTCAAGTACAGGCGTTGCGCCTTTGCTGACAACTTCGGCAAAACTCTTGTCAACTTCCTCAAAAGTGTCCACATACAACGCTATTTCAAAATGTCCGTTAAAACCGTTTATATACTCATATTTCCGGCTTGTCATATTTTCAAAATTCTTTCTTTCATAAAGCATAAACAACGTGCCGTCTTTAATCAGATAAACACATTGACGGCATCTTCGCTTTCTTTAATTTCAAAACCTAATACGTCCCGATAAAAACGTATCATTGTCGCCATATCTTTTACAAATAATCCGATTCCATCAAGTTTCATAACATTTCTCCGCAAAATTACAATTATAGTAAAAACATTATAGCAAAACCGCAGTAAAAAAGCAAGGTGAGATTTTTATCTCACCTTGCTTTTAAACTCTATCAAATACCCCGTAATACGCAGGGGGTTATTTCTAAATTCAAATTTCCCAGATATCCGAAGCATATTCCTTTATCGTTCTGTCCGATGAAAAATACGCCGAATTCGCAGTATTTGTAAGTTGCTTTGCAGAGAATTTTATTTTGTCTGTATAGTCGCGGTTGATTTTGAGGATAGCGTCTATAAAGCCGTCTAAATCGTATAAAACAAAATAATTGTCGGGCTTGTGCCAGCTTGCGCCTTTTATAAGGCTTGAATAAAGCTCTTCGAATCCGCCCGTGCCTTCGTCGGAGAAAGTTCCGTTGGTAAGACTGTTCACAACATTTTTTCGCACATCAGAAGCAATATAATCTTCGGGCTTGTAACCGTTCTTTTTAAGCTTTTCTATTTCGTCCACTTCCGCGCCGAAAATATAATTATTTTCTTTTCCGGCAAGTTCAACTATTTCAATATTTGCGCCGTCCATTGTTCCGCAGGTCACAGCGCCGTTCATCATAAATTTCATATTGCCCGTACCGCTTGCTTCAAGCCCTGCGGTTGAAACCTGCAAAGAGACGTCCGTACCTGCCACTATTTTTTCGGCGTACGAAACGTTATAGTTCTGGACGAATACGACTTTCAAAAGCCCGTTTGTACTGCTGTCCGAGTTGATTTTTGCGGCAATCTCGTTAATAAACTTAATTATGGCTTTTGCGCGCTTATATGCAGGCGCGCTCTTTGCGCCGAATATAAACACCGTAGGGTGGAATGAACCTATTTCGCCGTTTTTAAGTCTGTAATATATTTCAAGAACGGCAAACGCTGTCATAAGCTGTCTTTTATATTCGTGCAGACGTTTTACCTGTGCAAAAACAAGAAAATCCGAGGGAATCTCAATACCTTCTTTTTCCTCTATATAACTTAAAAGCTGTTTCTTCTTTTTGCGCTTTACTTCTATAAACTTTTTAACCGTTTCTTCGCCGAAACCGTTAAGTTTATCAAGTTCGGCTATGTTTTCCCTCCATCCCTTTCCGATAGTTTCGTCTAAAAGAGAGGCAAGTTCGCTGTTGCAAAGTTCAAGCCAGCGGCGGTGAGTAATACCGTTAGTCTTGTTACGGAACTTATTAGGGTAAGTCTTGTTTGCAATGGCAAACAGGTCATTTTTGAGAATTTCGGTATGCAGTTTAGCCACGCCGTTCACTTTGCCTGCGACGTAGACCGCAAGATTTGCCATATAAAAATTCCCGTTTTTAGCAATAGCCATTTCGGCGGCTTCTTCTTTTGTGCAGCCCGAAGCAAGCTGCTCGCGCGTCGCAAATACGCTTATATTCAAAATTATATCTGCGATTTCGGGAAGAATTTTTTTAACGTACTCTTCTTTCCAAGTTTCCAAAGCCTCGGGAAGCACCGTATGGTTTGTGTATGCAAAAGTGTTTTTCGCAACCTTCAAAGCTTCGGCAAAAGTAAGTCTGTATTTTGACGTAAGCAGTCTTATAAGCTCCGCTACCGCTATTACGGGATGAGTGTCGTTCAGCTGTATAACGTTGTACTTTGAAAAATTCTCGAACTTTTTACCGTGCTGTTTTACGAAGTTTTCCACAAGTTCTGCAACGGTTGCGGCTGAAAAGAAATATTCCTGCCTGAGCCTTAAAAGCTTGCCCTCTTCGGTATCGTCTGCAGGATAAAGATATTCGCTTATTCTGAAAGCTTCGCCCTCGCCTTCCGCCTGCCATAAACGAAGCGTGTTTATCCTTTTTCCGAATACGGGCATATCGTATGGAACGGCTTTAACCGTCATATCGGCAAAGACTACATCTCTTGCTTCGTCATCTTTGCGCACGCTCCACGGGTCGCCGAATTTTTGCCAATCGTCCGGAAGCTCAACCTGAAAACCGTTGTCTATCGCCTGCTTGAAAAGCCCGTATTTATACCTTATTCCGTATCCGTACAAAGGCAAACCGAGCCCTGCGGCAGAATCGAGGAAGCACGCCGCAAGCCTGCCCAAACCTCCGTTGCCGAGAGCCGCGTCCTCAATTTCTTCAAAAATATTGATGTCGACGCCCTTCTCCGAAAGCACGGCGCGCGTTTCTTCCAGCACGCCTAGTTCCATAAGATTGTTGTAAAAACCGCGCCCCACAAGAAATTCCATAGACATATAGTATGCGCATCTTCTGCCTGCGGTTTTGTCGGGCGAACCCGCGCATTTCATTGCAAGCGCAGATATTTCGTTATAGAGAGTTATTACATCTTTACCGGCTGTTTCAAGCCCTTTCAATTCATTTAAAAATAAAGTTTTGTTCATATATTCGTCCCGTGTGTTTTATTGTCTTTTTAAACTTAATTATGCCTTAACTTTATTTACGCACGGGCAGGTACTGCCCGTGCGTAAGAACCTTTATACGGTTCTAAAATAATAAGGAGGATGAAAATTTTCATATTCTGCCGCGCCCTGATAAGCGCGGATTTCAATCGTTCAATTAAATAATTCTGATTGACTTGTCTTTCTGTATTATGGAAAGTTTATCAATTTCCGGAACAAGGCGGACACTGCCCGTATTTATGTTTTCAGAGCCAACATAAATTTTCCTGCCGCCCGTTTCGCAGACCGCAAACTTTTCCTTGCCGTAATCGGCTATTTCAACAACGTCTGCCGAAATACCGTTTTCGCTATCGTTATAGACAAGTTTCAAATCATACGGTCCGCATTCGAAAAGAAGTTCCTCGCCGAATACTTTTCTTACCCCTATCGCCGCAACAAGTTTGCGGAAAATATCGTCAGGGCAACCGAATTTTGCGTCGCCTACCTGCAAGAAGAATTTTATAACTTTCTTTTTCTTTGTTTTTCCGTTTACTTCAATCTCTTCGGCAACCTTTTCTTTGAGAAGTTTACCTTCAAAATCGATTTTTTCAGGCATTGCCTCGACTACCGCCGCGCCGTTTTCGCCAACGATTGAAATCTTTTTCAAATCGACGTCAATACCAATCGTACCGTTTTTGACTTCTTCGTCCAGAACGCCGTAAGCAATTCTGTCGCCCAGCTCGAACGAAACAAGGTTTTTGCCGCTGATTTTTTCACAGCCCGTAACCTTTACTTTGATATCGCCGCCGACAGAAACCGCGTCGGTAGGAATAAGAAGTTCGTATTCGCCGTCGGGGCATTTAATTGCTTCGGGCAAACCGAGCTGAACGCCTAAAAAGCTAAGTTTGTCAGCTTTGACTTCGCATTTGACGTAGTTGTATTCGGGTATTCTCGGCAGAACGCTGAGTTCGGTCTCTTTATCGAAAAGATGAACCTTAGTGAGGTCGAGCGCAACGTCTATCACGTCGCCGCTGTTGAATTCTATTTCAGCGTCGGCTTCTATGATTATTCTTGTAGAAGTTTCGGTGTAGCCGTCGCCGTCCATATTTATATCGCCGTAAATAAGAGTCTGGTTGCCCAATTCTTCTTTATGCGAAACTTTTACTTTTATAACCGCTTTGCTTGTCTTGATTTTTTCGGGGTTGACGGAAACAGCCTCGGGACGCAAACCTATGTATACCTTAGATTTTCCGTCAAGATAAGCAGGCCTTGTCTTATACATCATTGAATAAGGCACGGTAACCTTTGCTTCGGAATAGTCGAAAGAAATATCGACCTCTTCACCTCTTTTTAACAGCGAGCCTTCGAAAAAGTTCATCTGAGGCGTTCCGATGAAGCCTGCTACAAACTTGTTGCCGGGGTAATTGTAAAGGTTTTTAGGCGTGTCAATCTGCTGAACGAAACCGTTTTTCATTACGACTATGCGCGTACCCATAGTCATAGCCTCTACCTGGTCGTGCGTGACGTAAATAAACGTTGTGTTAAGTTTTGCGTGAAGTTTTGCGATTTCACTGCGCATCTGCGTCCTTAACTTAGCGTCAAGGTTCGAAAGGGGTTCGTCCAGAAGCATTACTTTGGGTTCGCGGACTATGGCTCTTCCGAGCGAAACCCTCTGCCTCTGTCCGCCGGACATCTCCTTGGGTTTTTTGCCGAGATATTCGGTTATGCCCAGAATTTCCGCCGCCTCCGTAACGCGCCTGTGAATTTCTTCCTTAGGCATTTTGCGCAGGGTAAGTCCGAACGCAATATTCTGATAGACGGTCATATGAGGGTAAAGCGCGTAGTTCTGGAAAACCATCGCTATGTCCCTATCCTTAGGCTCTACGTCGTTTACAACCGTATCGCCTATCATAAGTTCGCCCGCGCTTATATCTTCAAGCCCCGCAATCATTCTGAGCGTAGTAGATTTACCGCAACCCGACGGACCTACGAATACGATAAATTCCTTATCTTCGATTTCCATATTGAAATCGTTTACCGCCTTGGTGCCGTTAGGATAGACCTTGTAAATGTGCTTCAAACTTAAACTTGCCATTTTTTCTTCCCTTACCTTACTTTAAAATAGATATAGAATATGCCGGCATTTTCAATGTGGTGCCGTCCTTGGTTATTTTGCCTGAGGTGCAAATCTGCTGAGCGATACCGCCTTCCATATCAGGCACTGTTTTTGCTTCGTCCCCGAAATTGATAACTACGGTTATAACTTCGTCGCCGTAAGTCTTAGTGAATGCAAGCACTTCGCTGTCGTCAGTGCTGATAAGTCTCGCTTTACCGCGCATTAACGAGGGGAAAGCGTTTCTTGCGTTGTTGCATTTTTTGTAATAGTTGAGAATAGAATTGGGATTTTTAAGCTGCTCCTCTACTCCGTCGAACGCGTAAACGTTGTGCTGTGTGCCGATAGGCGGCAATGTTATGTTTGTCTTTGCATTGTCCCAAAGCATGCCTATTCTCAAATCGGGGTCGTTATGGGCGCCTATCATTCCTATTTCGTCGCCGTAGTAGGTAAACGTGTTGCCGCTGAGCATCGAAAGTACGCCGTAAGCGAATTTTGTTTTAACTTCGTCTTTTGACATTACGCTTGCAATTCTTCCGACGCCATTGTCATGGTTGCTTAAAAACGGAGCAGGAATGTAATTATTGGAATTGCTTTTAAGATTTACCATCGACATCCAGAAATCTGAAGCCGAATTGGATTTGACCGCCTGTGCAATTTCGCCGGAACCTGCGCCGGGGAAGTTGAAAAAGCTGTCGCATCCGCTCTTGTAAAATTCGGATATGGTTGCTCCGCCCGACCAAGCTTCGCCGACGATATAAGCTCTTTCGTTATACTTGACGGCAGTTTCTTTTATCCATTTGCAGAATTCCACGCTTTCCGATTGCGACTGAGAATAGTAACAACAGCCGTCAAGACGGAAACCGTCTGTTCCAAGTTCAATCCAATACTTTATAATGCTTTCAATCTCGTTTCTTACCGCCGTACCGTTTATGTTGAGATCGGGCATATTGGAAGAAAACTGAGATTCGTACCAGATGTTGCCGCTCTGGGTATAGCCTGCCTGCTGTCTGTTAGACCAGTTGTAATAATCGGCGTATTTGCTTTCGCCGCCCTGTCCCTTTTTATAAGCCAGCGCGCTTTTAAACCAAGGATGTTCGGAAGACGTATGGTTTACCACAAGGTCCATAATTACTTTTACGTCCTTTGAGTGCGCCACTTCCAAAAGATTCTTGTAATCTTCCAAAGTACCTAGCGACGGGTTTATAGACTTATAGTCCGTAACATCGTACCCGTGATAGCTGGAACAGCTGTTTATGGGCATAAGCCATATGCCCGTATAACCCATATCGCGTATATAGTCCATCTTCTCGGCTACGCCGTTTAAATCGCCGACGCCGTCGCCGTCCGAGTCGTAATAAGACGACACGAAAATTTCGTAATAGTTGTCGTATGCGTCGTCTATTATATTTTCTTCAAGTAAAGCCGTACTTTCGCCGTTATCGCAAGCTGCAAAGCCCATAACCGCTACGGAAGCCGAAATTACGGTCGCCGCCGTGCATACGGCGCATAAAAATTTCTTTTTCATACTTAGCCTTATAATTTTTAAAAGGAATTTTAACCTTTGACCGAACCGCCCGTTACGCCCTGAACGTAGTATTTCTGCAACAGGAAGAAAAGAACGGTTATCGGAATCGAAATCAACACGCCTGCCGCGCAGAACCTTGTAAAGTATTCCTGAACGGTCTCCCTTTCAAGCATCTTTTTAAGTCCGACCGCTACGTTGTAATAATTCTGGTCGCCGAACGCTATAAGCGAGGCAAACATGAACTCTCCCCAAGGAGCCATAAACGCCGTTAAAACTGTATAGATGATGATAGGTTTAGCAAGAGGAAGTATTATCTTAAAGAAAATTGTTCTTCTGCTCGCACCGTCTATTCTCGCCGCCTCGTCCAATGATTTTGGAATGGTATCGAAGAAACCCTTGCAGACGTAATAACCCATACATGAGCTTCCGACGTATACGAGAATAAGTCCCACTATTCCGAGTTCCTGCGTAAGTCCCAAAAGCTTTAACAGGAAGTAGATTGCCGTCATAGACATAAAGCCGGGGAACATTCCCAAAACGAGCATAAGGTTCATAAGGGGCTTTCTCATTTTAAAGCGCAACCTTGAAAGCGCATAGCTCGTCATTAAAACTATCATAGTCTGAACGACTGTTACCACCACCGAAATAAGCAGGGTCATTCCGTACCAACGGGGGAAATCATATATCGATTTGTCTGTAAAAAGCTTAATGTAGTTATCAAACGTCCACTGCTTGGGCCAGAAATAGAGCGTTGCCGCGCCAGGTTCGCCCCTCAGCGACTGTAATACAAGATAAAAGAAAGGGAACAGCCAGACTATGCTGATTATTACGAGTATAACGTAAATGGCTATGTTAGTTCCTCTTTCCGCAGCTTTCTTACTGCGCAATTTTTTCTTTGCAGCCATTACATGAAATCCTCCTCGTTCTTTACCGCGCCCGAGCGGTTGTAAACAATAAGGGAAACAACTGCGGTTATAATGAACATCAGTATGCTTATAACCGAAGCCACGCCGTACCACTGCTTATCCATAATGAGTTTGTAAAGCCAGGTTATAAGCAGGTCGGTTTCACCTGCGCCGTTTATGGCGAATTCAAGCGTTAACGGTCCGCCGCCCGAAAGAAGGTATATAATGTTGAAGTTGTTCAGGTTGCCTATAAACTGCGTCAGAAGATAGGGACCTGTGACGTGGAGCATATAAGGCAAAGTTATTTTATAGAAAGCTTTTACGGGACCCGCTCCGTCTATTCTCGCGGACTCATACAAATCTTCGGGTATGTTCATAAGGATGCCCGTACAGATAAGCATTGTATAAGGTATACCCACCCATACGTTTACGACGATTATCGTAACCTTTGCAACGGTGCTGTTCGTAAGGAACGGAATAGATTCGCTTATCCAGCCCCACGATTTGAGCAGGTTGTTGAAGACGCCGTTTTCCGCAAGCATCTGCGACATAAGCAACAGCGAAATAAATTGAGGCACCGCTATGGTCATTATCAAAACAGTACGCCAAAGCTTTTTGCACTTTATGCCTTTTTTGTTAATTATTATCGCAACAATCATTCCCAGAATATAGTTTGAGAATGTTGCAAAGAATGCCCAGATAACCGTCCAGATAAGTATCTTACCAAACATCATCCCGAACTGCGTGCTCTGCGAAATGCCGCCGCCGAGCACCGCACCGAAGTTCTGCCAGCCAACCCAGGTGAACAGCTCCGCAGGGGGCATATGCGCATCATCATAGTTGGTAAACGCGATAAGCACCATGAATACTATGGGAAAAATCGTGAAAATGGTAAGTCCGCCGAGGGGTACCGAAAGCAAAGTTTTATGGTACTGTTCGTCGGCAAACGCACGCAAATCGTCCTTAGCCGAGGCAAGTTTCTGCTTTGCTTCCACCATCTGCTGCGCAAGGTACGCCGACTTTACGTTTTTATACCACGCGTACACGAAAGACACGATAATAAATATCGTAAGCAGACCGTACAGCAATATAAGCAGACTGTTGTCTCCCTCTGTATATTCCCATATTCCCGTTATGGGGTTTTCGTGCTCGCCGGCTTTAAGCGTTCCCAATGTGCCCAACATACCGAGATACTGCCAGCCGAACAGCAATATGTAGACTATGAAAAGCGCTTCGAACAAGAGGTACATTATACCCCTTAACCACTGTTTGCGCGCAAGCTGCGAAAAGCCCATTACAGCAAACGAAGTACGGGTTTTCCAGTCTCCGTGTTTTGCCGCAGTTCCTATTGTAATGAAAATGTTAGCAAAAGAACGCCATACTTTCTTTGCCGCGTTTACTACGGTAACTTTAAAGAAATTGACGAATAAAAGCGGCAGATGTTTGAAGAAACTTACAAATTTATAGCAGAACTTCTGCCAGACTGTCATTTTGAGATAATCAAGCTCTGAAACGTTCTCCATATCTGTTCCCCCCTTCTGTTTTTATACTTGATTCGGGGCAAAGATTCCTTTGCCCCTGTAATTCGAATTTATTGTTTAATTTAAGCCTCGGTGCTTGCCTTTGTGTTCAAGCCTTTAACAAGCGTTTCAAGCTTTTCGGGCAGGTTTTCCTTCGTAATAGAAGGTTTGTTGCCGTTGACGCCCTCGCCGAAGCCTTTCATTGCATCCCAATAGCTGGAAGGAAGCGCGTCCTGGAACTTAACGCCGTTTACAGCTTTTCTCTGTGCGTCGAACGCTGCAAGCGCGATATTGTTCTTTACTTTATCGAGAGCGGCTACTTCTTTGTTGGAAGGGCCGGTCTGCAACGTGTCGAACCTCTTCTCCTGCATAGCTTTGCTTGAAAGGAAAGCCGCCAGTTTGTGCGCTTCTTCAAGGTGATTAGAGTTAGGGTTTACACCGTAAAGTTTATAGCCGATGAAAGAGTTCATCTGATAATCTTCATCTGTAAGCGAGCTGTGGAAAGTAGGCATCTTGGTTGCCGCGTAGTTTTCGCCCCATTTTTGGGAAATAAGCTGAGCGTTCCAAGTACCGGAAATGCACGCGCCGAGCTGGTCGCTGTTGAGGTACTGGCTTATAACGGTATCGTCGCCGTTTACAAACACGAGTTTCTTTTCGTTGAGTTCGATGTGCGCCATTCCGCCGACATCGCCGTAAGTTATGTCGCCCTTGCCGGGGATTTTCTCGTCAAAGTTGCACTTTGAGCTGAGCAGGTCAGTGCCCTTGCTACCGCCCCATTCCAATTCGTATGTACCGCCGCAACCGAAGAAGAACGTGCCGACATACCAAGCTTCCCTTTGGTTGAAGATAAAATATTTGCCGTTGTCATAGCAGTCCTGCAACACGGCTTCAAGACTTCCGACGGAAGTTTCCTTGACAACGGAACTGTCATAATACATAAAGTAACCGTTATCGGATGCGTAAGGATAGCCGTAATAACCGTCAAGAATTTTTGCCGCCTGAACAGAACCTTCGTCGTTATCCGCCTTGATTTTATCCACCGCCGCGGTGCTGAGACGAGCGAGCGCGTTTATTTTTCTGAGGTTGATAAGCTGGTCGTTTGCAAAGCCGAATACGTCTGCGCTTGCGGTAACGTCTTTGCTTATCTGCGCGTAAGCTTCGCTTTCGCCGCATACGCCGAGTTTTATTTCCGTAGTGATGTCGGGATTTTCTTTCTTGAACTCCTCAATCATTTCCCTGAGCATAGTCTGCTGGTTCTGCGCACCCCATACGGTGATGCCTTTGTCGCCGCCGCAAGCCGCAAGCGAACACGTTGCGCCCACAGCCAAAACACTGCATGCAAGCATAGCCAAAATTCTGCGTTTTTTCATTTTTTACTCCTCCCCTTTGAAAAAACTTGTATTTATTAACCGCCTCTGTGCGGATAAATTCCTTTAATTTACATAAGTTTTCGCAAACCTGCCCGTCTTTTCGGCGGTTTGCTTTAAAAATTCAAGACTTTGTGTCGAAAAATCGCCGTCGACAAAACGCCAACTCCAATTTTTTTCAGACACCGTTGACGGTAGGTTTATGCGCGATTCGCCGCCCATAGCCAAAACGTCCCACATTGGAATAATCACCGAATTTGCCTTGCTTGCAAAAGCAAGCTCAATTACCGTGCGGCACATCGTTTCGGCGTTTTCCGTTTGCGCGTCCAACCCGAAAGATTTACATTCCTCTTTCAAATCGGAAATATAAATTTCCCTGCTGCTTTCGGACAAGTCCTCTATGTACTGTCTCAACGGCATATTGTCGTGAGTGCCCGTATAACAGACAAAATTTTCAGTGCAGTTGGTCGGCTTGTGCTCGTTATCGGGGCTTCCGTCAAAGGCAAATTCCAGAACTTTCATTCCGGGGTAGCCGACGTTTTTCATAAGCCGCCTTACTCCGTCGTCGATAACGCCCAAATCTTCCGCCACAATATTTTTGTTGAGAATATCTTTGAACAGCTCTTCTTTGGGTCCGTCTTTCCAGCGTCCGCCTCTTGCGGTTTGGTCGCTTGCAGGAACTTCCCAATATCTGTCAAAACCTCTGAAATGGTCAATACGCAACATATCGAAAAGTTTGAAGCAGTCGTTTATGCGTTCGTGCCACCAACGGTAGCCGTTTCCGCGCATTTTTTCCCAATCGTAAACGGGGTTTCCCCAAAGCTGACCGTCCTCCGTAAAACCGTCGGGCGGACAACCCGCAACGCCTTCGGGAGAGCGCTTTTCATCCATTAAAAACAGCTCGCCGCCGTATTTCCACACTTCAACGCTGTCATAAGCGACGTACAGAGGTATATCGCCCATAATTCCAATCCCTGCGGCGTTCGCATAAGCTTTCAAAGCGCGCCACTGTTTTAAAAACACAAATTGGGTAAAGTGCCAGAAAAGCACTTCGTCCATGTTCGACAAAACAAACGCTTCAACCGTCTTTTTGTTATAAACGCGATATTTTTCGTCCCATTCCGTCCAGGGCAGATGCCCGAATTTAGACTTTAAAGCCATAAAAACCGCAAAGTCCGCAAACTCGCCGTTTTTTACGAATTCGGAAAACTCTTCACCGCCTTTAAAACGCAAATAAGCTTTTTTAAGCAATTGGGTTTTCAAACGGAACTGCGTGCCGTAATCTACCCGCCTTTTGTTTGAATAAAGCTCTGAAAAATTAACTTCGCCCCTCTTTAAAAGCCCGTCAGCTATAAGAAGCTCTAAATCGATGAAATAGTAATTCAAAGCGTTCGATGAACACGATTGATAGGAGCTGTCGCCGTAATTGGTGGGATTTAGCGGCAGAACCTGCCAGACGGAGGCGCCGCACCTCTTCAAATAATCTATAAATCTGTAAGTTTTTCCGCCGAGCGTTCCTATCCCCTCTTCCGAAGGCAGACAGGAAATCGGCATCAGTATTCCGAAATTTCTGCCCATAATCTTACCGCCTGTGACCGGCCGCGAAAATTTGCGAAACGCAATTTATTTGCCTTTGCGAAAATTATAATTACTTTTTTCGAAAATATTATACCATAATTTTCGTTAATGTCAACAAAAATTTCAAATAATTTTCAAAAAATGTAAGTAATTTTCACAATTATTCCATTTTTGCCCATAAAACAGGCTTTACTACTTGACTTGATTTACGAAAAAATATATAATAAAGTTTAGTAAACGGAGATTGTATGACTATAAAAGACATTTCCGAAGCGTTAAACGTTTCGATAAGTACGGTTTCGAAAGCTTTAAACGACGCCAACGACATCGCGGAAGACACAAAACTTAAAATAAGAAAATACGCCGAAGAGGTAGGTTACCGCCTTAAAACGCGCCAGCCCTCCCAGCGCATATGCGTGCTGTACGAAAGGGTGGACTCGGATACAAGAAACAACATCTTGAATTACATTACCTCATCTTTTTCCGACGTAGCTATTGCGAATAATTTCGAAGTTATAATCGACTATCTTGTTACAAAGACTGACGACTTCGATTTAAACGAATATTTATTACAGAACAATTTCTGCGCGGCGTTCATTGTGGGAATGAATTTTAAAAGCCGTATATACAAACAGCTGAAATACACTACTATTCCCCTCGTGCTTCTTGACAACCGTATTCCGAACAGTCCGCTTATTTCTTCAGTTTCCAGCGAAAACACAAACGGAATAGTTTCGGCGATAAAATACCTGACCAAAAAAGGACACTCTAAAATAGGTTTCCTTATGGGCGAAAAGGAGTCAATGGTTTCCGCAGAAAGGCTTGCAGGCTATATTCTGGGGCTTGCGCGCGTGGGTATAGATTTCAACAACGACTATATATACATCGGCGATTTTACAAGAACTTCCGGCGGAGAAGCCGCGGTAATGTTTGCAGAAAGCGACGTAACGGCGGTTATATGCTGTTCGGACATAATGGCTATGGGGCTTATAGAAGGTCTTAAAACACTTGGGAAAAACGTTCCGGACGACATTTCCGTTGTCGGCTTTGACGATTTAAATTTATTGAAGTTCACCTCTTACGACCTTACGACGGTTAAACAGGACTTCAACAAAATGGGCATTGAAGCTTTTAAAAATATCGCCGAACTTCTGCAAGGCAGGTCGGCGCAACAGCAACAGCTTGCCTGCAAGTTAATCGAACGCGGAAGCGTAAAACAACTGAACTGACAATTTAAAAACCGCCCCGATGAATTTCGGGGCGGTTTTTTATTTATTATACTTTTACAAGGACAGCAGATAATCTGCAAGGTCTTTAAAACCGCATGTCGCAAAGTCTGCAATCTGACCGGCTTTTTCAACACTGTCGCCTTGCGGCGAGAGGTTGCTTAAAATATAAGCCGTTTTAAGGTCGACGGACTTTGCGCCGCGGATATCGCTTTCGATATCGTTGCCGACAAAAATCGTTTCTTCAGGGTCTAAAACGTACTTTTCAAGAACGTGCGAAAAGAAAGCTTTACATGGCTTTTTTCTGCCGAAATCCGAGGACAGCTCCACCCCGTCGAAATACTTTTTAATTTTAAGTTTATCAAGCTCGGCATCCGTAAAACAGGCTTGCGCGTTTGAAAGAATATACAGCTTTTTACCGCGTTGTTTAAGCTCGCCGAGAAGTGCGCGCACTCCGCGGTAAACTTTTAAACCGCTGCGCGATTTTTTGCGGAAATACAGCGCTGCGCGCAAAGCCTCTACCTTAGGACAGTTTAAAATTTTTTCAAACACTTTCAGAAGGTCAATTTCGCAAAACCCGTCGCCCGTTTCAAAAGTTTTACAAGCTTTCAGATACTCGTCCGAAAAATTGTCTGATGCAAAATGCCTGTTTATTTTATTTATAAACCGCGGCGTGCTTTCGTCCGTACTGATATCGGCGAGTGTGCCGTATAAATCAAAGATATAGTTTTTCATATTTTTAAAAAGCTAATCGGCGCGAGGGAACCTCGCGCCGACGTTGCGTTAAACGCTTTTGGCGTCAAATTTATGCTTTGGGAGCAATAGTTGTAGAACCGCCTACGATATTGCCGTTTTCAACCCTGAGGGTAAGAGTGATAACATAAGCGCCTGCCGTGGGAACTATAACGTTAGAATCGTTGTTATCGGGCATACCGTACCAGTCCGTAGGTCCGCAAAGTTCGGTACCGTAAACGCACTTGATAGCGAATACGCCGCCTGTTATCCAAGCATAGTTATCGCTTGCATTGTCCGCATCTACAAAGCTCGTTACGTCCGCAAAAATATATTCCGCGGTGTAAACGTTTTCGGTTTCGGTTGCTTCGAGTTTAGGGGTTATACCTTCTTTAATAGTGAAGTTGACTTTTTTGTCGCCCGCTTCGTTAAGGAAAGAACCTACAACGTGATAGCCAAACTTTTCGTACTGAAGAGTTCCTGCTTCAACGTCGAATTTCAAAGCGTATTTGCCGGGTTCGGTAAGTTTAACGTCAGTTCCGATTCCGTCGGGATAGTACTTGCCGTCTACTTTGTTGTATACTTTCAGCGTTACGCCGTCAGCCGTAACGTCTTCGGGAACGGTAAGCGTACCCGTCCAATATTTGCCGTCTGCAGATTCGGTGAGTTTATAATCTTCGTCTGCTTCAGCCCAGCTGTTGAAGCTGCCGATAAGATACATATCGTGAGTCTTCGAAGAAATGGTCACTTCGTCGGTCTTCTGGTCATAGGAGATGACATACTTGCCTTCGGGAAGGAGGTTGAACGTCTTGCCCGTGCCTTCGGGATATGTCTTGTTAGGCGCGTCGGCATATTCAATCGTCTTGAAGCTGTCGGGATCTGCATCGTCATGGGGAACATAATGCGTAGCGTGCTTGCCGTCTTTAAGGATTCCGTTGTAAACCTGAACAGCCGCGTACTTACCGGGTTTCTGACCGGGTTTAACAGTACCGTCCATATTAACTTCAAGTTTGTTGCCGTCTTCGTCCCTTAAAAGGTCCTTAGCGGTAATTTCAAGGCTGATACTCCAAGTGACGTTGTCGCCGGAAATCTTTTCAGCCATAGCGTAAGCGCTTGCAAGTCCGCCCAAACCGTAGTTGTTGATATCGCCGTAGAGGTACATATCGTGCGAAATTTCGATAGAGCTTACTTTCTCGAACGTGAGTTCGGGTTCTTTTGTCGAGTCGCCGGGGAAAGTTTTAAGAGTGAATTTGTATTCGCCGTCCTGTCCCTTTGCAAGGTAAAGGTTGTTTGCGTCCATTCCGCCTTTAGTCGTGAACACGGTGTCTTCGCCGTTCTTCAATACTGCGTTTTCGCCCTCGCCCTCAACGTTTGTAAAGTGATGAATACCTACCTGACGGGGCCATAAAGCGTCCGACCAAACTTCGTCGGCATTCTCTTTATAAACAAACTTGAAGCCGTCGCCTGCATAGATACTGAACTGTGCGGTGAATACGTTTTCATCAGTCTTAGTAGTATCCCTTGTGAATTTGAGTTCGTCGTTTATTGTGTTGGGCGTCCAGTTGTTCACTTTAAGGTCGCCCTTCTTTTCACTGTTACCTACCGCGTACCAGATACGGGTGTCTTCAGTGAAAGTTGAACCGCCGGGTTTTTCGCCGTCATTGTCACATGCAGCCAAAGCCGAAGCTACGGTTGCAGCCATTGCGCAGGTAAGTACCAACGCAACAATTTTTTTAGCCTTCATATTTTCCTCCAAAAATTATAATTTAACCACCCCGTGTCGGGGGAAAAGTTCATTGTATTACGCGCTTTTATCAAGCGTGGGTTTTATAGACGTAGCAGCTTATTCCGTCAATCGACTGTTTGCCGCTCAAATTGCTTTCGATTGCCGTTGCGCCGGCCTGTGTTCCGTTCACATAAAGGTCCCAGTTGCCTGAGGGCAAGCTGTACTCTTTTGCATTTTCTTCTGCATTGTAAACCACAAGCACCTTTTCACCCGATACAAGGTCTTTTATCGTGAACGCCGCAAACGCGCCTTCCCTTTTAAGAAGCTCGCAAGAATATTCGTAAGTGCCGAGATTTATCGCATAATTGAAGCGGAGTGCCGCGCAGGATTTACGGAAAGCTATCAAGCCTTTGTAATACTGCATCGTCTGATACTGAACGCTGTCGTTTTTGAGAAGCGACCAATCGAGATTGTTCACTTCATCCGAAGAATTGTAGCTGTTTTCGTTATAGGTTCCGTCGGGGTTTTTCTTCTGGCGGAGCATTTCTTCGCCTGCCTGCATAAAGGGTATTCCGAGCGAAGTCTGTACAATTGCCGCCGAAAGCCTGTTCATTGCCGTGCGTTTTGCCAAAGTGGACTGCTCTTCGCCGTAGACGTGGCAAATTCTGTCCCAAAGGGTGTTATTGTCGTGCGCCGAAACGTAGTTTATAACCTGCGTGGGGTTATCCGTATACCAGGAACTTTCGAAGTTGTCTTTGTCAATCAAATCAACGTTGTTGTAACCGCCCGTTACGCCGAACAGAACTTTATCAAGATAGCTTGCTTTTGCGCCCGTTGCAAAACCCGTATCTTCAATTTCGAATACCGAACCTTTTACGCCGTCGCGGATTACGTCGTTGAACATAGCCACGCCGTTCATTCCGCCCGTCGAAGTGCCCTTATTGAGCGCCGCAAGGTTTTTGAGCGCCGCCTGATCTTTTTCGTCAAGCGTCGTCGAACCGCCCGTCCAGCCTTCGCCGTAAATAAGCGCTTTTGAGTCTTTTGCGTGCACCGCTTTTTCAACTTCCTGTATAGTAGTGACATCGTGCACTGCCATAAGGTCGAAGCGGAAGCCGTCAAGATGATATTCATCCTGCCAGTATTTGACTGAATCGACTATGAATTTGCGCACCATTGAACGCTCGGAAGCAGTTTCGTTGCCGCAACCCGAACCGTTTGAGTTGGTGCCGTCCGTGTTGAAACGGTAGTAGTAATAGGGAACAATTTTTTGAAGATTCGAGTCTGCCGAATATGTGTGGTTATATACGACGTCCATTACAACGCCTATGCCCTGTGCGTGCAGAGCCTGAACCATACGTTTATATTCGTTTACTCTGACAGCGCCGTCCGCAGGGTCTGTGGAGTAACTGCCCTCGGGAACGTTGTAGTTCTGGGGGTCATAACCCCAGTTGAATTGCGCGTCCTTGCCTGTTTTGCTTTCGTCAACAGACGCATAGTCGAATGAAGGAAGCAAATGAACGTGAGTTATTCCAAGCTGTTTCACATAGTCCAAACCTACGGAAATTCCGTTTGCGTTTTTAAGACCCGTTTCTGTGAAAGCAAGGTATTTGCCTTTATATTTGGATGTTTCAATCTTATTTGAGAAATCTCTAATATGAACTTCCCAGATTTGCGCGTCAGTATAGTTTTCGGTTTCGGAAACGAAGTTCTCTTCCGTCCAGCCGCTGGGGTCGGTCGCGTCGAGGTCAAGTATCATACCGCGGAGACCGTTCAGCCCTGCCGAACGCGCGTAAGGGTCAACCACTTCGTTTACACCTGCCGAAGTTTTTACGGTATAGGTGTAATAAGTTCCGTTGAGGTTTGTGTTTTCAACGTGTTCCCACACGCCCTTGTCTTTCTTTTGAAGTACAACCGACTTTGTAGCCTCCCCTCCGTTGCCTGCCGCATAGAGATTGAGTTTGACTTCGGAAGCAGTAGGCGCCCAAAGGCGGAACGTCGTAGAATCGTCGGCAAGTATAACGCCGAGCTCGCCGTCGTAGGTGTATTCGTTAGCAAAAGCTTTGCTGTTGAAATAGGTCAAAGGAACTATCGCCGCGCCGTCGGAAATGCCTGCCACATTCAAAGTGTATGCCGTGGACAAGTCAAGCGCCTTAGCAGTAGTTATAACGTTGCCGCTCACGGAAGATATGCCTACGCTGTTGCCTTCCCCGTCCTTTATTGAAACATTGTCTTTGCTGACCGCAGAACCGTCGTTAAGCGCGATTTTAACGTGCGTAGCATCCTGCATATCTGCAAGAGAAATAAACCTTATTATTTCAAGCGTTTTTCCGCCGTCGCTGCTTATATAGTTGTTAGCGTCTTTTGACTTTGTATAAATCACGGTGTAATCGCCCGTAAGTTTTATTTTGCGGTTGGAATCGGTACCGTCTTTAACGGCGCCCGTCCACGAGCTTGTGCCGGGCTCCGATACGCCCGTTCTTATGATATAGTTGACTTCTGTTACGCTTTCGGGAACATTGACAATAATCTTTGCGCCGTATTCGCAAGGATGCAGAACATACCCTTTGCCATCCGCGCCCGAATACCAGAACCATATATCGCAGTCGGAATATCCTTCCGCCCTGTTATAATATATAGTCACCTGTTTCGTACCGGGCTCACGTTCAAGCGTGTATTCGTTTTCATCCGAACTACCCGGCGTGCACGCAGCAAACGCGAAGACCACAGTAAGCAGTGCGCAAAGCACCGCTGCAATAAATTTTTTCCTCATTTTTCCCTCCGTCCGTTATTTATATTTTTTTCTTTAAATGCGCCAACGAAAGTTTAGCGAAAATTTTAATTGAGTTTTTAACTATATTTTTCGAAATAATTATATCACATTTTCGAAATCTGTCAAGAAATTTATGAAACAATTTTTCAAAAAATGTAAGGTTTTTCAATTTACGGGCGGTTTTAAGGCAAAAAAATTGCGTCTGCGAATTTTAAGCGTATTGTCCGCAATCATTTTTAAAAATTTCAGGCGCGCTTTTATTCAAACATATAAAAAATTGAGCTTATAAAAATTTTTAAACGTAAAAAAAGCTCCGCGCGCGTTCTGCGCACGGAGCATTGATTTGTTTTATTTATTTAAAATTCAGTTTTAAAACGGTTTTTGCCCCACCATTCGGACATTAAATCTTTAAGCCGCACCGTTTTGCGGTTTTCGTAATCGGTTAGAATTTCAATTTCGCCGCTGTTTTCCGAAAGCTGCATCATTAATTCCCTGCAAGCGCCGCAAGGCAAACCGACTTTACCGTCCGGCATAACCGCCACGACTTTTTCAATTTCGTTTTCGCCGTTTGTAAGCATATTGGCAATAGCGTTGCGTTCGGCGCACATACCCAAACTGCACGCTGTATCAATGCACACCCCGACGTAAACGTTTCCGCTTTTTGTCAGAATTGCCGCCGCAACTCCGCCAGCCTCTATAAACGGGGAAACTTTCCGGTCGTTCCGAACGCTATCTGCCGCCTTATAAAGCTTAAACCAATCGTCAGTATTCTTCTCCATTTACATTCAACCTTTTACAAACGGTAAATACCGACCGCCCGAAATTAAAGCAAGTGCTTTCTTATGGCTTTTATAGCTTGGTCGGCGATAAGACGCGAACCGCGGTGGGTCGGGTGAACGCCGTCAAGAGAATACTCGGTATAAGGCAGTCTTTCGCATACGCCGTTGAACATTTCGTCATAGGCGACAAACTCGTCTGCGACAGGAAGAGCAACCTTATTTATTATTTCAAGTTCGGTATTGAAAAGCTTACGCATTCTGAGTTTATCAGGCGCAGGCAACAGGAAAGGTTCAAGGAAAATAACCACAATTCCTGCTTTTTTAAGCTTTTTAAGCAGTTCTTTCAAATCTTTTTCAAACTTTGCAAGGTCAAGAGTTTTATCTGCTTTAAACTGGTGAATCGTGTTGTTGATACCTATCATTATGACTACGGCGTCGGGCTTTAAAGATATAACGTCCTCTTGCACCCTTGCAAGAAGGTCTGAAACCTCGTCGCCCGATACGCCTTTATTTATAAGCTCGATATCCGTATCCGGATATATAGGACGAAGCTTGTCGGCAAGAATTTTGACATAACCCTGTCCCAAAGAATTAAAATCGTTTCTGTCCCTACCGCAATCGGTAATGGAATCCCCGAAAAATACAATCCTCATAATTCCCTCTTAAATCTGTTACTGAGAATATTTTACCACAGCATTATAAACTTTGCAAGCGGTGCAAAACTAAATATTTTTACTTGAAATTAACATCTCAACCTTTTCAGCAAACGAATAAAGCGTAGTATGTTGTTTCCAATAAGGTATTGACTTTGTCAACGAAATTATTGCGTTTCGAAAACAATATTCAGGCAATTGTGTTTTTATATAATTAAGGTAACAAATCAAATCGTCAAATTTAATTATGCGCGTGTTATGTACGCCTGCTATCAGATTGTTTAAAAACAGAAAATATATGTGTGCGCTTCCCTGGTTAATACCCGATTTTAAGTTTGCAACCTGTTCAGAATAAGGGTAATTTATTTTCTTATTAACATCGAACTGCTCTTTAAAAATATCCCAAACGCAATCGCGCATTACAGGTGTAATTTTATTTTTTTCGTTCATAAAAGGTCTTTTAAATAATTCAGGCTTTGTTTCGGACGCTTTAAACTCTGCAGCCTGCTCCCTACTTTCATTAAAAGTAGAATTGCTTAAAAATGAAATTCCCTGTTCCTTAATCAATTTTTTCATACACATCGTGAAAAATGTTTGCAAATCAAGACAAGCGTCCTCAAGTATATCCTGCGCTTTTGTCGTAATTTCAACGTCAAGTAATAAATTTAAAGATTTAACCATTGGTCTACCTCATTTCTTTATAAACCTATTATAATTAACACAATGTAAATTGTCAAGTGTTTTTTGTGTTAATTTGTGTTTAATGTTTTTTGCTTATAAATAAAACTTAAAAAATTAAATTTGCTGACCGTAACAGCATAAAAAAATGACGTAAGCCGAATAATCAGCTTACGTCATTTTGGCGCGGAAGGAGGGATTTGAACCCTCGCTGCAGTTTCCCGCACTACTCCCTTAGCAGGGGAGCCCCTTGAGCCGCTTGGGTACTTCCGCTCAAAGTTTGAAAATTTTTCAAAAGCTAAGATACTATAACATAAATTTATGCGTTTGTCAAAACATTATTTCAAAGTTTTTTAAAATTGTGGCTTGTATTTAAAAAAGGCTGCGGAACCGTTTAAAAAGATTCCGCAGCTTTTAAGTTTGAATTATATTTAATTGCCCTAATTACTTTTTGGGCTTTTGGGTTTTGTCAGACGCAGGCTTAACTGTTTTGTCCGCAGGTTTAGCCGCAGGTTTTACCGTTGCAGACTGCTGCGCAGGTTTTACGGTTGCGGTCTTTGTAGTGGGTTTAGTCTGCGTTTCGGGAGCTGTCGGCTTGGGCGCCGCTGTCTTTGCAACAGGTTTTGCCGCCGCAGGTTTCACCGTTGACGACTGCTGCGCAGGTTTTGCAGGCGCAGGCTTTGCCGAAGCGGAAACGGGCTCCGTCTTCTTTGCCTGTTCCTTGTCTTTTTCTATCTCGTCAGTACCGGCTTTACCGTCATTTTTGTTTTTAACAGGCTTTTCTTTCTTGGGCTTGTTTTCTCTTTCGTCAAGCTTTTTCATAAAGCGGTTGCCGAATACCAATCTGCGGAACTTGGGAACGAATACAAGCACCGCCAACACCGCTATTACTGCGGCAAACAGAATGACGAATACTACAAGCGCAATCGTAAGCGCGTTTTCTTTATATATATTAGCCGCATTTACAAGATTTGCCGAATAAGGTATACCGAGAACGTTAATCATAACTTTTTCCGACGAGGTAGTGATAATCTCTACCGTGTGCTCCTTGTTTTCTAAATTTTCTTTATTGAATACGAGTTTGCGCGATTCTTCCGCCGTGCTGTTTAAATCTATCACGCCGGCTTTTTTGCCGTCAAGATAAATATCCGCCGTGCCGTAGCCGCTTCCCGTAGCCGCGTAAAGAGATATTCCTTCACCCTCGAATTTAATTACAAGTTTTTCGTTTTTCTTTTCGGTAATCAGATAACCGTTAGGTTCGGTGTCAATCTTGGAAGAATTCTTCCAGCCGTCCGTGGCGAAGAACTTGTTGCTTGTAGGCGGAATTACCTGCTGGGTGGTTGTTTCGATTCCTGCGTCTATTTCCGCAAGTACCGAGAACTGTCTGCCGCCCGAAGAGCCCGAAGTTCCTTTTACAAGAAGCCTGAGATATCTGCCCGACTCTTCGGCAAACTTGACTGTTAAAACGTTTTTAACGTAATTGGACCTGTCGCCCGTAGCAATTGTCCGCCAACCGCCGTCCGCCGAGTCCGAAATCTGCAACTCGAAATCCGTAATATAAGAATTGGCGTGGTTTCTCGTAGTTACAGCAAAATAATTGAACTGCTGGGATTTAGAGGTATCTATTATAAATTCGTGAGGATGCTCGGGAGAAATCTTTTCGCAATTGGGATAGTCTTTGTTATATTCGCCCCCATATGAAGTGTGCAGATAAGTTCCTGCCTGCCCGTCTATCAGCCATGTCCATTTATCTACGCGCGCGTCTTCGATTTCTATTGTCTGACCGTATGTGGGACTGTCTTTGTTTTCGTCTACCTGATACTGTTTTTCGTATCTGCCGCCGTGAACGTTTTCGGGCGCTTTTATAACCGTCCATTCGGTTTTATCCGTTCCGGATACGGAAAGCTTAATGCTGTCCTTTTTAGAAACTATAAACTGAGGTTCGTATACATAGGTTTCAACGGTACTCCCGAGAGGAAAATCTGGATGGAAAGCGTCTGCGTCGGCAATCGCCGCATAATTTTCTTCATCCGAATACTTAATACCGGGCACCGCGGAACCGCCTCCGCCTGCGTTTACATTAAATATTTTCATTGCGTAGAACTTGCCCTGTTCTACAGTGCGCGTCACGCCGTAATCATTGAACGAAGTTGTGTAACTCGGTATAGATATAATCTCTTCCAGCGTATCGAAGCTTTCGCCGAAATAAATTTTACCCCAGTCGTCCATTTTTGAGGAAAACGAAACTTCGCCTGATTTGGGCGCCCTCCAATAGAATTCGGAAACGCGCACATCCTTTTTACCTTTTTCAGAATTATAAGTAGGTATATAAGCATGAGAATTTCCGATAACGCTATCGGGCTGTTTTCCGCTGACATCCGCCATTACTTCGTCCAGATTTTTACCCTGTACGTCGTTGTATGCAGTAATTCTTGTTCCGTTATACGAAATTCTTAAATAAACTGAAAGTCTGTGAATAATTCCGTCCGAAAGTCTGACATCGAAAGTAAACGTATCGGAAACGCCGGTATATTCTTTATTGAACGAATATGACCACTTTCCGTTGCCGAGGTCGGTAAGTTTACCGTGTTCGGGCTGGTTTACAGACACAATTTCAAAACCTTTGGTTCCCGCCGTTTTATCGTCCAAGGTACTTATTGTTTTTTCAAGCAAATCAAATGTTATATCTTCGCCGAATGCTACCTTATAGTCGCCCGACGTTTTAACGCCGTCTATACCGCCGGCATAAAAACTTGAAACCACCTCGTAATCGGGCAAAGCGTCCATTTCGGCGCGTTGCTCCGCGGTAAACATTTCGTCAGTTATGTTTGCGCAATAGAAAGTGTTGAAATACTTACGGAAATCCATTCCGTAAACCTTTGAACAACGGTATGTGAAATCAGAACGCTTATTTCCTTTGGTTCCTTCCGCCACATATGACGCGGCGTCCTTGTATGTATAAAGAAGTTCGTAGAATTTTTCCGCGCCGAAAGAGTGCATTATATTGGCATACATTCCGAGGCATTGGAAATAACCGTAACTACCGTCGTCGAAGTCGCCCGTTTTGCCTTTGAAACTGAGCGTTTCGGAAAGAACGTTGTAAGGATTTGCGTAAGCGCCGTGTTCAGCCCCTCCGCCGTTCCTTATGGTTGTGCCGACGTCACAGAACATTATATACGAAAGAAGTATAAGCGCATTGTTCCTAACTTCTCCTTCTCTGCCCGTCGCAAAGCCCCAAACCGTTCCGTAAGAAGTAGCATGGGTATGACCTATTTCATGCAGCGTACCCCAAGTTCCGCGTGCAAGCAAGCCCCTGTAATTCATCGCGTCGTTAAACCAACTTGTCGGTTGGGCAAAAGAATAATTACCGAGCGCAACCGCCGCGCCTGCCGGAACGTGCCAGTCAAACATTATCTTGTTAAAGCGGTTATAAGTTCCGCCGGTGAAAGATTCGTTTACTGAAAGGAACGAATGCCAAAGCATTGCAAGCTTATCTATCTCTTCCTTCTTTACCTGACGCATATACTGCGTAGTGCCCATTTCGCCCGTATAACCGATTAACTGACCGTTTTCCGTGTCGAGAACGGCAATGACGCCGGGCGCCTGACGCAGATATTGGTCGAAATATTCGGGAGTTGTTACGCCCAATATGTAATGCGGAGTTTCAACTGCGCCCGTAATAGTAGTTTTAACCCTCGAATAGCAGTTGCCCATACTTATATGCAGAGCTCCGCCGAACGAAGTGCCGATTGTATACGTTTTATTTTCAGTAAGCGTGAAATCGCTGATTACCCAAGGCGCGCGGTTGTTCTGTTTTACGCCCCATTGGCTTTGGCTTGTAACGCTGCCTTCTGTCATCTTATTGTTTGCTACAAGCACGTCCGCCTTGGTAAAGTATGCGTCAAGCGAATGTGTGGTAACTTTATTTAATCCGCCTGTAATGGAGTTGAAAACGGAATCGCTTACGCCGCCGCGCCAGGCAAGAGAGTTCTGATAACCCGTTTGAACAACTATTCTTTCGCCCGGTTTAAGCCCTTCAACTTTAATAGTTATTGCTTCGCCTGCAGGCAGATAAAGCCCTGTGAAGTGAGGAGAACGGTAAAGAGGGTCCAAAGTTATTTCCTTTTCTACCGCGTTATCGGTACCGAGAACCTCGCCGTACTGCGCGTCCGCAGAAGGGTGCTTTTTAAGCCAGTTTTTAAATGTCTGGTCAACCCCTGCGTTATCGCTTGCTGTGTTCGCAGAAAAGCGCGCGGCGTCAGCCGCAAGATGCTGCCCCTGCGTCATCAACATATATTTATAAAATGCGCCGTTTGACGAATCGACCGCCGCACCGCTCATATTGCCGTCGGTAAAAGCGTTTACGCCCGTGCAGGTATGAGAAGGCGAAGGGTAATCGGTAAATGTGATGTTTGCAGTCTTCAAATTGTCTGTCGTCTGCGTTTTACCGTATACCGCGTCGATTGTTTTAGCTTCCTCATTGTAGACAAGAGAAAAATCGTCCGTTAAAATTTCCGCTTCGGCGCGCGGAAGATTGCGCTTTGTTACGTTCATAACGTCCGAACGAACAGTCACCTGAACGTCGGAAAGATTTTCGTAATCATACTTTTTAAGCGCAAACTTCTCCTCAGTGGGAATATTGAGCTCGGGAATGGTGAAAAGATTTAAACTTGTCTGGCAAGCCGAAGCGAAGACCGCCGTAACAGTGGTTGCGGCTATCGCAAGGCACATTAAAAACTTTTTCGCTCTGTTCTTTTTCAAGCTGTTTCTCCTTATTACAAAATATATTATTTTAAATATCCTAAATACATTAACAGAAATTTCTGTCGCCGTCAATCTTTAAAACGCGTAAAAACATAAGGATAAAATTTATTTTTCAAAGTATACCCCCATATATCTTCGATTTAACGGGGGAACTGAACTTTTATATAATCACTTTTCGTTGAAAAAATGTTTTACGCCGTTCTTGTCTTTATATGCGATTACTGTTGAAAGATTGACGTTTTCTACGCTTTTGAAAATATTCTGCGCAACGCCCTCATCCTCGCTTTCAAGCGCGCGGATGAGCTTTTTAACTTTTTTTCTCTTACCTTCGTCCTCGTAAGTTCCGTCGGTAAATTTACATGCGCAGTTTAAAAAACTGAGTCCGCAATAATCTCTCCACGCGACGATGTCGTCTTCCCTTATAAGATACATAGGGCGGATTAACTTCATTCCCTTAAAATTCGTACTGTCTATAAGGGGCATCATCGTCTGCACCTGTCCGCCGTAAAGCATACCCATTAGAACCGTTTCTATCACATCGTCGTAATGGTGCCCCAGTGCAATTTTATTACAGCCCAAACTTTGAGCTTGCGCATACAGATGTCCGCGCCTCATCCTTGCACATATATAACATGGCGATTTTTCGATATGGGTCACATTTTCGAAAATCTCGCTTTCAAAAACGGTTATAGGCACTTTGAGTTTTTCAGCGTTTTCTTCTATTTTTCTACGGTTTTCAGGGCTGTAACCGGGGTCCATGACCAAAAAAACAGTTTCGAAAGGAAATTTATGATGCTTTCCCAATTCCTGAAAAAGTTTTGCCATAAGCATTGAATCTTTTCCGCCCGAAATACATACTGCAATTTTATCGTCGGGCTCAATTAAACCATAAGTTGCAACGGCTTTGGTAAACCTGCGGAAAAGCTGCCTGTGGAACTTTTTTATTATACTCTTTTCGGCGCGTTCAAGTGAAAATTCGGCTCCGTCCATTAATCAACCCCGTTTATTCCGCATAAATCTTTTATAACTTCCCCTGCGGCAATAAGCCCTGCCACCGACGGCACGAACGCAATACTTGCAGGAACTTTCTTTTGAATATCCCCGTCTTTGCCCCCGTCCTTAATACAGGGTTCTTCTTTTGAATATACGACTTTAACGCCGCTGATACCGCGCTTTTTAAGCTCTCTGCGCATAACCTTTGCCAACGGGCAAACGGAGGTTTCGGATATATCCGCCACTTCGAAAGCCGTGGGGTCAAGCTTGTTGCCTGCGCCCATACAGCTGATTACAGGCACGCCAAACCTTTTTGCGCTCTCTATAATACCAAGTTTGCCCGTAACGGTATCAATTGCGTCTATAACGTAATCAAATTTCGTAAAATCAAGCATATTATGGGGTGTTTCCAAAATAAAAAGCCTGTGTTCGGTCACCGCGCACTCGGGATTGATTGTTTTTATCCTTTCCGCCATAGCTTCGGTTTTGAACTTTCCTATGGTTTCGTTAGTAGCGATAATCTGTCTGTTTAAGTTAGAGACGGCAACAACATCGTTATCTATCAAATCAATTGCGCCGACGCCCGAACGCGCAAGCGCTTCAACGGCATAGCCTCCCACTCCGCCTATTCCGAACACTGCAACTCTTGAATTTTTAAGCTTTTCAACTCCGCTTTCACCTATCAAAAGCTTAGTTCTTTCCAATGCGTTTTCCACGTTTGCCCCCCCGAATATGCAGCAAATAACGCTATTTTGAAGCATTTTTAATCATTAATTTTATTATCTCTTCGTCCGTTCCGCGCATTCCTATGCGCGCGATATCGCCGACGTTATCTATCGTTCTTTCAACGCCGTCTTCAAGTATGCCGTCGCCTCCGCAGAAGCCGCAACCGCTGCGGCTCATTTCAAAACCGAGAAGCCCCGCTTCGACCGCGGAAGCGATTTTGCCTGCGCAACTTGACTTGGCGCCGTCGCAGATTACACCCGAATTAATGGCAAGCGCGTTGACCACAGTCTGCGACACCTCTTCGTATCCGCCGCCGTAAAGATAGCAAACCCCTGCGCCTGCGCCGCACCCTGCGCTTACTGCGCCGCAATATGCGGAAAGTCTTCCTATACCCGTTTTGAGATGAATGGTTATAAGGTTTGACACAACCAACGCGCGAATAAGCTTGTCCTCGCTGACGCCAAGGTGCTTCGCGTAGACAATTACGGGAAGCGAAGTCGTCATCCCCTGGTTTCCGCTTCCCGAAACAATAACAACAGGCAAACTGCAACCGTTCATTCTTGCGTCGGAACCTGCCGCCGCAGTCGCTTTTGCGCGATTATGTACTCCGTCGCCGAAAGATTTAAGCAGAATTTTGCCCACTTTCGCGCCGTAATCGTTCTTTAACCCCTCTTCCGCGATGGCTGTGTTGTATTCTATTTGCCTTTTGATAATTTCAGCCACGTCGTTTATCGCAACCGTATCGGCGAATTCAAGTATTCTGTCAACGCTTAAAAGGTCTTTGTCCGCACAATGAGCAGGCTCGTCGCTTTTGTAGTTGAGATTGAGAATATCCTTTCCGTTTTTTTCAATAAGAACAACGTTTGTATGATGACCGGCGATACGAACGCAAGCCCAGTCGCTACCCTTGAAAAGTTTTACGGCAATATCGAAAATGCAGCCTGAATGAGACTGTTCAACGGTAAATTTTACCGTTTTCATAAAGTTTGTAATCTTTTCTTTATCGGCAGGAGTGACTGATGAAATGACTTCAAGTTTCTTTTCGGCGTCACCTGCAACTATACCCGCGGCGGCGGCGCAATTAACTCCTTTCATTCCGCCCGTGTTGGGAACGACCACGCTTTTAACGTTCTTTAATATATTTCCGCTGACGGAAATAACCGCTCTGTCCGGCATTGCCCCCAATATATCACGCGATAACGCCGCCGCATAGGCAACCGATATCGGTTCGGTACAGCCCATTGCAGGAAGCAATTCTTCGTGTAAAATTCTAACGTATCCTTCGTATAAACATTTATCCATTAAGCCGGCGACCTTGTATTTTTTTCAATTATAACATTTTAAAATAAAAATTACAACCGCATTAATTAACAACTTTTTTGAAAGGTTTAATTTATTAAGGCGGCTTATAATCGCTTGCAAAGAAAATTTTTTGCTGTTATAATATAATCGTTCGGGGGCATAGCTCAGTTGGTCAGAGCGCTTGCTTGACATGCAAGAGGTCGATGGTTCGAGCCCATTTGTTCCCACCAAAACGGCGGTTTTTGCCAGAATTTAGCCCGTATTCAGTGCGAATACGGGCTTTTTTCTTGCAGTTATGCCGCCCGTGAGTGTCAAAAACGGGGGTTATTTAGTGTCAAATAGCCGTCTGATAGCCTCTGAATGGGCTTCCACGTAGTGCTTTTGCGCCTCGGTGTACTTGTTCTGCGTGGTGTCAAGTTTTGCATGCCCCATAAGGTATTGTTTAACCTTTGGCGGAATACCGGCTTCTTCGAGCCTGTCGGAATACGTATGCCGGAGCACATGCGCCGTAACCTTAAAGCCAAGTTGCTTTTCGATTTTTTCAATCGCAAGTCGCACGGCATTATATGTGTATGGGAAAAGCAACCCTTCGGGCAGTTCCAGAAGCTCCGCGCACAGTTCTTCCGATAACGGCAGCGTGCGCACGGCGGCTTCCGTCTTGGGCGGCTGTTCTATGCGTTGCCCTTTTATGAAAACGACATCCTTTGTAATAAATACCGTGCGCCCCATCATGTCCACGTCTGACTTAAAAAGCGCAAGTGCTTCCCCCACTCTCACACCCGTTGCAAGCAAAAAGCGAAATAACAGCGAATATTTGCTATCCGCAGTAAATTCAACAAATTGCCTTTGCTGTTCGGGCGTAAGCCCTTCAATGTGCTTTTCTTTGGGCTTCTTAATCTCTAAGTTGTCGCAAGGGTTTATTTTAATAAGTCCGCCCCGTTGCGCTTTGGTGAAAACCTGATTAACATTTACCTTACACTTTGTACGTGCTGCCGGTGCATTGATAGATAAAAGCAACCCCTGCACGTCGTCCGTTGTTATCTTGTCTATCGGAACGCCGGCAAAGACGGTCAATGCCGGCTTCATTGTGTCAACAATATTTGTTATCGAAGACGGCTTCAAGTTCGGCTTTTTATATAATTCAAGCCACTTTTCATAAAATTCGCCAAATGTCGGCTGTTTTTTGCTGTGTGCTTTTTTCTTCGGTGCGTGCGCCTCCTTTAAATATCTAATTATTTTCGCCTCGACTTCCTCGCGTGTTCTACCGTAAAAATACTGTTTCCCATTATTTTCGGTAACGTAACCCTGATAACGTCCGTCGCTGCGTGGTTTGGAATTTATAGAAACCCCGTTAATATTAATAAGCATTTGCCCCTCCGTAGGAGTGGTCAAAGTATCGCCTGTTTTAAGGACTGCGTGAAGCAGTCCGTTTTTGTCGTTCAAATCAACGACGTAAAGCTTTGTTACGTCGTCGCTCATAGCATAACCCTAATTTCAACGACTTTGCCGAGTATCAGAAGCTCGTCCGTTGGTGTAACGGGTATCGGAAGATAGTCCGGATTTTCCGGCATAAGAAAAATATTATTACCATGCACCTTATAACGTTTGACGGTCTGTTCACCGTTAAGCATTGCAACGACGATTTCGCCGTTTTCGGCTACTTCTTGCTTATGGCATACCAAAACGCTTTTATCGAATATGCCGACGTTCTTCATGCTGTCGCCATGCACACGCAGCGCAAAGTATTCTTCCGCCGGTCTATGCGATATGTAAATATACGCTTCTAAGTTCTGTTGGGCTTCTATCGGAACGCCGGCTGTGAACAGTAAGGTTTTTTCTACTGAAAAAATTAGACTGTTCACTTTTTCTTTGTACAAAATTTTAAAACGGAACGAAATTTTCAAGCTTTCTATACTCCATTTCAACCTCGTCCGGCGTTTTATATCCCAAAAATTCGTGCGGGCGATATGAGTTATAGTATTCTATATATCTGTCCACTACTATTTGCAGTTCATCTAAATTTTCAAATTCACAGCTATTTAAATCGTCTTGTTTAAAATTAGAAAAGAATGCCTCAATTACAGAATTGTCATATGGTGTTCCCGCTTGAGATAATGACTGCCCTACATTTACTGCATCTAACAAATCCGCAAATTCGTTTGAAGTATAATTACTTCCTTGGTCGCTATGAAATGTCAAGCCTTTCGGTCTATTGCGTAATTCAAAGGCATCCTTAAAAGTATTTATTGTCAGTTTATTATTATTTTGGCTGGATAAACGATAGCCTACTATCTTGCGAGAGAACAAATCCATAACAGTACAAATATAAAATTTTGCGCTTTTAATTTTAACTTCAGTTACGTCGCCCACCCAAAATAAATTTGGTCGGCTTTGTACAAAATTCTGTTTTAATTTGTTTTTATTATAAAACTTTTTAGGTCTACCCGCTTTTTTAACAGGTCTCTTTTTGCGCTTACTACTCAATCCAAGCTCTTTAAACAAAGACGAAATTTTACCCAAGGAACACGGAATTCCTTGGGCTTTTAATTTCTCAAATATTTTGTTTGAACCGAATCTTCCTCCGCTTTTATTGTGAATTTCTAAAATTTTCTCTTTAAGCCGCTCGTTCCGTATTTGGTTTTGCGTTACCTTAACTCCTCGTCTGTCGTGATTATAAAAAGTAGAGTGATCCACTTGAATCACTCTGCACATTTCCTTGGTTTTATATTTACCGTTCAATAAATCCGCTATCTCTAATTTTTGCTTTAAACTCGGATTTAAATTTTCATAAGCAAACCTTAAAATTTCGTTTTCTCTGGTCAGCTTATATAATTGTCTTTGTAAAATTTCAAGCTGTTTATATGTAAATTCGTTTTCCGTTTTCTTATCTCTGCAAACCTCATTAGCATTTACCCATTTATACAAACAACTTCTCGAAATTTTTTATTCTTCGCAAATCTCTCTCGCACTTCTACCACTTTTATAATACGCCAAAACCAATTCTTGAACTTCTTTTGTGTACATTCCTACACCCTAAAATCAATCACATATAGCATTTTAGATTCAAAATACCATAGGTGATTTCACATTTTTAATCTATCTTCCCCACGGATATATTGTAATCTGACAAATATGTTTCTTTGGTACGCTTTTTATTATCCTTATCCAAGTCTGTTTCACCATTAACTACATAATAGTTCCAACATTCTACAAAATCATTGTCCATATAATCATAAATCGTTTTTCCACTTCTGCTTAACTCCAATTCAGTAGGGAAAGAGACATGCTCAAAAAGAGGAATTTTATTTGTTATATGTATAGAGCTACTATTGATATGTTCTATTGCAACATTTAAAACTTGCGTTATTTCATTATATTTCTTAGCGGTAATATCAAATGCTTTTATAGTTAGATTTTTTCCTTCATTTAATGGCACATGATAGACTTTTGTATCGTTAATATAATCAGGTATCCAACATGTATCAAAATGTAAATGTATACAATTTTTAATAGCACGTGTAGCCCAAAACGCACCGCCTTCAAACATACAGTATTGACTTCTCATTGAATTTACACTGTCAAGAAATAAAACCAATTCATTAACTTCTGCAATATTGGTTTTAATGTCATTTTCAAGATTAGAATTTGCTCCGACCTCATGAGTGGTATAAAATATATCACACTCTTTTGCTCCCTTTATACGCAACAAATTGTAAATAAAATCAGAAAAGCGGCGATCCCTTTTTGAATGCGAGATAAAAAGTTTAAATATGTCTTTTGCTTCGGCATCAGGAGAACCCTTTAATTTATTACCTACAGCTACCATGACATTGGTGGATTGCTGTTCATCCATACCCATACTTAACAAATCTTTTTTTATGGCTTTTTGGGCATGCTTTTTTGCATTGCTCTCCAAGATCGATTTACGTCGCTTATTCTCATTGGACACTTCTTCCGTTACACTATTTCTTAAACTTATTAATCGCGTTACCACTTTCTTAACTATAGA
Organism: Christensenellaceae bacterium; assembly: GCA_948658045.1. Taxonomy (GTDB): domain Bacteria; phylum Bacillota; class Clostridia; order Christensenellales; family Borkfalkiaceae; genus Coproplasma. The sequence goes on from CAPMFN010000009.1 coordinate 53,024, forward strand.
AATCAGTAAAGCAACACGAGGATCATGAGCATCTACATCTTGTCTATTTGATGTGGTAATATCCTCAAGTCTGTTATCGTCCAATAAATCAAATGATATTTCACCCTCTATATAGTTAGCACCTTGCTGTGTATTTTTAATGTACCCCATAAAATCTTCAACGGCAAGTTTATTACGTATATATAATCTTAATTTATTAGGATTATAATATTTATTTTTAATGAATTGGTTATCATTCTTCTGTGCTTCCGAAACATTTATACTTGCATGAATCCCAATCCAGCCTTTTAATTCATACGGGATTTCAACTTTTTCCCCATCGACAACAACGATATAAACGCCCTTAGTTTCTGGAATGACTGCCAAAGGATCATCTTTTCTTAATTTTTCAAGATATTCACTATCAAATGACTCACCATACATCAAAGGAACGTGAAATTTACTTGACTCAAATTGCTTATCAGAAAGTATGGCAATCATATTATTAAACGCAACTTTCTTTTTCATAATATTAGGCTTATCGAAATCAATCTCATCATTTGCAGTAAACTTTGTAAAGAATTGAACCTTGACTTTAGGCAAATTTTCATAAATAAAATAATTAGCCATTATGAGCGACAATGCATTAACGGCTTCTTCTGCCATATTAGTTAAATTGACATCAAATAATTTTAATAATGTTCCTTTATGTTTTTTATTAAACAATGACCTCAAGAAAAATTCATCCGAATTAATTTGCACAAGCATGGGTTTGTTATTAGAACGATCCGAAAAATCAAATTGCCAATATGTCTCATTTGCATCTTCCTTACAAGTAAGGAACTCAAATTTTTTTGTTAAAAACAAAGCCGCCAATTTACCAACACCCTTTCTCCCCATTAAGGCATCAGCATCAGTAGCATTATCACGCTTGTTATTTCCTATAACAACATACTTCTCTTTTATTTCATCAATTGACATGCCATCGCCATCATCTAAAATTTCTATTGTCGAATGACTTTTGTTAGACATATCAATATAAACATAAACATTGTCGGCATGCGCATCTATTCCGTTTGCAATAAGTTCAGATAACGCCGCCCACAAATTAGAATACATTCCTTTACCAAGTAAAGTTAGCGCTTCATATCCCAATGTAAACGGGATTTTTTCATTAGTCATTATTTTCTCCCAAAGTAGCTTTTATCTTTTGTGCTACCGCAATTGCCAAAAGTGGCGGTACGGCATTACCAATTTGTTTAGTTACATCAGTTCTTGTGCCATAAAACTGAAACCCATCTGGAAATGATTGTATGCGTGCCCCCTCACGCGGACTTAAGGCTCTATCTTGACCATAGTGTATACAACGTAATCCAGAAGGGGTGCATAAATTATTTGTTATAGTTGTTGATGGCTGATTAGCAACAAGACGCCCATAAGTATTTGCATATCCGGAAGTTAACCTATACTTCTCGTCAATTATACCTTTATCTATCAAAGCATTAAAATCATACCTGCCTTGTCCTTGTTTAATATTGGTTATAACTGTTCGTATTTTATCACCGTATTGCCCACAAAAATGTTGCGTTAGACAAGTGCAATTACTTCTCATCAGCTTTTGATAATCATTTTGGGGGTCACATACATATTCAGTTTTATTTTCATTTTCGTTTAAATTAGGTAAATCTGAAATAGCTTCCTCTATGGTAATTCTATATGTTTTCTTTTGACTAAATTCCCAATTCCATTCGATATTTAAATCTTTTCTAATGCCTATAATAAATACGCGTTCTCTAAATTGTGGAACTCCAAAATTAACAGCATTTAGCACTTCATACTTAATATTATAACCAAAGCCATCTCCTATTTCTTCAAATTGTTGCTTAATCTTGTTAATAATCAGATCGCCATATCCTGAGATAAGAGGTTTTTTCTTTTTAATAACTCTACCGTTTTTTTTCTTTTCTTCTACTTGATATAATATATTCCCTTCATTATCGGTTTCATAAAAAATCTCTTTCATTGAAAGTAAACCTTTAACGTTTTCAAATAAAAACATCTTAGGTCTTACAATTTTTAAAATTCTCAAATACTCTTCATATAATTTTGCTTTTTCATCAAACTGACGTTGACCCACAGTACTGAATGACTGACAAGGCGGGCCACCAATAATTATGTCCACTTGCTCATCACCAATAAGACTTTTAATTTTATCTTCAGTTAAGTCCCTAATGTCTATGTTCTGCATATTGACATCAGGAAAATTTTTCGCAAATGCCTGCGCTGCAGCTGGGTTATTCTCATTAGCAAAAATAAACTTATTATTTGTTTTGCAAAAATTTCCAGCAACAAGATTATAATAAAACCCAAAGGTTAATCCGCCAGCACCAGAAAATAAATCTACAATTTTCATCTTAACTCCACAAAAGTTTTATCATTAGTGAATCCTGCATACCGATGTATCTCTATATTTACATTTTACAACAAGTTTTTAACTGGTTTAATTTTATATGAGGCTATTTAATTATACAAAGAATTAACATATTTATCAAGTTAGAATTGCTAACTGTTTAAAATAAAATGCAAATCAATTCCCTAAATATAGCTATTTATATGTTCAATTCCCTTAAACTGACTGACACCTTAAAAATAATACTATAAAATCCCGCAATATGACTATGCCATTTTTTGCTCAAAAAATCCTTTTTATCCATTATGCTCACGAAATCAGCACCCTTACGGGTGCTTTTTTCATGGTGGTAAAAGATGTTAACAGAAGCCCGAAATTCGGTGGTTCGCGCGAGCAGGCAAGCGGTGATTAATAAATTAAAATACACAGTATAGACTTGCCGACGACGCTCTCGCCTAAGGCGAGAACACACCTTCTCCCACCAATAACGACCTAAAACGAACAACTTTCGATTAGGTCGTTATTTTTATTTAGTCCACTCCCATTTTCTTGTCCGCGCGACGCAGCCGCGCGCTTGTCAAGACAAGCTCACGCCTATCTGCCATTTACTGAAAAGTTAGCTTTTATAAGCATTATACTGTTTACTTTTTTTGAATAATTTGCTATATTATTTCTGCTACACATTTTAATAGTCCGTATAAGGGAATACTATTTGGTAAAAATTTATTCTCTCGCCTTTATATGGACAATGTGTAGCAACATTGAGAGGTGCGTTTTTTGGCGTGTTTCTCAATGGAACACGCTTTTTTTACGGAGGCTAAAATGACTAAAAGAAACAATTTAGTTGAATTGGCGAGATTTCTATTCAGTATTTTAGTTGTCGGCTATCATATTCAAATGACTTTTTTAGGCGACGACATAAATTTTTTTGAGAACGGCGCACTTGCCGTTGAGTTCTTCTTTCTGATTTCGGGTTATTTCCTTGCAAGGTCTATTGAAAAAATAAGCGCAAAGGAAAATTATAACCCTGCGCTTGAAAGTTGCCGTTTTATGGGTAATAAGATTAAAGGAATTTTGCCCACGCATTTAACGGCTATTATAGTAATTATTGTCGTATTATTGACTTATAATTTTGCTAATTCTGGCAATATAATTCTGAACGGCTTGCCGAGTATATTTTTAGTGCAAATGGGCGGCGTATGGACGAACGCCTATGCAAGCGCGCTCATCGTTCCCGAATGGTATTTGTCGTCAATGCTCTTATGTATGCTGTTTATAGTACCCGTTGCATTGCTGTTAAGAAAGAAAATCAAGAAAGGAATTTTAGTAATTCCTATTTTGCTTGGCGTTTTAGGCGTTATAGCTGTTATTTATGGACTTTGTACGAATTGGGCATTTACAACGACTTTTGTCTATGATTTAAGAGCTTGGGGCGAAATGTGCGTAGGTATGTTTGCTTATTATCTGTCTACCGTAATAGCAAAAAAAGACTTAAAAACTGCGGCGTCGGTTACTTTGAAAGTTGTTGAAATGATTTGTTATTGTGTGCCGATAATTCTCGGTTTTATTCCTATAAGTAAAAGCTTGGAACCCGTTTGTATGGTTGTCGCCGTAGTATGTATATTTGTTGCTATCTCGATTACGTTTGCAGGCAAGGGCGTAGCTGTTACAAATTCAAAGGTAAATAAAGCGTTCGGTTATCTCGGCAGTTTATCGTTAGCAATATATTTGTTTCACCCCGTAATAATAACTCTGTTGGAATATGTCGGCGGTCTTGAAATATGGGCTATTTATTTAATTGTTTTTGCCGTATCTATTGTATCAGCAGTCATTTTCAATATCGTTGTTATGCTTATCAAAAGGCTAATAAAATCAATTAAAAGCCGCAAAGAAGAGAATACTGAAATTGCAAATTAAACTTGATATGATAATAATTACTTTTTTAGTTCTTCGGTTCGATGTAGGTCAACAATTTTCCACCACACGATACTTATACGCACACTTTTAAAGAGTGTGCGTATTTTTTGTATGTTTCACAGAAGTCTTTGAAATTTAATCATCTAAAAACGGAATACTTTTTCGTTAAGGGTATTGTGGGCTTTATCGCATACCGATAAAAAATATAGTGTAAACAAACTTGTGCTTTTTCATTGTGAATTAAATCTTTTAAATTGTTTATTTCTGCTTTTTATGCTATAATACATTTATAGCAAAACAACTAAAAAGTGTTTCTTGTTTTGTAATTGGCTCAAACATCAGGGTAAAACATTGACATACGGCTATTGTTTGAGAGCCTTGTTGTTTTGTAAGAAGCTTTAACTCAAAAGCAGTTTCAGCTGAAAAAAAGACATCTTATGTCTTGAAAAATTTGTGAAAAAAGTTATAATACTTATATGATAATTTTAATTTGCGGAACAACACATACGGGTAAAACTCTTTTATCGCAAAAGCTTATGGAAAAACACAAAATACCTTACTTGTGCATTGACCATTTGAAAATGGGATTGATTCGAAGCGGACAAACTCAACTTAAAGCCGAAGACGACGCGCCACTTACCCCTTATCTTTGGAGGATTATCAAAGAAATAATTAAAACAGCGGTTGAAAACAACCAAAGTATGATAATCGAAAGGTGTTACATCCCCTTTGATTGGAAAAAAGATTTCACCGACGAATATCTGTCACAAATAAAATATTACTGCCTTGTAATGTCTGCTGAATATATAGAAAACAATTTCGCAAAAATCTGCGAATATGAAAACGCGGTTGAAAAACGTCTGCAAAGCGGCGGCATAGACAAGAAAGAACTGATAAAAGATAATTTAAATAATTTACAGCTTTGCAAAAAATACGGTTTGAATTATATTTTAATTGATAAAGATTACGACATAAAAATTGAATTATAATTTAAAATTTTTAAGCCTGACGCTTAAAACGATAATTTAACGAAAAGGGAACAAAAATCAATGTTCCTTTTTTTACTGTCAAAAAATGGAAATAGAAATTCAAAAATGCGCTTGACAATAAAACATATTATTGGTATATTTATTGAGTAAATACTCAACGAAATTTTGAAATCTTTATGAATACTGATTAAAGGACTGAAAAAATGAAACGTTCGGAACAAAAAGAAAAAAGGCGGCAGGAAATTTTAAACGCAGGTTTAGACCTTTTTATCCGCAAGGGCTACGCGGCAACCCGAACGGCGGAAATTGCCGAAACCGTAGGAATGAGCGAGGGTCTGCTTTTCCATTACTTCGAAACAAAAGAAAAGCTGTATTTAACACTCCTGGAAACAGCGGCAGACGGAAAAGACAATATTTTCGAATTAAAAGACGTCTCCCCATTGCGCTTTTTTGAAGAGACGGCAAAAACAATTTTAGAATACGTCGTTAAAGAGCCTTTTGCGGCAAAACTGTTTGTTTTAATGAACAGGGCGCAGTACGATTCCGAACTTTCAGACAAAATAAGCAATTATTCTATGCGTAAAAAAGATATGGAAAACGCCGTAAAACTAATTGTTCAAGGGCAACGTGAAGGAAGCATACGCGAAGGCAACCCCGTCGGATTGGCAACAGCTTTTTTTATGGCAATTCAGGGCATAGCGGAAAATATTGCAAGGCGCCCCGAAATGCCTGCGCCAAATCCCGAGTGGATAGTCGATATAATAAGGAGAAAATAATGAACGATACCGAAAACAGCTTAAATAACATAAACATCCCTAAAAAAACAATACCTTTTCTGCTTCCATTAAGGTGCGTCTTGTTTTTGGCGGCATTCTTACTTATATCGCTTATTTCACAACTGCCTTACAGCTCAATAAGCAAATGGTGGACGCCGATTGCAATTGTATGCAATTTTATCACTATTACAATACTTTACTTATTCGCACGGAAAAAAGGTCTAAATTACAGAAAACTGCTTAACTATGAAAAAGGCAAAACAAAAGCAGGCACAGCAATATTGATTATAGTACTTACGGTAGTTGTAGGAATGTGCGGACTTTATCTTGCAGGACTGATTTGTTACGGAGCTTTTCCCTATCTTGACAAAACTATGGTTGAGCCTATTCCTTTATGGCTTGCAATCATCGTTTTGCTGTTACTGCCTCTTTCAACAACACTTGCGGAAGACGGACTGTATTTAGGTTACGCTGTAAACACTGCAACAACCAACAAATGGGTCAATGTTTCGCTGGCGGCATTCTTCTATGCTCTTCAACACAGCTTTATACCTTTTCTTCCCGACGGAATTTTTATACTTTACAGGTTTTTATCTTTTCTTCCCCTCACCGTACTTATCTGCTTGTGGTACAATAAAAACAGAAACCCCCTGCCTTTTATGATAGGACACTTCATCCTGAATATCGCTACGGCTGTGCAGATTCTTATTATGACAGTATGCCCTGATTTGTTTAACGCGCTGTAAATAACGCAGTCAAACGCCGTTCGACAATCAATACGTCTTTTAAAACGCGGAATTACCTCCGCGTTTTTTTCATACAAAACATTTACGCAACGCTACGCCTGCGAATTATTAAAAAATACTTAAAAAACTTAATGTCATTCTATTATATATTTAAGGAGAAAAGAAATGAAAATCGATTACCGAAAAACTCATGACGTTTAAAAGAAAACGAACTGATTACCGATGACGACAGGTGCGCAGTGTGCCTGTTAAGACCCGAATCTGACTTATTGACCTCCGCAGTTGTAAGGTCAACCGTTGATTATATTATGGCGGCGAACAACGAAGAGATAAAACTGTTCGATATAGACAAAAAAACAGGCGAATACCTCGGCGAATACGTCTCATCCAAAAAATCGGACTTAGCATACGGCAAGGTAAAAGAACGCAAATTCGTTTATGCTTCCAAAGGACTTTTCGGCGGAATAAACATTGCGATACTTTTTGTTGCGGAAAAGTTTATCCACGATTTTATGGTTCCTAAAAAAGTAGCCGGCTTTGACCAAAAAGAAGCACGCATTGCGCTGTATAACTTCATAAAGGAAAATTACAATACATACTATAACCAATTGGAAAGAAACTATAAATACAGCATGTGATTTTACATCTTATCTTTAATTAGACCAATTTAAATTTTTTAAGTTTAAAAAGCAAACAGCCCGACAGAAAAATTTCTGTCGGGCTGTTATTTTATGTGTTATTTCTTATTTGTTTTTTTACCGCTGTTTGAGCTTGAAGGCTTTTTAACAGTACTCTTCTTAGCGCTTGCGTCGGTCTTGCCTGATTTTGTCACAGCGGTTTTCGCCGCCGAACTTTTAGGCTTTTTTGCCACAGGCGCGCCTGCCTCAGCCATCGCAACTTCGTCATCGGCGGCCTGTTCTTTCTTTTTCTTTAAAACAAACCATACTGCAAGCGCAATTGCAACCACTGCCGCCGCACCTGCAAAACAGCCTATTATTATACCCGTCACGGCGCCCGAACCTTCAGGCTGAGCAAAATCAAAGCTTTCACCGTAAGAAATAGAAATTCCCTTACTGGTGTAGTCATCGGCAAATTCCTTAGCCATAAACGTTACTTCAAGCATATTGTCGGATTTTATATCCGATTTTTTAAGGGTAAGTTTATTGCCGCTGTAATACTTGGCGTCGATAACCTTTCCGTTGAGGCGCACGCATGCAACCGAATATCCCTCGTCGGGCGTAATATCATAAGTTATACTGTCGTTTACCTGAAGAATGCCGCTCTTGCCGTCCGCCTTTATGCTTCCGCCGACTTCGCCGTTGACGTAAGCGTAAATGTTTGATGTCTTACTTTCGCTTACCGCAGGGCTACTGTTTTTAATCTGTACTACGGTAAACGGACTGAAACTTTCTACCCTTGCGATAAGTCCGTACTCGGTGACAATTACGGGAATTTCTTCAACGCCCGTAATATTGCCGGCATTGTCGTGCTTGTAGTGATAAATTTTGAAAGTCGCGCCCGCGTCGTCAGGGCTGTAACCTTCGGGGAAACCGAACGCAACCTGCATATAACTGCCGTTTGGAACCTTTGTAACCACGCCGCAGATTTGCAGACTTATTTCATAAGTAGCCGAAGCCATAATTTCTTCGTCTTTGACGCCCGTTTCTTTTTTCAGGACTTCGTCCATCTTTTCTTCTTGCCGGGTCGTTGGCTTGCTTGCAACAAGCATAAGCTGACTGCGCTGGCTTGCCGCATAATAATTGCCGTTTTCGTCCTTGAAATCCGTAACCGAAACGTCGGAATTATCCAAAATATTGGGTTCGCCGAAAACGTTCATATACAGTCTGCCGTCGTTGAATATTTTACTGCATACGACGCTTTTACCTTTAAAGCTGTAAATTACGGGGTCGGGAATTTTCTTGGAATCTCTTCCCACAAGGCCGACAGGAGTAAAGTAATAATCCGCAAGATTGTGTATATACATTCTGCTGGGGGTAAAGGTAAAAGTTATCGTTTTATCTCCGTCCCATTTAAGATTTTCAAGAACTGCTTTTTCTTTTATCGTATCGTTACCGCGCGAGGTGTAGAAATCCATTTCCAGATTTTCATTTGTATAGCCTGCGTCAAGTTCAAGCGTGGTATTGTAAACTATTCTTATTTCATAGGTCTTATCTACGGGGAGACTGCCCGTGTTTGCGGGATACACTCCAGCCGCGCCGGGGGAAGGAAAATAAGACCCAAAGCCCTCATTACGGTAAGGCGTAGTAGCTTCGAACCAAAAATCTTCTGCGGTAATTTTACCCGGGTCGTAAGATACTATTTTGTCGCCTGTTATATAGTCGCCTTTACTGTCGGGCGCGCGCTTCAGAAGCGCAAACCTGATATATTCAACGCTCGTAGCAAGATTAACAACTTTCGTCTCTGTGTCGGTTACGGGATATAACTCTACGCCGAGCGCGGCATTTACCGCAACTATATTGACCCAATTTGACCATTGCGTTTCCTTGCCGCCGTCGCGGATACCGAAACTGTACGCAAGATACATTCCCTTCTCTTGCAGTTTCAGCGCGCCCATACCCTCGTAGGATACCGTAATGTCCAAAGTTTTGCCTTCTCCTTCGGTTTCATTATAAGTACCTACTATGCTCATTCCGTTTTCGTCGCTGTCTACACCGTAATCATAGGGTTTTAACGCAGGATAGCGCAATTCAAAACCTGATGACGAAACCGAGCCGTCTTCCATATGCGAATCAAACATCGACTGTCCGCCTTTCAATATCCAAGGTTTATGGGCAGAAGCGGAATTATATGTAACGTCAACGGCATACCACATACCATCAACCTGAACATAGTTCCACATATGCGGCTGTAAATTTCCGCTGCCTGTTGCGGAAGCATAGCCGGCTACGCATACGCAGGGTATCCCCAATCTATCCATAACGGCTTTAAAGCTTTTTGCATATCCTTCGCACACCGACTCGCCGTTTACCAAGGCGCCGTAAGACGTAAATATAAAATCGGCTTTGGGCGTATCGACATTTTTATCGCCCTCGACAACGGTACCGTAGCCGTACTTGTTATGCGCGCTTATGTAATCGTTTACATATTCGATTTTCTCTTTTATTCCGCTTACGCTGTTTGCGCCTTCCACGACCGAAGCAACTGCGGCGTTATAATTGTGAATTGCTTCGTTTACCGCCGCTTCGCTGCTCATGCTTTCACTTTTATACAATGTCAATGCCCTGCTGGAATCAAGATAAGCTACATACTCACCTCCCTGCATACCTGCGGTTATAGACGTTGAAAAAATATCGATATAAAAAAGGTCGGGATGGTCCATATAATAAGCGTCCCTGCCCTTACCGAACGATTTTGCAAGCCTGTTGCCGTCGCCGCCGTTGACATAAGCCTGAACTTCTTCCTTAGTCGCAACGCCGTTGGCAATCAAATCGTATTGAAGTTTGCCTTTTTTCAGTTCGCCGTTCTTATCAAGATTTTCATAAGCCTTATAGAACCTCTCGGCAATAGGGTCGATTTTAATCTGATTGTAAAAATATTCATAGGCTTCGTCTGATACGGTTTCCGCGAAAGCTTTATTCCCGAATATAAAACACGACCCGAGAATATTCAAAACTATCATGGCGAATACCGTTGCAAGAACGCCTATACGCTTTGTTAAAGATTTCATAAAACCTCCGATTTGCTTTAAGTGTTTCATATTATAAACAATAAAATGTAATTATGCAAACACTTTTCAGTTGAAATTTGCACTTTCACAATAGGAAAAAACCGAAAGAAAAAGCGTTAAATTTTATCATGCCAAATAGTTACATATTTCGCGCAAACCGCAACGGCAAAAAAATTAAAATATATATTGTTTAAATATTTATTGTTTTTTTGATTTTAAGACTGTTTGAAATTTACTTGATAAGATTCAAAAAATTTTGATATAATTAAATAAATTATGTACAAAGGATTAAAAAATGGATAAATCGCAAATCTTTCAATTTATATCCGAACAGAAAACCGCGTTTATTGCCTCGGTTAACGAACAAGGCTATCCCGTCGTCAGGGCAATGCTTGCACCCCGTAAAATAGACGGAAACGAAATCTATTTTTCTACCAACACTTCTTCGAATAAAATTAAGCAGTATATGGCGAACAACAAGGCTTGTATATATTTTTATAAGCGTGGAAAGTTCAAGTATCAGGGCGTTTCGATTATAGGCGAAATGCAAGTCTGCACCGACCAAGCGACCAAAGACGAGATTTGGCGGTTCGGAGATAAACTTTTCTATAAACAAGGCGTAACAGACCCCGACTATTGCGTTTTGAAATTCAACTGTATATCGGCAGAATATTATTGCGATTTTAAAATCGAAACCATAGTTTTCTGACTTTTCTTAACTCAGCTAAAACTTTTGACTTAGTTTCTAAAATTTGCCCATGTAATTTGCACGATGACATTAATTTTTAAATGAAAAACCTTCAATCGTCTTTAAATATGAAATACGCTGAATTAAATACGGAAAATTTTAATATTGCTTCGCTTGACGGCTTTAAACGGCATCAGGAGGTTTACGAATGCTGGCGTAAAGAGGGCGAAAATTATATTTTAAAACCTGTGCGATACACTGAGGACTGGTCATTAGAGGAATTGAGAGAAATGGCGCAAAAAATTATAACCGTAACAGATTGCGGCGGAATGGCGTGCGGCGCATTCTGCGGCGAAGAAGTTGTAGGTTTTGCGCTGTTGCCGAAAGGTAAATTCGGGAGCAGAAATCAATATATCGATTTGGCTGAATTTTATGTTTCCGCTCCTTACAGGGGCAGAGGTATAGGCAAGAAACTGTTTGAACAAATTTGCGGATATGCAAAAAATTCGGGTGCGGAAAAAATTTATATTTCAGCGCATTCCGCAAAGGAAAGCATCGCGGCATATAAAAGTTTCGGGTGCGTACTTGCAAAGGAAATAAACGAAGAACTTGCAAACGCCGAACCCTGCGACGTACAAATGGAATTTGTTTTATAATTTTAAAAGGCGGTTTAAAAACCGCCTTTTTTTATGCCTTTTTAACCTTTCTTTTAAAAATTTTAATCCTTCTTTTTTCAATTGACCCCGTAACATGCTTTAAACAACGTAGTTTGCGCCTTGTAAACAGTCTTAAACCGAGTTTGAAAAGTTCACCAACGGGAAGTATTGAAAGAGACGCGCCGAACACCACCGACCAATGAACAGCACCGAGTTTTACAAGACCGAATGCCGCCGAAAGCGGACTTACGCACAGCAAAATATTTAAAATTACCCCGACCGCAACCGTAAGCAGCAAAATTTTGTTTGAAAAGAAGTGTTTGAACGCCGACCCTCTTTCCGACCTGATATTGAATGCCTGAAAAAGTTCCAAAAACGAAATGGTCATAAAAGTCATTGTGGTTGCAACTTCATTGCCCCATATATTGAGGGCAATCACAAAAACGCCTATGGATACGGCGGTCATAAACAGCCCGTAAAAACATATTGAAAAGAGTGAAGTTTTTGAAAACAGACTTTTTTCTGCGCGTTCGGGCGGACGGTTCATTACATCGTCGTCCGCTTTTTCCATACCCAACGCAAGCACAGGGAAACTGTCCGTAATAAGGTTAAGCCACAAAAGCTGGGTGGACAGTAAAAAGTCGAAACGGAAAAGGAAAAGCGAAGCAACAAGTATTGCCAACACTTCGGCAAGGTTTGTAGAAAGGAAAAACTGAATAGTTTTTTTAATGTTTGCCGAAATACGTCTTCCTTCTTTGACCGCCGATACAATCGTTGTGAAATTATCGTCCGAAATAACCATATCCGACGCGCTTTTTGTAACGTCCGTACCCGAAACGCCCATAGCTATTCCTATATCGGCGCTCTTAATGCTGGGGGCGTCGTTTATTCCGTCCCCCGTCATTGCGACCACTTTTCCCCTGCTTTTAAGCGAATTAACTATAATATTTTTATGTTTTGGCGAAACTCTCGCAAATACCCTGCACCCGTCTATTGCGTCGTCAAGCTCTTTTCCGCTCAGGGAATCAAGTTCGTCGCCCGTCATAACTTCCTTCATATCTGTAGCGATATGAAGTTTTTTAGCTATGGAAAACGCAGTTCTGACGTGGTCGCCCGTAATCATTACCGTTGAAACGCCGGCTGTTTTACATTCCTCTACCGCTTCGCCTACGCCCTGTTTAAGACCGTCGGTCATTCCGCAAAGCCCTATAAAAATCAAATCGTTTTCCTCGGCTTTTCCCGTAAAAGGTTTATAGGCAAAACCTAAAACCCTTAATGCGTCGTCCGACATACCGTCGTTCGCCGAAAGATAAGCCGCTTTTTCTTTTTCGGTAAAAGGTTTAACTATTCCGCCCGAAAGACAGCGGTTGCACCTGTTTATAAGTATATCGGGCGCGCCCTTTGTAAAGCTTATTCTTTCGCCGCCGATTTCAGCGGCAACTGTCATCATTTTTCTTTCTGAGGTAAACGGAAGCTCCGCAAGTTTTACATAATCGGGGTTGAAAGCGCAAGCGTCTGCGCACAGTCTCAAAGCAACTTCCGTGGGGTCGCCTATATAATTTCCGCGGTCACCCTTAACTGTGTTGCAAACGGTCATACATTGCAGAAGTTTTGCGTTTGCCCCCCGGATATCATCGATTGAAAGCGTTTTACCGTCGGCAAACGCCGTCACAACTTTAAGTTTGTTCTGCGTCAAAGTGCCTGTTTTATCAGAACATATAACCGAACATCCGCCAAGCGTTTCAACCGATTTAAGCTTGCGTATCACCACTCCCTTTTTACTCATTTTCTGCACGCCCATAGCCATTATTATAGTAACTACGGCAGGCAAGCCCTCGGGAATTGCGGCGACGGCTATCGCTACGGAGGTCATAAAATTCTTCAAAATTCCGTCCTCGCGGACAAATATGCCCATTATGAAGATTACTGCGGTCACGGCAAGCACAAACGCGGAAATTATTTTGCCGAGCTTGTCAAGGCTTTTTTCAAGGGGAGTTCTGCCCTGTTTTCCGCACTGAAGCATCCGGGCGATTTTGCCCATTTCCGTCTGCATACCGACTGCGGTAACGACCGCGCTGGCGTTGCCGCGCACTACAAATGTAGAGCCGAAAAGAGTATTTGTCATCGCGCCGAGAGCGACATTGTTGCCCCTTATGCGCCCCTCGCTCTTTTCAACCCCCACGCTTTCGCCCGTAAGCGCGGATTCGTCGCAGGTAAGCGAGTTGCACTCTATTATGCGGCAGTCCGCAGGTATTACGTCCCCCTCTTCCAAAAGTACGATATCGCCGACGGTCAGTTCCTCGTTCGGAATTACAAACTCCTTGCCCTCTCTTCTTACCTTGCAAGAGCTTGCGGAAAGTTTTTTAAGATTTTCAATAGCTTTGTCCGCCCTGTACTGCTGGACGGTGCCGACGACGGCGTTGAGAAAAATTATAGCAAGTATAATAAATGTGTCCGTCAAATCGTTTTTATCTTTCGACAGAAAGGCAATAAGTCCGGAAACAGCCGCCGCGACAATAAGAAGAATTGTCATAAAGTCCTTGAACTGGGCAAAAAACAATTTAAAAAAACCGCTGTTTTTACCCTTTTCAAGTTCGTTTCTGCCGAATTTTTCAAGACGGGAAGCCGCCTCCTGACGGCTTAACCCTGACGGCGAAGATTTAAGCTTGTTTAAGGTTTGACCTGCCTCTTCAAAGCAAAAATTTGACATAGAACACCTCGTATCAGTTCTTAATTAAAATATTCGGGGTTGTCCTTAATTATGCTTTTTAGTTTCAAGGCGCAATTGATTACTTCTTTTAATTTTTTTCACCGAAAATCGCAAAACGGAAAGTCAAAAACAGACAATTAAAACTAATTACACAAACAATGCAGATTGTTTACATTTGATAATATAATTAAAAAATAAACCGCCCGTATACAATACGGGCGGTTAAAATTTATATATTATTCTTCTTCGAAATGATGTTCCTCTTCCTCGTGAGGGTCGGGGAACTGCGATTTATCGTAACTTATGCCGTTTTTATCGTAATAGTCCTTAATCGCAGAACGTATTGCCTCTTCCGCAAGCACCGAACAGTGCATTTTATGAGCCGGGAGACCGTCTAACGCCTCGGCGACAGCCTTGTTTGTCAAGGTAAGCGCCTCGCTTAAAGGTTTGCCTTTTATAAGTTCGGTAGCCATAGACGACGAAGCAATTGCGCTGCCGCACCCGAACGTATTGAACTTAACGTCAGCGATTATCCCGTCCTCTATTTTGAGGTAAATTTTCATAATATCGCCGCATTTTGCATTGCCCACTTCGCCTATGCCGTCGGCATTGTCAATCTTACCCACGTTTCGCGGATTGGTGAAATGGTCCATAACTTTTTCGCTGTAAAGCGCCATAAAATTTTCTCCTGTTAAATTAAATGTTTTCTTCTGCCTTTTAAAAGGTCGTCCCAGACGGGGGATATACCGCGTATATACTCTACAATTTCAGGTACTTCTTTCAATATAATATCAACATCTTCGTCCGTATTGTTTTCCGACAGGCTCAGCCTTAAAGAACCGTGAGCGACCTCGTGGGGAAGCCCCAAAGCAAGCAGGACATGCGAAGGGTCCAAAGAACCCGACGTGCAAGCCGAACCGCTTGAAGCACAAATTCCTTTTGCATCCAGAAGAAGCAACAGACTTTCGCCCTCTATTCCCTCGAAACACATATTTACGTTTGACGGCAAACGGCGTTGCCTGTCGCCGTTCAATTTCGAATGCGGTATTTTAAGCAATCCGTCAATAAGCCTGTCCCTCAGCTTTTGAACTTTTAACGCGTTGCTTTCCATATTGGCGCAGGCATCTTCCAGCGCTACGACCATTGACGATATTCCTGCAAGATTTTCGGTTCCTGCCCTGCGCCCTCTTTCCTGCGCGCCACCGTCTATAAATGTCATTAGCGGTATACCCTTTTTGACGTACAGCGCGCCAACGCCCTTAGCGCCATGAAATTTATGCGCCGAAAGCGACAGCATATCTATATTATCCGCTTTGACATCTACGGGTATATGTCCCACAGCCTGTACAGCGTCGGTGTGGAAGCACACGCCTTTCGCACGGCATACCGCGCCTATTTCCCTTATGGGAAGAACTGTTCCCACTTCGTTATTGGCATACATAACGGTGACAAGCGCCGTATCGGGGCGGATAGCTTTTGCAACCTCTTCCGCACCGATAAGCCCGTCGGGATGCACGCCGAGGTACGTTACCTCAAACCCGTCTTTTTCAAGCTTTTTAAGAGTATGCAATACTGCATGGTGTTCAAAAGCAGTCGTAACAATATGCTTTTTGCCCTTGCGCGCTCCGTTTAAAGCAGCCGAGCGGATAGCCTGATTGTCCGCTTCAGAGCCGCCCGAAGTAAAATAAATTTCTTTTGCGTCGCAATTAAGGCACTTCGCCATACGGGCGCGCGCGTCTTCCAAAGCTTCTTTTGCAACCTGCCCTATCGTATGAAGCGAAGACGGATTGCCGTACACACCTTTAAGATACGGTGTCATTGCTTCTATCGCTTTATCGCTCATAGCGGTCGTCGCCGCATTGTCTACATAAACGGTTTTCAATTTCAATTCCTACTCGGTTAGTATGATTAAATTATAAAATTAAATTCCTATATTGTCAATAGGAATTTAATCGATTTACAAAATTATTAAATTATTTTACGCAAAAACCCATTTGCTTTAAGCAAGCTTAAAAAACTTTTCGGCGTCAATATCAGTATCGGAAAAAAATTTCAAATTAAGTCTTTAAGCGTTTTGGAATTTAAAAAGTTCATTATAACTTCGTCAAGCTCTTTAAAAAGGGGCAGGGTCATACACGTTCCCGCGTTTTCGCAACCGCTGACAAGGCAGGAAACGGGCGCAAGCGAACCCTCGCCCTTTACAAGAATTTCTGCAACGCTGTAATCTTCGGCAGGACGCGCAAGCTTATAGCCGCCCGATTTGCCGCGCGCGCTTATAACAAACCCTGCCGCGGAAAGCTGAGCCGCAGAAGTTTCCAGATATTTAACCGATTCTTTTTGTCTTTCTGCAATATCGTTTAATGATATAAACCCCTCGCCCTCGTGCTGAGCTAAGTCTATCATTACTTTAAGGGCGTTTCTGCCCTTTGT
Organism: Christensenellaceae bacterium; assembly: GCA_948658045.1. Lineage (GTDB taxonomy): Bacteria > Bacillota > Clostridia > Christensenellales > Borkfalkiaceae > Coproplasma. The sequence goes on from CAPMFN010000009.1 coordinate 70,013, forward strand.
TGTAATCATCATAATAAAAACTCCGTTTTAAGGATTTTGCCACGCCGCGTCCAACACATTTCAATGCGAGCTTTTGCCGCGACTTCGGTAAATTTTAAAACAAATCAAACTTACTTGAATTGAACCGAGTTCAGCCGCCGTATTCAATCATTTTTTCAATGCACTTCACGGCTTTGATTCTTGTCTCTTCCGGAATTTCAATAACTTCTCCGCCTGTTCCGCAAACGCTTTTATACACGTCGACAAGCGTAGTTATTTTCATATTGTGGCAAACCAAATCTTTCGAAAGAGGGTAAAAAGATTTTTCCGGCAACTTGAACTGCAAATGCTCAACTATCGAATTTTCAGTACCTATAATAAATTCTTTTACATCCGACCTTTCGGCAAAATCCATTATCCCCGATGTAGAGCCGACATAATCGGCAAGCTCGACAACTTCGGGACGGCACTCGGGATGAACAAGGAACAGCGCGTCAGGATGTTCGCGCTTTGCTTTTAAAACGTCCTCCCTTTCAATCGCAGCATGAGTGGGGCATCCGCCCGAAAGAAGTTTGAAGTTCTTTTCGGGAACCTGCTTTTTAACGTATGAGCCCAGATTTATATCAGGTATGAACAAAATATTTTTATGCGGAATATTGCGGCAGATTTTTACCGCGCTTGAAGAAGTTACACAGACATCGGCAACGGTTTTGAGCTCCGCCGTAGTATTGACGTAAGCAACAACCGCATAATCGGGATGCAGATTTTTAACCTGCAAAATTTCTTTTTTGCCGAACTGCTCAGCCATAGGGCAACCGGCGTCGGGATTACACAGAATAACCTTTTTACAGGGCGACAGCATTTTGACCGTCTCTGCCATAAAGCGGACGCCGCACATTATCACAGTCTTCTGCGGAACGCTCTGCGCCTTGACCGCCAAAGCGTAACTATCCCCGACAAAGTCTGCTATTTCGCATATTTCTTCCGACATATAGCTGTGCGCAAGAATACAGACGTCGCCGCCGCGCTTTAATTTTAAAATTTCGTCCTGTAAATTTTTTATAGTCATAATATTAAATATTTTAACACCAAACAAAAAAAAGGTCAATAGTTTTATTATCCGCGCTAAAAATAAAAGGCGCGCGGAAAGTTTCCGCACGCCTTACATTTCCCTTAATATATATTACGGAAAATAAGTTATTTCTTTTCAGCCGCAGGTTTTTTAGCGGACGCGTTTGCAGTTTTCTTCCTAACCGCAGGTTTTTTAGCATCGGGCTTTTTGTCTTTAAGAGTTTCGGGCACTTCAACCTGAGGTATATGCGACAAGTCGTTTCTAACCTCGGCGTGTTCCTTTTTGATTTTGTTTTTTACAGCCTGCGCCTTTTTCTTTTCTTCCTCCGTTTCCTCAACGAAAGGCACTTCGAAAATTACGCTTTCGTAAGGGCGCAAATCAAAGCTTAGTTTATATTTTCTTCCGTCGCAAAGCTCTTCTTTAGCCTCTACTTCTAATAAGTCATACTCCGAATATGTAGTGAAAATTCTTTTATATTTGCCTGCAACAGGCGCGCCTACGCCCATTTGCCATCTTTCGACGGGCGCAAAATTACATACGAATATAAGAGCGTTGTTGTAGTTCCACGGGTTGCGCCTTATGAAAGTGAAAATATTCCTGTTATAGTCGCCGCTGTTTATCCATTCGCATGTGACGGCTCCGCCGCAGTCGTTATGTAACACGGGGCGCTCTTTGTAAATATGCAGAAGAGTGCGGAAACAGTTCATAACATCGCGGTGTCCCTCTTCCTCGCACAGCCACCAGTCAAGTCCGCGCCTGAAATCCCATTCACGCTCCTGTGCGAAGTCCTGCCCCATAAACAAAAGCTTTTTGCCGGGGTGCCCCATCATCATTGTGTAACAGGTTTTAAGGCTTCCAAGCTTATCAAGCTTGCCGCCTATGAACTTGTTAATCATACTGCCTTTACCGTAAACTACCTCGTCGTGCGAAAGCACCAGCATATAATTTTCATTGAAGGCGTATTCGAACGTATGGGTTATAAGATGATGATGATAAGGTCTGAAAATAGGGTCGGTATTATAGTACTTAATTCCGTCGTTCATCCAGCCCATATTCCATTTAAGACCGAACCCGAAACCGCCCTTTTTAGCAGGCTTTGTCATACCCTCTATAATCGAGCTGTCTTCTGCTATCAGAAACGCGTCCGTCCTCTGTCTTAAAACGCTGTTAAGGTGACGGAAAAATTCAAAACTTTCTAAATTTTCGTTGCCGCCGTACATATTTGGACGGAACTGTCCGCGCCCGAAACTGTTATAAAGCATTGCCGCGACCGCATCCACGCGAAGCGCGTCAATGTGGTATTTTTCAACCCAGAAAAAGGCCGAAGCTATTAAAAAGTTGGAAACTTCCTTTTTGCCCAAATCGAAAGCTTTGGTGCCCCATTCGGGATATTCTGCGCGCAAAGGGTCGGCGTATTCGTAAAGGGGCGTTCCGTCGAAATTCGCAAGCGCATAATCGTCCTTGGGGAAGTGTGCAGGCACCCAATCCAGAATAACGCCGATTCCGTTCTTGTGCATATAATCGACAAAATACATAAAGTCGTCGGGCGTACCGTAGCGCGCCGTAGGCGCAAAATATCCCGTGACCTGATAACCCCAGCTGGGGTCGAACGGATATTCGCAAATGCCCATAAGCTCGATATGGGTATAACCCATATAATTTACATATTCGGCAAGCTCGTGCGCAAGCCTGCGGTAGTCGAAATACTGGTCCTCGTCCCATTTAGACAAATCTTTCTTCCAGCTGCCGAGATGCACTTCGTAAACAGCCATCGGCTTTTCAAGAAAGTTTTCGCCCTTTCTTTCCTTTCTCCAAGCCCTGTCGCCCCATTCGTATCTTTCCAGATTTGCGACAATTGAAGCGTTGGCAGGGCGCAGTTCGGAACGGAATGCGTAAGGGTCGGTTTTATAAACTTCGCTTCCGTCGGCGCGGACTACAAGGTACTTGTATTTTACGCCCTCGCACATACCAGGCACGAACAGTTCCCACATTGCGTCGTCAACCTTTTCCATAACGTCCGCCCAAGGCGTCCAGCCGTTGCCGTCCGAAACTACGCAAACAGCCTTTGCATTAGGCGCCCAGAGCACAAAATGCACGCCCCACACACCGTTTACTTCACGGAGATGCGCGCCCATTTTGTTATAAAGTTCGTAATGAGTGCCGTGGTGAAAAAGATATCTGTCCAATTCCCCGAAAAATTTATCCATATATTTCCCCTTAATTTTGATTTTATTTAAATACCTACGGCGTTTGCCGCAATTATTATAACGTTCACAATTGCAAACAAAACTCTTCGTCTGCCGCGATTCAAAGCGCGAACAAGTTCTAAATGTTAACTATATTAATTATGTTCCGCATTTATTATGTTCCGCCGTTGCACAGGCCTATTTTCTGACTGCACAGAATTAAAGCCAATTTGAATAAAACTTATTATTTCAATTACTATGCCAACGAAAAATATTGAAGCTTCAATCAAGTATTTATACGCATACCGCGCGAACATTATCAGTCTTCTTCGCCGTATTTATAATAATATACCGCGCCCGACTGTTCAGGCAAAGTTACAAAAATTCTGCCGTGGCGGACGGCGCTCACTTCGCCGCCGTCAGTAAATCCCCAACCGCCGCAAGCAAACTTCAACGTCATTTCCGCGCCGTTATGCGGCAGACCCAGCTCCCACACAGGTACCGTCAAAGAAATTTCTCCGTCGGAACAGTTTATCACCACAACGCAGCACTCGTTGCCGTCAAACCTGCCGAAAGCAATATATCCGTTGCCTGCGTCAAGACGCTTCAAACTGCCCATTTTAAGACAGGGTATCTGCTTTCTCAACGCTATGGCGCGTTTATGGAATTCAATCAGCCCCCAATCTTCGCTTCCCCAAGGATATGTTCTGCGGCTGTCGGGGTCAGTCCAGCCAACCTGCCCCGCCTCGTCTGCATAATAAATGCCCGGGGCACCGACCCACGTCATCTGAATTAAAACGCCGAGTTGCATTACACGCTTGTCAACGCCGTAAGACGCGGCGTGCGGACCTTTGGTTTTCAAAGTGCCGACGGTGCGGTTTGTACGCGTCAAAAATCTTGAATGGTCGTGATTTGAAAGCTGGTTTAAAGCCGAATCAAGCGACGGACGGGGAAATTTGGACATATTTTTAAACATACTGTCAAAAAATTGTTTCCCGTCCCAAAGCTTGCCACCGTCAAAGGCTTCGCTGTGTTTTTCCATTCCTGTAAGAAACCAAGTAACAGGTTCCATAAAAGCGTCGTAGTTCATAACGGAATCCCACTCTTTGCCGTTGAACCAGCTTTCGGGCGAACCGTAATGCTCGGCAAAAATCAGAGCCTGCGGATTTGCTTCCTTTACGCTTTTTCTGAATTTTTGCCAGAATTTGTGGTTATATTTTTCGCTGTGCCCCAAGTCGGCGGCAACGTCAAGGCGCCAGCCGTCCGCATTGTAAGGCGCGGAAACCCACTTTGCACCCAGCGAAGTAATATAGTTTTCAAGTTCGGGGCTGTCTTCGTAATTGAGTTTGGGAAGAGTATTGAAATCCCACCATCCCTCGTATTCGCTGTGCGCCTCGTTCGGTTTTTTGAATTTAAAATAACTCCTGTACGGACTTTCGGCAGATTGGAACGCGCCGTCTTCATAGCCGTCTTTGTTGAGGTAAATACCCTCTCTGTCCAGCCATTTATTGAATGAACCGCAATGGTTGAAAACGCCGTCGACAACTACTTTCATTCCGCGCGAATGAATTTCTTCCACAAGGTCTGCGAAATAGGCGTTGCTTTTTTCAAGGTTTATCAAAGAGGTAGTGCGCTTTATATATTTAGGCGCAAAACCGTTATGTTTTTCCCAATGCTGCATCCTGTGGTCGACATCGTCCTCGATAACGGCAAGATGGGGGTCGATATAATCATAGTCCTGCGCGTCATACTTGTGGTTTGAGGGCGAAACGAAAATAGGGTTGAAATAAATCGCCTCTACGCCCAAATCCTGCAAATAATCGAGTTTCTGCCGCACGCCCTGCAAATCTCCGCCGTAAAAACAGTTTACGTCCAACTCGTCGGGGAATTTATACCATTCGCGTATCCTGCGCGAGTGTCCGCCCGTATAATAGTATTCGCCGTCCTCAACGTCGTTTTCCGGATTGCCGTTACAGAACCTGTCGGGAAAAATCTGATAGAACACCGCGCCCTTAGCCCAATCGGGGACCTTAAAACCGGGTACGAACGAAAAGTCGTATTCCGCCTGCACGTTTTCCACACAGCCGAGACGGTTATAGCAAATCACGTCGTCCTCGTCAATAGCGACGAAATGGTAATTAACCTGTTTTGACGTGCATTTGAAAGTAAATTTATAATAGTCGAAATCGTACTCCGTCCTGTCCTTTGTCATTTTGTGACGGATGCCGTTTATAACTGCCCACGCCTGCAAAACGTCGTTTGCAAGGGTACGGAAAATCAAAGTTACCGCGTCCCCTACGACGGGTTCGTAAGGTATTTTGAAATTTGCAGTTTCGTCGGTAAACAAAGCGTTTCTGTTAATCATTTTCAAGCCTCTGAATTAAGCCGATATTCAAAAAAATTATAACATACGGCTTACTTAAAGTCAATATACAATTATAATTCGCCGCGACAGCTTTCAACACGCGCAAAGCGCTGAAATTCCCATACTTTGGCACTGCATAATATTGACTTTATTTATTCGTTATGATATGATTTGTTTGACGATAAATTAAGGTGCCTCCCCCTTTATCAGGGATGCGCCTTTAATTATTTAAAATTAAGCGAGATTTTTATGAAGTCCAAAGAAAAAGCTAAAAAAGACGCAGAAATCATTCAAACGGAAAAGCAACCCGAAACATCCGCCGCGGACGGAATGAACACGGAAGAAACCTTTGAACCCACCGCAACCGCACAGGAAGACGCATCGCCGGAAAACACTGAAATTCCGGAAAACGCGGCACAGGTAGCGGAAAGCGAGACCGCCGCGTCCGCAGACGCAGCGGCGGCTGCGCAACCCGTTGTCTACGGGGACAAAGTTCTTACCAAAAGCCAGAAGAAAAAGCGCGCCGTTTTAAGGTGGGTGCTTTTAAGCTTCGGAATAATTCTGATGTCTTTCAGCGTTTATTTCTTCCAAACCCCCAACCACTTTACTCTCGGCGGAATTGCCGGACTTGCGTTGGTTTTGGGCGAATTCATACCATTGGACTATGAAATTCTGATGGCGATTATAAACGTTGCATTGCTTATTTTAGGACTGATAATTTTAGGCAAACAGTGCACCGTAAGAACTATTTTCTGTTCGCTTTTCTACACGGGCATTATCTGGCTTTTTGAATACTTCGATATAATCGAACACATAAACGAAGCGGCAGGCAGGGTCGGCGCGGCGACGCTTACGGACGAACCTTTAATGGAGCTTGTTTACGCTATTTTACTATTCGGAATAGGCGGCGCAATCGTGTTCAACTGCGGAGCCTCCTCCGGCGGCACGGACATAATCGCGCTTATACTTAAAAAGTTTACCCGTCTTAACGTCGGAATGGCGCTGATGATAATCGATATGGTTATCGTGCTTATCTCTTGCTATACGTTCAGTTTGGAAATCGGGCTTTTCTCTGTACTCGGGCTCTTCACAAAATCATTCCTTTTGGACGGCGTGATAGAAAGTCTCGGCAAGACGAAATACATAACAATAATTACCGAAAACCACGATATAATTTCAGATTACATTTTAAAAGTAATAAACCACGGCTACACAATTTACGACGCGGAGGGCGGCTATACGCATAAGCCCAAAAAAGTTCTTGTAACGGTTTGCAAACGCAACGAAGCGCTTAAACTGAAAATGAAGATACATCAGGTAGACCCCACCGCATTCGTAATTATTACGGACGCAAACGAAATTTTAGGCAAGGGCTTCGGCGGAACAATATAAAATTACTGTAACTTTACTTTTGCGCATGGACCTGATTAAATTGTCAAAGTGACAAAACCCGAAACGGGTTATCCCGTTTAAACCATAGCGGCATTAACAAAAGTAAGTGGGAAAAGATGAAAAAAAGCGGCGATAAAAACCAAAGCGGAATAAAAACGGTAAATCCCGAAAAGAGAAAAAAGGTCAAAAATACCGTTCTTTATTGGGTAATACTAAACATCGGCGTGCTGATGTTCGCTTTCGGTGTGTTCCTTTTCAAAGGACCTAACAACTTTGCGACAGGCGGCGTAAGCGGCGTTTCGATAATTATAAGCAAATACGTTACGGGCTCAGTATCATTTTTAACGCAGCCTGTACTCAACCTGATTTTAAACGGCGTGCTTCTGATAATAGGATTTATTTTCCTAGGCAAGGGTTGCACGTTCAAAACGGCGTATTGCAGCATAATGTATACCCTTGAAATGTATGCGATGGAATGGATATTCAAATCGTTCGGCATAGATTTTTCAACAGGCTATACGCTTACAAACCATAAACTTCTTGAATTTTTATATGCTATGCTTCTTACGGGCATAGGCAGCGCGGTGCTTTTCAACTGTAACGCGTCGTCGGGCGGCACGGACATAATCGCGCTTATTATAAAAAAATACGCCAAACTTGAAATCGGCCCCGCCCTGCTCGTTTCAGACCTTTTAATAGCTTCCTCCACCTTCTTCATCTTTGACGTGACAACGGGTCTGTTCTCGATATTGGGTCTGTTCTTCAAGTCTTTCCTTGTGGACGGAGTAATCGAAAGCATAGGCAAGAGCAAATTCGTAACCATAATTACTTCTAACGCGCAATTGGTTTCCGATTTCATACTTGAAGGAATGCACCGCGGCTACACATCTTATAAAGCGCGCGGCGGCTACACAGGCGAAAAAAAGACTATTATTATCACCGTGTGCAAACGCAGGGAAGCTTACAAGCTGAAAATGAAAATAAGGGGCGCAGACCCTACGGCATTTGTAATTCTGACCGACACAAACGAAATTTTAGGCAAAGGCTTTAAAAGTTCCATATAATTAAAACCGTCCGCAGACTGTGCGGACGGTAATTTTTATATTAAACGTTTTTGACAAGTTCCACAGCGGCTTTTGTCTTAGCCTCTATCTCCTCGGGCGTGCCGCTCATCATCCAGCTTCCGCCGCAGGCGATAATTTTATCGTATGCAAGATATTCAAGAATGTTCGCTTCGGAAATTCCTCCCGTAGGCATAATTTTAAGATAGGGGAACGCCGCGCAGATTGCCTTGATTGTTTTAAGTCCGCCGTAGTTGGACGCAGGGAAAAATTTAAGCGTGGTAAGCCCCTCTGCAATAGCCGCCATAGCTTCCGTAGGGGTAACTATACCGGGAAGATAAAGCATCTTATGCTTTTTGCAGCACGCCGCAACTTCCTGCGAAAAACCGGGGGACACTATGAACTTGGAACCTGCTTTTATTGCCTTTTCGCACTGTTCCTTATTAATTACCGTGCCTGCGCCGACAAGCATATCGGGGAACGTCTTTACGGTCAAAGCGATAGCTTCCGCCGCGCAAGGGGTACGGAAAGTTATTTCCGCGCAGGGCAATCCGCCGTTTACAAGCGCCTGCATCTTAGGCAAGGTTTCTTCAATGGAATTAAGAACCACTACGGGCACTATTTTTGTCTGTTTGATTTTTTCAAGAAGCTGCTGTTCAGTCATCTTTTTCCTCCAAAATATCTCAATCTTTTTTAATTATAGCACACGTTTTTCAGTATTGCAACAGCGCAAAAGAATTATTTATCCCTTTCTTCCTTTATTATATCGTCGTCGTCAAGGTCTATTATATTTTTTTCTTCGGCGGAAGACAAATCGCTTGTAAACCCTGCCGCAATAAAGTTGAGCACGCCTGCCGTTATGAGCGAAACGCCTGCGTAAATCATTAAAACGTTCTTTGAACCGAACGGGTCGAATGCAAGAAGCACGCCGAGCGCAAGCGAAATTAACGCAATTACAAGAACCGCCCAGCGCGACTTAATATTGAGCCTGCACATTACGGTGAACTGCTGTAATTTCAACGCGCCGTCCGCAATCAGCGCAATGCCGAAAATAACGGTAAGAAACTCCGCCACGACCCACGGTTTTATAAACAGCAGAAGCGCAACGCTCACCAAAGTTATACCTAAAACAAGCTCGCCCGAGCCCGTCCTCCTCATACCTGTAACAAAAAACGAAACAAGATTAAGTATTCCCCACAAAAGAAGAAGCGCGCCTGCGACATAGCAAATGACCGTCGCGGAACTGTCAGGAAAGATTATAAACATAAGCCCTATGACGATTAGCGCAATCGCCGCGACCGTTGTACTGATTTTAAGTTTTTTAAATGCATTTTTCAGCTTATCCATATTTACCTCACATTATAAATATAATACCTTTCGCGGTTTTTTAAACTATGCCCCGGAAATCAAAACTTAAAAAATAAAAAACAGCGCAGTCTGCGCCGTTTTAATCGGTTGTTAAACGTAAGTCGCTAATATTTATATGCTCTGACAATATTTTATCAAAAGCCTGATAAAAGATAAAAAAATCGATAGAGATTTTAAATCAAAGTTCAAAGCAGTTATTGACCAAAAAGTTTTTATAAGAAACCATAAAATTAGCTTTGAATCTTCTGCTGACAGGTATCAGTTCTTTTATTCCCGTAAGTTTCAAATCGGTTTTGCTGACGCTTTCAACAAAATTCAGGTTTATTAAAAAACTTTTATGGCTCGCCACAAAAGCGTAAGCTTTAAGCCTATCCTCATAATGTGAAATCGAGCCGCTGAAACAGTACTCGCCGTTTCTTGTAACCAATGTAATGCGCTTATTGTTTACCGTAACATAGGCTATGTTTGAAATAGGTATTTTGCTTATATACTGTTTCGTTTTTATAACAACGTGCCTGCGCCTTTTATTTATCAGGTTCAGCGCCCTGTTCAAATCGAGCTCTAAATCTTTTTCGTTAACAGGTTTTTCCAACAGCTGAAATATGTTAAGCCTGATTATCTCCGAAATATTCGAAAAATGCTTTGCAAGCGCAAAAATTATACAAAACTTATGGTTTTTCCTGACAGATTTAACCGTTTCCAAAGCTTTTTTATAATCGGCTTCCATATCCACAAACAGTATGTCGGCAGTGTTGTCGATAAAAAAATCAAGCAAATCGTCGCAAGAGTTTAAAAGCTTAAATTTAAAACTATAAATTTTAGGCAGGTATTTAATTAAAAGGCTTTTGAAACCTTCTGCATCCTCTTTATCGCAGATTGCGATTCTTATCGTTTGTTTCATTTTTCTATTGAGACGTATTTTAATTTTCTGATTTTTTTCAGATAATTATAACCCTAAAAAATATAAAAATTCAGTTTGTATCCGTGGTTGATTTTCGTTGCTTTTTGTTTGTTTTTGTTGTATACTGTCGAAAAGGAGCAACACAATGGAAAAAGTTTTAGAATTGCTTTTGGTTGAAGACGATACCGCGGCATGTAAAGAAATAGTTGACGTTATCGATAAAAATCCCGACACGTTCAAACTGATAGGCATAACCAACAATTCTTTGCGCGCTTTTCAATACGTTCAGGAAAACTACCCCGACGCGGTAATATTGGACCTTGAGCTTCATCACGGCGGAGGCGACGGTCTGGAATTTCTGAAAAAATTGCAGGAAACCAAAATCCCTTACACGCCTTTCATACTTGTTACCACAAACAATATAAGCACTATTACGCATACCGCTGCGCGCGAGCTGGGCGCGGATTTTATAATGACCAAAAATCAGGAAAACTATTCCGCAGAATCTGTTCTGGAATTTCTTAAACTTACCAAATCTGCAATCTTAAACAGAAAGGCTTCGGACAAGGTCAGCGCTTATATAGAAACTCCTGCCCAGTTAGCCAAACGTATGCAAAAAAGAATTTGGGTGGAACTTAACAAAGTCGGCATCAGCCCTAAATCGACAGGTTACAGATATCTTACCGATGCCATTGCAATGGCGGTAAACGGTCCCGTTCAGCATATTTGCAACGAAATCGGCAAAATGCACAACAAGTCCGAAAGCTCCGTCGAACGGGCGATGCAGAATGCGATTAACAGGGCTTGGAACACTTACGACACAAACGAGTTATTTAAAAACTATACCGCCAGAATAAGTTCCGACAGAGGCGTGCCGACAATTACCGAATTTATCTATTACTACGCGCAAATGCTCAGGAATGAATAAAGGCGACTCTATGCCGCCTTTGTTGAGATTATAAACAGTTAAACACAGTTGCAAACCATCTTATAAAACTCCACCACATAAAACCTAACCTCCTCCCTTTTTTTCTTCATTTTATGACAAAATAATTTGAAATAAAATTACTACTTGTGGTGAGTTTTCAGTTGAATTATATTACTTTTTATTGCTATGCTTGAAATTATTCTTTCTATTGCAAAATACTTCACTTTGATACTGAGCGGACTTTATATTTACATTAAACTGTCTAATATAAAACTTCGCCCGAGCAACTTAATAGATATAGTTGTTGCGGCGGTTATGGCTGTCGCAATTTATTATGCCGCGCAGGTTTTCAAACTGTTTGTGCCGCTTTTGCTGTTTTTCACTATTCAGTTATATTCTTTCGTGCGGTACAGGCAAACCTTGCTTAAAAATTTCATAATGACAACCATTTCTATGGGCATATCAGTTTTTATTATGGAAATTGCTAACTTAATTGCTTTTCCGATATGTTACATAGTATACTTCTACACAGCTGACGAAGTTTTAAGAGATAGCTTAGTTAGGATAATAATTTGTGTTTTATTAATAGTCGTTACGTTTTCAATGTTCAAAATCAAACGGTTCAGAAACGGTATTTCATTACAGAAAAACGACGGCTATACAGAACTTTTATTGTTGGCAAGCATTCTCTGCATAATACTGTTTTCGATATTTTACACAGACGATATTCTCAATTCATATATCGAGTTGATAATGGTCGGAATATTTATCTGCGGTCTGACGCTTCTAAGTTGGTGGAGAAAAAACATACACAACGCTTACACTAAACAGATTTTCAGCAGAAACGAACTGATATACGAGAAGCGCATTGAAGAATTCGAAACAGAACGGGCGGAACTTATTAAACAGAACAATGAGTTATCCAAAATAATTCACAGGGATAACAAGCTTATTCCTGCAATGTTAAACGCCGTAAATAAACTGATTGAAACGTCAGCCAAGACGGAAGAGCTTACTCTTCTTTTAGACCAATTGAACGAGCTGTCGGCAGAACGTAAAAACGTAATTGCGGATTATCAGTCCTCTGCCGAAGATTTGCCTAAAACAAATGTTGTTGCGTTGGACGCCGCGTTGCATTTCCTTCACAACAAGGCTTTGCAAAATAAAGTTGAATTCAGAGTAGACCTGAACTATGCGAGCATAAACCTTATTATCTCAAAAACAAAAAATATGACCGAATTGGTTACTATTCTTTGCGATTTGGGAGAGAACGCCGTTATTGCCGCAAAAAGCAGACCCGACGGAAAAGTTCTTTTAAGTTTCGGACTTGTAAACGAACTGACGCCTTATTTCTCTTTCTATGACAACGGCGATTATTTTGACAAAAAGGTTTTATCAAATCTTGGCAGGCGGCGCACAACAACCCATAAAGCCGAAGGCGGAAGCGGTATCGGAATTATGTCGCTATTTGAAATATTGGACAATTTCAAAGCAAGTTTTCTGCTTGATGAACATATTGAAAACAACGAATTTACTAAGTGCATAAAAATCACTTTTGACGGGTTGCAGAATATAAACATATCCTCAAACAACTAAGCAAAAATAAACTTTTTAAGTTTTCATCTTAAAACATAGCGCATAAAATAAACGTGCTTTGGCGCGACCAAGAAAAATGTATTCAACACTTGAAATTTACTGTAAAATGACGCGGCTGTCTAAATGGCAGCCGCGTTTATTATATATTTTTTATTTCATTTATAAGATTGTTTATACATTGTTTATTATGTCATTTATCAGGCCTTTCCCGAAAATTTCATTAACAACAGCTTGTAAAGATAGTTAATAGAATAATTTAGTCCTATGCACTTTTACCGTTATTTAAAATAACCGTATCAAATCCGCCGACGACTGCATCATTTGCGTGGCGGTTAATACCCGTGTAAGATAAAGAGCTGTCTTCATACCGTTTAAACTTAAACACGGCGTCATTCATTAAAGGCGCATTAAAAACATTAAGACTGCACAAAAGCTCGAAGTCTTTCACGTCCAAACCCGTAACCTTTTTGAAAAGCCCGGGCTCTAACTGGGTAATAACTTCTTTCAAAGTCTGTTCGCGGAAATCGGTCAGATACATAAACACTGGCACGCGCGTTGCAAACTTTATCAACTTTTCCTGAATCATTTTGCGCTTTGACTTATATTCTTTCTCGTCGGCTGAAAGTTCTTTTTTCTCCGTCGGTGTCAATTCGCGCTCGTTAGCTCTTTCCTTTGCTTTTTTAATCTTTTCCGACTTATTTATAATAGTTTCCAAATCGTTATTGAGCGAACGGAAGCCCTCTATACTCATAAGCGCGTTCATCGCCTGTTCATTAGCCATAAGCCTTGTAAGCGTGAAATTATCCACGTTGACAAGTAGCGCCGACTCCCACCGCCGCGCAAGCAATGTCGCCGTAGTTCCACTCATTGCGATGTCCAAAATCCCTGCCGCGTCAATTTGTTTCATAGAACTTCCGTCGTAAGCAAGCACAGGCAAAAATTTTATAAATTCGGCAACCTTTCTTTCGGGGTTGACTTCATCCATATTAAGTCGGCAGGAATAATCGGCAATCTGCTTCAAAGCGCGTTCGGGCGCAAAGTCGAACACATAGCATTCCTGCTTAATAATATCTTCTTCGTCCGGATTAGTTTCACTTTTAACCGTCCACGGCGACTGTACCCTAAACGCCGCCTGAAAATAAGTTTCAGGGCTTGTAAGATTGCGCAGCATAAAAATTCCCGTCCACGGCTTAATGGTAACACCCGTAGTCAGCTTGCCGCAAGATAGTGTTATCGATTTTGAAATGAGAGGGTCTTCCATTGCCTGTTTTACCGGCGACAATGCATTCAAACCGATACCGGCCTGTGCGCCTGCGCAAACCACAACGTTGTAATCGTGATAAAACTTATTCTGCCTCTTCGCCAGAAGATTGCGCATTGCATAACACGCCGAAACGCTCGGCAAAAACCAAAATGTATGCGAAAGCAAATTCAAAAGCTGCCCGTTGCTAAAAGGCAATGGCGGCTTTTTCGCACCCAACCGCAAATTGTCAATAGACGTTTCAAGGTAGTTGCCGCGGATTAAGTCAAGCCATTTCTGCACTTCGTCCTCAAACCTGAAACGCGCAAATTCACCCTCGCCCTCGGCGGCAAAAAACACATTCAAATCAAACTCGTCAAACTCACCGCCGGAAGCTATATGCGTTATGCTTTCAGGCAACTGATAGGTTAAAAGAACCATACGCGGAAGGCTCGCATACGGATTTTGACCTTTGGCTATGTCCCAGTTTAACTTTTCGCGTTGCTCGTCGGAATACGTCCAGTTATATATTTGCTCTTCGATAAATTCTCCCGATGATATAGCGCGGAACGGCGTCCCCGACAGATACAGATACGACCGCGTAGATATAGGCATATAATCTTCGTTAAAGTACTCTTGTCCGCCGTTTTCCAAACGGTTATCTCTGCCATCCTCAGCTTCGAAAAGCTCATGCGCATTATCGCGCCAGGCGCCGTAGTGGTATTCGTCAAACACAACCATATCCCACGCAACAGCGTGCGCCCATTCATTTTTCAGCTTGATACCGCCGATCTTATTTTTGCCCAAAAAGTCCTGAAATGAAGCAAAGCAAACAAACGGCTTGTCGTGGTCAACGTCATCGTAAGTTAAACCGCCGCGTGCAATAAACTGCCAGCCCTCAAAATCGACGTGAGACAGCAAATCTTCTTCCCAAGCGCTTTGCACAGCAGGCTTGAAAGTAATAACCAAAATTTTTTTAAAACCCAATTCCTTAGCAAGCTGATATGTGGCAAAAGTCTTACCGAACCTCATTTTGCAATTCCACAAAAAATGAGGCGGCTTGCCATTTTCGTCCGTCATATATTCCAAAAAATAGTCCGCCGTCTTTTTAACCGCATCCGCCTGTTCAGGGCGCATAGCAAATGTCTGATTTCTGTTTTCAATGTTAGCTTTACCCGCTTTAACGGCATATATTGCCGCCTCAACGTCTTTTACCGTGCATTTGAACCACTCACCGTTGGGGTTTGAAAAGCCTTTCTTTTTTAAAATTTTATGTACGTCGTGGTCGGTAAAAGTCGTGCCGTCGTTTTTCATTGCGGACGCAAAGTATTCGATTTTATAAGACCTTTCGGGCGTAAGCGTAGGATACTGCTCGGCAACGCGCTCTTCAACGCTTTTAGTTGTATAGCCAATTTTAAGCATATTCGGAAACCGCGTATCGCTGTAAGCATATATCTGCGGTGTGCTTTTCGGTCTATTCAGAAAAAATTCTTGCGGCATATATTATCCTTTTACAAATTAAAAAGTCTATTTAATTCTTCTTCCCTGTCATCTCTTGACATTTTTTTAAAGTCAAGATACTCGGCAATTACATTAAACAAAGACATGTCGAAATAAAGATTTTTATATTTTGAGGTCTCGTTAATATCTCTTATTTTTACTCTTATCGCATTCAATATTTGTATATTATCTAGTTTACTAATATTAATTATGTTCTCACTTACAAAATCATTTACCATATAATGCTTTTTTTCAGTTAATAATTTAGGTTTATAAGGAACTAATTTATACCTTGCCGTTTCTTTTACTTTATTTTCTTTCATATCATAAGTTGGATATTTATTATCATCTAATTTAATCATTTCTCCTTGTAAAAATTTTTTCGATGGATATTTTCGGCGCAACATGATTTTTACTTCATATCGTATCCTATCTTCTTCAACATATAATTCAACATAACCAATACAATAGTTTTCAAAAGTCAATTTGTCAGCATAAAAAATATTATAAAAATATTCATTTCTTGCAAAACTAGCATCTCTGTGTTCGTCATAATATTTTTTGATAAATATTTGTTTTTTGTTTTCAAATTCTTCCTCTGAAAACGGATAAATTTTGATTTCAAATATTTTCATTTGTTACTCCATAGGTTTAATTATGGACTCAATAAATTCTTGCTCTTGCTTTGTTAACCGCGAGGCATAATTAAAAACTTTTGTTGCGATTACTGTCGCACCCTGCATCTGCATAAAATTTTCAGCATTTATATAAGCTTGCTGATAGGTTACCGGCGCATTTTGATTAACAGAGTTCCAAATTATAGTTTCTAACACATATTTTTTTGTCAAACTATTTATATGCTCTGTCATTTTTTCATATTGCTGAGAGCGGTAGTATTCTCTAAGCTTTTTAACTTCATTTATACAATCGCTAACATCTTTAAAATCATTAAATTTTGAATACAATGTCAAATAATCAGTCATAATTTTACTCCATAGGTCGAATCATAGATTCGATAAAGTTAATTTCTTCTTGCGATAAATTATACTTTTTATAGAGTTGTTTGTCAATGTCGCTTACCGATTGACCCCAAGCTATGTCTGAGTTATCCGTGAAGTTTTGCATAGGTACAAATTGATAAACTTGCTTTGTGGTATGTTGTGTATTCTTTTTAAGCCCCAACATAAAGTGAAAAAATTTAGTTTTGATATACAGCATTGCATTTTGAGCTTCAATTTCATTTCTATAAGGTCCATTCATTACATAAGTTTCCGTGCACGCTGTTAAAGGCTTTCCTAAAATAGGTTTTAATATATCGGTTTTCATATTACCACTACCAACTGCTTCCGGAATAAAAATTTTCCAATTATCAATGTATTCGGTACCGCACATAAAAGAATTTCTGTACATATAACCCTTAGAATGATTTCCATGTAAAAGTATTAAATTATTGTCTATAATATCTCTTACTTCTTTTAAATCGTAATCTGTAAAATATGTCCTAAATCCGAAAGTCTTTGCTGAATGAACTATTTCACTGAACGACGGTTCGCCTAATGCTAAAACTTTATGTAAAATAGAAATTGCTTCGTTATATCTAATAAAAATATCGCTGTTTTCTTCCAACAGTTGCCTTTCTGCAACTGATATTATTTTTCCGTCTTCATGAGTATTTACTTTGCAAAGTCCGCGGTTATCCCTATCCCAAAGAAAATAACAAACACCTCCCTTTATTTCAACGCCGGGAAAACAGTCGCCAGCGTTTAAAAAATCGTGTAATTCGCGCAATCTGTTATCATGCAACATACCATTCCTGAATTCGTCTAATCCTTTACCACCTGCAAACCAACGCGACGGAATAATCATAACCAAATAGCGAGGATTCAGCTTTTTAGCAGTATTCACAAAATAATGATAAATAGGTGCGGCGCTTGCCTGCGCTCCTCCGTCAGAAAGCTGATAAGGCGGATTGCCGATTATTACGTCAAACTTCATATTGAAAATTTCCTCTGGGGTTAAAGTGTGTATAAACTGATAGGCGTGACTTTCTAAATTTACTCTTACCTTTTCGCCGTACTCGGTTTCCGCCGCGCCGCAAAATTTGCATTTGCCGTTTTTGAAAGTGTGCTTAATTTCGTTAAAAATGATATTACCGCTTTCATCTTTAAACTTAGTACACACCGAATATTTGCCGTTTGCGTGTTTTGAGCAATACACACTGCGCCGGGAAAGCATACCCGTCATTTCTGTTATAGAAATTCCGAAAAGCTGATTTTTAAATATATGGTCTATGCGCTTTTGTTCGTCAGGAATTTTTACCTTTAAACCGACTAAAAGCCGCTTTGCAATTTCCCTTAAAAACACCCCCGACTTACAGCACGGGTCTAAAAAAGAGGCGTTCTCGTCCTGCCATATCTCTTTTGGAAGAGTGTCGAGCATAGCGTTTGCCAAGTCTGGCGGCGTGAACACCTCGTCGTTGGAAAGATTTGCAAGGCAACTTAAAACGTCAGGGTTGTATTTGGGTTTAAGCATACTGTCCTCATTTGTTTTTTATTATTTCATTGTCATTCTGAACGTAATGGATAATCTATAACCACACAAGGTTCCTCAATTTTGCTACGCTTCACTCAGAATGACAGAGTGCGAGGTAACTTACGGCAGAGTATTGCCTTACGGGTACGGGCAATTTTTCTTCGGGTTGCAAACCAAATAAAGTATCTTGCGACTGTTTTTGACTGCTTTCCAAAAGGTTGCTCATTGTAAAATCTCTTCGTGTAACTTTACTACCGGCAAAGCCCCATTCACAGAAAATTATCGGCGTACCGTCGGAACGTAAAAGCGTGAGCGCGTCTCCGCAAATAATATTCTTCTGAAAGATATACAAAACATTTTCAAGATATTTGTTTGAAATTTTGCTTTTGTAGAGAGTTTTATATCTTTTCTTAAAGTAATCGAATAGGCGATTTTGACAATCGGCTGTGTTATCAGGTAAAAGCTCTACGCCGTACAGGCTTGACGCTGCGACCATAGCATGAATTTCCCAATCCCATTGACTGCGCTTATATGCGCCGTCTACAACGTTCAGCTTGCGTTCGAGTATTTTTATAAGGAAATTACCGTTGCCGCACGCAGGCTCTAAAAATCGGCTGTCAATGCGCTCGGTCTCGTTTTTTACGAGGTCGAGCATTGCATTTACTTCCCGTTCCGCTGTAAACACTTCGCCGTGGTCGCGGACTCGGCTTTTCGATTTTGTCTGTTTTTCATTAGTTGCCATAATTATTGCATTTTTTAAACTATTGTACAGGTATTATAATACAATTGTATTCATAAATCAACCCAATAGTTTAAATATTGACCCCTAAATTAGCATAAACTATATACAATAGTTTAAATCAGGAGTTATTATGACAGCTAAGGAAGTTGGGCAAAGAATAAAGTATTTGCGCGAAAAAAATCATTTAAAGAAAAACACATTGGCTAACCTTGCAGGAGTTTCGCCAACATATATTAATAAATTAGAAAACGGCGAACGTTGCCCTACCGTTGAATATTTAAGTTTTATCTGCAATAACGGTTTTGGAATTACTCTTGCTGAATTCTTCCGTAGCTCTGACGAGCAAAAGGAATTAAATACAATAATTCAAAACCTTATTGACCGTCTTTCTCCAAAGCAACAAGCACTGCTTCTTGATTTTTTAAAAACGATTTAATTAAAACGCTACGGCGGAGAGTTGAGAAACTCTCCGCCGTTTAACTTTCAATTTAAATTAAGTTGTTATAAACAAACTAAATAACAAATTTATCTTTAAAATTATTTTGCCCAAAGTTAAAGTTATTTTAGCTCCATATACTTAGCGTTCGGGCACGCATAAAGCCCATCCGAAAACAATAAAAACACCGCTAAAAGCTTAATATTAAAAATCGGCATATCGGAATATCCATAAGAATTCAAATATCGCATAAGACGGGTAAAAAAGTTTAAAAACAAATGAAAAAGCGTGTTTTCATAATGAAAACGCGCTTTTAGAAATGAAATCCGGCAACTACCTTATCTTGCAGGGTTAAAACCCAACTACATCGGGCGTAAACGAGCTTAACTTCTGTGTTCGGTATGGGAACAGGTGGATCCTCGTTGCTATCGTCACCGGAATGGCTCCGCTTGTAGGACTTGAACCTACGACACTTCGGTTAACAGCCGAATGCTCTACCGACTGAGCTAAAGCGGAATAAAGATGTCGGTTTATACAATTAAAGCGAACATATAACTACATAGAAGAAGTAAGGGAGAAAGAGAAAAGGACATAAAGTTGCTCGTTAA
>CAPMFN010000010.1:0-48271 GCA_948658045.1 Christensenellaceae bacterium
GTCAAGGCGGCGTATTCCGTCCCCAGACGGTAAGCACAAGCGAATAACAAACTATGTAATTCTTATGGAAAAGAATATAAAACCTCACGTTGATTTTATCAGATTTAGAACAACAAAAATTATCAAAGAGTTGTGAATTATGTCGAATTTTATAAATGAAAACTTTTTTATAACAAATACTTAAAAATGCTTGCTCGTTACGCCGCGTAATGAATTATAATATATGCGAGGTATATTTATGGCAAGATATAAAGCAATTCCGCAAGGCTATATGACGGTTGGCGAAGTCGCAAAGAAAATGGGTGTAACCGCTCGGGCGTTGCAATATTATGACCGCGAAGGGCTATTTGGTCCGTCTTGTATCAGCGAAGGCGGACGGCGTTTGTATAGTGATAAGGATATTGTTAAGTTGCATCAAATACTTACTCTTAAATCGTTAGGGTTTTCATTTGATGAAATTAAAAATCGTTTGACTTCCATTGATACGCCACAAAAGGCAATAATAGCGTTGACCGAACAAAGCAATTCGATACAAACACAAATAAATACGCTTACGCAATCTTTACAAGCAATCGGATTATTAAAAAACGAAATAGAACAAATGCAAACAGTTGACTTTTCAAAGTATGCCGATATAATTGTCAACTTGCAAATGGGAAATAAGTATTACGGTTTAATTAAATATTTTGACGATAATATGCTCGACTACTGTCATAAGAAATTCGATAAAGATACGGGTGTTGCGTTTATAAATAAGTTTAACTTAATTGTCGGAAAAATAGAAAAATGCATTGAGAACGGCATAGCACCCGAAAGTGAACAAGGACAAATTATCGCAAAAGAATTTTGGCAACTTATAACAGAGTTTACGGGCGGCGATATGAGTATATTATCACAACTAATGAATTTCGGAAACGCGCAAGCGGATAACGATATGCAAAACGTACTGAATGCTTTTATTGAGCCTGCGCTGTGTTTTTATTTTGAAAATTTGGGTATTAACCCTTTTGAGGCAAAAAAATGAAAAATATAATCGAGGTCAAGGAATTAAAAAAGAATTACGGCGCGAACTCCGTATTGAAAGGTATAAATTTAACCGTACATAAAGGTGAAATCTTTGCTTTGCTCGGCGTAAACGGTGCGGGCAAAACTACGGCTTTGGAATGTATCGAGGGCTTACGCGCTTACGACAGTGGGAATATAACCGTAAACGGAAAAATCGGTATTCAATTACAGTCGTCGGCTTTACAAGCCTATATTAAACCTATGGAAGCCGTCAAACTGTTTGCTAATTGGCATAAAACCACACCAGATAAAGAAATGCTTAATTCTTTCGGCATACCCGAATTATCAAAAAAGAAATATGCCGATTTGTCTACGGGGCAAAAACGCCGCTTACACCTTGCGCTTGCACTTATAGGCAACCCCGACATTATTTTCCTTGACGAACCGACTGCGGGTCTTGATGTTGAGGGGCGCGTATCGTTGCACGAACAAATACGCGCATTAAAATCACAAGGTAAAACAATAATTCTTGCCAGCCACGATATGGCGGAAGTCGAAGAATTATGCGACAGAGTAGCCGTTTTGAGTAACGGGAATATTGCTTTTATCGGAACGGTTGACGAATTTACCGCTATGGGCGGCAAAAGGCATATTATACGCATAAAAACCGCCGACGGGCAAAACGAATACGAAACGGAAAATATTATGGAAACTTTATTTACGCTATTATCGGAATACAAACAAAAAGGCATATCGATTTCGGAAATTCAGACCGATAGAATATCGCTTGAACAAAACTTTATGAACATTGTGAGAGGTGCGAACTAATGAAGGCTTTTTTATACGGGATTGGTTTACAATTCAAGTTTGATATACGCAGTAAAGGTATGCTTATTGCTTGTTATCTTGTGCCGCTCATATTTTTTCTATTTATGGGCGGAATTTTCACTACTATTGATACGAACGCTACAAAAACTCTTATTTCGTCAATGACCGTGTTTACAATCATAATGAGCGCGTTGTTCGGCGTACCGCCCGCAGTTGCGGAAATCTACGGAACAGACGTTAAAAAGGTCTATAATGCAAACGGCGCGCCTATTTGGTTTGGCGTTATATCGCAATTTATTTCGTCATTTATACATACGCTTATATGCTGTCTTATAGTTTTTGCCCTTTCGCCTTTAATTTTCAAAGCGGAATTGCCGCCTGATTTGATATGGTATTTTTTATCACTTATAGCGTTGCTTGCGATAACTCTTGCTATCAGTTGTATTTTCGGGCTTTTGATTAAACAGCAAGCAAAGTTGACAATGGTAGCAATGGCAATATTTTTGCCGTCCACTATGCTGTCGGGCATTATGTTTCCCGCAGATATGTTGCCACAATTTATGCAATATATTGCCTATGCTTTCCCCGCTACAATAGCATTTAAGGCAATGACGAGTTTTCAAGTTTGGCATTTACCCGTATTGTTCGGTATATTTATTTTACTTTGCAGCGTTATTGCCTTATTGTTAAAATTTAAGATTAAACGATAAAAGTACAAAAAGAAATACAGTCTATGACAAATTATATTGTCTGCCCCGACTGTGGCACAAATTATTCAAGGCTGGCGTTGGCTTGAACGTGAAAAAATATTGCCAGAATTGCAAGGCAAAACTACAAATAGAAATCAAGGACGGCAAAATCATTATTAAAAAAGTATTATCAGATAAAACATAACAACCGAATAAAATTTAATATTAAATAAAGAATTGAGTGTACGAAAGTAAAAAATTATTTTCGGGAGCAGTAAATGGCGCACTCAATTCTTTTTTTATACATAGACACCTCATAGCAAACGCCTACACTCTCACAACTTTATAGGGCAGTAAGTGCACGCACGTTTACGGCTGGCATTTGTTAAAGGCGTTAAGGCTCTCTATGAAAGAGTAAAACCCGACAGATTTTCAAGGCTTATAAAGTCTGAAAGTTTGTTGGGCTTTTTTTTATTTTCTCAAAAACCTTTCCAAAATGCTGTCGCCGTGCTTATAGTTGGAGGCTTTCTATATGCAAGTAATAATATATAAATTTGTTGACGGAACTACAAATGAAATAGAGGTTACGGACGAATTATATTTGATACACTTACAACTCGTACAAATGGAAAAGCGCAACCATTAGCGGGAAACAAGGCGGCATACCTCTTTGAACTATTTAATTGAAAACGGAATAGATTTTGAGGACAAGTCCGCTGATACACTTGCTATAATCATACGGCGCGAAAACATAGAGCGCGTACATAAAGCGTTATTAACGCTGTCGGACAAGCGGCGCGAATTGGTGCATAAATTCTATTACGAGGAAATGACTATGCGGGCGATTGCGCGTGAGCGCGGCGTTTCTCACTCGTCCATATCTCAACAAATGGCAACAGTACGCAAACATTTGCAAAAGCAATTACGTGATTTTGTATAATATATATACTATTACCAGTTCACCCCGTAACGTGTAACGCAATTAAAGCAAACACGGCAATACACGGGCGGCTTGCCGCCCGTGTGCGGGTGGACATAGTATTACCAGTCCACCCCGTAACACTGTAACACTTTTGGCGTAAAAAACGTAGAAACTTGTAAATCTATGACGAAATGTATTTATCTTAATTTACGACCATTAGGGTGGGTTCTCTTGGGTGGGAGATAGTAAAACGGCAACGAGCCTAAACTCATTGCCGTTTTACTTTTATCTTTTTGCGACAAAGCCCGCAACCCCGTTTACAAATACGTATTTAAGGTTCAAACTCTGTCTGTCTTGGTGCGGACGAAGGGACTTGAACCCCCATGGTTGCCCACAGGAACCTGAAACCTGCGCGTCTGCCAATTTCGCCACGTCCGCAAAACAATAGTGATTATAATTAAAAAATTTATTATTGTCAATCAAAACCCGATAAAAATTATTTTATTGCCTTCAAAATGTGCTGTCGGTGTTTTCAAATAACGAATTTGTTTAAAAAATAACAAAATTCAGCAAAACAAAAAATATTTTTTCATTCCGTTGCATTAAAATTATTTATTTGATAAAATTATATCGATTAAAAAATATCTATTAAATCGCAGAGCAAATCACATAATAAATACGAAAATAATTTTAGGAGAATAAAATGGAGTTTAAACTTAACTACGGAATTTGCGACAGTGTTGAAAAACTCGAACAGGAAATAAAGCGCGTGCGTAAAGCGCAGAGCGAGTTTGCGAAATTCAGCCAGGAACAGGTTGATAAAATTTTCACGGCTTGCGCCTGTGCGGCCAACAGGGTAAGAATACCGCTTGCCAAACTTGCCGTTGAGGAAACGGGAATGGGAGTGGTAGAAGACAAAGTTATTAAAAACCACTACGCCGCGGAATATATTTACAATAAATACAAGGATGTTAAAACCTGCGGTATTTTAGAAGAGGACAAAGTTTACGGTCTGACTAAAATTGCCGAACCTATCGGCGTAATAGGGGCGGTTATACCTACGACCAATCCCACGTCGACTGCTATTTTCAAAACTCTTATATGTTTAAAGACCCGTAATGGTTGTATTATAAGTCCTCACCCCCGTGCAAAGAATTCAACTATCGCAGCGGCAAAAGTCATTTACGAAGCGGCGGTGGCGGCAGGCGCGCCCGAGGGTATCATTAGTTGGATTGATGTGCCCAGCCTTGATATGACTAACCTATTAATGAAAGAAGTTGACACCATTCTTGCAACAGGCGGCCCCGGTATGGTTAAAGCGGCGTATTCAAGCGGCAAACCTGCTATAGGCGTAGGCGCCGGCAATACCCCTGCGATTATAGACGAAAGCGCGGATGTTCTTCTTGCGGTAAACTCTATTATCCATTCAAAAACGTTTGACAACGGTATGATTTGCGCGTCCGAACAGTCCGTAATAGTATGCGATAAAATTTACAATAAAGTAAGAAAGGAATTTGAAACCAGAGGCTGTCACCTGTTGGTGGGCGAAGAGCTCGATAAGGTGAGAAAAACTATTATCATAAACGGTTCGCTTAACGCAAAAATCGTAGGTCAGCCTGCTTATAAAATTGCTAAACTTGCAGGCGTAGACGTTCCCGAAAGCATTAAAATTTTAATCGGAGAAGTCGAAAGCGTAGAGCTTTCGGAAGAGTTTGCGCACGAAAAACTTTCCCCCGTACTTGCAATGTACAGGGCTAAGGACTTCGGCGACGCTCTCGACAAGGCTGAAAAATTGGTAGCGGACGGCGGTTACGGACATACTTCGTCGCTTTATGTCAACACTGTAACATCGCAGGATAAAATTCACGAATTTTCAGAAAGGATGAAAACCTGCCGCATACTTTTGAACACTCCCTCGTCGCAGGGCGGTATAGGCGATTTATATAACTTCAAACTTGCGCCGTCGCTGACATTGGGTTGCGGAAGTTGGGGCGGCAATTCCGTTTCGGAAAACGTTGGAGTAAAGCACCTATTAAATATCAAAACGGTAGCGGAAAGGAGAGAAAATATGCTGTGGTTCAGGTCGCCCCAGAAAGTATATATTAAAAAAGGCTGTCTGCCTGTCGCCTTGGAAGAATTAAAGAATGTTATGGGCAAGAAAAAGGCGTTTGTTGTTACGGATAAATTCCTTTATGAAAACGGCTTTACAAAATGCGTAACCGACAAGCTGGACGAAATGGGCATAGCTCACAGCGTGTTCTTCGACGTCGCGCCCGACCCCACATTGGAATGCGCAGTACAGGGCGCAAAACTTATGTCGGCGTTCAAGCCCGATACGGTTATCGCCCTCGGCGGCGGCAGCGCGATGGACGCGGCAAAAATAATGTGGGTTCTTTACGAGCATCCCGAAGCCGACTTTATGGATATGGCAATGCGCTTTGTCGATATCAGAAAGCGTGTTTATACTTTCCCTAAAATGGGTGAAAAGGCTTACTTTATAGCAATCCCCACTTCCGCCGGAACAGGTTCCGAGGTTACGCCTTTTGCGGTAATAACCGATGAAAAAACAGGCGTCAAATACCCCCTTGCAGATTATGAGCTTATGCCGAATATGGCGATTATCGATACAGATTTGCATATGTCTGCGCCAAAGGGGCTGACTGCGGCTTCGGGTATAGACGCCGTTACGCACGCTCTTGAAGCTTATGCTTCGGTTATGGCTACGGACTACACCGACGGACTTGCCGTTCAGGCTTTGAAAGTGATATTCAGATATCTTCCCGACGCCTACGACAACGGACAAACGGACGTTGAGGCAAGGGAAAAAATGGCTAACGCCGCAACCATGGCAGGTATGGCTTTTGCCAATGCTTTCCTCGGCGTGTGCCACTCTATGGCTCACAAGCTTGGCGCATTCCACCATCTGCCTCACGGCGTTGCAAATGCGCTTATGATTGACGAAGTTATTCGTTTCAACTCTTCCGAAGCTCCTGCAAAAATGGGCACCTTCAGTCAGTACGCTTACCCTAAAACACAGAGAAGATATGCAGAAGTTGCCGAAGCTTTGCAAATCGAAGGTAAAAACGACAAGGAAAAGGTTGCCAATTTAATTAAAGAGATAGATAAACTTAAAGAAAAAGTCGGCATAAAAAAGACTATTAAAGATTACGGCATTGATGAAACTGACTTCCTTAACCGTCTTGACGATATGGTTGAACAGGCATTCGACGACCAGTGTACGGGCGCAAATCCACGTTACCCTTTAATGAGTGAAATCAAAGAAATGTATCTTAAAGCATACTACGGAAAATAAGGAGGAAAATTAAATGAAAGACAGCGCAAAGTTAATATTCGAAAGCAGCGAAAAGCAGATTTACAAGGACGGTAAAAACCTGATAAAAGTATTCGGCGAAGGCTATTCCAAAGCCGAAGTTTTGAAGGCGGCGTTAAACAACGCGAGGGTGGAAGAAACCGACCTCAACGTCCCCAAAATTCACGCCATAGAGGTGGTTGACGGCAAGTGGGCAATAATTCTCGATTATATCGAGGGTAAGACCCTTCAGGCGTTAATGGACGAACATCCCGAAAAAGAGGACGAGTATCTGAATCTTTTCGTCGACTTGCAGATGACGGTTCTTTCCAAAACGGTACCTATGCTCAATAAACTCACGGAAAAGATGCAGACTAAAATTTCCGCTACCGATTTGGATGCTTCCACACGTTACGACCTGCATACCCGTCTTGATTCTATGCCTAAACATAAGCGTCTTTGCCACGGCGACTTTAACCCCACAAACATCATTATAACCGCAGACGGCACGCCTTTTATAATCGACTGGTCGCACGCCACGCAGGGAAACTCGTCTGCGGACGTTGCAAGAAGTTATCTTTTATTCTATCTGGCAGGTAAAAAAGAACTCGGCGACAAATATTTGAAACTTTATTGCAAAAAGAGCGATACCGCAATACAATATGTTCAGCGTTGGATACCCATCGTTGCGGCTTCAAGACTTGTTAAAGCTCCTGAGGCAGAGAAAGAATTCCTCCACAATTGGATAGACGTTGTCGATTACGAATAATTTCGTATTGGGTCATTGCTGTTTATTGCATAAAAATTTTTACGCTATAAACGGCCGTCATTTTAAAAAATTTAAAGGCTTGAAATTTTCAAGCCTTTTTTTCTTTGCAAAACAATAAATATATTGTATAATTTTTTTATGGATAATCTGTTGTGTTTTACCGCCGTGGAATTTGTAAACGACCCTAAGGTAAAGGGATGGACATATTGGTATCTGTGCACTTTTGACGGCGCTGAAGAGGGAGATAAAGTCATTGCGCCGCTGGGCAGGCATGACAATATTCAGACGGGTTTAATCCGTAAAGTAAGTTATACAACCGCAGAAGAGGCTCCTTACCCTGCGGATAGAATAAAGAAAATCGTAAGTTTAATCAAGGCGGATAAATATGTATAAAATAGTAAAAAAACGCGTTCTGAATCCTACAGTCACGATGATGGATATATATGCGCCGCTTGTTGCGAAAAAAGCCGAAGCAGGTCAGTTTATAATTTTAAGGGTAAATAAAGACGGAGAGAGAATTCCGCTCACAGTCGCAGGTTTTGACAGAACAGAGGGAACGGTTAAAATAATTTTTCAGGTTGTCGGGGCGGCAACTATGCTTCTTAATGCAAAAGAAGAGGGTGAATTTATCGAAGATTTTGTCGGGCCTTTGGGCTGTCCTACAAAGACGGACGGCGTAAAAAAGGTATGTATTGTCGGCGGCGGCGTTGGTTGCGCAATAGCTTTGCCCGTTGCTGAAAAATTCCGTAAGCTGGGTTGCGAGGTTCATTCTGTAATAGGTTTCCGCAATAAAGATTTAGTAATTTTGGAAGACGAATTTAAAGCTTGTTCAGACAAACTTACGATTGTTACCGACGACGGTAGCTACGGCAGACAGGGCGTAGTTACATTGCCGCTTAAAGAGGCGCTTGAAAGCAGTGAAACCTTTGACGAAGTAATAGCTATAGGTCCTCTTATTATGATGAAGTTCGTCGTTGCGGCTGTAAAGCCTTACGGCGTTAAAACAACGGTATCAATGAATCCCATAATGATTGACGGTACGGGAATGTGCGGAGGATGCCGACTTACAGTCGGCGGAAAAATAAAGTTCGCCTGCGTTGACGGCCCTGATTTCGACGGTTTTGAAGTGGATTTTGACGAAGCTATCGCGCGTTCGGGCGCGTACGGCGAATTTGAAAGGAAAAGAAGGGAAGAAACCTGTAATTTATTAAAGGGGGCAGATTAATGGCTTTAAATCCTAAAAAACACGAAATGCCCGTACAGGAAGCAAATAAAAGGGCTAAAAACTTTGAAGAAGTTGCCTTGGGTTACACCGAGCAGGTTGCGGTCGCAGAAGCCGAAAGGTGCCTTAACTGCAAAAACAAACCTTGTGTCGATGGCTGTCCCGTCAACGTCGCTATACCCGATTTTATTTTAAAAGTAAGACAAAAGGATTTTGAGGGTGCTTATAGCGTAATTTCCGAAAGTTCTTCTCTTCCTGCGGTATGCGGCAGAGTTTGTCCGCAGGAAACACAGTGCGAAAGCAAATGCACTTTGGGCATCAAGTTTGAACCCGTAGCAATAGGCAGGCTTGAACGGTATGTCGCCGATTGGCACAATAAAAATTTCAAAGGCGAACCTGAACTGCCTGTTTCCAACGGATATAAAGTCGCCGTTGTCGGATCGGGACCTGCCGGTCTTGCCTGCGCAGGCGATTTGGCTAAAAAGGGTTATAAAGTTACTGTATTCGAAGCTTTGCATACAGCCGGTGGGGTTTTAGTTTACGGTATACCCGAATTCAGGCTTCCGAAAGACATAGTAGAAAAAGAAGTTGAAACGCTTAAAAAATACGGCGTAGAAATTCAGACTAACGTCGTAATAGGGAAAACGCTTACGGTTGACGAACTTTTTGAAGACGGTTTCGAGGCAGTATTTATCGGTTCGGGCGCAGGGCTTCCTCGTTTTATGGGTATTAAAGGCGAAGCTTTAAAAGGCGTATATTCTGCAAACGAGTTTTTAACGCGCACAAATCTTATGAAAGCTTATATGTCTGATTCCGAGACCCCTGTAATTCGCGCAAAAAAAGTTGCTGTTGTAGGCGGCGGAAACGTTGCCATGGACGCGGCGCGCACGGCTTTAAGGCTTGGCGCGGAAAAGGTATACATAGTTTACAGGCGTTCTATGGACGAACTCCCTGCGCGCAAAGAAGAAGTTGAACACGCGCAGGAAGAGGGCGTGGAATTTAAAATTCTTACAAACCCTGTTGAATTAATCGGTTTTGAAAATCCCGAAAATAAGCGCGACACTAAAAACGGTTTTGTAAAAGGGCTTAAAGTTATAAAATGCGAACTCGGCGAGCCCGACGAACGGGGCAGGCGACGTCCCGTTGAAGTGGAGGGTAGCGAATACGAAATCGAGGCGGATTGTGTTATAATGGCAATTGGCACAAGCCCCAACCCCTTGATAAAAAATACTACGGACGGTCTTGCAACAAACAGCCGAGGCGGAATCATTGTTGAGGAAAGCACAGGCAGAACATCCAAACAGGGAGTGTATGCCGGAGGAGACGCCGTGACAGGCGCGGCTACGGTAATACTTGCAATGGGTGCAGGTAAAACAGCGGCAAAAGCTATTGATGAATATTTTTCAAAAAAATAACAAAAATATAAGGTATGGTAATTGTAATGGAAGAATTTAACATTCCTTTCGATAAAGCGCAAACGGTAAACATTTATAACGAAAGCGTAAAAAGCGAGTACGTTTACGGTAGCGCAGAGTACAGAAAAATTATGGACTGCTGGAACGCAACGGTCAAGGACGCCCACGATATGCCTGCATTCGGCGTAAGCATAAACAATCTTACGGTTAAAGAAATGCAGAAAGGTGTTTGGCTGGAATTCGATTTCAAAAAGCAGCTTGAACACAACGGTATGCCGTATGAAAAACTTTTAATAGGCGTTGGGGAAGATTATTACGGTTTTAATCTC
This sequence comes from Christensenellaceae bacterium, assembly GCA_948658045.1. Taxonomy (GTDB): domain Bacteria; phylum Bacillota; class Clostridia; order Christensenellales; family Borkfalkiaceae; genus Coproplasma. Next base: position 10,490 of record CAPMFN010000010.1, read on the forward strand.
ATCCGTTTTAACAGCGAAAACGGCTATGAGGGCAGGTGTTTTTACTATGATTTAGTTGATAAAAATACTGCCGCGCTCTATGAGACGCTGATAAATTTGAAATAGATAAACGCCTATAAACGGCAAATCGGAAATATATCGACAAATAAAAAAGCGAGCCTTTGGCTCGCTTTAATTTTTAAATCAATTCTTTAAAGATTTTTTATATTGCGCAATGGCTTTTGAAAGCTGGTCGGGGCAGGAAGTGCCGTTCCTGCAAATGACGCCTTTAAGCAAAGCTTCGACCTCGTCAATGTCTTTACCTTCGCAAAGACGGGCAACGCCTTGAAGGTTGCCGTTGCAACCGCCGATAAATTTAAGATTATGTATTTTATTGTTATTGTCTACGTCAAAAATAATTTGGCGCGAACATGTGCCGTTGGTTGAATAAGTAAACATTTTCCGCTCCTAATCGCAAAGATTTTCGTAAATTACAGAGTATACGTCAGCCGCTTTCTCTTCCCATTTTTTATATATCGCTTTTGCCGTTTTTTTATCGGGAACTACGAATTTCAGGTCTAAAAGAGGCTGTACGGGGGCAAGAATTTTTAAAGCTACCGTAAAAGTTCCGTCAACGTTCTGATAGTAGTCGGAACGGCACTCCTGTCTGTTGCGGTATCTTGCGCTGTTCTTTTTAACGAACTGCGAAATTTCTTCCCTCACGGATTTCGGTATGTTAATGTAAAAGTTCGCAAGCGTTTCTCTTCCGTCCGGCGTAATTGTGTAAAGAGTATCGTCGTCGCCGCCGACAACGCAAATAAAATTATCGTCGATAAGCTTATGAATTACGTTTACGCAGTCCATATAGCCCATCCAGCTGTTGGAAGTGGAACACATATCCACAATCGTACGCTCGGATAGAGCGCTTTCCATTTTATCAAAAACGAAAAGTATTATTAATTTGTTTGTGGAGGTTTCGCCTGTGTTCAACATAATCAATTAAAAAAATGTAAAAATTGCTTATTCATTATACATAATTATTTCAATAAAATCAAGATATTTAGTTAAAAATAATGCATTTTTAAAATTATGTGTGCTATAATAAAAAAAACTGCGCACGAAGCGCACGGCAAGTAATACAAGGGGCAAAAATATGCAAAGTACAAAAGAACAGGTCAAATCTTTTCTCGATAAATGCGAAGAGCTTAAAAGTTGCAAATTTATTATGGCGACGACCAAAATAAAAGATTTACTTAAATGCATAGTCAACTGTCCCGATTTATACAGACTTTTCGAGGCTGTTACAAAAGATTTTAATTACCTTGCGGCAAAAAGTCAGTGTCTTGTCACTGTAAACGACGGTATGTTTTTAAGAAACTATGTTGTTCTTCCTCAGACCGTAGGTCAAAGATTGGCGTTTATTTTTTGCCTTTTGGTGGAGTTTGACAAGGATAACATCAATTTAAATGACTTTTTGAGGCAATATTTCCCCGAAGACGGCAGTTATTTTGCAAGTTATCAGGCGTTTTGCAACACCGTAGTCAAAGGCTTGCAGGACTGTATTTATCAGGTTTTCAGAGAGGAAATAGCGTCTGTCATTGAAGACAGGGAAACCGATATGAAAACGGGCGAAATATTTTCGGTGCTCGGAGTTGCTTTTGCTCAGGAAGAAGAGTTTATTTCTTCAGCCGATATCCCTGCCGAAGACAGAGAAAACGGGCTTAAAATACTTTCCGCTCTGCAAAAAAGCGTAAAAGACGGATGTGTGGAAAATATTGACGCTTTGCTTTGCGGTTACAGCTATTTTGTCCTTAATCTCAAATGCGTATCTGACGGCATAGCAGAATTAATCGAACTTATCGAGGCATACGAAAAACCATATGAATCTGACCGAAAAAAAGGTTTCCGGTAAAACAGTTTACGATGGAAAAATTTTAAAATTGGAAGTGGACGAGGTCATTCTTCCCGACGGCAGTGCGTCAAAACGCGAATGCGTGCGTCATTGCGGCGGCGCCGCAGTACTTTATGTCGAAAAAGGCGCCGTTTTACTGGTCAGACAGTTCAGATACCTTTACAACAAAGCCCTGTGGGAAATTCCTGCTGGTAAAGTGGAAAACGGCGAGGACGCGGCGTATGCCGCAAAGAGGGAGTTTGAAGAGGAAACGGGTTATATAGACGGACAAATAAAGCCGCTTTTGACCCTTTATCCTACGCCGGGATACACCGATGAAATCATCCGTGTTTATCAGACTGAAAACTGTGTCCGTGCGGAAAGCCGACCGGACGAGGGTGAGTTTTTAGAAGTCGGGTTTATAGAAATTGAAAAGGTTTTGCAGATGATTGAACGAGGTGAAATATGCGACGCAAAAACTGTTGCCGCCGTTTATAAATATCTGAACGATATAAATAAAAAATAAAAGGGTTTGCCTCAATGGCAAACCCTTTTTTTACAATCAGTTACAGCCGCATCCGCAGTTGCAACCGTTGCCGCACAACAGGCTCGAAAGCGTGCCGTTTTTCCACATACTGTAAATAAGAGCGATAAGTATGGGGGTGCAGCTGCCGGAGAGAACTCCGTCGATACCGTGCCCGCTGCAACTTGCCGCAAGCAATAAAAGTATCAAAATCCAAAGACAGCTGTTGTTGCCGCAGTTAGAAAATAAGTTCATAAGTGACCTCCTTATTTCCTGCGTGGCGGTATGTAGAATAATTTTTGTTTCCACGCAGGCTTTGTCTGCAAAAGATTTTAAGTCTTTTACAGGTTCCGTATAGTAAATAATATTTTATTTTTCGCAAAAATGTTACTTTGCATTCAATTGCTTGCAAAAATAATTTTATCTGTGTTAAAATTTATAAGAACAAAAAGGTACTTTCAGCCGATATTTTCAATCGGACTGTATAATAAGTATAATATATTTTTAAGCTGCCGATATTCTTAATGAAATCGGACGGAGGTTTTTTTATGAAAAAGGACAAAGCGCATTTTATTGCATTTGTCGGTGTTATGTTCGCGCTCATCTTTGTACTCTTTCTTTTGGAAGGCGCGGTGCTTTCTGGACTCGGTATGACAGCCTGTATTCTGTCGTTGCCCGTAGCTATTGCCCTCAGTATTTACGACGATTGGAAAAAGAGTTTTGTAGGCGGAACTATTCTCGGGTTGGCAAGCTGCGTTTTCTGCCTGATATTTGCTTCGCTTTTCATATTTTATGCAAATCCTTTGATTTGCGTTTTGCCTAGATTTTTTATTGGCGTAACTGCTTATTGGACTTATTTCGGGCTATCCAAGCTGTTTAAAAATGCAAAAAACAGATTTGTCAGGGAAAGCATACCTGCGGCGATAGCAGGCGTTGTAGGTTCGCTTACAAATACGGTGCTGTATCTGCTTGCCGTAAATATTTGGGCTGGCGATATAATGGGTTCGCTTACCGCAATAATGAATGTGGCGGTTTCCGTCTATTTTCCTGTCGAACTTGCGGCTTGTCTGATTCTTGTGCCTATATATACGGCTGTGCTTAAAAAAGTCAACCACACTTTAATTAAACCCGAAAAGAAAGCGGAAATTAAGGAAATTACGGAGAAAATCTGATTAATGATAATATGTCTTGACATCGGTAACACAAATATAAAATTTGCGGTTTTCGACGGGGAAAAACTCAAAATAAGTTTCAGGGTGGCTACCGAGCCGAAAAAGACTTCGGACGAGTACGGCGGTCAGCTTTTAAGCATTCTTCAAAATAACGGAATCCGTCCCGAACATATAACGGGCGGAATAATTTCTTCCGTTGTGCCTCAGCTTGACTATACGTTGGACAGAACTTGCGTCAACTATCTGAAAATTAAACCCCTGTCGCTTGCGCCGGGGCTTAAAACGGGGTTGAACTTAAAAGTGGACAACGCTAAAGAAGTCGGCGCGGACAGGGTGGTGAACAATGTCGCGGCGGTAAGAAAATACGGCCATCCCCTTATAGTCATAGATTTCGGCACAGCGACTACTTTTAACGTTATAAACGAAAAAGGCGACTTTGTCGGCGGAGTAATCGCTCCGGGTATAAAAGGCTCGTTAGACAGCCTCGTAAACGGGACGGCAAAGCTTCCGAGGGTTGAAATTGAGCGTCCTTCCGCCGTTATAGGCAAAAATACGGTTACTAATATGCAGTCGGGCATATTTTACGGTTTTGCGGGTTTAGTAGAATTTTTGGTTAAAAAAATCAAGCGCGAAATGAAGTGCGATAAGGTTAAAGTTGTCGCAACGGGCGGTTTTTCTGAAATAATCGCAAAAGAAATTTCGTGCATAGACGAAGTGGATAAACTTTTGACGCTTGACGGGCTCAATTATTTATACCGTTTGAACAGTACGGAGGATTAGGATGAAAAAAGTAGGAATAGCGATTTTGGGTTTGGGCGTAGTCGGCGGCGGAACTTATAAAATTTTAACCGAACATAATGAATTTTATAAAAAGAATTATTCTGTCGATTTGACAGTCGAAGCCGTTTTGGAGCGCGACCGTCAGCGCGCGAAAGGCCTGGGCGTAGATGAAAACAAAATCGTTTCTAATATGGCGGAAATCTGCTCCAATTCCGAAATAGATATAGTTGTCGAAGTAATAGGCGGTATAGAACCTGCAAAGACGTTTGTTCTTGCCGCGTTAAATTCGGGCAAGTCGGTTGTTACATCAAATAAAGAACTTTATTGCAAGTACAGCCACGAGCTTGAAAAAGTTGCAAAAAAGAATAATTGCGGACTTTATTTTGAAGCCTGCTGTGTCGGCGGCGTTCCTGTTATAGACGTGCTTACGAACAATTTGCAGGCAAATAAGATAACGACGCTTATGGGCATAATTAACGGCACCACCAATTATATACTTACCAAAATGTCCGAGGGCGGAGCAGCTTATAGTGAAGTGCTTAAAGAGGCTCAGGCTCTTGGCTATGCCGAGGCTGACCCTACCGCAGACGTAGAGGGTTACGACGCGTCGTATAAACTTTCGATTCTTTCAAGTATAGCTTTCCATACAAAAGTCCCTTATACCGAAATTTACAGGGAAGGTATTTCCAACATTGACGCTACAGATATTTATTACGGTAAACAGCTCGGATATGTTATGAAACTTCTTGCAATCGGCAGAAACGGCGACAACGGTATAGAAGTAAGGGTACATCCCACGTTTGTAAAATCAACACATCCGCTTGCAAGCGTAAACGACAGTTACAATGCGGTTTATATCACAGGAGACAGCGTTGAAAACGTTATGCTGTACGGCAGGGGCGCAGGCGCGCTTCCCACAGGCAGCGCGATTGTCGGCGACGTTATTCGTTGTGCTACAACGCAGGGAAACAATTATTCAGCATTTAAAAATACCGAAAAGGCGGACCCTTCCGTAAAATTCGTAAGCAATTTCGAAAGCGAATATTATGTAAGGTTCACAGCGGAAGATAGGGCGGGGGTGCTGTCAAAAATTACTTCGCTTTTCAGCAAGCACGGTATAAGCGTTTCACAGGTAATACAGCAAAAGCCCGAAAACGGCAAAGTTCCATTGCTTATAGTTACGCATACAACTCAGGAAAACTGCGTCAGGAAAGTGGTTTCCGACGTTGCGGCAACCGCAGGTATCGCAGATGTGGTTTCTGTAATCAGGGTAGTTTCTTAAATAAATTAATATATAAAATCGCCGAAGCCTGAACGCTTCGGCGATTTTATATTTCAGCTACTGTTTCAGTCGTTTGTTTCTACAAGTCTATAACCCTTTTTAGGGCGGTATTTAATGAAAATTCTGTACCTGAAAACGTATAAAAGTATAGCGGCGGCTATTAAAACTATTGCGCCGGCTATAACGCCTATAGTTACAGGCGAAATATCTTTTGCGTCAAGGCATCTTACATTTATCCACATCTGGTTTATGTCTGCAAGTCTGTCGCCGAAATCAAGCATTACAACGCTTCTGTCCTTAACGTTTTGGGGTGGATACTGAGCAAACAGTTGTCTGCCTCTGTTTATGCTGCCGTCGGCGTCAATTTCGAAGTTGCAACTATCGGTCTGTATTACCGCTTGTCTGTCGTCGGACAGGTTTCCGAAGAAATAACTTACATTGTAATCAATAGTGTTTATTCCGTCTGCTTCTTCCGCGCCGTAGTTCCACTCCATATAGTTGAATACCGTATCGCCTGCAATAGCAGAAGTATAGCCGATGTAATACATATTTCTTACGGCGTTGTCAGGACGGGAGAGGAAGTTGACGAACGCTTCCGCGGCTTCGTGCCTTTCGTCGGACCATTCGACGCCGTTTTTAAGTTTCAGCCAGCCGTCAAACCAAATATTAGTACATTCTTCCGGAACGGAATACCATAGTTCTGTGGGATTGTTTTTATCGTTTTCGGCATTGTCCATAATCGCAACGGCGTCGCCCGACCACTGTTCGTTTGCAATAACCTTGCCCGTTACCATATCGGCTTTGCCGCTGTCCGTTTCAAACGAATAAACGTTGTCTTTAATTTGTTTAAGTATATCTTCGGCGGCGGCAATTGTTTCGCTGTCCGTCGCGTTCATAAGATTGCTGTATTCCTCTGCGGTAATATCCGGCGCAAATAATTTATCGCCGTTAATTATTCCCAACGTAGCAAAATATGCGTCGCGGACGTTGTCCTTTATAGTCACCTGCTTTTTATAATTTTCGTTTAAAAGTATTTTCCAAGTGGAAACGTCTTCGGCGTTGACAAGCTTTTCTGGATTATATACAAGCCCAAGCGTGCCCCACATATAGCACGCCGCAAGACCGTGCCATTCGTAATCGTTGAAAATGCTTCCGTCCGCGCCGTCTATATAAGACGAAACATAATTTGCGTAGTAATTTTCTTTAATATCCGTGTTCCAGAAATCTTGTGAATATTCGACGTAATTGCCTTCGGCAATGAGTTTCATAAGCATATAATCCGAAGGACACACTAAATCGTAAACGTCGCCTAAACTCAGTCTGTTGTATAAATCTTCGTTTGTACCGAAAGTGGAGTACTCGACTTTTACTTTATAATCGTGTGTTGCGTTGAACCATTCCGTAAAATCGTCTTCTATGGCATTGATGCCGATAATTCCCTCGTTTCCTTCTTCGCCGAAAGGATTTTCAATGTCGATTAATTCGTCTTCGCCCCAATCGCCCAAATCAATGTATTCTTCCCAGTTGCATACTCTTAAAACTATTGTCTCGCCTGTTTCCGAACAGCCGGTGAAAGTAACCATTGAAGAGCCGAATATAAGACATGCCGCGACAGCGGATAATGCTCTTTTAAATTTCTTCACGTTTTGCCCCCTTTTTTCTGCCTGAAAGTACGTTCATAACAACGACGGCAACTATGACTATTGCAAAAATCAGAGTGGAAAGAGCCCAAAGCGCTGTCTTTACGTCAGTTTGACTGCCCCTTGTCGCATTTACGACATAGGTGCTTATGGTGTCGAAAGTTGAAGGCTTTGTATATGTGGTTATAAAATAATCGTCCAATGAAAGGGTAACGGCAAGCATAAAGCCCGACATAATTCCTGGGATAAGCTGAGGAATTACAACTTTAAAAAGAGCCTGTGCAGGTGTAGCGCCCAAATCAAGCGCCGCCTCGTAAAGACTGTTATCCATCTGTTTCAGTTTAGGAAGTATTGACAAATATACAAAAGGGGCGGTCAGCACTATGTGTCCTATGCCTAGAGGAATAAAAGTATCCTTGCTGACGTGCATTATTACGATTAAAAGTATGCATACAGAAAAACCCGTGACGATATCCGCGTTTACTATAGGTATTTGATTAGCGGAATGTATGAGCGTTTTAGGCAGTTTTTTCGAATAAAAGGTGCCAATCGCTCCCAAAGTTGCAAGCACGGTGGATATACAGGCGCAGACAATTGCAAGTATCAGCGTTCCGAAAATCATATTCCTCAATTCTTCGTTTTTGAAAAGATTAATATAATTGTGGAACGAAAATCCGCCCGTTCCGGCGCCGACCATAGGCGCTTCTGTAAAGCTGTAAACGGCAAGTATAAGAATGGGAACGTAAATAAAAAGGAGTATAAGGGCGAGCCAGATAATATTTAACGCTTTTTTCAAAGTATAGCCCCCCTTGCGTTGGAATCTTTGTCGCTGAACCTGTTGGTAACCAGCGTTACTATAAATATAATTATTAAAAGCACCAAAGAGATTAGCGAACCATTGTTCCAGTCGTAAGCGCTGAAATAGCTTCCTATAAGACTTCCCGGAATATATGTGCTGTTGTTCATCATATCGAGCACAACGTAATTCGTCATAGAGGGTAGAAACACCATTGTTATGCCCGATATTATGCCCGGAACGGAAAGGGGGAGCGTAACCCTTAAAAATACCGTAAATTTATTAGCGCCGAGGTCTGACGCGGCTTCCAAAAGACTGTTGTCAAGCTTTTGCAACGAAGTGTAAAGCGGAAGTATCATAAAAGGCAGAAAGTCGTAAGTCATACCGATTACCGAATTTAAAAACGGAAAATTAGACAGGTTGCCTTCAAGAACGGACAGAATCTCTTTTAGCGCCGTAATTCTTAGGGTAAAGTTAATCCACATCGGCAATATAAAAAGTAAAAGAAGGACGTATTTCTTCTTTAAATTGCTTCTTGCCAGAATGTAAGCGGTGGGGTATGCGATTAAAAGACATACAAAAGTCGTAACTATCGCAAGCGCAAAGCTGTATAACAGCGTTCCTATCGTATTTGTGCTTGTAAAAAAGTTAGTAAAATTGTCAAAAGTAAAATTGCCCTGACCGTTAGTGAATGCGTAATAGACGATGACCAACAGCGGCGCGATTACAAAGCATATAAGAAACACCGCATAAGGGATGCAAAGATGCTTTCTGTTAAAATGCAGTTTTGTCATTTTTTATCGTCCTCGCCGACGGTTTTTAAGGTTAATTTAATTTTTTCTTTGGGGATTATGACGCTTACAAGGTCGCCCGTATTCCACATATCGGGGCAGGAGAGGACGTAATCTTCCTCGTTTTCTTCCGTTCTGACTATGTAGCGGTAGTGGTCGCCCTTATAAATCATAGAAATAATATTACCCTTTGCGCCGCCTGCGTCCTTGTCGTCGCTCATAAGAATGTCGTGGGTATCGACTTCTACGTCAACGGCAACGCCCGTAAGGTCTATTTTTTCGCCGTTTGCAGTTAAAAGATAGCCCTCTTCGTCAAGCGAAGAATTGGGATAAAGCTGAGTCACGTCGCATTCGAATATGCCGTCGCCGAACTCGACAGAATTGTTTTTGGTAATTATGCCGTCGTATTTGTTTACCGTGTAAACCTTTTGCATAAGGTGAATGCCGTCAGGTTCTATTCTAAGACCTATAACGCTGCCCACAGGCGCGTTGGAAGTGCTTTGTATAACAATTTCAAACTTGCCTATCTGTACGGTTATTTCGTAGTGTACGCCTTTGAAAACGGAGGAGATAACTTTACCTTTAAGTTGTCCTTCGCCGGGAACGCATATCTTGATATCTTCGGGGCGCACAACAACGTCTACAAGCTGGTTTATTTCATAATCGTCAAGACAGTCGAAAGTCGCGCCGCAGAATTTAACTTTAAGGTTGCCTACGACCGTTCCGTTGAAGATGTTGCTTTCACCTATAAAGTCGGCAACGAAAGTATTTATAGGTTCGTTGTAAATTTCTGTGGGGGTGCCGATTTGCTGAACATCGCCGTCGTTTAAAACGACAATCTTATCGGACATTGTCAAAGCTTCTTCCTGGTCATGGGTAACGTAAATAAACGTTATCCCGAGTTTTTTATGCATATTTTTCAGCTCGGTCTGCATTTCTTTGCGCATTTTAAGGTCAAGTGCTCCCAAAGGCTCGTCCAAAAGCAGAATTTCCGGCTCGTTTACAATAGCCCTTGCTATTGCAATTCGCTGTTGCTGACCGCCCGAAAGGGTGGAAACGGCGCGCTTTTCAAAGCCCTCCAAATCGACAATTTCAAGCGCTTTTTTAACTTTTTTATCTATTTCCGATTTTGTAAGCTTTTGTTTTTTCGTATACGTTTTGCCTTCGTCGTTCGCGTAAGTGTTTTCTTTTTTCTTCAAACGCAATCCGAAAGCAATGTTTTCATATACGTTCAGGTGGGGGAATAAAGCGTATTTCTGAAAGACGGTATTTACCGGTCTTTTGTTGGGGGGCAGATTGCTTATGTTCTCTCCGTTTAGCAAAATTTTACCCGAAGTAGGCAGTTCAAAGCCCGCAATCATTCTTAGCGTTGTGGTTTTTCCGCAGCCCGACGGACCCAAAAAGGTTACAAACTCGCCTTTTTTTACTTCAAGGTTAAAGCTGTTGACCGCAATTGTTTCGTCATCGAAAATCTTTCTTACGTCAATAAGTTCTATAATATTCTCGCTTATATTCATTTGTCGTTCTCCTTAAAAATTGGGCGGTGTGGAAATCCACAAAAATTTCGCGTTGATTTTCCCGACGTTGCTGATATTGTGCGATTTATCCGCAACGTAATAAAAAGTTTCGCCTTTTTTGCAAATATATTTGTTTTTACCTAATTCTATACAGATTTTTCCCTCAAGAACGTACCCGAATTCTTCGCCATCGTGCGGAAAATCGACGGAAGTAGAAGCGCCGGCAAGCAGTTCGACCAAAACAGGCTCCATTTCGTTTTTTTGCGCATTTGGTATTATCCATTTCAAAAGCATGCCGTTTTCGTGCTTTTCAATAAAATCTTCTGCGGAAAAAACTATTTTTTCATTGACTTCTTTTTTGAAAAATTCCGATAAATCCGTTCCCAATGCCGAAAGAATATCGCAGAGAGTTGAAATCGAAGGGGAAGTCAGGTCGTTTTCAAGCTGTGAAATATAGCCTTTAGTAAGTTCGCATCTATCCGCAAGTTCGGCTTGCGAAAGATTAAGTTGCAAACGTAGGCGTTTTATTCTGTTTCCTATTTCCATAAATGCTGCCTTTCTTAAACAAAAAGTTTAATTATTTTAAACGGTTAGGTATTTTAAACAAAAAGTTTAATAAAAATAAACCCAAAACAAGAAAAATTATATAATTGCGCAAAAAAACTGTCAATAAAATCAAGCAATTTTATACAATGAAAAAAAATAAAAAAAATTTGCGCCGAGATGTTAATTTTTAACATAATTCGACACAAATTCCTATTGTATTCAGTTGATTTATTCTTTAATTGTTTAATTTATCAATTTATTCGTTGATTCGCGCAGTTTCATTGCCGCAGCAACTGTTATCATACGAGGTGGCGCATAGGGGTTTTCTATTCTGTTAATAAGCGTTCTTACGGTTTCAGTGCCTAAAAATTCTTTCTGTACAGAAAACGTAGTTATAGTGGGCGTGAGCGCGACGGCTTCGGCTACGTTATCGAAACCGATAACAAACGCGTTTTCCGGTACTTGTATTTTTAATGATTTCAAGGCGGTGCACAGCGTGCGCGCAACAAAATCATTGCAACAGATGTAACATTCGGGCTTATATTTCAGTTTTAGAATCTCCGTTACGATTGCGTTCGGATTGCCGTAATCGAAACTTGTATCGTTGCAACAGATATCTTCGCTTTTAGAATGGGTTGCGCCGATGCTTATTATGCCTTTAATCATGCCCATATATCTTTCATAAAAGCTAAGGCAGTGCTTATAGTCTCCTACAAATGTAAATTTGCTTATTTTATAACGGCGGTTCATTAGTTTTACCGCTTCGTATATGGATTGTTCGTCGTTTGCGCTTATTATATCGAATTTTTTATCCGTGTCAATGTTTGATGCGGAAAAATCGTTGAAGCATATGGGTTTTCCGAGGTTTAAAAGCTTTTCTATCAAACTTTTTTCAAAGCATTCAATGGCGATAATTCCGTCGGCATTCAGCTCTTTAACATAGTCGGAAACGCCTTTAAACGGAGTTTTGTCACTGTTATAGGTATATTGGAAAAGCTCGTAATTGCGCTCATAGCAATAATTTTCAATACCTCTGATTAAAGGAATAAAATAATTCATATTATTCAGCGGTTTTCCCGAAACGAGTAACAGACGGTATTTTTTGCTGCCGATTTCTATCCTGCTCAGATTTAAGGACTTGTAATTCATTTCCTGTGCTTTTTTAAGAACAGTTTCCCTCGTTTTTTCGGGGACGTATTGCCCGTTCAAAGCTTTGGCTACCGTATTGCGCGACAAATTCAATTGTTCGGCTATATTTTTAATGGTGACTGCTTTTTTCATTATTGTTTCCTTAAAAACTATTATATAATAATTATTTTATAAAATCAACTTTTTCATATGCACAAAAATATAGGTATTTTAGATATGCGTTTGCACAAAAAATATTTATTTTATTGACAGAAACGGCGTAACACAATAATATTGTAATGAACGAACATATTTTGTTATGTAATTTCAAAACGAGGGGAAAAGTTATGAAAAAAATGTTGTCGTCGGTTATGGGAATGTGTATATTCGTCGCTTCCGCATTTGGGTTTTCTGCTTGTTCGGAGCAGGAAGAGGGGCATATTCACGATTTTACGGGCGAATTTATAGAAGTTGACGGCGGACATGTGCGCAAATGCACAGGCGAGGACTGTAACGAAGTTAGCGGCACCGTTCAAGAGCACGGGTGGGTTGCTGACGATGGTAAAGAAAATATAGACGCGACTTGCCACTCCGACGGAGCAGAGTATTTTAAGTGTTCCGACTGCGGAGCGAAAAAAAGCCAAACGATAACGCAAAGACCCGACCACAGTTTTACGGGCGAATGGGTGAATACCGACCCCGACGGGCATTATCGTATCTGTATCAATGACGGTTGCGACGCCGAGGAAGTCAAAGCCGAGCACGATATGAAAGATGTTCAAGAAATTACGCCTCCGCAAGGCTCCGCCGACGGAGTTATGAAAACGGCATGTTCCGTTTGCGGTTATGAAAGTACGCGCCCCATACTCGCAACTCATACACAAGGCGAAACGCTGAAATATGAGGCGGGCGGCGCTACTCACTGGTATTCATGCGCAGACCATGAAGATTGCGGTAAAAAGTTTGATGAAGCAAATCATTCTTTTGAAACGCAACTTGAAAACGAAGGAAAAGACGCAACATGTTTGAAAGACGGTTATACCGTTTGGCAGTGCGCGTGCGGAGCGACAGAAAACAGGACAGTTTCAAAAGATACGGTTCCTCATAATTACGAGGGGCAGTCATATGTAAGCGACGGGGAAGGCGGACATCATATTGACTGTACGGTTTGCGGAACAGCTTTAACTTCCGGACACGAATACAGTGAAACTGTTACATTGCAACCTACCTTATGGACGGCAGGTGAAAAAACGTTTACTTGCGACGATTGCGGACATACTAAGACGGAGGAACTGCCCAAAGCGATAAGCACCAATTACAAGCAAGACTTTTCTCTTGAAAGTAACCCCAACGGAAGCTGGAGTTACGGCACAGTCGATTATCAATGGGGGGAGAAAGAAGATTTTACTTTCACCCATTTGACGGAAAAGACCGAAGAAGCTTGGAAAAAGAACGATTTGGAAATCAAGGACGGTTTCATAAACGCCAACGGCGCGTGGGCTGTAGTTGCGTTTACTTTCAAAGAAGCAATTAGTGCTGAAATTGATTTTTCGTTTGTAGGCACAATTCCTATGGACGGAGAGGGTAACAGGCTGACGGATGACAGCGGAAATCTTATACCGCAAGCTAAGTTCAACTGCCGTATAGGAGTAAAAGATGCCGCCGGCATAATTTACGGCAATCCGGAATTCAGGGGCGGCGAAGTCTGCGAATATAAAGAAACAAAAAATTTCAACGTCGGCGATACGGTCTATTTTATGATTGAACATGCAGGTGTCGGCTGGACGAGCGGAAATCTTAATATCAATGTAACAAAAGTCATAGAAGAAGCTTAATTATGAAGTTTAGAAGTTTAAAAACAAAAATTACAATTGCATTGGGCGCGGTGTTTGCTACCGCGCTCGTTGCCGTAGCGTTAGTCAATTTTAATTTTGTTGCTTCGGCGGAAAGCGGCGGCAATACGGGTTATAGTCAAAGTTACCGTAATCAATTGGTTTTTTCACCCGAAGAAGGCTGGAACAACGACCCCAACGGACTTTTATATGTTCCCGATGCCGACGGCGGAACTTATCATATGTACTATCAGTATAACTGGGATAAGTTTGCAGGCGGCGGAGTCGGCGCGACGGAAAATGTTTGGGGACATATGAGCTGGGGACACGCGGTCAGCAATGATTTGGTTCATTGGGACGAACAGCCTGTCGCAATTACTGAAAACAGCGTAGGCGACGACGGAAAAACGTATGGAATGATGTTTTCTGGAAGCGCTGTGTTTGATGAAAACAATACAAGCGGCTTTTTCGAAACAGACCTTTCTACGGGCAAAGTTGTAAGTGGGCACGGCATTGTTGCCGTTCTTACCCAGCCCTGCGAAGCCGAGGGCGGACAAAGGCAAATTTTGGCGTACAGCCTTGATAACGGACAGTCATTTAATATTTACGGTGAAATACTCGGCGCAAAGGACGACGGCGGCGTAGGCGACGGCGAGTTCCGCGACCCCAAAGTTTTTTGGAGCGAACGGCACGGCAAATGGCTTATGGCTGTCGGCGGCGGTTCGGTCAGAATGTATTCTTCGGAAAATCTAAAAGATTGGACTTACATCGGGCAAACGGGTTATTGGGGTGAATGTCCCGATATATCGCGTTTTACGGTGGGAGGGGAAGAAAAGTACGTTCTGATTATTTCACCCGAAGATAAAGCTAAAAGTCACGAGTATAACCGTACGACCAGAGCAGAAACCTACTACCCTGCCGAATACTACGTTGTCGGTGAATTGGACAAAAACGGACTGTTTGTTTCGGACGATTCTATAAAAAGATTGAGCGAGGGAATAGACTGTTACGCTTTTCAGTCTTTCAATAATTCGCCCGACGGTAAAGTTTACGGCGTAAGTTGGTCGGCAAGCTGGAAAACTGTCGGGGAGTATGAAAGATTCAGAAAATCATACAACGGCGGAATGACCGCCGTTTGCGAACTTCAGCTTGTTGAAAATTCCGACGGTTACGAAATTTTAAGAACTCCCGTCGGCGGTTATGAAAAATTACGCAAAGACGAAAAAAATTATAAAGGAACGCTTGAAGCAGGTAAAAACGCTTTTAAGGACATAAACGTCAGGGAAGCCGATTTGCTTATCGAACTTGATTTCAGCGGCAGTAATGCGACTTTCGCCGAATTGAATTTGCGTGCATCTTCCGAAGAAAAGATAATCATAAGGTATGATTTAAATACACAAACGCTTACGCTTGACCGTTCGCAAAGTTCTTTGCTTGCAGCGGAAACTCCGCTATATATGGGGGTCTATCGTAAAAATGTGCCTCTTTCAGACGGTAAATTGTCGTTGAGAATACTTTTGGACCGCGCGTTTATAAGCGTATTTGCAAACGGCGGACGCGCAAGCTATTTTTCGGCGGTTTTTCCCTCTGCAATATCGGACGGAATGAAGCTGTTTTCGGACGGAAATATTTCAGTTGATGCCCATATATATGCCGTTTACGGTGTTTTCGGGGAAATTTCGGCAAACGACGAATTGGTGTTGTCTACAAACAAAATCGATACTGTTTTGGGGGCGGTGAACGCTGTTTCTGCGACGTCTTTTGCCGACGGCTTCACCCCCGAACAAGTGACGGTTTCCGTTGTAGAGGGCGATGCAAATGTCAAAGTCGAAAATTTGAACGGAATAATCTATATCGCTCCTCAGCAAAAAGGTTATGCGAAAATAGAGGTAAAATATAACGGCGAGTCTAATTTTATAGATGTGTATATTTACGGTAACGGGTTCGTCAGCGATGTCTCTTACGTCAGCAGGTTGGGCGGATTTTCATTCGTGTGCGACGAGGGCTTGCGTTTTTCAAGCGTCGGCGATGCGTTTCTGTTCGGGGATGTTTATGGGAATGATTTTACCTATTCAGCTTGTTTTACTCCTTTTAAAGAGGATGCGCAGGCATGCGGAATGGTCTTCGGTTTAAGCGAAAACCTTACCGATTACTGGGTTGTTTCGGCTGATTTGAAGTTCGGTAAAGTCAAGCTTTGGCGGTCTGGCGTTGGCGATTTAAAGGTTGCAAATTGCGGTTTTTCGGCGAATAAAGAAATAGAGATTACCGTTACCGTGAGCGGCAAAACAGTAACGGCTTTCATTGACGGTAGGCTCGTGCTTTCACATGAAATTTATGACTATAAGGGCGGAAACATCGGCTTGAACGTCTATAACGCCGAAATGAATATAAACCGCGTAACTTTTGAGAAGGACTCTGCTTTTATAGGAAATGACGAAGTTATAAAAGTCGTCAATGTTACCGACGGAAGTTTCAGACTGTCTGATGAAGACTTCACTTTTGAAAACGGCTATCTAAACATTAGCGAAAAATATCTGTCAACGCTTGAAGCGGACTCAGAATACACGTTCAGGGTAGTTACAACCCAAAACGATTTAAATGTTACAATTAAAACTTCTTTTGTTTCAGCTGAAATTTCGTCGCAAAAAACTGAGTATGAAAGAGGCGAAGATTTAATCTTTACAGTAACCGATGGAGTGGAAATTAATAAACTCGAAATTGACGGTGTATCAACCGAATTTATCTGTCAAGACAATGTGATTACGGTTTCTGTGGAAAACATCAAAAATTTGGTAAGCGGTGAACACTCGGTTAAAGTTTATACTTCCAAAGGCAGACCGTCTTTGAAATTCAGTCTTGCCGGTCTCGAAGATTACCGTGAAGAAGAAATTATACCCATAAGCCACGTTTTCTTCTATATAGACATTGCAATATTCAGCGCGGCGATTGTTGCTTATATTACGGTGACAATAGTTAAAAAATGTAAAAAGCGCAAAGGATAATGTTGCAAATGTATAAAAATAGCACATCAAATTATATGCAAATGCACAATAAAATTGCTGTGCCTTGACAGCTATGTTGCTTTATTATATTATTTGGTAAAAGTTGAAACAGTTTTAAATTTTTTGCTTTACCCGACACGGAAGGAGTGTATATGAAAAATAACTTCGAGGGTGCGACTATGACGGCAGAAATGCCGACCGCACAGTTAAGCGAAAACGATATTTTAATCGAGCAGGCTTACGAAGCTTTGGCTGGCGAAGCTGTAAGTGCGCCAGAAAACGGCGTAGTGAACAATAAAAAACCTTCCAAATGGGAGAAATGGAAAGCTAATTTCAAGCGCAGAGGTTGGATATTGCTGTTTATCTTGCCTGCGCTCATTTACGTTATTATTTTCTGTTACGCCCCTATGTACGGTATACTTATTGCATTTCAGGATTACGGTCACGGCGACCCGATTGTAGGACAGGATACCGTTTGGGTAGGTTGGGAAAACTTTAATATGTTCTTCTCTGACCCTAATTTTTGGAATTACTTCACTAACACGTTTTTACTCTGCTTTTTCGGATTTATAATAGGTTTCCCTCTGCCTATAATAGTTGCGCTTCTTCTGAATTCGTTGCGCGCGAAAAAGGTTAAAAAGGGTTTGCAGATTTTGTACTACGCGCCTCACTTTATCTCGCTTGTCGTAATGGTCGGTATGCTGAAAATGATTTTCGGTTCGGACGGACTTTTAGACAAGATTGCTGGAGGAAACGGGCTTGAACTGTTTTTAAAACCCGAAGCATTCAGACCGCTTTTTATATTCTCGGGCAACTGGCAGGATTTCGGTTGGTCGGCAATAATTTATCTTGCGGCGCTTTCGGGCGTTGACCCTGCGTTGCACGAGGCGGCGAAAGTTGACGGAGCCTCGCGTTTCAGAAGAATTTTCAGCGTAGATTTGCCTGCAATAGCGCCGACAATAGTAATGCTTATGATTTTGTCGATAGGCAATCTTATGAGTTGCGGCTATGAAAAAGTAATTTTAATGCAGACGGACGGCAACCGACTCACAAGTGAAATAATTTCAACCTTTGTATATAATTTCGGTTTGGGCAACGACGGAAATCCCGGGCTCGGCACTGCGGCTGGCTTGTTCAATTCCGTTATAAATGTGGCGTTGCTCGTTATCGCAAACTTCACTTCAAAAAAATTAGCAAATCAAAGTATGTGGTGACGGAATGGACGGAAAAGAATTAAAGGCGTTAAAAAAGAAAAACAAAATAAAAGAGAGTAAAACGGATTACGTTTATTATTCTATCTGCGGCGTTATATTGCTTCTGCTTGCGGTTATCATAATTTACCCTCTTTATTACATTGTAATCGCTTCTGTTTCCGACCCGAGCGCGGTGGTAAACGGCGAAGTGTGGCTGTATCCTATAAAAATGACTTTTTCAGGATATGCCAACCTGTTTAACCGCAGCGACGTATGGCAAGGCTATTTCAATACGCTTGTTTATACTGTTGTCGGCACTGTTTTCAATATTGTTCTTACGATACCTGCAGGATGGGCTCTTTCGCGCGATTATTTACCTTTCAGAAAAGTAATTATGCCATTGCTGATAATAACTATGTTCTTCGGCGGCGGTTTGGTTCCCTATATCGCAGTATGTACGGCGTTAGGTTTGTATCAAAGCCCGTTTATTATGATAATAGGCGGCGGCGTAAGCGTATACAACGTATTTATGTGCAAATCGTTCTTTCAGACCAACGTGCCCAAAGAAGTTTTGGAAGCCGCACAGATTGACGGTGCAGGCGAAGTAAGAACATTTTTCGATATTGTTCTGCCGTTGGCAAAGTCGATAATAAGCGTTATGATACTTTTTTATGCCGTCGGGCATTGGAACAATTATATCGACGCCCTTATTTTTCAGGTGGAACCCGATTACTGGCCTTTGCAAACAGTTTTAAAGGCGCTTTTGGAAACTTCGGCAGGTGAAGGCGAGGTTGCGGCGGAACAGTTCCTTATAGCAAAGCAGGTACAGTTTACTTCAATAATTATTGCAACCGTACCTATACTCATTTTGTATCCGATGATTGAAAAACATTTCGGACAGGGCGTTCTTGTCGGTTCGTTCAAGTAAAAGAGGGCGGTTTATGAAAAAAATAAAATCTGTCGCCGCTATACTTGCGGCTGTTATCTGCGGAGCGTCGCTCGCTTCGTTTGCGGCTTGCGCTTATGTCGACGAGGACGACGGGCACGAGTTTACCGTACTCACCGTAAAGGAAGAAACGGTAAAAGATTATAACACTATGCCAGTGTTCCGTTCGCTTGCAAAAGTGTCGGGCAAAGACGTTTATTGGACTTATAACACGTCAATGCAGTATTCGAATAATTCAGACCCTGTCGGAATAAAGGGCATTGATGCTATCTATCATGCAGGTTTTTCAAATTTGCAACTTTATAACTACGGCAGACGTGGTAAAATAGTCGCAATCGACGACTATCTGAAAAACGATAAAGTAATGCCAAACTTCAAAAAAATACTCGACGAGCGCCCCGATATAAAAGAAGCGCTTAAATCGCCCGACGGTAAAATATATTCTCTGCCGAGGGTAGAGGAAATGGGGCTGAAAAAATATCCTAACCTGTTGTTTATAAACAAGGTATGGGTTGAAGAATTAATCGATGCAAACGACCCGTCTGTAAACGGAATAAGAAAAGAAGATTTACAGGACGGCTTAAAACTGAAAAGAAGCAAATTCAAAAGCATATTACAAAAGTTCAAAGCAAACCACCGTGACTGCGTTCCTCTTGCCTTCGTTCACGACAATTGGCAAGGTAACGAAAGCGATTTTATAGCTTCTTTCGGCGTTCCCGAAAACAGGGAGCATAAGACGATTGTAAACGACAAGGTAACGTTTACGGTTGAAAGCGAAAAGTGGTTTGAGGCAATAAAGGGCATGCACGAATGGTACCGGTCCGAGCTTATAACATCCAGCGCGTTTACGCAGACGCAGGACGAGTTCCTTGCAAGGGGGCAGGATGGTAAATACGGGGCGTTTTATTGGTGGGAAAAGGAAACTGTGGTCTCAAAAAGTCTGTATGACGACTACATTATGTTGCAACCGCTTGTAGACGACGCTACGGGTGAACAATACGTCGGCTACAGCAACGAACAGGAAATTGAAAAATCCGAATGCGTAATTTTAAGCTCTTGTAAGGATGTTGCGGGACTGTTAAGCTATTTCGATAATTTCTTCAAGCCCTATTATTCAGCTCAGCTCAACTACGGCTCAATCGATTCGGGCGCGTTTGAACGCCCTAAAAGCGAAAATGATATTTTAATCCCCAACGATGACCACGGCAGGCAGAGCGCGGATGACTTCCGTATGAAAAACGCGCCTTACGGCGTAGTTTATCTGCCGCAAAGCGTGTGGGGCGTCAATGTCGAAATGGAGTCGCGCGCGAAATTAAGGCTTGAAAGGTTGGATTCTTACGTTCAGTCAAATGCTTTTGAAGGCGTTTTGAAAAGTATACCGAATTTGAATTACACCAAAGACGAGCTCGACGCATTGAACAGGTACGAAACTATGCTCGGCAAAAATATAAATTCATGGATGGTAAACAGGATTATTTCGGATTCTGTACCGACCGTTTCCGATTGGCAGAACAACCTGTTAAAAGCCAACCGCGCATCGATTGACAAGGTGGTAGAAATAAATCAGGCGGCATATAACAGGTATTTAGCGGCAACGCAGAAATAAAAAGGGGGGAGTAATGAAAGGGTTAAGGCTTTTGGGCGATTACGCGCTTGAATTTTTAGTTATAACGCTTCTTGTTACCCTTTCGGCGGTCACTGTTATTCCGCTTTTTCCTATGATTGTAGGCGTCACCGGATATCTTAAAAACGGTATCGACGCACGCAGGTTTAAAGATGTTTTTACTACCATAGGTAAAAATTGGAAAATCATTATTTTCTATACGGTTTTCCAATTGGTAATTATAGTTTTTCCGATACTTAATATTTACTACTTCAATACGCATCTTGACAGGTTAAACCCTTTCGTGCTTGCTGTAAGCTGTATAGCGCTGTTTTTCGGTATAATTTATCTTGTAACGGCGCCGACAATTATTGTCAATATGAACGTGACTTTGCGCCAGCTTTTCCACAACGGAATTATGCTGATATTCGGCGGATTTGTGCGCAGTTTAATTTCCGTAATATGTGTTACAGGCGTATTGGCCTTGCTTTTGTTTTATCCGTTTGTAATTTTTGCCGCATTTTATGCAGTGCCTTACATTGTATCCCGACTTATGAAAGAAAATTTTTATAAGCTAAAAGCTAAGGCGCTTAAAGTGAGCGTGTACGACCTGAAAAAAAGCGAACGTGCAGATGATTACATTGACGAGAATGGAGAAATTAATCGGGAAATTACGCAGAAAGATGATGAAAAGATTTAAATTTTTGATTTTGCCGATTACCGCCGCGGCGGTAATGCTCTCCGCCTGCGGCGAAGAGCCTGTAAACCAAGGACCCGAACTCAGGGGAATAAGCGACATTACTTGCTTTGTAAACACTTCCGTGGACCTGTTGGACGGCGTTGCCGCGCTCGATACCGAGGACGGCGATATAACTCCCGAACTCAAAATTACCGTCATACCTGAAGTTAAGGTGGAAAACGGTTACGCGGTGTTTTCGCAAGTGGGAGATTATGAAATCTGTTACGAGGTTTATGACAGTTTGGGCAAGCTTGCAAGAACTACGGCGTTCGCTTCGGTTATTGAACGCGACGTATACATTGAGGATGTTTGCGCAAGTGGTTTTTCAGTTTCGACTGGCGGAAGTACCGAACTTATTTCAAAAGGATTGAACGGCAACGCTTATTCTTTTAAGACAGTTGGACAGGAAATAGCTGAAGACGTCAGACTTTCGCGCACCTATACGTTAGCTTACGGCACCGCTTATACTTTCAAATATGACTTGAATGTTAACCGCGCAGGCAGAATAAAGGCGGCGGCGGACGGTGTGCAAATTTCGGATATAAGCATTACAGAAGGTAAAAACATCTTAACTTTTGTATACGAATTGCCGCAAAAAGAAATAGCCGAAGGCAGCGCGGAGACTGAAAACGTCAACATTGAACTGTGGTTCGGCAGTCTTGAAGGCGAGTTGGAATGTTCGCTTAGTAAAGCGGAGCTGAATTATTATCAAAATGAGGACGGCTATAACGAGTGTCTGCCTGATTTCGATTTCAGAGGAAAGATAGAAAACAGAGATGGTAAGGCGCAAGCAGTGTATGCTTCGGAGGACGGAAAATCTGCAACAGTCGAAATAACCCAACCGACGGGAGAGATTTGGCAGGTCGGAATGTTCGTGAATACGGGTCTTGAACTTGTTTCAGGCGAAACTTACTATATTTCTTTTAAAATGGAAAGCGCGCTCGGCAACGGCTACGAAATTTGCATTCAGCACGACCAATGGAAAGACAGCGACGCGATAATAATAAACACGCCCCCCAACGGTGTTGTGGAGAGGACTGTTACAGCCGATGACAGTTGGCGCGGACAGCTATGGCTTTTTATAAGGTCCGGCGTCAATGCAAACAAACTGACGGTTTCCGATTTCAGCGTTAAAACCAAGCGCGGCGGAAACAAAACCGAAAGTTTTCCCGTGAACGGGTTTACAAACAATAACTCCAACGGCGGAGACGGTAGAATAAGTACAGAATACGGGAAACTTATTTACGAAGTAAAGAATTTCGGCAACGATTGGGGCAACAACGAAGTTCAAAGCCCTGAATTTGCTCTGTCAGGCAACGGCGATAATTATGTCGTAGAGTTTAAGGCAAAGGCGAGTAAAAGTCTTAATTTCGTTTTTCTTATACACGACGAAAGGGCTTCGGAATGGAAGACCGTTGCTTGGAAATCTTTGCGTATGTCCGAGGGGGAAGCTGTCTACTCTATTAATTGCGATAAAGCCAATATAGACAGCGTATATAAGATTTTCTGGCAGTTTGGTAATTCAGCCAATGCGGAAAATCATGATGTTACTATAGAAATAAGCGATATAAAAATCTGTTTAAAAAACGAAATGCTGGAAAAATAGGACAAATGAACAGTTTACAGAATGCCAACGACTATATTTTAAAATTCAAAAACAAAGTCAACCCCGAATACAGATTGAAATACCACATGTCACCACCCGTGGGTTGGATGAACGACCCGAACGGACTTATACGTTTCGGCGGCAAATACCATTTATATTACCAGTTTTATCCCTATGACTCTACAAACGGTGTAATGCATTGGGGGCATTTCATATCGGAAGACCTTATATCCTACGAAGACGGCGGCGCAGTAATTGCGCCCGAGAAGAACGGCGACAATATTTTTTCCGGCGGAGCTGTCGAGTGCGATGGTAAAATGAACGCGCTTTATACAAAGCACTTCGAGCATTATGGCTTAAAAACCGAAGAAATTTACCGCGCGGTAACGTCTGACGGATGCAATTTTACAAATATGGGTTGCGTTTTCGATAATGAAACATTGCCTGAAAATATAAGCAGGACAGATTTCCGCGACCCTTGTCCCGTAAAAATAGACGGTGAATATTACGTCTTTATCGGCGGTAAAAATACAGAACTAAACAAAGGCGTAATAATCGTTCTCGGGGGGGATTTGAATAATCTTTCTTATAAGTTTACGATAGGACCTTTTTACGAATTGGGCGATATGGGGGAATGTCCGTCATATTTCAAAGTTGACGGAAAAGACGTTATAGCGGTTTCAGGCTGTAACGTAAAGCAAAAGGAAAATTCATTTAAAAACGTTAATTCAAGCAGTTTTATCGTCGGTAAAATCGATTTTGAAAAAGGAACTATGCAGGTTGATTTTATCCGCGAAATCGACAAGGGTGACACGTTTTACGCGCCTCAGTTTATTAACGGTTTGACAAAACCCGTTATTATAGGTTGGCTTGAAATGTGGGGTAAACGCTATCCCACGCACGAATGGGGTCACGGCTGGACGGGTGCGTTCTCTATCCCCAGGGAGGTGTCCTATAAAAACGGTGAAATTTATCAAACGCCTGTCGCAAGTTTAAACAATTATCTTAATCCTGCGGCTGAAAACACGTTGCCGAAATGCGCGAATATCGAGTTGAGCTTTTCTGATAAAGGAAGAGTTACCGTAAATTCGGACAACGGCAATATAGTCATAGGTTGCGATAATGGCGTGTATCTTGATACCACTTGTTCTAACAATTTGAACGGATGCGTGCGCCGTACGGATAACGATTATTTTGCTTGCAATGTACGCGTTCTATTGGATGTTTCGAGTGTCGAGGTCTTTATTGACGGCGGAAGAGAGGTAATTTCAAGCAGAATATACCTTGACGGAGAGTATTCGCTGAGTACAGAGGGCGGCGTAGCTGTAAAGAGAATAATGGAAATAGGTAAAAAATTATGAAAAGTAAGCGGCTTTTGCCCATTGCGGCCGCAGCGGTTTTAATATGCGGCGCGGCTTTTGCTGGGTGTTCTATGCCAAATAAAAATTCAATTGACCAAGGCGGTAAAACGGTGTTCCCCGTATCCGCTTATGTGGATGATTTGGCAAAGTGTATGGGCGACGTTATGCCTTTTTATGATAACGGCGTAATGAACATTTATCACTTGCAGGACACCACAGGGTCAAACTCGCTTTTCTATCACCCGATATCCCGACTTACTACGACAGATTATGTCAACTATACCGATTGCGGAATTTCTTTAAATTACGACGATATCGATACAAATCCTAACGCTACGTCTTCGCCTGATGCGGCTCTCGGTACGGGGTCTGTTATAAAAGATAAAGAGGGGAATTACCATTTCTTCTACACGGGGCACAATGACCACGGACAGGAGTACGGGCTAGAATACAATGAAGTTATACGCCACGCAAAAAGCTATGATAATCAGACCACTTGGGTAAAGGACGCCGACGACGAAAACAAAGATTACGAATTGAATTTGTACGGCGGTGAAAACGATTTCCGCGACCCGTATGTTTATTATGACGGAGATGACGACATTTATTATATGCTTGTAACCACGCGCGACTACGGTCACGGTGTTATAAAAAGATATGCCGCGTCCTCGCTTGACGCTCGCACGGAAGAGTGGGAATACAAAGGTGTATTTTTTAGGAATGACGACGGTGATTACAATATGGAATGTCCGTCATTTGTCGAATACAACGGCTATTATTACCTTGCTTACAGCGAACAAGGAGCGAACCGCGTAACTCATTACCGCTATAAAACCGAAAAAAACGGGGAATGGAAAAAGTTTGCGCTCGACAGTATAGATAACAGCGGCTTTTACGCTGGCAGACTTGAAAAGGCAGGCGACGAACTTTATGCTTTTGCCTGGTGCGCAAGGCTTTCAGGCGGAACTACGGGCGGTTTCGATTGGGGCGGAAATCTCGTCACACACAAACTTGTGCAGGCGTCTAACGGCGAATTGCGTGCGGTAATGCCGGAAAGCTTTAAAGAGGCGTTTTCAACGCAGGTTAAATACAGATTCGGAGGCGGAACCCACGACGAATATAAGGAAATAGCGTTTACGGGCGAAGGGTTTTCCTCGCGCAGTGCCGAAAAGCTCGGCAGACACGTTACCCGTGTGAGTTTCAACGTCTGCCCTGAAGATTACAACGGGGATTTCGGAATAACTTTTGCCCTCGACGGGGTTTATCATAACCGTTTGGGACAGTCGCTTATTGCATTTGATACTAAAAACAGTAAAATAGCTTGCTATAACAGCGTTGCAAGCATTTTAAGATACGGACCTTCACTGGCATCGGTGCCTTTTGTTTTTACGAAGGGAAAAGAGTATAATGTTGACCTTATAATAGACGGAGAAGTTTTAACAGTATATTTCGATAACGCGGTTGCGTTGACGGCAAGATTTTCAGGCATACAAAGAAAGAATTTCGCTTTTTATTCGAACGGATGCAAAGCTCAGGTCAAGGAGATAAATTTTTATGAGTAAACTTTACTCAATAGGCGAACTTTTAATCGATTTTCAGTCTGTGGGTACGGGCGGTTTAAAAGAAACGCATCAATTTGTGAAAAACGCCGGCGGCGCGCCTGCAAACGTGTGCGTTCAGGCTGTTAAACTCGGACAGAAAGCCGTCTATTTAACACAAGTAGGTAGCGACGGTTTCGGTGAATTTTTAATTGAAACGCTTCAAAACGAGGGCGTGGATACGTCTTATATCAAAACCAATGACCGCTTTGATACTTCGCTTGCGTTCGTTAGTTTTAAAGAGGGCGGCGAAAGAGAATTCAGCTTTTATAGAAAAGCGGCGGCGGATTTGTACTTTACCCCTGACGACTTTAAAGACGTAGAGTTTTGCTCAGGCGATGTTTTGGAATTCGGCAGCGTGGCTTTAAAAACGGCGGAAGCAAAGCAAACCCACAAATATCTTATAGACAAAGCCCGTGAAACGGGCGCGGTTGTATGCTTTGACCCTAATTTAAGGTTTAACCTTTGGGATGATAAAGAGGAATTGCGCGCCGTAGTTTCAGAATTTACTACATTCGCCGACATTATCAAAGTCGGAGAGGACGAGTTGGAATTCATTACAGGCTTGCCTGCAGAAAAAGCTGTTAAAACTATGTTCTGCGGCAATTTAAAAATTTTGCTTGTCACAAACGGCGGAAAGGGCGCTTCACTCTATCTGGCAGACGGAACTAAGTTTGTCTGCGACGGCTATAAAGTTAAATCAATTGATACTACGGGCGCAGGAGACTCCTTTTTCGGCGCATTTATCGCACAGATTATGGAAAATGGAGGCTATGTAGGCGATTATGCGGCTATGCTTGATTTTGCCTGTAAATGCGGTGCCTATACTACGATGAATTACGGCGCGATTCCAGCAATGGGAGACAGGAAAAATGTTGAAAAGGCGGTAAAATAAATGGCGACAGTACAGCTTGTAAACGTAAATAAGGTATATGACGGCGGCGTTCACGCCGTGCACGATTTTGCTATCGATATTAAGGATAGAGAATTTATTGTTTTCGTCGGGCCGTCGGGTTGCGGTAAATCTACAACTTTAAGAATGATTGCCGGTCTTGAAGAAATTTCTTACGGCGATTTGATAATCGACGGTAAAATTATGAACTCGGCGGCGCCGAAAGACAGAGACATAGCTATGGTTTTCCAATCTTACGCGTTATATCCGCAGATGACTGTGTACAAAAACATGGCTTACGCTTTGAAATTGCGTAAGGTCCCTAAGGAAGAAATAGACAGGCGCGTAAAAGAAGCCGCAAGAATTTTAAAGCTTACGCCCTATCTTGACAGGAAGCCGCGCGCGCTTTCAGGCGGACAAAGACAACGCGTTGCGCTCGGTAGGTCAATTGTGCGCAGACCCAAAGTTTTCCTTATGGACGAACCGTTGTCTAACCTTGACGCAAAACTGCGCGTTGCAATGCGTAGCGAGATTGTACGCATACACGAGGAAGTCGGCGCAACGACGATATACGTTACCCACGACCAGATAGAAGCTATGACTATGGCTTCGCGTATAGTCGTTATGAAAGATGGGTTTATTCAGCAGATTGGCGAGCCTAACGAAATTTACCGCAATCCTGCCAATATGTTTGTGGCAGGCTTTATAGGAACGCCTGCAATGAACTTCCTGCACGGTACGGTTTCAAACGGCTATTTTATAATAGACAGTACGCAGGAAAAAATAATGCTTACGCCGGAACAGAAGGAACTTTTAAAAAATTACGAGGGCAAGCGTGTCGTTTACGGCATTCGACCTGAAAATCTTGAATATGAAAAGAGCGAAAGGTTTGAAAAATTCAAGGATTGTTCTTTCAGAATGAAAGCTAACATGATTGAATTGCTTGGCGATATCATAAACGTTCACGGCGGCGTCGGCGACGGCAAAGTGATTCTGAAGATGAGCAGTAAGTATTCCGTAAAAGAAAAAGACGAGTTTAAAGCCGCAATTGACAGCGAGCATTCAAAGTTTTTCAACGAAACAACAGGCAAAGCTATTACGCCGGATTATTGTGAGTATGAGGAAGTGGAGACAATCGCGTCGCTCGACGAGGATAACGTTGTAATAGTTGAACAGAAAAGTCAGGGCATAATTTCAAAAGCGGTAGGCGCGGTAAAAGCCAAAATAAAATCTGCCAAATCCAAAAAAGAAGAAACTCAGCTAAAAGAAAATCTTCCGCAGATAGAAAATAATGAAAATAGCGAAAGCCCCGAAACCGATAAGAATACCGAAAACGAATAATAAAATAAAAAAGTCAAAGCAAACGGCAACGGAATTTCCGTTGCCGTTTGCGTTTTCGCCTATTGCAATTTAAGGGGTATAGTGTTAAAATATTATAAAAAAATTATAGTTTTAACTATATAAAGGAATAAGTATGGAATTATTATTTTATATATTATCCGGCTTAATAGCTGTTTCACCGTTGATTGCAGGTATTATATTAAAAATTCGTCCTCCGAAAAAGATTAATTGTTGGTACGGTTTCAGAACTGAAATTTCAGCGTCGTCGCAGGAAGCGTGGGATTATGCGCATAAAATATGCGCTAACTTATTATTGATTTGCTCTATTGCAGAAATGACCGTTTATGCATCTTGTTTTATCGTATGTTATTTATTTTTACACGGTTATGAATGGATTTACATGTTAATAGCCTTGGTTTTGGTTATAGTTGTGTTTATTATAGTTTACGCAACAGTTCAAATAAAAACTCAGAGGTTTATTAAGGATTTACAAAATCAACGCTCTTAATTTTGTTTTATTAAATAAGTATTTTGGGGTGGAGTTTTATGTTAAAGGTTACTTGCATTATCGGCAGTTCGCACACAAACGGAAGTTGTGCTTACCTTGTAAATACTTTGATTAAAGGAATTAATAACCATTCGGTCGAAGTAAAAAAATATTGCGTGAGTGATATTAAAATGAGTTATTGCTATGGTTGTAAAAAATGTTATGACAATGGCGAATGTGTTCAAAATGACGATGTTAAAAATGTTGTTCTTGATATGCTTAGTTCCGATTATGTCGTAATTGCCGCGCCGTCATGGTGGGCTGATGTGCCTGCACAACTCAAAACTTTGTTTGATAGAACTACGCCTTACGGTGATACTAATCCAAACCGAAAATATAAAACGGAAAAGCATATAAAGGGAATAGCATTAGCAATTCGCGCAGGAATGCGCGAGCAGGAAAACGAATTGATATTGAACTCGATTCAGCATTATTTCGGTCATTTGGGAATTGAAACGGCTGAAAGAATTTCTATTTGCTCAACTGATTCTTTAAGCGATTTGTTGGAAAAGCACGAAGCTGAAATTTCTAAAATTTTTGAATTAGGAAAACGTATAGGTAAAACATATGACTAACGCCGAAGTTCAAAATATCGCAAAGCAAACTATGCTTTTTATAAAGTCGCAAATAAAGGTTGGAATGAGTTTGCCTGAATTAAGACAAATAGCCGAAAGAAAAATGATTTCTTTGGGTGCAACTTCCTTTTGGTATTGGGATATAGGCGCATTCGTTTTTTCCGGTGTTGAAACGACGCTGTCCGTGTCAGGGAAACATTATCAGACCGCGGATAGATTTATAAAAGAAAACGATATTATTACAGTTGATTTAAGTCCTCAGGTGGGAAACGTTTGGGGCGACTACGCAAGAACTATCATAATTGAAAACGGAGTTGTTATCAACGATATAAATAAAATAAGCAATACCGAATGGAAAAACGGCTTGCTTATGGAAGAAAAGTTACATCGCGAGTTGCTATCTTTTGCCAAACCTGAAACAACTTTTGAAGAACTGTATTTACATATAAATAAATTTATTACAGCCAATGGCTATATAAATTTAGATTTTATGGGGAATTTAGGGCATTCCATAGAAAACGCAAAAAGACGATAGAATTTATATTGTGAAAGGCAATAACTCACCTCTCGGTAGCGTTAAATGTTTTACCTTTAAACCGCATATTTCAATAAAAAATTCAAAATACGGTTTCAAGAAAGAAAATATTTACTATTTTAAAAATAAAGAATTGAAAGAATTATGAGAAATATAAATCTTATAAGGGCGACTGCAGAAGACGCGGAACAAATTTGGAATATGCAAAAGGTAGCGTTTGCTGATTTATTGGAAAAATATCAGGACTTTGATACAAATCCTGCAAGCGAACCGAAAGAAAAGACAGTAAAGCGTTTGAATTCTGCGTCGTCATATTTTTATTTTATATGTGCAGATGGCGAAACCGTGGGCGCAATCAGGGTTATTGATAAAAAGTCCGACCAAGAAAGCAAACGAATTTCGCCTGTTTTTATAATGCCGCAACATAGAAGAAAAGGTTATGCGCAGGCTGCTATCCTGCAAGCAGAAAAAATCCACGGTTCCGATAATTGGGAGTTGGACACGATTTTGCAAGAAAAAGGCAATTGCTGTTTGTACGAAAAAATGGGCTATCGAAGAACCGACAAGATAAAACAAATCAACAGTAAATTAACTTTAATTTATTATAAAAAATAAGGGCGCAAATTGAATCAATCAACTTACGTCCTTATTTATTGGCGCGGAGAAGAGGATTTGAACCTCCGGACGGGTATTAGCCGTCACACGATTTCCAATCGTGCGCCTTAAACCGCTCAGCCATCTCTGCATTACTCTAACATTGTACTTAAAGCCGAGAAAAAAGGCAAGCCATTTTCAGGCTGTTTTTGCAAATTCCGTATTCAAAATTTCAAAAACCCTATTCAATAGGGCAAAAATAGGCTAAAATAGCCCAAAAATGCGGTATGTTTGGAAATCGTGTTATGGGCGACCATACAAGGGTTCAAATCCCTTTCTTCGCGCCAAATCAGTAAAATTCAATATTTTTGATATTGTTTTGTCCCCCGATTCCGTGTTTTGGAACACCCCGAACACGATAAATCGGGGGATTTTTCGTTATTTTTTGGGTATATTTTGGGTATGAGCGGTTAGAAAACTATCTATCAACTGCAGTATTTCGGCATATTTACCCTTATAAATGACCGTTTTCTCGTCTTCCGACAAATCGCCGCGTAAAAAAGTCGCCTTATCGAGTTGCTCAGGGTGGGTATAGTACTTTAAAGTAGTTTCAATGTTGGAATGCCCCATCCAAAGCGAAACGGTTTTAACGTCTATTTTATTACAGCAGATTTGAATAGTGCCGAACGAGTGGCGCAGGTCGTGAAGTTTATGGTCCATTCCTAATTCTTTCATAAACTTACTGAACACACCATCTGCGGCCCGCTCGGTAAAAGGGAAGTAACGACCTTTCTTGTTGGGGGTAAGAGTAGAGAGCAGTTTTTCAACGAACGGAAATAAAGGAATTTGTCTAAGCGATCCGTCGGTTTTGGTGCCGTTCACTTTTAAGAGCTTTTCTTCCATATCCGCGTCCAAAAAAATAACGTCAAGACCCTCATTTCTTCGACTGCCGACCAAATATGTAAAAATATAATAGCATTTAAGCTGGTAGTTGATTTTCTCGTCCGCAAAAAGCCTTTTGAAATATCGCGCTTGCTCGACAAATGAAAAGGACGTGCCCATATTCGTATCATGCTCCATTTTTTCAATGGCGGTGCAGGGGTTTACCGTTAAGAGCGATTCCGACACTGCGTATTTGAAAAGGTTGTTGAGCATTCCCTGAATAATCTGGCGTTTCCTTGTCTTATCTATCGCAAAAAGGAAGTCCTTAATGTCTTTCGCCGTGTACTCGTTGAGTGGCTTATCAAAGCCTTGCTCAATTATGTACTTATAGTTGTACTCAATTCCCTTTAAAGTGTTTTCTGCTCGCTTTTGGCTCTGTTTATAAGGCAAGTAGCGTTGCGTATAGAATTCCGAGAGTAAAGGGAATTTTTTCTTATTTTGCTGTTGCGGTAATTTTCTGTGGCTTTTCAGTGCCCGAATTTTCCTTAATAACTTTTCTTTTATTTCATTTTCGTCCCTCCCGTAAGTCGAACCGAGTTGTTGGTTACGGAATTCAATCAGCCCGTTTTCACGTTCGCGGACTGAGCCTTTGAGTTTGAGTTCAATTATCATTTCTTTTATCACCTCAATTAAAGGTTTTACCGAAACGATATTTTGCGACCCATTCTCTACCTGAGTAAAAGAGTTTAACGATTCTGCTGCATTAAAGATACCACCAAAGTCTTGCGCGTCCTGTTGCCCGGCAGTATAGCCTAAAATAGCTATGACGGCTGTGTTTATGCCCTGCGAGGCGGCAGAAATGGCTTCCGAATTTTTGGCAATGTTCGATAAGCAGTCTTTGATAAATTGGTTCATTTGTATAATTTCCTCCAAAAATAAATTCGTAAGGGAAATTATACTTTAATCGAGTAATCGGCTCAATAAAGCACGGCGGTGGGGTAGTTTAAACAGCTGTCGATTTGGATTCGCCTGATATTTTCAGTGCGCCATTACTTACATAAACCCACATTGATTCAAGGTCGCTTGAACCTTTAATGTTTCTATTTGCGAGCCAGTCGGGTCCAGTAGGTCTTTCCCTTACTTCATTTAGACTGCAAGTAGAGTAGGTTTTGTACATTTCCGAAAAAATACTGTCACAATTCGGAACGTACAGCGTATCCTTGTTCAAATCGTATATGGACTGCGTGCCGGGACTGTATATGACCGAAATGTATATCTGACAACGGTTGCTATAATCTTTCAACACAATAAAGTTCTGCGCCGACACCGCGATAGCTTTCAAGTCACCCTTTCTTTTCTCGTTTGACAGTTCGAGCCATTCAGAAAGGGGCTTATCTTCAATATTAAATTCAATGCAGAACTTCGGAAGCGTATCGTCCGTCATATCGAAAGAGAAAAGGCTAACCTTTGTTTCCGAATTCATTGCGTAGGTGCCGTTTTTCTTATCGAGTGAAAGGTACTTGGCAAATTCAGCTTGCAAGCTATCGTCATTGTCTGTACAGCCAGCAAATAAGAGTGTAAGAGTAGCCGACAGCACAGCAAAAGCAACAATTAACAATTTCTTAAACATAGATTTCATACTTTTTACCCCCGTTAAAAATTAGTAGCCGACAATGGCTTGAGTATTTATACCTTGCCCATTCAACATTCCTATCGTTCTGGCAAGTAAAAACGTCTTCTGGTTCTCGTTCATTACATTGTAGAGCTTTGTGAAGTCTATAAAATTCTTTTCCGAGAGCAGAGAGCCGAACTCGCTAACAAACTTTTCGGCAATATCATAAGCAGGTCGTTCCGTAAGGGACGACTTTTTTTCTTGCACTTCGTGACCCAAAAGGAAGTCAACCGATACACCAAAGTAGTCCGACAGCTTAACAAGTGCATCTACCGAGGGGCGTGCCTTTCCGCTTTTCCACGCCTGAATGCTTGCATTCGATAAATTAGCCGACGATTCTAACTGGCGGGCGGAAAGTCCGCGTTGTGTCATAAGTTCGATAATGATTTCAGTTGCTTTATCCATAGTAATTCTCCTAAAAAAATAATTTAGGAAAATTCCTGCAAAAATAGTTGACAATGCAGGAAAGTTCCTATATAATGATAATCAAGGTTATCAAAAAAGACGATAACCAAAACCTACCACCCCCGAAAACGCAAAGTGGGGGCAGTTTATTGGCAAGTAGGCTTTTTTGATAATTCTTTGTAGCGAAAGTATTTTACCACAAAAGTCCCTACTTGTCAATAACCGATAGGTTATCAAAAGCACATTTTAAAGGAGGAAGTTCAAAAAAATGGCTGTTTCCGACAGACTTAAAACAGCAAGAGAAAAGAAAGGCTTAACTCAAAGAGAAGTAGCCAGAGCAATAGGTGTTTCTCAGCCTGCTTACTGCAATTTTGAGAGCGGTTACAAAGTACCTTCTCTTGTGATAGCGAAATCTATTTCAAATGTGCTTGGGGTAAGCATTGATTATCTCGCCGAGAACGACTAAGCGCGGTAATCAAAAGAAACTATTAAAAGGATTGACAATATGGGGATTAAAACTAAACACCACGAAAGTATCACTTACCGTCTTTATGACGAGCTGAAAAATCACGTCGGCAAGGAAAATGCCATCAGCGCAAAAGATTTGAGCGCAATGTTTGGTATGTCTAAACGCACGCTGCGTGTACACATTCGGGAAATCCGCAATAGCGGTGAACTCGAAAAGGTTATAGGCTCGTATAAAGGCGGTTATTATGTTTGCACGAAAGAAGAATCGGACACCGTAACTACGCATTTGTACAAGCATGTGTTTAACCTTTTAAAAACCATTCGCACTATGGACAAAAAGGCTGGGCGCGACGGTCAAATGAAAATCAAGCTCGGCGAATTCTTCAAAGACACTTACGAACCGTTTATGGAAAATGACATTGACGACGAGGTGCCGAAGTCTGTAACGGGGGTTTAGTTGCAATGGAAGGAAACTTATGCTGGAACTGCCAGCGCATTGTAAACTGTGAACCCTCAGTGCGTCCTTGCAAAAAGGGCGAGTGTTGCAGTTTCTCTCCGCTTGAAAAGAACTTGACTTGTGCGAAGTTGGCTGAATATCTCGGAACAACCGAGCAGTACATAAAGACTTTAATTCGCCGCCACGGTCCTGACGAGATTGTCGAGAGAATGAAGAAAAAGGGAATTGACGTTAAATTTACCTATTCCGAACAGAACCTTAAATTTTACAAAGTTGCTACCGCTTGCGTATGATAGGACCCTTTGAAGAAAACTCAATACAATGCGTTGACGCATACGAAGCCATAAAGCGCATTCCCGATAAGAGTATTGACTGTATTTACACGGATATACCTTACCTGTACCAACAAGGCGGTAGTGGTAGCAGTGAACTTGGCGAGAGAACAGCCAAGAAACGGTTAAGGCTTATGGGGTACGACGATTCGCGCGCCGCTTTAAATGGAATGACTTACGGCGAAATGTTAAAGCAAGCCAAAAGGGGAGAACGCGTCAGCTTATAATCGGCGCGGAAACAGGCAACCGCAAAGGTAAGGTTATTCCGCAAAAGGAATGGATAACCCGAATCGTTGAGCAAGCCGACAAGCGCGGAATAAGGGTCTTTATGAAAGGTAGCATTCGCAAGATTATGGGCGACGATTTCAGACGAGATAGGTTGATTTGGGGGTAATGCTATGTATCAAGACAACCTTCTGCGTGAAATGATAGTTGACAACTTCGCTGGCGGCGGCGGCGCAAGCACGGGAATAGAACTTGCGCTCGGCGTGCCTGTTGACGTTGCGATAAACCACAACCCCGATGCAATAGCAATGCACGGAGTTAATCACCCTTACACGCAACACCTTATGGAAGACGTGTGGGGTGTAAACCCGAAAGAAATTACGCAAGGGCGATCCGTAGGTCTTATGTGGCTTTCGCCCGACTGCACCCACTTTTCCAAAGCGAAAGGTAATACGCCCGTCAAGAAGAATATACGCGGTCTTGCGTGGATTGCGCTCAAATGGGCTGGAATGGTCCGTCCCCGTGTAATCATTCTTGAAAACGTCGAAGAATTTACGACTTGGGGACCCTTAAAGACTATTCGCGTAAATGGACGTTGTGTAAAAGAAATCATAAAAGTGGGAGGCAAAACTAAGTACATAACCGCCGAAAAAGGCGAAGTGCTTTCGGCAGAACAGCAGCAGTTTGAACCCGATAAAAAACGCGCCGGGCAGACATTCAACAGATTTGTTGAGCAACTGCGCGCGCTCGGTTACGAAGTCGAATGGAAAGTGCTTAAAGCCTGCGATTACGGCGCGCCCACAATAAGAAAGCGTTTCTACCTTATTGCTCGTTGCGACAAAAAGCCTATCGTATGGCCCGAACCGACACACGGCGAAGGTAAGGGGTTGGAACCTTACAGAACCGCCGCAGACTGCATCAACTGGTTGCTTGAATGTCCGTCCATTTTTGGAAGAAAGAAAGTGCTTGTCCCCAACACATTACGCAGAATTGCGCGTGGGCTTGATAAGTTTGTAATCAAGAACCCTCAGCCGTTCATTATGGAAATGAACTACTCGAATACGGCGCAAGACCCCGACAAACCTATGTCGACGCAGACTTCCGCAAATCACCACTACCTTATTGAGCCTAAACTTGAAGCCAAGTACTTGGCAAAACATTACAGCGGTGATTATCAGAAGGGCGCAGACATAACAGATCCTGCGCCGACAGTAACTGGAATTGACCACAACGCTTTGGTTTCCGTTAATCTTTCCAGTAGATACGGCGACGGTGCGGACGGTAGGGGTAGCGGTGCAGACAAGCCTATGCCTACCATTACGGGCACGAATCACGAACACCTTATGACAGCAAACATAATGCACTATTACGGTGGCGCAGACCACGCAAGCAGTCCCGATAGCCCGTTGGCAACGGTTACTGTTGAGCCTCGCCACTATCTCGTAGAACAGCATTTATGCGTATTGCGTAATCACATGGGGTGCTCAGATTTAAGAGAACAGTTCCCCACAGTAACTGCAAAGGCGCACGAAGTTTTAGTAAGCACTTATCTGCAGAAAGTCGGCGTTACTCAAAATCTCGGAAAGTGGGATATGGTGCGCGACCTTTTAAACAACTATGCGGGTTACAACATAGCTAAGGACGAACTTCTTATTTTTGAAATTGCAGGTGTGCAGTACTTTATTTCCGACGTTGGAATGAGAATGCTTGAACCCGAAGAACTGAAACTCGCCCAAGGCTTTCCCGCCGATTATTGCATTGACATAGAAAGCAAAATCGGTAAAGCGTACAACAAATCAAAACAGGTTGCAAGGCTTGGAAATGCGGTATGTCCGCCCGTTGCTACGGCTCTTGTAAAGGCGAATGTGCCCGAACTTGCGGTAGTTAAAGACAATATACCGACAATGAAAGACCTTAATCTGGAATTCGACAAAACGGCATCGGCGCAAGGTAAGCGCAAGAAAAAGGTGGCTGCGTGATTATTCAAGGCGAGGCTCTCGAAAAACTTAAAACATTACCGCAAAATAGCGTTGATTGCTGTGTAACCTCACCACCATACTTTCAGTTAAGAGATTACGGCGTAGAGGGGCAAATCGGGCTTGAAAAGACGGTTGACGAGTACATAGAAAAGCTCGTCGATATATTCCGCGAGGTTCGACGTGTATTAAAGCCTGACGGCACGTTATGGGTCAACATAGCAGACAGTTACGCGGGTAGCGGAAAGGGTAAAGGACAAACAACCCCGCTTGCGAAGATACAAGCAACAAACAAAGGCATTCTCGGAACGCACAAGCACGAGCTTATAAAGCCGTCTTCTCTCGGAATGAAACCGAAAGACTTAATGGGTATTCCTTGGTTACTCGCCCTTGCATTAAGGGCTGATGGTTGGTATTTGCGACAGGACATAATTTGGCATAAGCCGAACCCTATGCCCGAAAGCGTTACGGACAGATGCACCAAATCACACGAATACATTTTCTTGCTTTCAAAATCGGCGCATTACTAC
Source organism: Christensenellaceae bacterium (assembly GCA_948658045.1). Lineage (GTDB taxonomy): Bacteria > Bacillota > Clostridia > Christensenellales > Borkfalkiaceae > Coproplasma. The sequence goes on from CAPMFN010000010.1 coordinate 47,846, forward strand.
TTCGATTACAAGGCTATTGAAGAACCAGTTGTTGACTATACGTCAAAACGTTTTAAAGAGCCGACGGAACAGACTGGTGAAAAATTACCTCGATACGGCGGTAAGAAATACACCGAGAACCCCGATAAGTTTTACAGAACAAAGAGTGGACACGCTTACGATTTCAGACCCACACGGCGCAAACGCGACGTTTGGGACGTAACCACTAAACCATTCAAAGGTGCACACTTCGCAACATTCCCGAAAGACTTAATCAAACCCTGCATTCTTGCGGGCAGTAGAGTGGGCGGAACGGTGCTTGACCCGTTTGCAGGCAGTGGGACTACTGGCGAAGTAGCAAAGGAAAACGGCAGAGATTTCATTCTCATAGAACTTTCCCCCGAATACATTCCCATTATCAAAAAGAGAGTCGCGGGGGGGGGGGGG
>CAPMFN010000010.1:48281-67306 GCA_948658045.1 Christensenellaceae bacterium
GGGTACACAGATTAACCTCTTTAATCAGGGTGCCGATAGCGGCATAAAATAAAAACTTTCAAGTGAGCAAAACAATGTTTCAAATAATTTTTGTAAAAATAATCAAGCAGCCCACCATTAAGATTAAAACAAGAAGAAAGCCTATCAGTAGTGCGGTATATACCGCCATTGAAGCAAGGCACAAGAGCCTTGATTATATAGCTAACCAAGCACCGCATAGAGCCTTTGAGCACTTTTCAAAGGGTGGACTTTCAACCGAATGGTGGGATGAATTCTGGCACAATTACGGACTTATGGAAGCCGAAAGCGCTGGAATTGCGTGTCAGGTAAAGAAATGGAAAAGGTAGTTGAAGAATTAAAAATCAAATATAAGTCGCCCGAATGGTACGCGCTTCGCACAAAAGGGATAGGCGGTAGCGACGCGGCGGCGGTTCTTGGGTTAAGCCCTTGGAAAAAGAACACAGACCTTTGGAAAGAAAAGGTTGGCTTGGTGCAGTCGTCATTTAAAACCAACAAACGAATGGAAGAAGGTTCTTTGGCGGAAGACCCTATTGCACAGTTATTCGCTATTGAGCATGCGGACGAATATGAATTCGTTGACTATAAGGACACAGTATTCAAACGCGGACACCGATTCGCATCGGTTGACGGTGGGCTTATTGAAAAAGCCACCGGGCGCAAGGGTGGACTTGAAATCAAGCATACTGAGCCGAACAGCCGAAAGGCTTGGGAGCAGTGGGACGACAAAATACCAGACTACTATTACTGTCAAATACTTCATTATCTGAGTACGACAGGCTGGGACTTTTACATATTAAAGGTGCGCTTTAAAAGTTATTCGCTCGACGAGAATGGCAAGAAAAAACTTGTTATCACGGAACGAGAATATAAGTTTGAACGCAGTGAAGAAGAAGAAAGTATCAAAGTGCTTGAAAAGGCGGAAGACGAATTCTGGCAATATGTGATAGCAAAAAAAGAACCGCCACTTAAATTACCCCCGATATAAATAAAAAAAATATAAGGAGATTTCTATGGAACAGCTTGAAGTCATTATAAAAGATGACGTAGCAAAAATGATTCCCGCAATGATAGCGTGGAACAACGAAGAACTTTTGGAACGTGTGCAAAATGAGATTTTACCGCGCTACATGAACTTGGTTTATACCGACGAGGATATAACCCAAGCAAAAGAGGACAGGGCAGCACTTAACGCTTGGATTAAATCGCTCGACGAGAAACGACTGGAAATTAAAAAGATTTACAGCGGACCGCTCGACAAATTCACAGAGCAAGTAAAAGAAGTAATCGCCGCCGTCAAGCAAGCAACAGACAGAATCGGCGAAATTATTACCACTCACGACAATAAGGCGAAAGCGGAAAAGAAAGCCGAGATAGTCAAGTACTTCAACGAAGTTATCGGCGACCTTGCAGACCTTGTGCCTTACGAGAAAATCGAAGACACCAAGTGGTACAACGCTACTTCAAAATTCAAGGCAACAGCAAAGGCTATTGACGAAAAAGTAGGTAAGATCCGCGAGGACTTAACAGTTATTGACTCGCTCGGCGCAGCAGATACCGACGGCTTGAAACTTTTCTACTTCCGCACTCTGAATTTGGCGCAGACAATAGAAGAAAACAAAAGGCTTAAAGAAGACCGCGCTAAGGTCGCAGAGTTGAACGCGGCGCAGAGAGCCGAAAACAGCGACAGCGAAGAAACCGAAATCACCATTCGTTTTGAAGTTAAGGGTTCGGCGGAAGACTTCCAGAAACTGGCTGCATTCCTCAATGAAAACAACATTGAGTACAGAAAAATCGAAGACTAAAAATTAAGGAGAATAAATCATTATGGCAGGTAAGAACACTTTAACAAGTCTTCAACAGCAACCCGCCCCGCAGGAACAGCCCAAGCGTTTCTCGGCGTGGTTGCAGAAGGTTGAAAACAAGAACTCTATCGTTTCAATGATAGGTAACGAGAACGAGGCGGGAAAGTTTATAAGTAGCATTTCCTCGGCAGTAGCGGTCAATCCCCAGTTGCAGAAATGCGACTTCCCGACGGTTGTAAGCGCAGGACTTTTGGCAAACGCCTTAAAGCTCTCTATGTCGCCTTCTATCGGGCACTGCTACATATTACCTTTCGAGGACAAGAAGAATGACCGCACGGTTGCAACTTTCGTCCTTGGCTGGAAAGGTTATGTACAGCTTGCGGAAAGGTCGGGCTATTACGAGCAGTTAAACGTCGTTGAAATCAAAGAGGGCGAAGTCGTAAAAATCGACAACATAAACGAAGTTTATGAATTCAGACCCATTGAAGACGACGAACAGCGCGAGAAGACTCCCACAGTCGGCTATTACGCATTCTTCCGTTACAACGCAGCGCACGGCGGTTTCTTCAAGGCTATCTACTGGTCAAAGAAGAAAATGTTACGGCACGCTGCAAGATACAGCAAGGCATTCAAGCTCGACGCGGTTAAGTCAAACAACCCCAAGGTTGCGCGTGTATCATATGAAGACTACCTTGCAGGTAAATATCCGCCCGAAGACGCTTGGAAGTACAGCTCTTTCTGGTACGTTGATTTCGACGGAATGGCGAGAAAGACTATGATTCGCCAGCTTATCGGTAAATGGGGCGTAATGTCCGTTGACTTCCAGAAAGCATACGAATCGGACGGCGGTTTCAGAGAAGAACTTTCACCCGACGCGCCTATTCATTATTCCGACAGCAGAAACGAGAACGAAGAAAGCCTTGGCGACGTTATCGTTATCGACGGCGAACCCAACGACGAAGAAATCGCGGCTATGGCTGAGAGAGCAGGCGTTGACAACGAAGACGAAGAAAGTGGTTCGGAAACCGACGGCGCAGAGCAGTCCCCGGCGAAAGGCAAGAAAACAGGCAAATCTACCAAAGGTCAGCAGACCGTTGAAGATGCCTTTTTCAACAAGAAGAACTAATCAACAACTAAGCGTTTAAATGCCCCTTTACGACACGAAGGGTTTTGGCGGGTAAATAGTCGCGGTCCGCTGAAAAACGCGAAAAAGGGGCATTTCCCGCGACCAAATAACGAATTTTGAGGTGTGTATGGCACACGGAAACGAGATTAACAACAAAAGGTACTACTGGTTAAAGCTCGACAGACACTTTTTCCGCGACGCGCGCATTAAGAAGTTGCGCCGTATTGCAGGCGGAGATACATACACGATTATCTACTTGAAACTTATGCTTTTAAGTATTGAGTGTAACGGATATTTAATCTACGAGGGAATCGAAGAAACGTTTGAAGCTGAAATGGCTAACAAGCTGGACGAAGACGAAGAAAACGTTCGCGTAACGATAAATTATCTTCGGATACAAGGGCTTTTAATTGAAAAAAATGACGGCGACGGGTTCTTGCCGCAAGCCGCAGGTTCAATCGGAAGTGAAACATATAACAACGTTTATAAGCGAAGACAGAAACAAAATGCTGAACTTGGAACAGGGGACGGGTTGGAAAAATTACAACCAAATTCAAACCAAATTCCAATAGAGGCAGATAGAGATGCAGATGAAGATATAGATATTATCCCCCCCGCGCCCGCGCGTATAGGCGACGAGATTGTGGGAATGAAAGAGTTTTGCGAAAGGTTCAACATAACAGTTGACGGGTATGACGGTACAGTTTCAGATATAGACTTTACCTTACTTGCTCAATTCTATGAAGACAGCAAAACATTCTTACAGGACAGACCTTTCGCAAAAAAACTTGGGTGGATTTGTAAGAACTATAAGAAAATTCTTACAGGTTATTATAACGACTTTAAAGAGAACCCTTCCACGAAGAAAGGTAAAGGTGCAGCGCGAGAGCGTGGTACTGATATATTAAAAAACCTATTTAACCAAGCCGCCGCAGAAGAAGATGCGGACGACGACGGTACAGAAAACAACGATGGCAAACCTTAAAAAAACAGATATTCCTCAGCTCATAATGCTCATAAGAACAAACTTTGAGAATGCGTACAATTTTCAAAGCGAAGAAGAAGGCAGGTTGCTTATTGCTTACTGGTACGACACTTTGAAAGATTACCCGCGAGAGGTAGTATTCCAATCTGTCAGTAATGCAATAAAAACGTCCGACTTTGCACCCAAAATAAAGAACATTCTTGACGAGGTGGATAAGCTCGTAAACGCGAACAAAAAGACCGACGAAGAACTTTGGGCAGAGTTAGTAAGCGTATTGTATGAAACTCACGACGCAAGCTGTGATTTGAGGTACGGCGACGAAAGCTATCGGCGCGGAACGGCAAAGTTGAGTAAAATCTGGTCCGAGCTGTCGGAAGAAATTAAAGCCTATTGTGTAAACATATCGGGGTTGAGAGAAATTGCGGCAATGGACAACGAAAGCAGGGTATTTGAAAAGGGCAGATTTTTAAAAGCAATGCCCCGTATAAAAGAAACCTTAAAGAACAGACAAGCATCGGAACAGTTTTTGAAACTGGCAGGTGCAAACGGTTTAACCTTACTGCTCGGAAATAAAAAGGACGAAAGTTAATGAATATCGGTTTATTCGACGTTGATAGTCATAACTTCCCGAACCTGCCCTTAATGAAAATATCAGCGTGGCACAAGGCGCGTGGCGATTCGGTAGAGTTTGTATTGCCTTTAAAACATTACGACAAAATCTATGTCAGCAAGGTTTTTGGCGACGAGTATTCGGAAATGCCGATTTCCTGCTTACAAGCCGACGAAATAGTTTACGGCGGAACTGGTTTTGCAATAACGGTTGAGAACGGAAAAGAAGTTTACCATAAAGACCGCGACCCCGTGCTACCCGACGAGATAGAACACATTTACCCCGATTACAGTCTATACCCCGAACTCACTAAGGATACCGCTTACGGCTTTCTTACACGGGGTTGCTGTAACAACTGTGACTTCTGCATTGTGAGCAAGAAAGAGGGAATATGCAGTCAAAAGGTTGCTGATTTGTCAGAGTTTTGGAAAGGGCAGAAAAATATTGAACTGCTTGACGCAAACCTGCTTGCTTGCAAAGACCGAATGGAACTTCTGCAACAGCTCGCAGATAGTAAGGCGAACGTGAATTTCAACCAAGGACTCGATGCGAGATTTATTACGCGAGAAGTTGCCGACCTCTTAAAAAAGATTAAGGCAAAGCGGACGCACTTCGCTTTCGACTTTATGAAAAACGAAAAGGCAATCATTAAAGGTCTTTCGGTTTACAAAGAGATTGTTGGTGGTGGCGACAGTAAGCAAATCGTTTACATACTAACAAATTTCAACACAACGATAGAGCAAGACCTTTACCGTGTGCAAGCTGTGAGAAAACTGGGTTTTTTGCCCGACATAAGAATTTACCGCAAAAATACCGCCCCGCAAATCATAAGAGATTTGCAACGGTGGTGCAACAACAGAATTCTATTCCGAACTTGCGAATTCATGGACTATGTGCCGCGCAAGGACGGAAAAACAATAAGGGAAATTTACTTTAACAAGGAGAATTTATGAAAGTAATCACAGGGAATGTAACAACATGTAATGGCTGTCTTACAGCAATGGAATTTGACGAGTCGGATATTATCCCAGCAATAAAGTGTCCTACCTGCAGTAAGCTCATAGAGGTAAACCATCCACTACCCGCTATTGCCATAGACCTTAACAGTAAGAGTTGGGACGAGATTATTGAGATTTTAAAAACTAAGAGTGGAAAGGCTTTAGGTTTAGGCGCAAAAAAGAATATTACCTTAAAAAACGGTGAGTTTTATACGGTACAAATTACTCACAGAAAAGACAACGCGGTTATTCTTAATCTTTTAGATTTGTATGGTACAAACGACGGCGACGGGCGAATTGCAATGAACAAAAGTTGTACCACTAAAGGGGGATATGCAAAGACACTTGCTCGCAAGTGGCTCAACGAAGACTTCCTTGCGTTGCTACCCGACGACCTTGCAAAATACATAATTCCGACCAAAATTGACGTAGGCAACGGAGAATTCTTGGAAGACAAAGTATTCATTCCGTCGGAGTTTGAATTGCACGGCAGAAAGATTCATGCAATGTACGAGGAGGGCGAACAGTTTGAACTCTATAAAGAGGACTGGCGCAACCGCATTGCGGGTTGCCGTGACGGAGAGTACGGCAGATGGCAGTGGACTCGCTCGGTTGCCTCGGCTGGGTCCGTCTGCATTGTGGGCTTCGGCGGGTATGCGGTCTACGGCGGCGCGGACTGCGAGTATTGCCTTCGCCCCCATTTCCAAATCGGTATCTAAAATCTCACACCCTTGCGGTGTGAGAGAAAACACAAAAAAGAGAGGAATTTATGCCTATTAAAAATTACACGACAAAAGTCAGCGCATACAAAACAATCAGCGAAATAAGCGGAATTTTAGCCGAGCACGGCGCAAGGCGCGTTGCTCACGATTACGACAACGGAAAGGTCGTTGCCGTTTGCTTTGAAATCGACACGCCGTTTGGGGTACAGGCTGTGCGCTTGCCCGCGAATGTCGAAAAGGTCTTGCTGGTATTACAGAAACAAAAGGTGTCAGGTGCGAACTATGCACAGGCGGAAATGACAGCGTGGCGAATTGTAAAAGACTGGATCGACGCTCAAATGGCAATTCTCGAAAGCGAAATGGTTACAATGAGCGAGATTTTCTTCCCCTACATGCTTAATAACCTTGCGACTGGCGAAACTGTGTACCAGCTTTTCGTAAACAAACAACTGCGGTTGGGGGACGGCACGAATGGTTGACGGACTTTTCAGAGGAAAAAGAGAAGATAACGGCGAATGGGTTTATGGCTATTATGGTCAGTTTCATAACAGACCTAAACTGCAAAAGCCGAACTCGCACCAAATATTTGAACCGTCCGAACACGCCTATATAGGTGGAAGTTATATCGGTGGTTTCTGGCGCATTGTTAAGCCTGAAACCGTCGGCAGAGTACTAAAAATTAAAAATATACAATACTGCGAGGGTGATATTGTCGAAGTAAGCGTGTCTATACACGGTAAGAAGATATGCGGACGGGTTATGTTTGGTAGTTTCTTTGAAAGCAACGAAGATAGTTACACGGGTTTCTATATTAACTGGTGCACCAAAGACTACAAGTTACACAAAAAATCTATTAACTACTGGACACAATTTGAAGACTTTAAAATTATCGGCAATATACACGATAACCCCGAACTTTTAAGAGAGGACTAACGCTATGGAATGGAAAAAGAAAGACGACGGTAGTTACGAGGCGAAAGGTAAGAAAGGCACATTTGTGATTTGGAAAGAGCGTAGCAGATGGGAAGTGCGTTATACGGCCAGCGTTGGTTATAACACATTCGCTTTTCATAAAGAAACGCTTAAAGATGCAAAAGCCGCTTGCGAAAGAAACTTCTACTGGGAGAAAGTGGTCTAATGAAATGCGCCAACGAGCGGTGCTCAGAATATAAAAAAGGTTGCAACTTCGGCAGTACCGAGTGCGATTACTTTAAGGTTCCGCCGATAGGCGAGAGTACAAAAAAATCAAAGGCTGCACCTAAAAAGGTTGCTGGGCAGAGAGTAACCGAGGATGAAGTTCAGGAAGCGGTAATTCAGTATTGTCAGCTCTGCAAAATCACAGTCGTACATATCCCAAACGAAGGACAGAGGTCGAAGTCTTATGGCGGCAGACTTAAAAAGCTCGGAATGCGTCCGGGTTTCCCCGACTTGAGCTTTCCTACACCGCTTAATGGCTACCACGGACTTTATATTGAACTAAAAAGGGACGAGAAAGCCAAGCCAACACCCGAACAACTTGAATGGATAGAATATCTGAACAAGCAAGGCTATTACGCTACGGTTTGCCACGGCGTAGCCCAAGCAATAAAAGTTATCAATAAATATTTCAAGGTAAATAGCAATTTATGATTACTTTAACCAAGAACGCAAACGGAAAAATCGAACTTACCGAAGAAGAATTTCAAAATCTTATACTTGCGATTAAGGACGAACTTTTTAACGCAGTAACGGAAGAATTACAAAAGGAAATCGTTAAGGATAGCCAAAAATATATCCCGCATATTAAACCAAAGGTAATGGGGTTAGATATGGAAATTGAGCCAAGAACACCAAGACCGTTTGAGTATTACGGGATTAGAATAGTTGAACCTTGTGTAATTCCTACACGCTTTGAAATGGTAAGTAATGAGCCAAAATTCAAAGTTGGCGAACACGTTTACATACTGCGTCGCATGAACGATTCAAAGGTCATTTCAAGCGAGAAGATAAGACAGGTTCACGCAGGCAAACACGCAATTTCCTACACGCTTTACGGCGAAACAATACGACGCAAGCAGGCTGATATTTTTAAAACCTACGAAGATGCTGAGAGAGAATTAAAGGGAGAAACAACATTATGAAAACTTGCGAATACACACAAACAGAGATACTTGAAAAGGACTTAGGTTCTACTTGGAAATGCTCGGCGTGCGGAACGGTAGAAGTTCACGCAGGGCGGACAATGCCCTACAAATACTGTCCTTATTGTGCAGCCGAGATAATCAAATTCCATAAGTTTGAATCCGTAAAAGCAAAATTGAACGATAAAGACCCTGTAACAGTCGCGGCGGCTATTTTGTGGTTTATGCGGTTATTCCCCGGCAGTTTCATTAACTCGTCAAATGAGCTGATACTGGACCGTGACTCAAACACCTATTTTGGATTAAGTTCCATAACGAGCCTAACTACACTGCGGTGCAAAATTATAGAGCAGATTTCCCGCGCGGCAAGTAAGTCCGAACCTTACGGAAACCGCAGCAAGAAAAGCATAGAGAAGAATATTGCTTTTCAAACCAGAATGCGCGAAGGGATCAACCAGTACTTAGGGACGAAATTCACTCAGGAAGAATGGTTGTACATATACACCTATCTCGGCAACGGAATCAACCGCCCGCTTTGCGAAAAGTTTGTCGATAGCGGCTACGACACAAATGTCATACGGAGAGTAAAGGGTAATACCTAATGGCTAACAAATTTAACTTAGACAGAAAAAAGCGAAAGCTCAAACGGCTTTCTATGAGAAGGAATTTTGATACCGTACTTCTCGATAACGGAAAGGTTAAAGAGTATTGCGGCGAGAGAACGAATGCTTTGATTATCTACAAACACAAGTCAAAGCAATTCGTGAATTTGATAGGAAAGGCAGGCAATGAACGTATTTTCAATTCTCGGACTTATTATGGCGAGCCTGATACTGGGCGTTCTAATATGTCTTTTGGTGTTACTGATACTTGATAGTCAACTCAAAGACATTCAAAAAAAGCAACGTCAAGTGAACGACATTGAGTGGCATTACCGCCACGGTACCCCGATGGAAGAAATACTAAAAATGCCTATGCCTAAAAAGTTAAAACGAAAACTACTAAAAATTTATAAGAGCGATAGATAGGAAGCAGAATGTTTATACTCGGAAATCATATTTATTCGGACGGAATATTTGATAATTTCAGATTCCCCGAACAGCGCAAATCAAGACCTTATACCAAAGGTCCTCACATTGCAAAAATTAAGAACAAACGCCATAAGCGGAACAAGGTTGCTCGACAGACCCGAAAAAAGCAAAGGAAGGCAAGAAAGTGAAAGTATCACAAAAAGTTAAAGATATTGCAAATTGCATTGCTAAAAACGCAGAAAAGCAAAGGGAATTAAATTTAAAACTTAATACCGAGCTTGAAAAAATGGGTGTCGATTTGGGCGATGACAGAATCATAGAGGTAATTGCTTACTTGGAAGGTGACTGCTCGGCGGACGAACTTATCGGGTATTTAGAGGAATTGTAAGGTGAAAGTTTTATCGGTAATAGTTGACGAGATTCCAACTACCTGTACAGGATGCGATTTTGCCTATCATAGAAAGGTAAACGAACTTGATAAAGATAGTGATTTAATCTATGGTTGTTGCTTAACAGGTAGGGAAACCGCGCTGCCGAACGACAATGGGCGCGAATTCGATTGCCCATTAGTACTGGAAACAAAAAAGCAAAGAAAGAGCCGACTTTATAGAGGTAGAAAGTGAAAGCGATTTTAATAGCAATTCAACCCAAGTGGGTAGAACTTATATTACGCGGTTTAAAGACAGTTGAGATCCGCAAAAGAATACCGCACATTAACGGACCTTTTAAGGTTTACATTTACGTTACGAGCAGTAAGTTTGATATTACTCTCTGCGACGATTTGAGCGCAGCCAGCGTAATTCTTACAAACAAGGCTCGCGGAAAGGTTGTTGGCGAATTTATTTGCGACAAAACAATTCTTTATGGCGAGTGCGGTTTTGAAGCTATCGCAAGGGGTGGCAGTTGTCTTACCGAGAGCGAGGCGCGTGCATACGGCAAAGAAGATTATCTTTACGGCTTGCATATTTCCGAACTTACTGTTTACGAACAGCCGAAAGAACTTAACGAATTTGAATTCCTGTGCAAAAACGGAAAGACCGACTATAACACAGACATTTATTGCAAAGGCTGTCGCTACGCATATCAGGGGACTTCAACCAAAGAAGTTTACTGCGATAGGACGGTGCTTACTGCGCCCCAAAGTTGGTTTTATGTGAGGGACTTAGCAGTATGAGAATGGGTAGTTTATTTGACGGCGCAGGAACGTGTTGTTTCGCGGCAGAGCTTTGTGGAATTCAGTCAGTATGGAGTTCAGAAATAGAAAAATTTCCACTCGAAGTAACGGCAAAGAGATTTCCAAAGGTTAAACAACTTGGCGATATTACAAAGATTAATGGTGCAGAAATAGAACCCGTTGACATAATAACTTTTGGCTCACCCTGCCAAGACCTTTCAATAGCAGGTAAGCGTGAAGGGTTAGACGGTGAACGGTCAGGGCTTTTTATGGAAGCTATAAGAATTATTAAGGAGATGCGAAATGCAACAGCAAATGAGTTTCCTCGATTCGTTGTTTGGGAAAACGTCCCCGGCGCATACAGTTCAAACCAAGGCGAAGACTTCCGAACAGTCCTTGAAGAAATCGTCAGAGTTAAAGACGGTTCAGCCGTTATTCCTCGACCTTCGCGGGGGGGGCAAATCTACTCGCTGGAACAGAGCAGGATACATATTGGGTCGAGGATATTCCCTCGCGTGGCGAACGCTCGATGCTCAATTTTGGGGAGTGCCCCAGCGTCGTAGAAGAATCTACCTTGTCGCAGATTTTAGAGGAGAACGTGCCGACAAAATATTATTTGAGCGAAACGGCTTGTCGCGGAATTTTAAGACGGTCAGTCAAACGTGGAAAGACTCTTCCGACGTTGCTGAAAATTGCGCTCATAATTCAGGGCAATGTTTCGATGCAAGAGGCAACGGAAATGGGGCTATTGCGCCAACAATAACGGGCGACCACGAAAATCGCGTCACTGACTACACCGCAGTAGTTGTTTACAATGAAGAAACCATAACCAGCAAAACAAATGCAAGCAACCCCAAGAATGGCGACCCTTGCTGTACGTTGTGTGCTACGGGTGCAGAACGGGCGTTATTGGTTATAGGGGCTAAGCCTCCCGTCTATTGCATTCAAGGTAATTGTATTGACCGTGCGGATACGGCGGGGTGTAACGGTAAAGGGGTAAAAGAGGGCGTAAGTTACACGCTTAATACTATCGACAGACACGCGGTTTGTTACTGTGGAACAGACGAAACATATTTTTCAATCGAAGAAGAAAAATCACCAACATTAAAGAGCCGCGACTATAAATGCCCCAACTATGTTGTTTACAGCGAGGCTTATACGTTAGATTCGCTCGCCTCCAACAGCATGAAATCAAAGAACCCTCACAGCGGAATACATAAAACAGAAATCGCGCGTTGCTTAGATACCTCTGTGCCAGACCCTTCAAAAAATCAAGGCGGCAATGCGATTTGCCAAATTACTAATGCGCGGTTAATAGTCCGCCGTCTTACGCCGACAGAATGCGCACGATTACAAGGAATGCCTGACTGGTGGGCGAAAGATATTAAACACAACGATTCCCCCGAATACAAAATGTGGGGCAACGGAATGGCTTTACCGAACATTCTCTATGTTATGGAAGGCTTAAAAGAAATTGCAGAGGAAGCGGCTTGAAGTTTGACCTTGACACAATAAACTGCGTTGACAGTTATCAAGCAATTAAAGATTTGCCCGATAAGAGCGTCGACCTAATAGTAACAGATCCGCCGTATGAGCAAAGCGTAAAGCATAGCGCAGGTAAATTCGGTGAAAAGAAGAACCTGCACTACGAACAATACGTTGAAATATCAGACGGTTTTAAGGCGGAAATACTCGACGAATTCGTAAGAGTATTAAACCGCATAAATCTGTATATTTGGTGCAGTAAAAGTCAAATCCCTGCGCTGTTGCAATACTTCGTTATCCAACGCAAGTGTAACTGGAATTTAATCACTTGGCACAAAACGAATGTCTGCCCGACCTGCAATAACAAGTATATGAATGATACGGAATACTGCTTTTTCTTCCGCGAAAAGGGTGTACCGTTGTTTGGTAATTCGGAAAGCAAAAAAACATTCTATGTTACGACAATGAATGTGAATGATAAGAAGAAGTTCGACCATAGCACGATAAAACCAGTACATATCATTCAAAACTTTATATTAAACAGCAGTAGCGAAGGCGATTTGGTATTCGACCCTTTTATCGGTAGCGGAACGACAGCTGTCGCAAGCCGAAATCTAAAAAGGCACTATCTGGGCTTTGAAATCTCGGAAAGGTGGCACAAGGTAGCAACCGATAGACTTAACAATATCCAAGCAGGCGGACAACTTAGTTTATTTACGGAGTAAAAGTATGGAAAATAAAGTAACAATAGAATTAACGCTTACGGAAGAAACGCTTGTAAAACTCGTACACGAATCAACAAATATCAAACTTGACGAAGTTGAAAATCTTATTATGGACGAGATTTTAGCAAGCCTTAGCGATAAGGACGCAAAACTCATTGAAAACAACATAAAGCCCGACGGTGAGTGGGCGCGCGGTGTTTGGTGGACCGTCCAAAGAATAAAGGCAGCTATACTCTCTCTTAAAAAAGAGGGCGAAAAATAATGAGCGAAATTCAACTGCATCTCGGCGATTGCCTTGAAGTAATGAAAGGCATTCCCGATAAATCTATTGATATGATTCTCTGCGATTTGCCCTATGGTACAACCCAAAACAAAAAGGACAAGCGCATTGATTTAAAGGCTCTCTGGAAAGAGTATAGGCGCATTATTAAGGACAATGGCTGCATAGTTTTATTCGCCCAAGGGAAGTTTTACATAGACCTTGCAATGAGTAATTACAAGTGGTTCAGATACGACTTGATATGGGATAAGAAGTTGACGAGTGGTTTCCTTAACGCAAAGCGTATGCCTATGCGTCGCCACGAACAGGTTGCAATATTTTATAAGAAACCGCCCGTGTACAATCCGCAATTCACCAAGGGACAGCCCCTGCACAGTAAAGGCACCAAGTATAAGACCAAAGCACAGACCAACAACAACTACGGCAAATACGGTGCGCCCGCGAACGATAGGGCAGGTTCAACCGACAAATACCCGACGAGTATTCTGGAAGTAGCTAAACCGCACCCCAGTAAGGCACAACACTCAACAGAAAAGCCCGTAGCACTCTGTGAATGGCTCATAAAGACCTACACCAACAAGGGAATGACAGTGCTCGACAACTGTATGGGAAGTGGCTCAGCGGGCGTAGCGGCGCGGAATACGGACAGAAACTTTATCGGCATTGATAAAGACCCTGAGAGTTTCAACACGGCAAAAGAGAGAATAGAGGTAAGGTACAGTGAACAACAACGAATCCAAGATATTTTTAACTGATAGTAACGGCAATACTCAAGAATTCAGTGGCGCGTTAATGGCGGTCAACACAAAACCGCTTTTCGTAGGGGTTGATTTGGGGACAGGTCCCGATAGAACTGGGTGCGGATTCGTTTATCCGAAGTTGAAAATGGGTGGCAGGGCATTATTTGATAAGAAGACAGCGGACACGTTTACGCTTATTTATGCAGAAAGGCGATTAAGAGCCTTGCAAAGTTGGCGATACCATAAGGCTCGTCCCGGCTGGATAAGACGGCGCATAAAGAACTTAAAACGCAAAATTAAAACAATAAGGAACAGATATTCGGGAGATTCGGAATGGCTGAAGAATATGGACTTCATTCGGAATTTGATATAAAAAAGCACAAGCAAAGATTTATAGACTATCTTGAAGTGCTGATTTTGGAAGACGGAACGGTTGTATATGCGGTACCGTCGCACCAGAGAAAAGCGGAAGAACTTTGCTGTAAAAAGCTGAACATTTCACCCGAAAAGCTCGCTCAAAAAGGAAGACGACATATCAATGATTACCCCGAATGGCTACTTTCGATTTGTGGCGCAGTAATGGCATGGAACTGCCATTATATGTTCGGCAAGAGCGGTATGACTAAAAAACAAACGGCTATGTTAAGACGTTTAAAAATGAACGGATTATATAGGGGAATGATTTAATGGCGATTATAAAACAAGAGTACGAAAACGGCGTAACCTATGTGCTTGCAAGCGGAAGAATAGTGAAAGACCCTTCGTACAAAAAAGTTGGCAATAACGCCATTTCGTGTACGTCATTCAGCATATCTGCTGGCTATTCAAAGGATGAAGACGGCGGTTCTAAAACAGAATTCGTATCATGCACCTGTTGGCGAGAACTTGCCGACTTTGCGGCATCGTTTAAAAAGGGCGACACCGTATTTTTAATGGGCGCACTCGAAAAAACAGAGTATAACGGCAAGACCTACGAAAAGGTTGTGTGTGACTTAATTCTTCCCCAAGTATTCGCGCTTGACGAACTTGGAAAGACGATTTATAAGGCACAGCCGACGGAAACTGACGATGACGACGAAGATATTCCATTCTAAAAAGAGAGGTAAATATGAACGACGCAGAAAGACTTTTAATTGAATATATCTGCGACGGCGACATAAAAAAGTCGCAAGCGCAGGTGCGGACAATTTTAGAGAGTTTGAATACCGAAAAAGATAAGAGATTTAAGGAATATCAACTTAAAAAATTGAATACTAAACAAGCCGAACTTATAGAATTGCCGTATAATATGCGTGGACTTTTGACTGCGGAAAACAGTGCGCTTTTCCCTATAAATCGCTTTATCTTGAGAGAAGGCGAAGAAATGGTAGTAAAACAGCTTTTGGACGCTTACGAAGTTTCAAATGAGCTTGCAGACCTTAACGTCAGATATGTGCCGTCGCTCTTACTTCACGGCGAAAGTGGTACAGGAAAAACGGCGTTAGCACGGTACATAGCATACAAGGCGGATCTGCCTTTCGTTTATGTCAAATTCTCAAATCTTATAACGTCGACACTTGGCAGCACACAAAACAGCATTGCGAAAATATTTGATTATGCGAGAACTGCACCCTGCGTGCTTTGCTTTGACGAGATAGATGCTGTCGGAATGAAAAGGGGTGCAAGGGACGACGTAGCGGAAATGGGGCGCGTTACTATTGCCATTATGCAGGAACTTGACACCTTGAAAAATGGCGTAATCATTATCGGCACAACCAACCGCTACGATTCGCTGGACGACGCTTTAATAAGGCGTTTCCAATTAAAACACAAAGTCAAGGAAATGTCCTTAGACGACGTATATACGCTCGCTATAAAATTCTTTAACTCGGTAGGAATAGATAAGTCCGAAATTAAATGGTGGGCGCAGGCAGCATTTAAGGGCGGCGAATCTGCGGCAACCGTAATCACAAAATGTACTGACGCGCTGGTTTCAATGCTTATCGAAAGGAAGAAAAAGAATGCTTGAAATCTTATATAGAATTTACGAAGTAGCGGACGAAGAAACCGCAAAAAAGAACCGCGAAAACGATATGAATTTCGGTATCTTTTCTTCAACCAGCAAGGCTGAGAACACTGAACTGGTTATGGATTGTAAAGTGTGCGATAGCCGCGACCAGTTTAAAGAGATTATAAGAGCTGAGTACGGCGAGAAAATTGCTTTTGCTTACCGCAAAGACAAGATGAAGGCGGGCGACCTTTACTGTATTGTTATCGGTGAGCATTGCTACGATACCGAGCGGTATTTCCAAAAGCACACCTTCACCTGTGCACAATGTGGACACACGATTACAACATACTTGAAAAATAAAATTGAGTTTGGTAATTACGAAATCAAACACAGGTTTTTCGGTATAGAGGAATACAGAAAAAAGCAGTTTTGCAGTGAAGGGTGCAAGTGGAAATACGAGCAAGAAGAACTCGCCCGAATAAGACCCGATGATGATAAGGAATTTTATGTTACAAGAGATATGTTTACCGAGCAAGTGGCTGGATACATATACCTTATAACCAAAAAGACGACTGGCGAATTTTATGTCGGGCAAACAATATATGCGCCAGTATTCAGGTGGGCGCAGCACCTTAAAACCGAAAGGTTCAATATTAAGGGAATTCTTGACTATCAATTTGAAGTAATAGAGATTGTCCCCAAAGGTGAGAACATTCTCGAAAGAGAAAAGTACTGGATACAAAAAAAGTATAAAGAAAACCCCGCGAAGTCGCTTAACATTATGCAGACCGCAGGGTTGGCAGAGGACACGCAGTAATGTCCTTCATAAAACATAAAGACAAGTGGCGCAGAACGATTGTTATGGGCGTTGGAACGGTGCTTAGCAACCAAAACGGCGACGTCCTGACAATATCTGAACCGAGCGCATACACAAATGCGCACAAGCTCGTTTTTAGAGCGAACGGCGCATCCCGCAAGCTCGAAGAAGACAAGTGGCAACGACAGTTAATGAACTTTGGACTATGGGATAACCACCCGCTGGCGGCGGTTGTAAGTCAACTTAAAGAGTTTGATACTGTGTTTGTTTACGGCGTTTTAGACAAGTCGTCGTACATATCGCAAGCCACGGGACATAAACGGAACTATTACGAGGTAAAACTCGAATTCATTCAAATAATCGCACGCGGGGACGGAACAATGCCGATTATGGACGGCGGTTTAAGCGGTAAGAGCGCGGACTACGAACCCGACCCGGACGGCGATATTCCATTCTAAAAGCGATAGAGGTAATTATGGAAAGATTAACAAGATATAGAGTAACGACAGATTATAAAGGCGAATATGCAGAACCCGAAGAAGGGGTTGACAATGCAGATATTTGTAATCGTCTTGCAGAGTTAGAAGACAAGCTCGAAAACGGACAAGCGTTTGAATTGCCGTGCGCGATTCACGATACGCTTTACACCCATAAAAAGGTCTTCGGGAAGTGGCAAATTGAAGAACTTGAATGCTGGGGTTTCCATTGTGACGGAAGAAAGATTTTATTTATAGACTGTCAAAATGCAAAAACGGCATCGTCAAACAGTTTGCGCTCATTCAGGCTTGAAGACTTCGGTAAATCAGTTTTTACCGAAAAGGACCAAGCTGAAGCACGCTTAAAAGAATTAAAGGGGAACAAATAATGAGTTATTGCGATTATGATTATGAAAAAGAACCGAATTATCCAGAAGTTGAAGAAATCATAGACAAGGCTTCTGGCAAGTTTGAAGAATTTTTACGCAAAGCATTTGTAAATGAATATAAGAATATTCAAGGTGCAAGCGAAAACAATGCAAGAGTAGAAAAACTATTAAATGAGCGCGAGAAATCTTTAAGGGAAAAGGAACTCAAATTGCAAGAGCGCGAATCTGAACTTGCCAAATCCGAAGAAGTTCAATATGAAAAACTCAAAGCAAAATGGTTTACGGAACTCGGTTTAGCTTTTGATATTGGCGATACTGTCTATTACCGTAAGGACGTGACAAAAACGTGTCGTTTGTCCTACCTGTAACGGCAACAAAAAAGTCAAGGCGAAAGTTGAAAGTGCTAATAATGCGACGTTAGATTGCGAGCTTAATTGTCCTACTTGCAATGGTTATGGAACAGTGTTAGGCGAAAGAGAATATGAGATTGTGGAAGCGACGGTAACACAAATTGACGCTCATATTAAAAAATACAGCGATGGCTCAATAGTTATTAAGCATGATAGTGATTTTAGCTACGAACTTATTACTTGTGCATGGGTAAAAGATAAGAAAGGGAGCGACTCTCACAAGATTCAAGGTTGTGACTTGTATAAAACGAGAGAAGAATGCGAGAAAACTATCCAAGCATTAAAAGAGGGTAAGTAATGCCTATCATAAACGATTACAATCCACCCAAGCGCAAGCAATTAACAAAGTCGGAACGTCAGGAAGTTTACGACAAATGTGGCGGACACTGTGCTTACTGCGGTTGTGAAATCGCCTTAAAAGATATGCAGGTTGACCACATTGTGCCTATGGCACGGTGCTTTGATTGTTACCGCCAACACAAGACCGCTGAAGAATTAGACGTAATGTCAAATTATTTGCCCGCTTGTCGCAGTTGCAACCATTATAAAGGAAGTTCAACTTTGGAGAATTTCCGCAAAAACATAGAGCGGTTTCCGAGCGTTTTAATGCGCGACAGCGTTACATACAAGAATGCGGTCAGATTTGGACTGGTGGTGCCAAATCCCCATAAAGTAGAGTTTTATTTTGAGAAACTTGGAATTTCAATTCCGAGCGAGGGTGACAAACCAAAAGGATAGAGAATGCCTACAATAGAACTTCTTAAAGAATTACAAGCCGCGCCGTTTCACCGTAAGGTTGCAATAACGCAAACACGAATAATGGAATGGTACTTCAAATTTAAAGGGCAGGTTTATGTGTCCTTTTCTGGCGGCAAAGATAGCACAGTGCTTTTACATATAGCGCGTAGAATATTTCCCGACGTAGAGGCTGTATTCTGCGATACTGGGCTTGAATACCCCGAAGTAAGACAGTTTGCAAAGTCGTTTGATAATGTGACAGTTATGCGCCCTAAAATGCGTTTTGACGAAGTTATAAAAACATACGGATACCCCTTTATAGGCAAGGAAGTTGCGGAGCGTGTTTATAATTCCAGACTTTGTATTGCGGGGGGGGGGCAGCTATT
>CAPMFN010000011.1:0-12667 GCA_948658045.1 Christensenellaceae bacterium
TAATAACACCATTATATTCAAAAGTCAACTGAAATTTGCTTTTTTTTGCAATTTTGAAAAACGATAAACCCCCAAATATAGCCTGAATACCCACATTTTGGCTGTTTTTTTGCGTAAAAACAGCCAAAATATACACCTATTACATTAATCGGTGTACTTTTCTGCAAATCCCGGCGGCGGAATTGCCCCCGATATATGGTGGAAATAAGCGTATTTTTACATAAATTTCTTAGACTTTCCTTTATTAATTTAAGGAAACGAACCACAGTTTAAGGAGAACCGAACCACAATGAAAACTTTATTTAATGGAAAAGGTAAGTTGTTGCTTACCGTTTTGGTGTTGCTATGCACAGTTTTTTTAAGCTGTGCCGCTTTTGTGTGTCTTTTTAATTCAAACAGTTCCAACAATAAAACTGCAAGAGCAGATGTATATGCGGACATATTTATTTCGGGTGCAGCAGGCTACTGGTTTAGTTGGGAAGACGGTGATATTGACGGAAATGAAACAACTGAAACAGAAATTTATCTTTATTGCTATACCAGTTCATCTCGTCAAACTATAGAAGTAAAATGGAGTGATACGAATTATGAAAATTCTGTATCAACTTCTAATCAATTCAGCATAGATGCCAACAAAGCGCGTGCGACTATTTCAGTGCCTGCAAATGTCACACCAGGAAATTATATGTATATTATAAATGTTGACCCTGAAGATGGTTGGTGGGGAGGAGATATACCGTTCACTAGCAATCCTCTTTCAATTCATTTGCTTGTATACAAGGCAATAAATTCAGTTTCAATTTCAGGTAACAGTACAGTAGCATACGGCAGTTCACTTTCTTTGTCAGGTAGCGGCGTTGGTTCTTTATCTTGGAGTATTTCAAACGGAACAGGGTCAGCAACATTATCGTCCACATCAGGTTCAAATGTAACACTCAATCCTACGAAAGCGGGAACGGTTTATGTAACACTGCGCGCCGCCGGTGACAGTATGACCAGTTCAGGTCTCAAACAATTAACTGTAACAATTCAACGAAAAGGCGTTGCTTTGCCGACGCTGTCAAGAGGAAGTAACGTACATAGCAATGCAAGCGTAAGCGGACGAACGGCGACTACAACATATAACGGTTTGGCGCAACATTTTACAATAAGCAATACAACAAATATAAATTTCGGTACCCCTACAAGCGGAGCGACGCGTAGCGGCAACGATTTTTATGCAACGAACGCGCGGTCAGGCGCTTACACCGTAACAGTGTCATTAACAAGTACTACAAATTATTGTTGGGGTTCTGACGGCGGAACGGATACGGCTTCAAAAACTTTGAGCCTTACAATTAATAAAGCAAGCTATAATATGACGGGCGTAAGGTGGAATTACAGTTCCGCATTTACATATGACGGAAGCGCGAAAACAGTTTCTCTTACGGGACTGCCGAGCGGTGTTACGGCGCATTATTCAAACAACAGCAAAACTGCCGCAGGCAGTTACACGGCAAGCGTAACGTTTAGTTATGACACAACAAACTATAACGCCCCGAGCAGTATTTCAAATTGCAATTGGGTAATTAATAAAGCAACACCTGTTGTCAACGTAAGCGTTGCAGGCGGAAACCATTATATAGGCAATACAATTTCCACCGTAGGAATTTCCGGTTCGGCAAATGTTTCGGGTATGTTCGCCTGGACTAATCCGTCACAGAAAATAGAGCAGGCGTCGGCAAGTTACGGTTGGATATTCACGCCTAACGATACTTCTAACTATAACACGGTAACGGGTAACGCAACTGTGGTTGCGGTGCCTCCGCTTGATTACATAACTATATCGGGCGCAAAAAACGTGTATAAAGCGTTTGAATCTTTCACGACTTCCGGTATGACGGTTACGGCTGTCGGGGGCGGAACATCAAAGGTTGTTACGGGCTATACGGTTACTATACCTTACACTTCGGCAGGCAGAAATTATTTCCTTGTTGCCGACAACGGATGCAAGGTAACTGTGACATATACCGAGGGCAATGTTACAAAATCAGCTGAAATCGAGATAACGGTAAACAAGGCGGACTATGACCTTTCGGGCGTGACTTTCCGCGACGTTACGGTCACTTACGACGGACAGCCGCACGGCATAACCGTTCTTGGCAGTCTGCCTCAGGGCGTCAATGTGTCGGGCTATACATATGACGGTTCGGCAGGAACAAGCAGGACGGAAGCAGGCAGTTATACTGTTGCGCCCGTTATCAACATAGACGATACGGTAAACTATAACGTGCCCGTGCTTTCGGCAATTCTTTTAATTGAACAGGCAACACCCGTAGTTTCGGTAAACGTGGGTACGGGCACATTCTATGTGGGCGACCTTTTATCGGGCGTTGCAATTTCTATACAGCAGGCGGACGTTCCCGGCAGTGTGGAATGGACTTCGCCCGACAGCGCGATTTCGGGGCTTGCCGTAAAGTACGGCTGGACGTTCACGCCCGACGACACTAAAAACTATAAAAGGGCGACGGGCAGCGTGACGGTAAACGCGGTGTTCAAGCTTGTTTCTATTGAAGTTACGTCGGGCAAGACGGACTATAAAGCGTTTGACGCGCTTGATACCGACAGTCTTGTAATAACTGCAACTTACGCCGCGGGCACCAATCCGACGGCGGTTACGGGGTATACTTTTACATACCCCGGAGATAACGAATATTTCACTGTTGCGGACGACGGCAAGAAGGTTACTTTCACTTACACAGAAAACGGAATTACCAAAACGTGTACGCTTACGGTTTCGGTCGGAAAGAAAACTTTGGATATGTCGGGCGTGAGTATGACGGATAAGACTGAAACTTACGACGGCAACGAAAAATATATAACGGTTGACGGAACTTTGCCGAACGTGCTTTCGGTTACGGGGTATCTTTATAACGGCGAAAGCGCGACTGGCGCAACGGACGCAGGCAGTTACAAGGTTGAGGCGGTGTTCAGCCTTTCAGACCCCGACAATTATGTAATGCCCAAGCTGTCGGCTAATCTTTCAATCGGAAAGGCGACGCCCGTAATTGACGTTAGCGGAGTTAAAACAACGTTTACA
The DNA here is from genome assembly GCA_948658045.1 of Christensenellaceae bacterium. Classification (GTDB taxonomy): domain Bacteria; phylum Bacillota; class Clostridia; order Christensenellales; family Borkfalkiaceae; genus Coproplasma. The sequence goes on from CAPMFN010000011.1 coordinate 3,080, forward strand.
TACAACGGCGCGGCGCAGGGCGTAACAAAGGGTGCGACTGTTGATAATGATGAGCAGACAATAGTTTATGAAAACAAAACTTTTGTTACCGTTGAAGAGGGCGACGGAATGAAGTTTAAAATCACCGTAGCCGAAAGCAAGAACTATAAAGCAGGCAGCGCAACTGTGACGATAACCGTTGAAAAAGCAAAGGTAAACCTCACCTGGACGGGCGGCGGCGGAAAATACGACGGCGAAGAGCATAATGCAACGCTTGAAGTTTCATCGGGAGTATTCGAACGCGACGGTCAGTCGTTCACGACGGATAAACTTGCCGATTTTATTACGGTTGAGTACTCAACGGAAAACGGCGACGCAAGGCGCGTAAAAGTCGGCGTGTATGCGCCCTCTCTTACAAGCTATCCCGACGGCGAGCCTTTCTGCAACTATGAACCGAATATAACCAACGAAGATTATACCTTTGAAATTACTGCGGACAGCGTAAGCGGAATAACTTTTGAAAGCAAGTCCGAAGAGTATAACGGACAAAAGCACGTTATTGGAATAAACGGAACCCTGCCCGAAGAAGTGACCGTTAAATATTATTACAAGGACACCGAGGACGAGTTTAACGGTGTAACCGACGTTCTGCGCAGAGACGGCGCGGTAGCAGGTTATGAAATAACTGCAGTGTTTGTGTGCGAATCGGGCAATTACGAAGTTCCTGAAGATATGACGGCGCAACTTACTGTGACGCCGAGAACGATTTCGGAAGACGAGGTAAGCGGAGTAAAGGATAAGTACACCTACATCGGCAAAATGATAGAGGTTGAACCCACGGTTAAACTCATTCTGACGGGCGCGGCTTCGCAGGTGACGCTTGTAAACGGAACTGACTATGAAATAGAGTATTCAACCGAAGTTTACGCCGCAGGCACGTCTGTTGACGTAACTGTCAGCGGCATAGGCAACTATGACGGAAGCGTAACCCTTACGTTTACGATTGAAAAATCAAAAATAACAATGGAATGGGAGGACGGCGGCAACTACGTTTACAGCGGAAGCGCGCAGGGTGTGGGCGTTAAATTCAACGGCATTGCAGAAAGCGACGCGGATACAGTTGTTCCGAGCGTAACTTATGTCGGACGCGGCGGCACCGAATACGCAGAAAGCGCGCAAAAGCCCGTAAATGCAGGTTATTACACCGTACACGTAAAACTCAATCTTACAAATCCCAACTATGAAAACTTTATACCCAACTTCAAGCATTTCGAAATAAAGAAAGCGCAGGTTTCGGTATCGGTCGACTTCGTAACCTATAAAGAGGGCGACACCGTTTACGCAGGAAGCGCGCTTCCCGAAATAGAATTGCAGGGTATGCCCGTGTTCGGCTCGCTTCCCGTGCCGGGGACCGTGGAATGGCAGAAGACGAACGGAACGGCTTCGGCAAAGGTCGGCACAAACGAATACGTCTGGGTATTTACGCCCGACGACGGTACGAACTTCGGTCAGTCCAACGGAAAACTTACTGTAACAGCCGTACAGGCGAATATTTTAAGCATTACGGTGGAATGGAAAGACGGCGCACAGCCCGAACTGTTCACCTCTACAACCCTTGAAAGCGTAAGAGATTTCCTTATAGTCACAGGAATTCTTGAAGAGGGCTTGGGAACGGTTGAAATTGCCGACTATGAAATAACGGGTAGCTGGGGCGACAGCGACACGCCCGAAAGCGCAGGAGTATATTTCTATACGATTGCCCTTACTTCGGACGACAGCAAAAAAGAACTTCTTAACGACGTAGAGTACAAGGAAGTACTGTTGATTGAAATTACGGTAAAATCCGCAGGCGGCAGTATTCAGAAGCAGTACACCGCGTTTGACGAGTTTGACAGGGACGGCATTAAAGTAACTGCCGTGTACAACGACGGAAACAAAGTGCCCGTGACCGATTACGAAGTTATTTACCCCGAGGAGCGCGATTGTTTCTGGGCAAAGGAAAACGAATATCAGAAAGTAATTATTTCGTATAATGACGGAACTTTGGCGGCGGCTTTGACCTATGAAATTGACGGAATAACCGTTCTTAAAAAGGATTTCGACACGACGGGTATTACCTTAGACGAAGAACGCACGGTTACTTTCGACGGCACAAATAAGGCTTACGGCATAAAGGGCGTGTTCGATATAGGCACTGTAAGTTACGCTTATGCCAAGTGGAACGGCAGCGAATGGGTGACCGTACCCCAAAGCGCGCTGATTAATGCGGGAACCTACCGCATAACGGCAAGCTTTGCGCTCAGTGAAACAAGCAAAATCAACTATAACGAAGTAAAGGATATGACGTCCGTTCTTACCGTCAAAAAAGCGGCGTACGACGTTGACAGCATTATCTTTGAAGATACCGTGTGCGATTACGGCTTCGGCGAATCCATTGCAGATAAGATAAAGGTAGAAAACGTACCCGACGGCGTAAGCGTTGAGTATATTTTCAAGGATTCGCATGGCAGAACAGTTGCGCCCGAAGACGTTAAAAACGCAGGCGAATATACCGTAACGGTAAAATTCACGGTGGATGAAAATCACGAGCACATCGAACTTGCGCCCGTTAAATTTACAGTGAATAAGTTCAGACCCGTAGTCAACCCTCAGGTAAGCGGCAGTCTTAAAGAGGGCGCCAAGCTTTACGAGCTTACTATCGGCGGAGTTGACGGCGAGGTGTCGGGCAAGTTTGAGTGGGATAACGCCGAATACGAGCTTAAAGAGGGTATGAACAGGTGCTATTACACCTTTACCCCCGACGATACGCGCAACTTCGAAGTGGTGAAAGGTTATGTTACTTTGCCTGCCTCCGCGGCTGATATCGGCGGCGATGAGGGCGCGGCAAGCGTTTCGCCTGTGATGCTCGGCTTGCTTATCGCAGGTATTACGGTTGTGCTCATCGTGGCGGCTTTTGCGTTGGTTGTGGCAATAAAGGCAAGCAAGCGCGGCGGCGGTGACAACGACGGGTTTTACGACAGCGTGACGGAAGACGATTTGAAGTAATAAAACCTTTGGCAAATACCCTTTAAGGGTTTTGTATACGCCGTAAACGCCCTGCCGAACCGCTTAATTAAGAAATAATGTGGTAATTGTCTCCGTAATATGCGGCAAGGCAAGGGCGCACGGTCATCGTTATTAAATACTCCGACTTATGTAAGTCGGAGTATTTAATAATTTTTTTATGGTTTAAATCCCATTAAAAGATGCGGAGTTTGATTATATTTTGTTAAAAGACTACATACAAACGAAAATCACGAAATCAATAATAAAAAAAATTATTTCATGTTAAAAGGACCAAATGTTAAACTAAGCGGCGGTTGATTATAACCGCCGCTTAGTTTATATCGCTAAGAATTCAGAAATCCTTATATAATTTTAATAATACTGATTTTGGTATGTGCTTTTCAAAGCAAAAATAGTGAAAATAAATGACAAATGTGAATTTTATAAACTCCGTGCTAAAAAAGTTAAAACAGTTACCCTTGAACATCTAGATACAGTAATTGAAGATATAAAAAAGCTTTAACAAATCTTTCATAATGTTGATTATTAATAACTTTTAGGCGTGAGCTTGTCTTGACAATCTGATTTATTTAGTAACTCTGTGTGGGAATCCGCTGTTTCTTTAAGGGGACACTTGGCAGAGTATTGGATTATGCTCTAGCGAATTGGTACGTTTAATTCTGACAATGAAAAAAGCAGGACACAAATTATCAGTGTCCTGCTTTTTGGTGACCCTGCACCCAGGAAAGTCTAACCTTGTAAGTGCTACAAAATGCGACATTTTTCGTTGATGACCGAGCTATTAACTAAACCGAAACGCCTTGACAAGTTATATTTAAATTCTACCGATTAAATGGTCAATCGAACAATCAAATAAATTTGAAAGTTCTATAAGAGTGGAAAGCAAAGGTTCGGAGCCGTGTTCCCAATTATAAAAATATGAGCCGTCATATTTTGAAATTTTTCTCAACTTGTAGCTTGATATACCACTTTCTTTCATAACTTCTTTTATGCGTTTCGCTATCGGTGGGTAGTTATTACCGACAATAGGGCTTTCATTTGCACTTCTACCTATTAAAAATTCAATAGTACATTTCAAATAATCTGCCGTAGCAATTAAGGCGGACAAATTCGGTTCTGTTGAATTTCTTAACCAAGAATATGCCGTAGACCACGAAATATTTATTGCTTTTGCAAAATCATTAACATTTATGTTTCTATGGCTTAAAATTTCGTTCAGACTTTCACCAAAGTTTATTTCTTTTTCCATTGCTTAACCTATATATATTATATTATGTGAAGAACATCACAAAATTGCTTGACATTGCGAGCTTCTTCACATATAATTTACTCATATTTTTATTTGAGGTACAAAAATGGAAGAAAAACAAAAATGTAAAGAATGTTGGAATTGTGGTAATTACGGAGATTACTATACGAAAGGATTTTGCCATTTCGATAAGACAAAACAAGGTTCTTGCTCAAAACATCGTGAAATTAAAGAAAAACACGATAGTTGTGAATTTTGGCGAAAAAATTCGCATTCAGACGGTCTGCGAAAAGCAGTATCAAGAAGAGCGTTGACAGATATACTTTTAAATCTTTCCGCCATCAGACAGATTTTGCAAGAGGAACAAGAAAATAAAAATGAGCAGTAATAAACAATGCAATAAATGCGAATTTTATATTCCCTATTACAGTAAAGGGCTTTTCAACTTTTATATTGAAAGGCAGGGCGAATGTAAAAAACGGAATAAAGCAGTTTGTGAATACAATAATTGTGAGTTTTGGAAAAAGTCAAATTATAAACCAAATATAGACTTGAAAATGATAGATAAAGTTATTGCAGATACAAAAGAAATAAAACACATTTACGAAGAAGAAAATTGACTTTGGCACTGTGGCGGGTGCTTGAATAAACGAGCGCGCGGCTGCGCCGCGCGTTCAAGCACCCGCCACAAAATAAAACAACCGAATAAAAAGAAAGATATGAACGCCGCCCGAAAGGGGCGTTTGCGCTAAACCGCTTGCAAATCGCCCCCTTCTTCGTGCGGCGGCGTAATTCATAACCTTATGCTTTTTAGCATAGGGTTGTTTTTTATTTTTACGGCGTTTACCCTTGAACACAAATGCCCGTAAATGTGGGAAATTGTTTGGTTTCTGCACTATAAATGTGGGGTTTTGGTAGGGTAAATGTCCTATTATGTGGTGAAATTTTAGTTTACAATGTAATTGCAAATACGAAGAAACACGAAGTTTATCTTTGATTTTCCGTGTTTTTGCTTAATTAAATACTGTGGAAAATGAAGAAAGAAACCGCTTACAATTAAAGCATAAATCTTAAAAGGGGGTGATAAAAAGTGCCAAAAACTGAATTAGAAATAAAGCCTATCGGCGAGCCTGATATTAAAGCATTGCCCGAAAGCGAACAGCTTACTTTTTTTGAAACGCTTTTGGCACACATAAAAGAATTGAAAGCTAACAGCGAAAAACAAGACTAACAAAAGAACTTAACGAAAGCGGAATACAAGCGAAGAAAAAGTTAAGTATTCCGCAAATTTTTTACCCTTTAATACAAACATATGTTTTATATATTCAACAACAAGGAGATAACAAATGCCCTACATAAATGCAAAAGTATATTCGGACGGCGGTCATTATATAGCCATACCGAAAGAGAATTTCCCAAGCGAACAGCGCAGACGGAAAACACCTAAACCCAAGCAATTAGAAATAAAAAAGAACGATAGTCCACCTACACCAAAAGAAAAATTTGAAACGGCATATACGGAAAGTAAAAAGCTACCCAAGCGAGAACGGAAAGCATACATAGCCGAGCAAATGAAAAACTTTTTACCTACCGAAGAAGAAACAACCGCTTTTATAGCGCAGAACACCGAGCGTATGAACAACAATGCAATTCGGCGAAAAGTGCGGTTATGGCGCAAGGTAAATTTACAGCGTTGGGATTATTTCGTTACTTTCACATACGATAATGCCATACACGATGAAAAGAGTTTTGAAAAGAAATTACGCAACACATTAAAACACGCCGTTAGCCGTAACGGTTGGAAATATATAGGCGTATTCGAGCGTTCCCCCGAAAAGGAAAGATTACACTTTCACGGAATATTTTACATACCGCAAATGATAGGCGAACTTATAGAAACAAAAGATTACAGCACTAAACAGCATAAAATGCAGACCACTTTTCAAAACACGCATTTTTTAAAGCAATTCGGCAGAAACGATTTTGAGCCGTTAGGACGGAAAGAAGAAGTTACGCAGTCCGTGAGATATCTACTCAAATACATAGAAAAGAGCGGCGAAAAACTTGTTTTTGGCGGTAAACTACCCACCACTTTTGACAGTGATATTTTGGACGAAGATGTTATATGCGGTTACGGCGTGGACGATAGAAAGCTGATTTTAGCGGACAATTTCACTTGTATAGTGGACGGTGAAATTTTGGGCAAAGTCAGTCCAGAGATAATAGAGAAAATGCCCAAGTCAAATTGAATATTTTGTCTATCGACCGGCGGAGCGTAAACGAAAGCGCACTCTGTTGCAAGGGTTAAATGCACTACTGTCGTGGCCCTTGCATCAGAGCATAACACACGAGAGAGAACACGCCAAACAATGCGTTTCCGTTTATTCGCCCCTTGTCGAAAGACAAAATAAAATTTAGGAGTTTTAAGAACTATGAAAACAGCAGTTATCTATGCAAGATACTCTTGCGATAAACAAACAGAGCAGTCAATAGACGGACAGTTGAGAGTTTGTCAGGACTATGCAAAAAGCCACGATATAATGATTATCGACACCTACATAGACGAAGCAATATCAGGCACAACGGACAACCGTCCAGACTTTCAGCGTATGATTAAGGACAGCGCAAAGAAATCGTTTGAATTTGTATTAGTTTATAAACTTGATAGATTTAGCCGTGATAAATTCGCAGCTACAATGTACAAGCACACATTAAAGCAAAACGGCGTTAAAGTGTTATCGGCTATGGAAAATATACCCGATACGCCCGAAGGCATTATACTTGAAAGTTTACTCGAAGGAATGAACCAATACTATTCCGCAGAGCTTTCGCAAAAGGTTAAGCGTGGTATGCGTGAAACCCGATTAAAAGGCTTATATCAAGGCGGTGGCGTTCCCTATGGCTATAAGGTTGACGGACGGAAAGTTGTCATTGACGAAGAAAGAGCCGAAAATGTAAGATTTATGTTTGCCGAATTTTCAAAAGGCGTTTATGTAAAAGACATAATTAAAGCGTTGACATTGAACGGAAAAACCTATAAGGGCAAGCCGTTTGCTATGAATACCGTTTACAACACCTTGAAAAATGAAAAGTATTTAGGCGTATATAAGCACGGCGAAGAAATCGTTGACAATATATATCCGCAAATCGTTCCCGAAGAAATCTTTTACAAAGTACGGGGCATTTTAGCGCAGAATAAGCACGGCAAACGCAGTATTGAAGTTAGATATTTATTGAAAGGAAAATTGCGTTGCGGTTATTGCGGACAACACCTTATAGGCGAAAGCGGTACGGGCAGAAACGGCGAAAGACGATATTACTATAAATGCCGTGGACGGAAAGTAAATATTACACCTTGCGAAAAAACGATATTACCCAAAGACTTACTTGAAAATCTTGTAATTGATTTTACGGTTAAAGAATTAAGTAAACCGCAAAACTTGCAAAACGCTATTAAAGGAATACTTGCATTGCAGGAAAGCAGAACGAAAGTAAACACGGCGTTAAACTCGTTACTGAAAGAAAAGCGAGAAATTGAAACCGCTATCGATAACACAATGAAAGCCATTGCACAAGGCGTTATAACCAAAAGTACGGCGCAATACTTAAAGCAGTACGAAGAACGCCAAGAAGAATTAGAACGGCTGATTTTAATAGAACAAAGCAAAACGGTAATTAAAATAACCGAGAAAGATATAAGAGAATTTTACGAGCAAGCGTTGAAATTAGAACCCCAAATGCTCATAAACTATCTGATAAAAGAAGTTGTGCTTTTCAATGACCACATAGAAATTCATTATAACAGCCCCTTAAAAATAAGTCCCGATGACGAAAATCGGGGCTTTTCTTTTTACTCTAAAACTGTAAGATTTATGAACGAAAGCATTATAATTACTTTACTTGTAACCTAATACAAAACAGTAACGGCATTTATTCCACGGTGCTATTGACTGAAACTTTTCTTGCGGTGTGTTTATAGGCAAATAAGGGCGAAACACAGCAACCCACAGAGATAAATCTCCGTGGGTTTTGGTTTGCCTTTGGCGCACGAGCCTAACACACCGCAATTTCAGTCAATAGCCTTTCGCGGCATAAAAGCCGTTTAATGCGATAATACGGCGGTTTAATAGACTTTTTGAGTAAAGAAAAAGGAAACTAAACTTACCATTATGAAATGGTTCGGTTTAGTTTCCAAGTGGTGAAGCGGATTATTGCAAATAAGAACATAACAATATTCAAAGTGAACAATACGGAATTATTCTGCCAAGTGGAATTGCCGTTGTCGGATTACCCGCTTTACGGCAAGCAAATAGCCGCAAGTTAATCTTGCGGCTTGTCGGCTGTCTTTTCGGTGCTAATGGCTGTCATTGCCTCGCGGTAAACGAGCCTTGACAGCTTTTTTGCCTGCTCTTTGTCGGGCGGTAATTCTGCATATATGTTTTTGTCTTTATCGTCGAAATAAATGACGGTTAAGCCGCTCGGTATTTTATTCATAAAAAATGCTCCTTGATTTTCCCACCCATTCCCACCCTAAATGGTACAACAAGGCAAAAAGGGTATTTTGTCATTTTTTATTGAATAATAGCCGATTTTACATTAAATGCCTTAAATTATGTTACACGTTACGGGGTGGCGTGGTAATACTATACGCCACAGTGCGGGCGGCTGTTGCCGCCCACACTCATTGCCGTTTATGTTCCTTGCGACGCAGTGCCAATAAGGTAATAGTAACTTATTTGCACTGCGTCGCGGTTTAATGTCAAAAGTGTGACAGTGTTACATAGTGGCGTATAAAAGTAATACTAATGATTATTTGTTATCGGGCGCTTTTTGCACGATAACTTTTCCGTCCTTTACGGCGATAAACATTTTGCCCTTGCATTTCGGGCAATAAATTTCTATCGTAGAGCCGTCGCCCGCTTTTAATAATTTATACCCACATTCGGGACATACAACGTAGTAGGTCATTGATTTGCTCCTTGCGCTTTTAATCTCGTTGTAACTAACCCGTGGCGTATAACGATATGTACATACTCGCCGCATTTCGCGCATTTCGTATAGCCGTCTAAACCGTTTTGTGCTTGTATGAGTACGGCTTTACAATTCGGACAGCAAGCGTAAAAATACGGTACTTTTATTGTTTTTGTTTCTTCCATATAATCGCCTATTTAAATTCACTCAATAAGTGACCCGCTTGCAGTATGTGATTTTGTGCTTTTTTAAGAAAGGCTTTTTTGCCTTTATTTGCACTTAATTCGATTGTGCAGTCAAGCGAATAAACAGTAAAACGATAG
>CAPMFN010000012.1:0-5709 GCA_948658045.1 Christensenellaceae bacterium
TGGCGCACCCGCCGTATGGCTCGGCGCAAAAGGGACGTATCCGATCTGCCCTATGCTGCGCCGCCGTTATCTTGCGCCGCTTTCTTTGTCAAGGTTCAAAAAGCTCTGATGTGCCGCACCTACGGAAAGGGGAACATAGGCAGCGGCTTTACATCAAAACTGGAAGTCCAAGACAGCCCGTATCAACCTTGAACGCAAACGGTCGCGTATGTCCTCGTCAATTCCGAAATATGTATTTCCGCGTTCGTCACGGTATTTTCGGACAGACAGGGCGGCAATCTGTGCGTCGTAGTTCTGCAACACAATCTTCATTGCGTCCGGGTCGCCTTTGGTCGCGGCAACAATTACCGGGTAAGGTAACAAGCCGCGCTCGTCAAAATCGCTGTCAAATTTCTTCGTCGTCATAAGCGCGTTCCTCCAAATAGCGTTTTAGCAGCTCAAAAGAGCTTGTCCTGCGATACTGTACTGTGCTTCTTGAAATGTTGAGGAGTTTTGCAATGTCGTTATCAGTCATGCCCTCGAAATAGTACAGCAGGACGGCGTTACGTTTTTCTTCCGGCAAAGTGCGGAGTGCTTCGGCTAACAGCTTCGGCGTAATTCTTTTACCCGCCACGCAGATTGAATTGTCAGCGTATTCCTTGACAAAATAGCGGTCAACGGTATAAAGCTGGCTTTCTTCCTGTGGGGATAGGCTTGATAACGTAACTTCACGCAGTTGGTGTCGTCTTACGTCGCGGTGGGCGTTGCTGGCTTCACATTTAATGGCTTTCTTGCAAAAGCTATTAAAAGCGCAGCGGATTTCCCATTCGGTACGATTAGGCTCATTCATGTTCTCACCTCCTTTCGCAGCCGCGAAAGCGGGTGATTTTTTATGACTTCCCCTTTCAGTACCCACACCACCGCTTTTTGAGAGTTGCCAAATGAAAACGGCAAACTTTTTTGTCGAAATTTTCAAAAAGTGCGTCTTAAAAAGCGCAAAAAAAACCGATTGCATAATGCAATCGGGTAAAGAGGAATTATTAACACTTATATTGTGATGTGTGAAGGTAAAACCGTAGGCAAAAATGTTTTCTACGCTGGAGAAGATTTTTTTAATTGTTCACCATAAGGCGATAGCCATAAAAGCATAAAAAAGAACATGGCGATATTTCTCCAATACCGCCATATCCTCAAAAAAAGGTAACTTTAATAAGCTCCATTACTTGAAAAGAAAACAGCGGCATAATTTTCTTATGAAATGGTTGTTTTCCTTTTCAGTTGAAGCATAGAAAAAAGCATTGCTGCGATAGCTGCGCAAATATGACTAATCAATACAGCTATCCATATCCCGTTAAGCCCAAGTCCTAAATATGAAAAAAGATAAGCTAAAGGCATACGGACTATAATGTAATAAAAAATCATTAGGAGCATACTTTTAGAGGGCTGCCCCAAACCGTTTAGCATACCGAGGAAGCAATTTGTTATGGTGTTCAATATGTAACCTATCCCCACGATCAGAAAATAACCGCTTACGATTGACGCTACATCAGAACTTCTTACAAATAGCATGGAAAGGTATTTTGAGCTGGAAACGATAATTGCAGAGAGCAGAAACAGAAATAGACTGCCATATTTCAAAGCACATTTCAGATAGTCTTTTACCCTGTCCGTCCTCTTTCCACCTACACATTGCCCGATAATTGTTGTTAGAACCATATTTAATGCCATTGCCGGATAAAATAATATGGTTTCCAGTTTTCCAGTAATTCCATAAGCCGCTATTGCTGTGATACTGTAAGAGCTGATAAGGGCAGTTAAAAAAGTAGTGCTGATTGCGGGTATGCTTTGCTGGACTATTGCCGGGACAGCCTTTTGTATAAGCGGTAAAATGAAAGCCTTGTCAAACAGGTTAAGCCGCATATTAAACAGTCTTTTTTTATTGAGATAGCAAATCATAAATGCCAAGCAAATACTTTGTGAAATTAAGGTCGCTATTGCAGCACCATGAAAACCAAAAAAATGAATAAAAATAGGGTCAAGAACCGCATTGAGTATCGTTGATACCAGCATGGAAATCATTTGAAACATTGCATTTCCAAAACTTCTTAGGACAGCAGTAAAATATAAGAATAAGTAAACAGCTAAATATCCCAAAAGATAAATTGATAAATAGTTATATGCCATTTCATAGGTTTCAGTAGGGGTATTCATAATTTGCAAAATAGCTGGCAGGGATAATTCAAAAATAGCTGTCAAAATCAAAGAAAAAATAATTGCAACAGCAAACGAGGTAGCAATCAGACTTTCAATCTTTTTATTATCTTTGGAGCCGATTGCTTGTGATAGCAGTATAGAAATACCGTTTGTTGCCCCCATAGCAACAGAGGTTAAAAGCAGGATTAGCGGAGTTGAATTTGTGAGTGCCGCATAAGCTGTTTCCCCTAAAAGGTTTCCAATCCATAAACTGTCTACAAGGTTATAAGCCATATTAAGAAACATAGCCGCAATCATTGGCAAAACCATTGCCATTAAACACTTTTTTGTATTTCCATTGATAAAATCAATTTTTCTTGTCATTGTTAAGTCCTTTCTAATGAATGAATATCATTCATTTATATACTATTTTTTTGGCTGCCGATAAGGGCAGCCATAGATTTACAGCAGTTACCAAATAAAAGGAATTAGTCGCCATGTGTGCGCACAATAATTATCAAAGTCGCTTCCGAAGCGTAGCCGCAAGGCTCTTTCCTCAATTTGTATTCTTATTCCGTAACATACAAAGCAAATAATCAAAACTAATACTGGGGCTATTGCAGAACGAAAACAAAACGCTGTTCCTAATAGGCAAAGGATAGTTCCGACATAAGCCGGGTTGCGGACATAACGGTAAATTCCCGTTGTTACCAAGCCCTGTGTTGAATTTATTTTCACTGATAATGTAAAAGAGTGTTTTAATGTCCAAACTGCCCATGATCGCAATGTAGTTCCAAGTACCAGCAAAAACAGACCTAAATAGAAAAAGCAATGTGGGATAAGTATTTCTCCTATCAGTTCTGTTATATAGCCACATCTAAAAAATGTGCTTATTGAAAAGCTGCTCCAACAAGCAAAAATTACAAGAAGTAAAGTTCCGCAATCCTTGTTGGATATTTGAGGTTTCTTTATCCAGCCTTTGAAGTTATATAACCATATAACTATTTCTGCTATCATCATATAGGATATAGCATATATAAAATGATAATACTCTTGCATATTTACAAAACAGGTAGGGTCATTCATAAAATCTCCTTTCTTGAATGAACTTCATTCATTTAGATGTTTTTGAAATTCCCCTACTAAATAGCAGGGGATAATTTCAAAGTCTTAGAGCATAAATGAGAAAAGTGCGAATATTCTTCGCTTTTTCTTCTGTACTGGATTTCGTGTCTAATAAAATCCCAAGTTGCCCGTACACGCAGAATTTAGCAGCGGTTTGAATATTATCAAGTTGAATTTCGCCGTTTTCCTGTGCCTTTTCCAGTAAATAGGTGACAGGTTTTAGGAGCTTTTCGCAGACTTTCAATGCAAGCTGATCGTGAAACTTTTTGTTCTCTACAACATGAAGCGCGTTGTAATAGTCTGTCCCCTCCGTTTCTACCATAATAGGCATAGTTTCAATAATTTCTTTTAAGGTCAGTTTTTCATTGCCTTTTGAAATAGTAAATTTACTTACTATCTCGTCTGCGTACTGTTCTATTGCACAGTCAAAAAGGGCTTCCTTTGAGGGAAAATAACGATAACATAGCCCTTGCGCTACGCCAATCTCTTTTGCAATATCGGCAATGGACGTTTTTTCATATCCCTTTTCATAAAATAGTCGCATAGCAGTATCTAATATTTCTTGCTTCCGTTCCTCTGGCTCTTTCGTAATACGCATGACACACCTCCTTTCCCTATCATAGCATAGCAATGTAAAAAATCAATGAGTGAATACCAGTCAATATTACGGTATTATTTTGTTCCGCAAGCCATACAAGCCGTATTTCCTACACGCTCCCATGTAACATTTGAAAAGTGCCTTGAAAGCAATTTGCAAATTTCACTTTCAGAGTAAATCTTTACGTCCCCCTCTTTACTATACTTCATATAGAAATTCATAATAGCTCGCCCGATTGTGGGTTGCCAACAATCGCACAAAATAAAAGTTCCATTAGGCTTTAACACTCTATCAATTTCTGATAAGACTCTTTCCGGCGCAGGATAATGGTGAAAAGAGTCATTGCAATACACAACATCAAAGAAACAGTCGGAAAAAGGGAGTTGTTCGCTATCACCTAAAATGAGCGTTGCCCTGTTTTCTAATTTCTTCTGTGCAATTTCTAACATCTTTTCAGATAAGTCAAGCCCATACAGTATTTTGCTATTATCTTGCTGCAATATGAGCTTCATTACTTCCCCGGTTCCGCACCCTAAATCTAATGCCGTTTGATAAGATATGCTTTTCAGCCTATTGATGATAACAGGATATAATGTGCGGGCGTGCTGCCCTTTTATATCGCAGTCATAGGTTGGAGCTTGTTGGTTAAAGGCTATTTTTGATTTTTGCTTTGCGCTATTCATATATACAGCCTCCTTTCAGAGAAAATTATAGCACCGCCTTTCCGAAAAGTCAATGAATGATATTCACTCATTGATATAGTGCTATATTTAGGTAAATTCTTTGCTATGTACACTCATTTCAATACAAGAATAGGAGTTGTAAACTCATATAGGGTGATGTCTGAATGAAAAGAGAAGTCGAATTTGTGTACGATTTCAAGGCTTTCGGGCAAGCCATAAAGAAAGCACGCAGAGCAGCGGGATATTCCCGTAAGAAATTGGGGCATGAGCTGAATTTAGCTCCCCGTTACCTTGTTTCCATAGAAAATGAGGGGCAACACCCAAGTCTGCAAGTGCTGTATGAGCTTTGCACCTTTTTTGACATTTCGGTAGATCAGTTCTTTTTCCCGGATAAGGTCGCAAGTAAGTCCACGCAGCGCAGACAGCTTGAAACGCTGCTTGACGGTATAAGTGATACGGGATTGCAGATTATTACCGCAACGGCAAAAGAGATTAAGAAAGTCGAAACAGGGGACGAATAAACGTCCAGCGCACAACTGAATACGGTTTGAGAAGCGTTGTAATCTTTTGAAGATTGCAGCGTTTTTCTTTTGTAGAAGTTTGGCAAAACCGTTTTTTGGGTGTTGTAGGTAGTAGGAGAAACTTTCGTAGCAAGCATAGGAAAAGAGTACCCTTTTCCGTATTTCTGCCCGCCCGGTCGGTCAGAAATTGCTTGTTGGGAAGTGTCCCAAACCCTCTATGAGAACGGAAAGGAGCGAAAAACCATGAACGGACGCAAAAGGACGGTACAGGTCAAATTCTATGTAACAGAGGAAGAACGGAGCTTGATTGAGGAAAAAATGAAGCTCGTCCCCACAAACAACATGGCGGCATATCTGCGCAAGATCGCTATTGACGGGTACATTATCCAAGTAGACCACACGGACATAAAAGCAATGACAGCGGAGATACAGAAAATCGGGGTGAATGTCAATCAGATCGCACGTCGCGTAAACGCGACGGGAAACGCCTATAAAGAGGATATAGAGGAAATTAAGGGGGTGCTTGCGGAGATATGGCGGTTACAAAGATTAAGCCTGTTAAAAGCACTCTAAGCAAAGCCCTTGACTATATCGAAAACCCGGACAAGAC
>CAPMFN010000013.1:0-4061 GCA_948658045.1 Christensenellaceae bacterium
GGGCAATACGGCGTTTTTCAAAAACGCCGAAGATTTTTTGAAATTTCTTCAAAAATTTTTTGAACGTACAAAATGCGCCCGTCCGAAAAGCCCGGACGGGCGCATAGGCATTGTAAGCAGTATTCAGATGATTAGACAGTTCATATATATAAGCGTAGTTTCCCCCGGTGGTGGGCGGGCTTTTTTTGATAAGTCAATAACTGTCGGATTTTGTCGATATGCTTTTTGCTTCATGGCGGCTACCTCCTTTAGCCGCCGATTTCAACAGTGATACCGCGTCATTCCTTGAGAAGATAAAAAAGAAACGGCGGATTTGATAT
This sequence comes from Christensenellaceae bacterium, assembly GCA_948658045.1. GTDB lineage: Bacteria > Bacillota > Clostridia > Christensenellales > Borkfalkiaceae > Coproplasma. Next base: position 321 of record CAPMFN010000013.1, read on the forward strand.
TTCAAAACCGCCGATAGATTAGATATTGCGTAAAAAGGCATACAAAAACATCTGCTCCTCTAACGGTTTTTTTCTTTCCCCGTTAAGGGAGCAGATAATATTATTTAAGGATTGTGTACAGTTCAAAAAAACTTTCCTCTAAAGATACCTACTTCTTTAGTTGGTAGAAGTCATAAAATGCAGCGTGTTTAGTAATAAGTTCTTCAAATGTGCCATGTTCAATTATTTTTCCGTCTGCCATAAATACAATTTCGTCATAGAGTGTAAGAATATCGCTGCTCATATTATGAGTGACAGTAAGTAGCGTTAAATCAGATATTGCCAATAGCCTACTTTCAATATCATATGCAGTTTGCATATCAATAGCAGACGTACCCTCGTCTAAAATCAACAGTGGTTTCTTACGAATTAAAGCTCTTGCTACGGCAATTCTTTGTTTCTGTCCGCCGGAAAGGTTATCTCCATTTTCTCCAACGTGATATTTAAGTCCGTTTGGTACTTGCTCAATAAACTGTGATAAACCACTATCAGACAATACGGATTGCAATTCTTCTTTACTGAAATCTTCGTGTAGGCAAATATTGTCTAAAATGCTCTCATCAAACATATAAACATTCTGATGAATGACCGACGATAGCGCAGTTATTTTATCAATATCCAAAACGGAAAGACTGTCTGCGTCATATAGTACATCACCTTTGAAATTAGAGTAATATCCGGCAATCAGCTTAATAAATGTAGACTTTCCACACCCACTCTTACCGACAAAAGCATATTTTTTCCCTTTATCAATGGATAGTGAAATACCGTTTATGACTTCGTTTTCCTTATCATAGGAAAAATGCAAATCATCTACATAAATCATTTTTTTGAAAGAGGGTGATTTTTTTGTATTTGTGTTCTGTTCCTTGTAATCTGAAAGGTTATTTAGCTTCTGTGTAATTGGTTTTATACTCTTGATTTTGGGAATATTGCTAAAAATAATCAATAATGGATTTGCAAGGTTACTGCTTACCTGTACCATGCCTAACAAGGCTCCTGCACTGATACGACCAATGATAATGAAGTATGCAGAAAGAAAAACAACAACCACTTGAACAAGAAGCGCAAGCACCATAGAAACCGCTTCATTTGCCGCAATCGCCTTGTCAACAGAATATTTTGCTTTTATAGTGGCCTCGTTACTTATTTCAAATCGTGAGAGGACATATTTTTTCATTCGATAAGACTTGATAACCTCAAAACCGGATAACAGGTCTTTTACATGGTTTGTAAAATCGGATAGCATATCAGAATATTTATCCTGTCGTTTGGAGAGTAGTCCTCCGAATAGACTGGGTACAACAAGCATGATAGCGATTGCGATAATCACGCAGACTGTAACGATAATGTCAAAGTAAATCATTACAGCAAGGGAAGCTATAAAAATAATCGTATACTGGATAACTTGCAACAGGGGAAGTAAATAGTTATCTTCAATCATTTTTACATCATTCGTAATTGCGGATAAATAATCAGCAGTATTATTTTTAGAGTAGTCCTCAATCGTGTGCTGTTCAATTCCTATAAAGGTTTTAGAACGGACAGCTTTCATAATTTTACAGACAAATTTTTTGCTAAACAAAGATTGTAGGTACATGAATACTCCCATAAGTGCAAAGTAGGCTAAAGAAAAGAGTAGTATTTTAATAAAGCCGTCCATATCGCCCATATCTACAATATCCATAACTTGTTGCAATAAGATAGCAATAAATACATAAGATAGAGAACTGATTGCAGTAAATAATGCGGTAAGGAAAAGCAAGAATTTGTATTGTTTTAAGTATCGTATCATATAGCGGTGTCCTCCTATTTTCTGTTAAAAAGTAAATCGCAGACAAGTCCTACTGCCCCTAAACCAAACAGGCAGGTGGCGGCTGATTTATAGCCTTTTTCGGATAAATGTGCAGCCCCTATCATCAGTCCGATTTCTGCCGTAGCAGATATAGACTTAGATACAATGCGGAATGACCGTTTTTTCCATGCTTCATTTGCGACAACTTCAATTTTGTTTGCAGCATTTTCGATTTTTTGGTCTAATTTTGACATAGTGTTCTCCTTTCATACATTAAGACGGTATGTATATGCTTAAAAATAATACCTTACGAATGAATGTATAGTTTGAAAATAAAACTGCCTTTTGCAAGGCAATTTTATCTATTCGCCTACGTTTAAGTGTTCAAAGTAATTCTGCGCCATACCGAAAATTTCATCATCAATAATCGGCAAGTTCATACTATCTAACAAATATTTGATAAATGCAAACTTTGAAAGCAGTTCTTCCGGGGTTGCAGGATAGACAGAGGGAATTAACCAAAAATTTGTAAGTAATGGCAAAAGTTCAGATAGTTCTTTTGCATATCCGGTTTGGATAGAGCCGTCCGCTATTCCCTCTTGAATAAGCTGCAACCAAAGAGGGGCAATCAATTTCCTGTTTGTATCAGCCAGTTCAGCCAACAAGCGGGGATTTTTCAAAAGAGGTATACTCTGTTTTCCAAGTTCAGTCCTATCATTATCTGCGTGGTTTAACTTAATGACTTCACGCATTTTTTCTAAACCATTTAGGTTCTTCTGATTTTGTACGGTAACAAATGGATTGTTATCAAAAAAGAGTTTTCCCCCTAATGCGTCAATAATTTCCTCTTTTGATTTGAAATGATGATAAATTGCTCCTTTCGTCAATCCGCCAAGTTCATTTACAATATCTTGAATAGTTGTATTGTCGTACCCCTTTTCCATGAATAACCGCTGTGACACTTCTAATATCTTCTCAACGGTTATTTCTGGATATTTATTACGCGCCATGTATCTACCACCTTCCATTTCATTCGTTTGGTATGTATTATATTCTTTTTGCGTCTGCTTGTCAAGATACATTCAGCCGGTATTTAATTGTAAGGCAGAAAAATATGATTTATTTTAGCTAACTAATAGAACTGTGTAGACATATCCAAAAGCAAAAGTGAACAGTAAAATGTAATAGGGTGAATAACTATGGCAAAAAGACCAGTACCGAAATACGACTTCAAGGCTTTTGGGGCAGCGATAAAGGCGGCGCGGACAGGGCGCAAGGAGAGCCGCAAGAAAGTGAGCGACGAAATGTTTATCTCGCCGCGCTACCTTGCGAACATTGAGAACAAGGGGCAGCACCCAAGTTTACAGATATTCTTTGAGCTGATACAGCGTTACCATATATCCGTAGACCAGTTCCTGTTAGACACGCCCGCCGCAAAGGACACAAAGCGGCGGCAGCTCGACGCGCTCCTTGACGGTATGAGCGATACAGGCATACGGATTGTGACCGCAACGGCAAAAGAGATTTCCGAAGTCGAAAAAGAGGGCGAATAGGAATGTCCGACTTAAAATTGAACAGGATTTAGAAAGCGTTGTAATCTTTTTTTGAGATTGCAGCGTTTTTCTTTTGCGTAAGTTTGGCAAAATTGTTTATTCTCCGTAGTAGGGGATAAGAGCATAAGGGATAAAAACATTCGTAGCAAGCATAGGAAGCGGGTACCCACTTCCGTATTTTCCCCTCCCGCGCTGCGGCGCGTCGGTTGAAAATTGCTTGTTGGGAAGTGTCCCAAACCCTCGGAACGGAAAGGAAAGGAGCGAAGCAATGGACGGACGGAAAAGGACGGTGCAAATCAAATTCAGAGTGACGGAAGCGGAACGGGATTTAATACTGGAAAAAATGAAGCTCGT
>CAPMFN010000014.1:0-3378 GCA_948658045.1 Christensenellaceae bacterium
AAATCTGTTACTCTCCCCTAAAACATTTCCTTCGGCAAAAGTCCCTTCAGCATAGTCACTCCGCTCTGAATCGACCCATTCAGCAACTTCGGCTGTTACCTTGGCTCGTCCGATAGTCGTTTTATCAACGCTAGCATTCAAGTAGCGTCTTAAAGACTTCTTCCAGCGGTCAATATACTTAACCAACTGTTCACGCACGTCCTTAAGCATATTGCTGGCGGATAATTTGAACGCCTTAACGTTGTTGACGGGCGTATTATCTTCGCTCGAGACAATAGTCACGTCCTTCAAAATTTTTCTAGGAGGTCTCAAAGCCTGTGCTATCAATTCAGTTTTAGTGTTAAGAAAATTTCTGATTGATCCCAAGAAGATTGGTTTCTGAATTCCGTCATAAAAATATAACGGTTCGTCTTCTGGCGGAATAACAGCGTTCGTTACCAAAACAGAATTTATCGTGTTAGTAACATGCAAAATTTCTCGCTCAAACTCCACTTCTAACGCCTTATTTCGTTTCTCTAAATATTCATTCTCCTTTCTCGTGGCTGCTAAATCGTCCTGCGCCTTTTTATATTCGGGCACAGTCAGTTTTTTTCTTGTCTCGTCCTTTCGTCCTCGCTTGACATCAAATCCTTTACTTTTCAAAAATACAGGTAATTCACTTTGCACACTTCTTAGCACAGAACGATTAAACACATCTTTTGCGCTCAAACGTCCGTCACTAGTTAGTGGGACAATACCTAAATGCATATGTGGTGTGGTTTCATCAAGATGCACTTTGGCATAAACAACGTTTTTACTACCAAACTTTTCTCCAAAATATTTTAGCGACCATTCAAAATATTTTTTGACATCATTTTCATTCATCTTTTCAAAAGTTTCAGGAGAAGCAGAAACAATCCATTCTGCCAGCACAACAGCATCTTTACGAACTTTGCTATTTGATTTCCGTCCACGCATAAGTCTATCCGAAATACGTTTTCTGTAAGATCCAGCTTCATTCACTAAATCTAAGTTCAACTTCTTCTTGCTGACATCGATATCATCGTTCGAGTGATTTTTTGTTTTTCGCTCGTTATGGATCTCGATTCCCCCTAAATTTTCTTGTTTGAATTTGCGCATGGTCGCAACCATAAATTTATTTTCTGACATGTTTCTCAAATCCTTTCTTGTGATGGAATACCTGCAATCTATCACAAGAAATTCATCTTGTTTTTTTTAGGGTATTTTTTTATAACTCACGAAAATCGATCAAAAGTCTATGCCAAAACATAAAGTCTAGTGAAGTCTATGCCAGATTTTGCGAATATTAATTCGCTAAAGTATAACCCACTATACTTTAGTCCCTAAAGTGTGGGCTCTGCGAGGCTGTTTTTGTGCGTAAAGTCTACGCACAAAAAGAAGACCTGACAAAGTATATACTTCGTCAGGTCTTCTAGTCTCGATTTTTTACAAAATCTCGACGGGAGAAAATCGGCTGACAGTCTACGCCGATTTTCCCCCCTGCATTTTTCGATCACAGCTCGAAAAAGTGCGCACTTTTTTCCCGAAAAAAGATGCCCAAAAAAGGGATACTGGACCTGGCAACTTGCCCAACGACCAATGACCACATTGGGGGGTGTCGTAGTACCCCCCAATAAAATTGCTTCTCTTCCTTACTCTCCCAAGGGATTTACACTTTTTTTTCACGTGAGCCGTTTTGAGCCATTCCTAAAACTTCGTAAGCTGTATCCCTTGGGGCTGTAAGGTGACCAACGATTTTAAAAAAACGGCTCACGTGAGCCGTTTTTTTTATGCTATTTATTCAAATATCTCTTAACAGTGGCAAGCGAAACCCCAATAGTATCAGCTATTACAGCTAATTTTATACCCTGAGAACGCAACTCTTTTACCTGAGCCACTTTTTCATCGAGTGAGCCGTTTTTTGAGCTTTCAACTTTTGGATTATGTTTTTGATATATCGAGTCAATAAGCTTATTAATAGCTAACGTATTATGGTTCATAGCAACATCAAACCAGTCCAACTCGTTTTTTTCTAAACAAAAACCGATAAAATCAGCGAAATTATCGATTTCACTATCTTTGATAAACTCTGTCATCTCACGTAAAACAGCTCTCCTAGAACTCGAAGAAAGGGCGAAGTACTCGTCTACATCTGCACCGCTATGACAAACTATCTCATCTCGCTTATACTGATACTTCTCTGGGTTGTCCATATGGATCAAATAACGGACTAAGCCTTTCGTATTAGCCGTTTTTTGGGGGATAGGAGCGTTTATAGCGTCCGTAAGCTCTTTTACCTGCTCATAGCTCTTCTTGCCGTCAAACAGCAAAATAACGTGCCAGTGAGCTTTTTTTACGCTACCATCAGGGTTGATGTCTTTATCATGCAACGGACTTTCTACCCAAGGGACATGATAACCGTCCAAAATCTCTTTCCAATTCTCGGGCGCACTTTCAGGGTACACGATAGAAGTCCACGTTCTAGCTCTGTTATCCTTATATTTTTCTTTTTCAGCCATAAAAATTCCTCCTAAATCGAGCTCAGAAAACTAAAAACGGTTAGAAGGAATTGCATTTTATTCACTTTTTGCGTAGAATATACTACGAGAACAGCGAAATGTATACACTTCGCCCGTTCTAGGTGAATACTGCGGAAACGCAGACCTTCTAACCCATGTCCTGATAGCACGACTCGCCAAAGTACACGCTATCAGGATTTTTTTAACCTTCCACATAGGCTCGAATTATTTTTATAGCTCGATTATACTACAAACCCTTCTAGACGTCTAAAATCGCTTAAAAGGGTCTTTTTTTGCTTTCTGAGCGATTTTAAGAGCTTGCGGGGTTTACCACCCCGCACCCCGTCAAGCTGATGTCAGCTTGACCACCAGCCATACGTGCCGTATATCGCGCAGAACAGCCCAAAAAAATGGGCTATTCTTGTCCCTTATCGTGTTTTGCTGTCCTGTTAGTCAAGGGTTGCCCTACGGCGTATCGCTTTCGCTTGCCCCTTGACTAACATCCACTTCCTGCGGGCTCTCGCCACCGAGCTATATTCGTGTTATACGTCAAAATTACCTACGTACAATATCTCTTTGAGAAGTTTTCCTTACCTTTGGCTTATAAAACTTAGCAATTTCTCTCGCTCTTTCAGGAGTATCATCAAAATTCTTTAGCAAATCGTTCGGATTGGCTACACTACTATTTTTCAAAAAAGTAGCTCTTAGCCTGCTGATTTTACGCGGACTAGTGAGAGTGTAATCACGGTCACCAGTCGGCGATACCCTGCTTTTTAGTTCGCTGATTTTAGGATTTACAAACAAAAATCTGTTACTCTCCCCTAAAACATTTCCTTCGGCAAAAGTCCCTTCAGCATAG
>CAPMFN010000015.1:0-3161 GCA_948658045.1 Christensenellaceae bacterium
CAGACCAAAAAAACGGGCTGTTCTTGTCCCTTATCGTGTTTTGCGGTCTTGTTAGTCAAGGGTTGCGCTACGCCGTCTCGTTTCACTCGCCCCTTGACTAACATCTACTTCCTGCGGGCTCTCGCCACCGAGTTATACCGCCTAAAATTCAGGCGTTCGCTTATCCTCGGTCGCTAAAATTTCACTCGAAAATAAAAGAGCCAAACTGCCATATACATATATCTTTGATAGTGCCACTGTGCTATACTCGAACTACGGAAATTGCGCATGACCCCATGCGCAAATAAAGCCTGCAGGAGTTCTACTTCATATCTCTCCTGCAGGCTTTTTTGCGCACAAAAAAAGCGCTCCTTTCATCCGGGAGCGCCACCGCGGCGAACTTAAGTAACCAGCTTAAGTTCAGTTTGCACACGCGGTAATCTTAATCATGGTCTTATTATAACATGCTATAATTTTTAGTGCACACGCAGACCTAACCAGTCTAATCGTGCTAGGAAGGGGGTCCTTCCGATGTCCTTTTGGGTAATCTTAATCATCGTACCTAGTGAGTTCGTTAAGAAGTTGGTCAAAGCGATTGCTAAAATCATCTTAGACTAACTTCACAGCTAAAAACTTGTGCAAGTTCAGCGCTCTTTTTTGAGCGCTGTTTTTTATTTTAGCACTCTCGCTATGAATAACACTCGCTGAATTCTAAAATCGCTCAGAGACGCTCTCAGACGCCTTAAAAGCGATTTTAGAGATAATACAATAGCAATAAAATTCGTTTTCGTGCATTTTGAGACGTTTTAGCACTCTTCTGATGAATAACACTCAAGAAGTTCTAAAGGCTCTCAGAAACGATTTTAGGACGCTTAGAATTGATTTTAGATAGCAACTTCATTTTGCACTTGTAAAACTCTGTGAAATTCGATCAAAAGTCTATGCCAAAATATAAAGTCTAGTGAAGTCTATGCCAGATTTAGCGAATATTAATTCGCTAAAGTATAACCCACTATACTTTAGTTCCTAAAGTGTGGGCTCTGCGAGGCTGTTTTTGTGCGTAAAGTATACGCACAAAAACAACGTCAAAATCAGCGCAAACTGTCAGCTGATTTTGAACTCTCGATTTCGCAAAAATCGAGAGTAACTTTTGCAATGTATATACATCGCAAAAGTTAAATTTTCGTTCGTGTAAAATCACGTACGAAAAATTTTTGATTTCACTTTTTTTGAAAAAGTGAAGCTGTCGGCAGACTCTCCATGAAATGGTCTGCATGAAATGCCCGTCGGAGACCGCACAATGAGCGTTAGCGAATAACACACGCTTTGCGTGTGTATAAGTGCGCCCTTAGATAAACTAAGGGACGCACCTCTACAACGTACGTTAGTCTAAAATCATAATTTTAGAAATACGATTTCTGAATTCTGAAAGTATGAAAATCAAAAAAACAGCGCTCAAAAGATGAGCACTGTATCAATTTTCTTTTTTGATTTTCATCACGTCCAAAAATAATTTTTGCGGATATAGTCGAACTTCGCAACTGCTATTCTTACGACTTGTTTTTCGTCTTCTAGCTTGCCATCTGCATGCACTAAGTCCCCTTTTTCTGCGTCATCTAGGTGCAATTTTTTATGTATCTCTTTCAGTACGCCTGCGTATGAAATCTGTCTCGTACCACGTAAAGCATACTCGAAATCGTCAATAATTTTTAGATTCTTTGCGTCGTCTGATGTCAGATAATCCGCTGATTTCGCTTGATACTTCGCTGTTTCGAACGCTGCACTCGTTAACGAGCCTTTGCCACTCTTGTCAGAGACTTTTTCGACGAAAACTCGGGGGTCATAGTCTAATTTCATTGCTTTTTGCCACAAACTGCGCCACTCTTTTTGTGTGATGTAATTCTCTTTATCGTTAAAAAAACTAGCTTTAACCATCACTAAAACATGCATATGCTGATTATAGCTACCGTCCTTCGAAACAGTGATTTCTGTTGAACGCACGTAACCTAGCACGTTCTTTTTGACTTTTTTATACTGCATCAATTTCGCAACAGCACGCCCCATTTTAGCTAATTCAACTTTCAAGTTCTCTTTTCCGAACACGTTTTTGGTCGTGAGCGTCAAAAACAGGAATTGCGCCTGCGGATAGTCTAGAACTGCGTTAGTTAATATCATCTCGAGCTGTTTTGAGCTTTTGATCGCTCTGCGCCAGTTACATAGCGGGCACAAACGTGATTTACAGAAATAAACTTGATAAAGCTTTGCTTGCCCGCTTTCGTCGATTTGATAATTCAGTACTTCAGCGCACTCTTTGACTTTAAATTCTTTCTTGAATTCAAGAATTTTTAAGTATTCAGCGTATCTGATGTTCTCGAGTTTCTTTTTCTGCCACGGTCTTTTCTTGCCAGCTCTGTTTCTATCATCGAGCACTTGTCCTGTTTTATACTCGACTTTTTCTTCTCGAACGTCGTTATTTTTTTGTGCTAAGTACGTTTTCGCTTGTTTCAAGTCCATAATAAAAACTCCAATCTGTGTTTTTTACCACGTGAATGGAGTTTGACTCTTGCTAAAACTTCTGAAACAAGTTAGAATTTATTACGAACATCAGCGTTGAAAAAAAGAAGATATATTCTGACCTGATGCTATAAACAAATTCTATTCAGTCAAACTCACGTGTTCTCGACCTGCCAAAGTTAAGAAGTCACGTGGGTTTTTCCTTTTTGTCGTTTAAAATTACACTTTTCGAAAAAGATTATACCACAACCTAAAATTTTAATAAAAAAACAGCTGTATACCTACTCTATCAAGCGTTACAGCTGTTTTTTTAAAAAAGCCAAAAACTATTTCACATCTGTGAATGTCATTTTCACCCCTTGAAATTGGGTCAAACCCAGTCCTGGTGCGGGTTTGACCCCGATTGAAAAAATGACGTTGTTTCTATATAGTATCAAGACAAGAAGAAACTCGACAAAAATTGTCGAGTTTCGAGCTAGATTTGCTACGTCATTTTTTCATAATTTTCGGTCGATCGATTTTGCCACTTTTCCGCTTTGCGGGGTTGCACCCCACACCCTGCCAAGCTGATGCCAGCTTGACCGCAGTCATACGTGCCGTATATCGCGCAGAACAGACCAAAAAAACGGGCTGTTCTTGTCCCTTATCGTGTTTTGCGGTCTTGTTAG
>CAPMFN010000016.1:0-3049 GCA_948658045.1 Christensenellaceae bacterium
TAGACATAATATCAAAGCCGTTGGCGGTGTCAAGGTTGTCATTGGCGGCGATAAAACGCACATGGTATTCATCAAAGGTGTGCTTCAAAAGCCCCACTTCAACCACGTCACGCCCGATTCGGCTCTGGTCTTTGATGATAACCGTTGCCACGTTCCCCGCCCGGATTTCGTCTAACATAGCGTCCAGCCCCTGACGCTTGAACGTAGTTCCCCGGATTCCGTCATCTGTAAAATGCCGGATATTGGTAAAGCCGTTTTTTCTTGCGTAGTCCTCTAAAATCCGCTTCCGGTTCTCAATGCTGACGGATTCGCCTGCCCGCTCGTCGTCATGGGAGAGTCTTTCGTATAGGACGGTGAGTTTGTCTTTCTCTGTCTGCTTCTTCATGGTGTGTAACCTCCTTTCTTTGAGGGTGCGCGCTTCCCTATAACCCTATTATACTTATCTGTTTGGGTCAGTGACGATATACAACGTTGGAAAATCCTTTGACGTACATTGCATGAGCGACGGTTTCACAAAGAACCGGGTCTTGCCGCTGCCGGAACCGCCGATTACAAGGATATTTTTATTTCTTGCGTATTTCGGCTGCTTCGGGCGGCTGTTCATGGTGAGCCGTTCCGTATTTGCGAAAAAATACTACTCGTCCCTTATCGGTTTAATAAACGTCCAAAACAGGGCGGCGGTAATAGGTCATTAACTATCCCGCCGCCCTGTCTGTTATCTCTCCATATCCTGTTTTCTGTGGAGTTGCTGTTCCCGCTGTTCCTGCCGCAAGATACTGTAAACGCTCTTTCTGATTTTCTCGGCTTCGGTCAGCGGTTTCTTCCCCTTATACTTGAAATAGGGCGTTTTTTGCTTTCTCGATTTTCTCAACCTCGTTCCACAAAACCGCCCTGTCCGCACCAAAGAAACTAAAGACCAAAAGACAAGCATCATGGAAATGTGCATAACAGGCTATGGAATCATGGATAACTCTATTCACAGCACATGGAAAAGCTAAAGTGCAGCTTTCCCACGTCCTGCAAACAGAGTTACCCACAATTCCATGAGATAGCCAGTTATACACATTCCCACAATGCCGATTACTACGGAATCCCTCTCTTCATTTTATATAACATGACATTCCATTGGCAGGTTTATGTGTTATAATATACGGAAGGTGATGAAAATGCGGGAAAGCAGATTATTTAGAATTGTATACTATCTTTTACAGAACGGAAAGGCAACCGCCCCCGAACTTGCTCAAAAATTTGAAGTATCAATCAGAACCATTTACAGAGATATTGATTCCATAAGCAGCGCTGGAATCCCTATTTATGCAACACAGGGAAAAGGGGGAGGTATTTCTATCCTTAACGATTATACGCTGGATAAATCTTTGTTTTCTGAACAAGAACAGGAACAAATGCTAACAGCACTACAAGGAATGGTTGCGACCGCAGAAGAAAACTCTAATGAATTGCTCACAAAATTAAGCGGTTTATTTCAGATAAACTCTACAAACTGGATTGAAGTTGATTTTTCGGACTGGGCGCATCGTACCCCGCAGCAAGATACATTTAATATCATCAAAGAAGCCATTTTCCAAAAGAGAGTTATTTCCTTTTGCTATTTTAGCGGAAAAGGAAATAAAGAGAAAAGAAATGTAAGACCTATTCGGTTAGTATTCAAGAGCAAAAGCTGGTATTTATATTCTTTTTGCCTGTTAAGAAATGATTACCGCTTTTTTAAGTTGACGAGAATAAAAGAGCTTGAAATGCTGTCTGAAACTTTTACGCAAGATTTTACACCGACAAAAATCGAAAAACAAATACAAGTTGAAAATACTGTTGCCGTTAAGTTAAAATTTGACAGGCAAGCGGCTTTTCGTGTTTATGATGAATTTACAGATAGCATAACAGAAGATTCACAGGGAAATTTATATGTCCAAATAGATTTACCCGACAATGAGGTTTTGTATTCTTATGTGATGTCTTTTTCGGATAGCGTTGAAGTAATAGAACCACAGTCCATACGGGAGCAGATGAAAAAAAGATTACAGAAAATGCAGGAAAAATACAGAACATGACATTAGGTGTCAGGTTATATTTGATACACTGTTTCCATAAGGAGGTGCTGATATGAAATTTGAATGGAGAAAGCACGAAAAAGCCCTGTATGGCGCAAAAAGTATACCTGCTTTGGTAGATATACCCACACAAAATTTTATTATGATTAAGGGAAGCGGAAATCCTAACGACACGGATTTTTCAGATAGGGTAGGTGCTCTCTTTTCATTAGCGTATGCTATTAAAATGGGTTATAAATCTACTGCAACTAAAAATATTTTATCAAATGAAATCCACGACTTTACGGTTTATCCTTTAGAGGGTATCTGGAAACAGAAAAACGTTGATACGGAATCTGCTGCGGGTAAACTCATAAAAGAAAATTTGGAATATACCATTATGGTACGTCAGCCGGACTTTATCACAGCGGAAATGGTATATGCTGCATTGGAAATGGTAAAAATTAAAAAGCCAAACAGACTGTATGAAGACATTATTTTTGATACGATACATGACGGAAAATGTGTTGAAATTCTGCATATTGGCTCATATGACAATGAACCATTCTCTTTTGAACAAATGGATAAATTTACAGAAGAAAACGGTCTGCAACGCATATCAGATTGTCACAGAGAAATCTATTTAACTAATAGAACAAAAGAGGATAAGCTCAAAACAATTTTGAGGTATAAGGTAAATTAGTAAACAGTAAATCCAGTGAGCCGATAAGAATATAAGGCTATACTTGACAGAAGAAAAGTTTTACGAAATCATTTTCCTTTACTTTTTCGGGCATTACACACAGCGGGAAATCGAGGAAATGTACAGACGCTGCCGGAGTACGACCGGGTATCAAATCTGCGGGACTTTACGGCTCCTGCAAAGGAAAATGGAGGTGCTTTCGCATGGGAAATCCGAACCTTTTGCCCTATGAAACGATTGTCCGGGCGACCAGTGGCGAGCCGGAAGCCGTGGACGAGGTTTTACGGCATTACAGCAAGCG
>CAPMFN010000017.1:0-1951 GCA_948658045.1 Christensenellaceae bacterium
GTTGCAAAAGAAGCGGCAGAAGAAGCAGCGGAACCGGAAGAAATCGTGGAAGAAGCCGAAGCGGCAGCGGAAGCTGAGGAAACCGCGGAAGAAGCCGAAGCATCAGAAAAAGATGGTGAATAAATGGCGGCGCTAATTTTAACAGGAACAGTAGTGATACTGTTCCTTGCTGATATGTTGACGAAATCATATGTGGAGAAGCATGTGAAAGAAAACGAAGAAAGAAGAAATTGAAATAAGGCTACCGCAATCCCACTGGCTTTAGACGATGGGTTAAGGTAGCCAAAAGTGGCGGTATCTGTTATACTTGCGTTATGGGAACATGGAAATCTAAAAACAGACATAAGTATTTATTACAGTACCATATGATTTTTGTATGCAAATATAGAAAGAAACTGCTAGTATCAAAACAGATAGCGGATGATATAAAACAGTTTTCGTATGAGATATGTCAGAAACATCATGTAATTATCAGATATATGGAAACGGACAAAGACCCTATCCATTACATGATAGAAACAGAACCAACAGTGTCTGTCAGTAAAATTGTAAACCTGATGAAAAGTTACACTACATATCATATTTGGAAAAGGCATCAAAATTATCTGCAAAAACATTTCTGGAAAGAGCATACATTTTGGACAGATGGATATTTTGCTTGCAGTGTAGGGAGTGTTTCCGAAGAAATGTTACGTAGATATATAGAAAATCAAGGATAGTAAGGAGGTGACAGCGGATGTTAAAAGCGTACAAATATAGAATATATCCAAATAATGAGCAGAAAATACAGATTGCAAAAACATTTGGCTGTTGCCGTTTTGTTTATAACCAGACACTTGCCTATCGAAAAGAAACATATGAGAAGGAAAAGAAGTCTGTTAGCAAAACAGACTGCAATAATTTCTGCAACAGGGAGTTAAAGAAAGAGTATGGATGGCTGAAAGAAGTGGATAAATTTGCCCTTACGAATGCTATTTATAACATGGATTCTGCATATCGGAAATTTTTTAAGGAACATGCAGGATATCCGAAATTCAAGAGCAAACATGAGAGCCATAAATCCTATACAACGAACTTCACAAATGGAAATATTGCGATGGATTTTGAGAAAGGAAAGGTAAAATTACCAAAGCTAAAAACAGTAAAAGCAAAACTGCACAGAGGATTTATGGGAGAAATAAAATCAGCCACAATCTCACAAGTGCCGAGTGGGAAATATTTTGTGTCAGTACTGGTAGAAACAGAATATGCGGAAATGCCGCACAAGAACAAAAGCATTGGTTTGGATTTGGGAATTAAAGATTTGTGCATCACATCAGATGGAAAAAAGTATGAAAATCCAAAGACAACAAGAAAATATGAGAGAAAGCTGGTAAAATTACAAAGACAGTTAGCCCATAAAGAAAAGGGAAGCGGTAATTATTACAAGAAGAAAAGACAGATAGCATTATGCCATGAGAAAATAACAAATACCAGAAAAGATTATCTGCATAAAGTTTCCCAAGAGATTATCAGCGAAAACCAAGTGATAGTTTCAGAAAACTTACAGATAAAAAATATGGTAAAAAATCATCATCTGGCAAAATCAATATCAGATGTATCGTGGTACGAATTAACAAGACAGCTAGAATATAAGGCGGCGTGGAATGGGAAGCAATATATCAGAATAAATACATTCTATGCAAGCAGCCAGATATGCTCTGACTGCGGATATCAAAATGTCGATACAAAAGATTTATCGGTAAGGGAATGGATATGTCCAATTTGTGGAGCAAAGCATGACAGAGATATCAATGCTGCAAGGAATATTTTAGCGGAAGGATTAAGGCAAATAGCATAAAAGAAATGTATATAGGGCAGGAACTGCCCGAATTAACGCCTGTGGAGATAGTAGGTTGCGAGGTCTGCGAAGCAGGAAGCCCATTGGCTTTAGACGATGGGTGGTTCACTA
>CAPMFN010000018.1:0-1876 GCA_948658045.1 Christensenellaceae bacterium
CCTTTCCCTCCATGCTCTGACGAAAGACGTGCTCTTCAGCGGCAACATGACCGGGGGCGTCTTCGACGGGAATGCATTCTCCCTGGATACGTTGCGAAACGGTATCGCCAATGCCATTCACATAAACGACGGCAATACCGTGCTGACGCTTGCCGCGGCGCAGGGGCGGGAAATCCGCTTCAACGACCCGATCACTTCGGACATACTGCCCGACGCCAGGGAAACCTTCACGCTCAACCGCTACACGGATGAGGAAGGGAAGGTTCACGACACAAACGGAACCATCATCTTCAGCGGCGAACTCTACCAGGGGGATGAAGCCCACCTCGCCGCCAGCCGGTACAACAACTTCGTGGCCGACACCACCCTCTATGGCGGCGCCCTCCTGCTGAGCGGCAACGTCGTCTTCGGCAGAAATCTTGAAGACATGCGGCAACTGAGCAATAACTCTTCTTCCCTGACGGTGCGGCAGGGCACGCTGGAAATCACCGGAGGAAGCACGGCCAACGCCACCTCCTTCTCCCTCTCCGGCAGGGACGCCGTGCTGCGTCCCGGTGACAGCGCCTTCATCAACGCCAACACCGCCGACTTCTCCCGCGGCTTCACCTTCGACATGCGCCACCAGCTCCAGGCCGGTCCGGACTTCGGCCCGGGCCTGACGCTCTCCGCAGCCCAATCCTTCACGGCCGGAGGCCTCATCGGCGTGGCGGACACGGGCTCCAACGCCCCGTACTTCTACGCGGACCGCTCCTGGAAACAGGACCGCGTCTTCCACGTGCTGACGGACGCGGAACACACCCTTCAGGGAAACTTTGACGGGGTCGTCTCCCAGGCCACGGGAACGGACCGGGTGGACTCCCCCTACTCCTACACGGGAACCTGGAGCCACCGGTGGACGGACGCCGATGGGGACGGCTATGCCGAACAGCTCCAGCTGGTCTGGAAGGCGGACGGAACCCCCATCAGCAGCATTGACCCGGAACTGGCCGGTGAGCTGGCCTTCAACTCCCTCTGGAGCTCGGCCTCCAACGCGGCGGCCCTGGGCGGCAATGTCCTTTCCCGCCTGAACGCCTTCCGCCTGGCCGACAAGCATGCGCGCGACCTCTGGGGCATGGGCCTGGGAGACTTCGCCCGGCAGCGCAGCCGGGGAGGCGTGGACGGCTACGACTACAACGGAGGCGGCTACTCCGTGGGGGCGGACAGCGGGTTCGGCCATGACAACGGCATCTGGGGGATCGCCTTCGGCCAGCTCTACGGGCATGCCAAAAGCCGGGACTTCCAGGGCCGGAACACGCAGGACACCCGGATGGGCTCCCTGTACTGGGGCCGTCTGCTGGAAGAAAGCAGGCGCGCGCGCTGGACCTTCAAGGGAAGCCTCACGTGGGCGGAGACGCACAACAAAATGAACAGCCGCCTGGGCGGAGCTCCGGCATCCACAGCCAAATGGAACAACGAGACGTGGCTGGCGCAGGCGGAAGTGTCCCGGACGGCGGACTATGCCGAAGGGTGGAGGCTGACGCCCTTCCTGAGGGTGGAATTCACGCACGGCACGCAGGACGCCTTCCGGGAACAGGGAGGGTACGGCCGTGATTTCGGAGGGGCGACGCTGAAGCGCCTGTCCATTCCCGTGGGGCTGGAAATAGGCAGGACGGACGAATGGAAGGGAAGGCCGTGGGCGCAGGCCCTGCGCGTGTCCTACGTGGGAGACGTCCTGCAGGACGTGCCGGAAGGAACGGTGTACAGCCCGTACAGCGACATGAGCTGGAGGGGGAGGGCGGTGAGCCCGGAACGGCACGGCCTGCGCGCGGAGTACAACACGTCCCTGCAGTGCAATGAGCGCTGGAGCGTGTACGGAGGCTACAGCCTGGAAGCGAGA
>CAPMFN010000019.1:0-1864 GCA_948658045.1 Christensenellaceae bacterium
GTCAGCGTCTTTTGTACTGCCTTTGCGCTGCACTCGTTGGCGGTTTCGATAAACTCCTGTTCATGCTCTTTCACATAAGACGTTACGCGCTGCAAGTCTGCAAGGACAAGTTCTTTCAATACGCTTTTGCGGATATAATGCGTAGTGCAGAGCATATCATTTCTTGCCCGGTTACGGTAGTTGCCGCAAGTGTAGGCGTGTTTCCGTTCAAGCGTCCCGGCTCCGCGTACCGCATACATTTTGTAGCCGCAGTCCCCGCAAAAGAGCAGCCCGGAAAACAGGTCGATTTCATCAACCTTTGTCGGGCGTTGCCGGGTGGCAATCCGCTTCTGTGCAAGTTCAAAGGTTTCTTCATCAATCAAAGGCTCGTGAGTGTTGGGGAAGAAATACCGTTTTTCCTCCGGGTTCTTTTTCGTCTTTTTCGACTTATAAGATACCTTGTAGGTTTTCCCGGTTATGGTATGCCCTAAATACTCTTTCCTTGTCAGAATGTCGTACAGCGTCTTGTCCGGCCAGTTGTACCATGCGTTGAGCTGTGGGCGGGGGTGGCGTTTGCTCCCTGTCCTGCGGTAGCGCAGTTCCCCGACGGTCAATATCTCATTGTCCCGCAGCCAGTTCTGGATTTCACACATACGGTCGCCCCGTACATACATTGCAAAAATCTGTTTTACGACGTGTGCCGTTTCCGGGTCGGGTATCAGATGATTGCGGTTATCCGGGTCGATAAGGTAGCCGTAAGGGGCTTCGCCGTTGACGCGCTCGCCTTTCTGCGCCTTTGCCTGTTTGACTGCCCGGATTTTCTTTGAAGTGTCGCGGGCGTAAAACTCGTTGAACCAGTTCCGCAGAGGGGTAAACTCGTTATCTTCCCTCGCTGTGTCTACACCGTCGTTAATGGCAATGTAGCGCACTTCGTATTCGGGAAAGACAATCTCTATCAGCTCCCCGGTTTTCAGATAATTACGTCCCAGACGGGAAAGGTCTTTTGTTATGACGGTCGCCACGTTCCCGGCTTCAACTTCATGCAGCATGGCTTGAAGCCCCTCACGCTCAAAGCTCACGCCGGAAAATCCGTCGTCTACGAAAAAGCGCGTGTTGAAAAAGTGGTGTTCGTCAGCATACTTTTGTAAAATCATCTTTTGGTTCTGTATGCTCTCGCTTTCCCCGGCCTGCATATCTTCCTGGCTCAATCTGCAATATAAAGCGGTAATCTTGTCTGTCTGTAACATTTTGTCCTCCTTTCCGACGACAGACAAGCATGGTATTTGTACTGTCTATATTATACCACATACCGCTGCCTGTGTCATGTATAAAATGTGAAGAAACGCCCTATTTCCGGGCGTTTGCGGGGTTCAGCTCCATGTCTTTGCGAATGAGCTTCTTTATCTTTTTATCCAGTGTGTCCGTTGCGCGTTCACTTGCGGACGAACATACAAGGTAAGTAACTTTTCCGATTTTATGCTCCGTTGTGGTAACGGGCGTTTGGTTTTGCGTCAAAGAAAATCCCCCTTTCTTTCGCAAACATATAATACAGTCTATGAATAGCAGCAAGTCCACTATTCAATAAAACAAAGGCTTTAATCGGACGGTTATTAGCATAACCTCATGGGAATTTCACCCCGGCATGGTTCTCATGCAGCCCTACCCATTGCCTGCGACGCTCTTAACGCTCGGACTGTGGCTGTAAGGAAGTATCATTGTATATTCTGCGTGTCGTCGCCCGCAAGCCGCTACACTTGCTTTCCGGCGCGGTGTTGGTCGCTCGGCTGTCCGGGCGGGGATAACCTCACCCGGATAGCGTCATGGCGCACCCGCCGTATGGCTCGGCGCAAAAGGAACGTATCCGATTTGCCCTATGCTGCGCCGC
>CAPMFN010000020.1:0-1749 GCA_948658045.1 Christensenellaceae bacterium
TTTATTTGCACTTAATTCGATTGTGCAGTCAAGCGAATAAACAGTAAAACGATAGATATGCATTTTTCCTTTGGGCGGTTTTGGTCCCGCATAGCGGTGCAAACCGTAAGCAAATCCTTGTATGGCGTATCCTAACGACGGCACAATTTTTCCCTTTGGAATACCTTTTTCAATTCTATTATCAGCCGCAATATTCCAAATGCACCAATGTGTAAAGTCTTTAATTATATGTGTGGTGTCCTCTAATGTTATGGCTATTGTTTTTGCTTTTGGCGATAAATTATGTATTATAATTTCAGGCGAAATATCTTTTCCGCGCCCAGTATATTCAATAGGAAATTTGCCGCCGTTTTCTAACCCTACAATACTAAATTCCAGAAGTGAATAGTTTTGTATAGCGATATTTTTCATTTTTGCTCCTTGTCGTTTATCGTTTAAGTATTCGCAACTTTATTCTTTCGAGATAGCGCCTGTTCTTTTTCAAGAGAGCAATATCAAAAGGTTTACCGTGCGCGGGGTAGATTGCTTTTATCTTTTCATTGTCGATTAACTTGTCCCAAGTGTGTTTATAATCGTCAAGATTTTCAACAAAAATAATGATTTTATGTTTGCTCGGAAAACCGTTCTTCGCCGCATCGCCGCAAAATAAAGTTCCGTCGTCAAACAATAAACCCATTTGGTCGTCCGTATGACCTTGTAAAAAAACTATTTCGGCGTTTATTCCGTAAGTGCGTAAATTATCAATATTTTCACAATCAATAGTTTTATGACTTTGTAAATTCACAATCGGAAAGGTGTGTTCGCCTTTCCCCATTAAGCGCATAAATTTACAAAACAAGTATGCCCGCAGAGTAGTACACCCGCCTACAAAGCGATTGTGCCCCTCTGAAAACCTATTTTTACTTAACAAATTAGTTATTAAAGTTATGTGCGGAAAATTATTTAACAGTTCGGCTAAAAAGCCTATATGGTCGTCGTGGGCGTGTGTAATAAATACATATTTTATTTGTTCCTTTTGAATACGGTGTTTAGATAGATTTTTAATAAAACGTTTATATCCGTTTGAATAGCCCGTGTCGATTAACAAAAATCCGTCGTTTAATTCGACCAAATATTGATTTACAACTCTATTTCCCAAGTTTAATATTTTCATTTTCTTTAAGTCCTTTAAGAAGTATGCCAACACCGACATTAAAACTGTCTCTTATAGACACAGAATTACCAAAACTATCGTGCTGAACTAAATAAACATAACCTTGTAAAAAACTGCGGAATACTCGTATAGTATGAACTTCGTATTTTTCACTTAAATTATAGGCGGATAACACTTGCCGTATAGTTTCTATTAAGCCGCTTGTAGCCGCTATTGTTTCTTGCGATATATGCTGGTTATAAGATTGCATAATGTTGAACAGCCCTAAATGTTCCAATGTAAAATTCAAATATGCGGCACACATAGATTTAATAGCGTCGTCTTTTGATTTGCCGATTGCTGCTTGCATTACTCTATATTCAAGTTGTTTCCAACCGTAAAGCATAAGCGCAGTATGCAAATCAGATAAACTGTTAAAATGGTTATATAGAGAGGGTGAACGTACTCCCAATTTATCTGCCAATACTTTTAGAGTTAAATTTTCTGCGCCTATCTTATCAACTATTTCCATAGCCGATTGCAAAATTATGTCTTTGGTTAATCCTATTCTTGACATTGTTTGCTCCTTATGATATATTATAAACTAATTCTAATTA
>CAPMFN010000021.1:0-1717 GCA_948658045.1 Christensenellaceae bacterium
AATTAGCAGTTTACCCCTCCCAAATGCCTCGTGTTCTTAAAAATATTTCGCAAAGGCGCAAAGTCATTCTCGCCCTGTGCGCTGTCAACGCCGTCATTGATGGCAATGAAGCGGACGTTTTTCTGTGGGAAAATCATTTCCGTGTACATTCCCACTTGTAAGTAATTTCGCCCTAACCGTGACATATCCTTTACGATAACCGTTCCCACAAGCCCCGCTTCAATGTCGGCAAGCATGGACTGGAAGCCGGGTCTTTGGAAATTTGCCCCGGAGAATCCGTCGTCCGTGTACCATTTGAGGTTGGAAAAGCCGTTCTGTTTTGCGTAGGCTTCCAGAATCCGCTTCTGGTTGCTTATGGAATTGGATTCCCCGGAAAGCTCGTCCTCGTGCGACAATCTCGGATAAAGGGCGGTAATGAGTTGTTGGGTGGTCTGTCTTAACATAATGTCCTCCGTTTCCGACAGCCAGTCCCACTATTCCGTAGGCTTAGTATACCATAGGGCGGGGCTGTCTGTACAGTCCTTTTTGCTTCTTTATGTCGAAAAATATCACGGTTTTTTGTTACGGTTTATAGCAAGTAGCTTATTATAGAAAATATCAAATTTTTATGCTATACTTTAGTTCGTTACAAAGTGACAAACTAAATCTACGGGGGCAACACATGGACGCACAAGTTTTTTGGGATGTTATCGGCAATTACAACAGACAAACATGGATAATCCAAATTGCATTACTCGTTTTTTTACTCATAGCGGTTGCTTTGTCCTATACAAAAAAAATAAAGTGGGCGGCAAAATTCTCGCTTGGGATTATTAACCTCTTTATAGGCATTGGATTTTTCGCTTGGTATGGAACAGAGCCTATTCAGAAATTTTTTGCATTTCCGTTGTATATCACTTGCGGTGTTCTGTTCCTATACGAAAGTCTGCATAACAAGGACGATATACTCAAAACACCTACCGCATTTCAGATGTTTCTACTGGTGCTTTATTTAGCGTACCCTTTTGTTTCCATTCTTTTAGGTAATTCTTTCCCGCAAATGGTAACATACATCATGCCTTGCCCCGTAATCAGCATAAGCATGACGGTTTATGCTGGCTATAAAAGAAAAAACAAGCTGCTCCTCGCTTTACTGACCATATGGGGATTGACCGGAATAAAATCAGTCATCTTCAATGCCTATGAAGATATAATTCTACTGATTTGCGGTTTGTATGGTATCGTGCTGCTGGCAAATGAAATACGGCAATCAAGCAAGAAATAAACATGGTGTCATTTATTACTATTCCAGCGGTCACGCTCCACGGCATGACCGCTTTTCCATGCCACAACTTAGGCGGTAAAAGGCGGCTTGTGTCCGGCTGCGCTTTCGGCTTCCAGCACTTTCATCATCTTGTCGGCGGCGGTGGCGGTAGTGCCTTGTTTGAAGTAGCCGGAAACCACAAGGACGGTGTTCCCCCGGCGTACCTCGGTCACGCAATCCGGGCGGCGGGCGGTGGTGGCGGTGCTTTTCTTGGGCGTGTCGGTCATAGGCAAATCTCCTTTCCGTTCAGCAGCTTTTTAAGGCGTTCCATTTTCTCCCTTGCTCTGGCTTTCCTGAAATTCTCCCCGGTAATGCAGACGGGGGTACACATTTCCGTAAGGCGGTCATAAATGCGGGCGTGGGCGGTGTCCTCCGGGTTCTGCAATTCTTCCAGCGTCAAATTTGTTGTCACGA
>CAPMFN010000022.1:0-1657 GCA_948658045.1 Christensenellaceae bacterium
AGCTAATTTATTAGACAATTCTCTTGCCATCCTAAGCCGCTAAATTATCATTTATTTGCCGTTTTAACTCAATACGTCTTTCAATGTCTTTATACTGCTCTACAATAGCGTTTTGCTCATCAAATGGAGGAATGGGTACCGTCATTTCGACAATTTCTTCCCAAGTAATACCGCCACGCACGCTTCCATCGGTATGAAACCAGCACTCACGGTCAAATTCTGCTCTACTAAACCAAAGCATTAAATAATCAGGAATAATTAAATCGCTATTTTTAACTTCAAAAACGAAATATGCCGGTGAAACAATAGACGGAGCATCATCGCAATATATAGCAATGGGCATTTTTTCATCACGTCCAACGTGCATAGGGTTACAAGCAAATTGATTTTTTGAAATTAACTTATAATTAGATAAGTCCGTACCGATGATATTGGCTACGGAAGGCATAAAACATTTGTCAATGTTGATACCAAGTAAATTTTCGGATACAATTCCTCTATTTCGTACATCTACCCATTTAATTATTTCGCTTAAAGGTTTAATTTGTATCATTCAAACTCCTATCCGAGTATTTTTCTGTGTGAATTCTTTACGTTAACAGCATTAACCATTGCATATTGCATAGTGGTATTTATATTTTTATGCCCCAAAAGCTTTTGTACTTGCTCTATTGGCATTCCCCTGTCTATCGCCATAGTTGCAAGAGTTCGCCTGAATTTATGTGGATGTACCTTTTCAATTGAAGCAATTGCGCCAAGTTTTCGCACAGCTTTTTCTACCCCACATATAGTAAGACGATTATACGGTGCTTTTAGTGACACAATAAGCGCAGGATTATCATCCGTTCTCATATGAAGATACGTTTGCAAGTGCAATTTAGTTCGGGCATCGAAGTAAACTTCGCGTTCTTTATCCCCTTTACCGAAAACGATACAGGAACGTTCATTAAAATTAATATCATCCCGATTAAGTAAAACCAACTCGCCTACACGAATACCAGCGGAAGCTAACAGCTCAATCATTGCTAAATTGCGAATTTCCGTGCAAGTATCACGCAAAATCTCCAATGTTTCATCAGAAAAAGTTTCTTTGATGATATTTGCAGTCTTAACTTTATGAATGCGCCGAACAGGACTTTTAACAATATAGTCTTCATCTTCAAGCCAAGTGAAAAAACTAGAAAATATTCGGCGCATATTGTCCATTGTAACTTTGCTTGATGAATTTTTTTCTTGATAATCAGATAAGTAAATTCTTATATCGTCCGTCAAAATATCCCGAATATCTTTATTCGTAGAGTCAAGAAACTTGTTAATAGTAGCAGTATAGTAAATAACTGTCTTTTCAGAACAGCCCTCCACTCTTTTTGCTGCGATAAACATATCAAGATATCGCTTATTTTCTACTCTTTCGCAATTATTGTGTTGTTTCTCATCCACATTAAAGTCGTCTAAACAACGAGAAAGTACCGCTTTTAGTATTTCTTGCTGTCTTTGATCCAACACTCCAAGCATTCCGTGCTGAATCTGCCTAATTAGTTTTTCCTTCATAATACTTGCTCCTTTTGTAAATAATGGGCAAATATTATACCACAAAAGGACTATAAATGATAATTTAGCGGCTTAGGATGGCAAGAGAATTGTCTAATAAATTAGC
>CAPMFN010000023.1:0-1626 GCA_948658045.1 Christensenellaceae bacterium
TAAAAATTTTAGGCGGCTTGATTGCGGAATTGTTCCGCGGTCAAGCCGTTTTTGTTTGTGTAAGCGCGTTTGGTATTAAAGTATTCAATGGCTCCTTTGACGAGTTGTTCTAGCTCTGCTAGCGTCTTAGGACGAGGGTGTTTGTTAATCCAGATTAGCTTGAAGTCATTCCACCAACGCTCTATGGGTGAGTTTTCCCAAGGATGACCGGGGTGCGACATACTATGAATACAATTTTTAGAGGCTAAGTAGTCGTTGAACATACTTGAGCAGTAAGCTGACCCGCGGTCAGTATGGATCATTGGTTGCGCATCAGGTTCAACCGTAAAAGCACGATTAAAGGTTTCAATTACTGCTGATGAAGTTTCTGTGTCTGAAATATTGTAGCTTAAAGCGTAACGACCATATAAATCTAAAATAACGTGTACTCGTACTTTATGAAGTGTGTGTTCGCCGTAGGCTACTTCCGTTGTGTCGGTAACCCACACTTCATTTTTAGTTTCACGGTCGAATTGTCCCTGCAATAAGTTGTCATTGATGTATTCTTCATGGCGTTGAATTCGATTGCGCTTCTTCTTCCTAATATTTGCTCTAATTCCATGCTTACGCATGCAGTTAGTTATTCGTTTTAATCCAGCGGTAAAGCTTAAACGGTTTTCAAAGCTTAACTGTGTAGTCATCGCTAAATATCCCAGCGTCCAATTATGTTCTTCTTCTAACTCTACAATCGCTTCAAGTAACTCTGCTTGCTCATTATGATATTGACTTGGCTTTCGATTGAGCCATTTGTAATAACCATCTCGCGAAGAATCAGCTATTTTACACAACTGGCTAATTGACCATCCATTTTCTTGATTTAGTTCTTTGATGGCTTGGTACCGGAGTCCTTTTCCACCTCCCGATTGCGTATTTCTGTTAATTTTTTTGCGAATGCAATCTCCATCTCTTGCTTTTCTAGCTGAGCCCTTAATAAGCGATTCTCTGCCTTGAGTCGGTCAACTTCCGTCCACTTCTCTTCTGGCTTAGCTTTGCCTCGGCGATCACGAAGTGATTCTGGGTCATTACCGCTTTTGCGATACTTTTGATACCAGCCATAAACTTGTTGGTAACTAATATGGTATTTTTCAACTGCCCAATTGTAGTTCACATCATGCTTAATCAACTCTTCAATGATAGTAAGTCGTTCTTCAAAGTCAGTCTTTCGTCCACTCATTTTTGAATCTCGCTTTCTTGGCGTATAGGCCTTTAAGTTAGATTCATTATACTGCATAATCCAATCTGATAGTTGTGTTTTGGACTTTAGCCCATGCTTGATCGCGAATATTTCAAGCGACTCGTCTGATTTTTGATACTGTTGGACCAAAGATAATTTAAATTCCCTTGAATATCTATGATTATTGTGAGTAGATCGTAAGCCATCAATGCCCTGATATTCATATAGATACCCCCAAGTTCTAATAGTTTTCTTGCCCACTGCATACTTTTTAGCCACCTCACTAATATTAGAACGGGTTAGTTCATTTAGTATAGCTAATTTTTGTTCTGCACTGTATTTTGATTTCCTAGACATATAAAATACCCTCCAAGTATAAGATGAATTTTCTATTTCATCTGTATACTTAGAGG
>CAPMFN010000024.1:0-1527 GCA_948658045.1 Christensenellaceae bacterium
ACCCGGGAGTTTGACACTTCCTTTTAAACCTCATAACACACAAATCTTGTATTTAAGCCTGCTTTGGGCTTATTTTTTTGTCAAATTTGTAAAAATAATGTGTGCTAGTTTGCGCTAGTTGTGTTATAATACTTATGAGGTGATTTTTATGTATGTTTCCATTACTGGTGTAGAGAATAACAAAGACGTTTATATCAACCAGTCCTACCGGAAAGAAAACGGTAAGACTTCTTCCCGGATCTTCCGAAAACTCGGAAAACTCAATGAGCTACTCCGACAGTTTGATGGTGACTTTGATGCCATGATGGTCTGGGCAAAATCTGAAGCCGAAAAAGACACAGCCGAATACAATGCCAAAACCTGCGATGTGTCGGTTTCTCTTTCTAGAAAAGCTTACATACCTAAGAATGAAGAACGCTGTTTTCAGATCGGATATTTGTTCCTCCAAAAACTGTGCACGGAATTAAAAATCGATGCCATCTGTCGAAAAATCTCTAAACGCCACAAATACACTTATGACCTGGGAGCCATCTTAACTGACCTGATCTATGCAAGGATCCTTTCCCCTTCCAGCAGGCTCAGCAGTTTCTCTTACTGTAAAACACTGCTTGAACCGCCAAAGTATGAACTGCCAAATGTATACCGTGCACTCTCGGTTATGGCTGAGGAATCTGATCTTATTCAGGAGGAACTCTACAAAAACTCAAACTTTGTTCATCCCAGAAACAAAAAAGTGCTCTACTACGACTGCACAAACTACTACTTCGAGATTGAACAGGAAGATGAACTCAGGCGCTATGGAAAGAGTAAGGAACACCGACCTAATCCCATCGTTACAATGGGATTGTTTATGGATGCTGATGGAATTCCTCTGGCTTTTGACATCTTCCCCGGAAACCAGAATGAACAGACAACCTTAAAACCTCTTGAATCAAAGGTAATAAAAGATTTTGGCTGCAGTGAATTTATCTTCTGCTCTGATGCGGGGCTTGGAAGCAGAGCAAACCGCAGATTTAACAGCCTTGCAAACCGTTCCTACGTTATCACCCAGTCTTTAAAAAAGATGCGGAAGGAAGACCGGGAAATTGCCCTGAAACCTACACAGTTTAAAAAACCCGGCTTTGATAAATGGATCGACATCTCCACACTGGATGAATCTGCCCCGGAAGTTTACGAAACCATTTATTACAAGGAGATTCCTGTTGTAAATGGAAACATGGATGAAACAGTTATAGTTACCTACTCCCCCAAATACAAGGCATACCAGAAACGGATCCGTGAGCAGCAGATATCACGCGCCATGAAGATGATCGAACAGCCCGGAAGAAAACGCAAAAGCAAAAATCAAAACGATCCTGCCCGTTTTATAAAAACCACAAATGTGACAAATGATGGAGAGATTGCAGAAAAGAAAGTCTGTGAACTTGATTCAGACAAAATCAGGGATGAGGAAAAATACGACGGCTTTTATGCTGTCATTACAAACCTCGAAGGTGATATAGGCGGGATTTTAAAAATCAACCGGCA
>CAPMFN010000025.1:0-1267 GCA_948658045.1 Christensenellaceae bacterium
AGGAGAACACTGGATCATAGTCAATAAAGAAGACAAGAAAATATAAAAAAAGTTACAAATTTTCAAAATCATCTGGGGATAAACCACCGTTATTGGAATGAGGACGAGTGGAATTGTAGAAGCCGAATATATATTTGAAAAGACTGATTTTCAGTTCGTCAAGTGATGAGTATGAACGACGATTCGTTTCCTGCTTTTTCAAATATTTGAAAAAGCACTCCATAACGGCGTTGTCGTAGGGGTGACCCTTAGCAGAAAAGGATTGGATAATATTCAAATTATCTAGGTGTTTTCTGAACTCTTTTGACGTGTATTGCGAACCTCTGTCGGTGTGAAAAATTATTCCGTTCGATTTGCCTCGGTTTGCGACCGCAAGATCAACGGTATCCACTGCAAGCTTCGTATCAATTTTGTCAGACAGCTTGTACGCAATAATTTTTCTTGAATAAAGATCCATAACCTCGCACAAATAATAAAATTTTCCGCCCGCTTTCAGATATGTGAAATCACTGACCCATACGAGGTTCGGAGCGGTTTGCTCAAACCGTTGGCAAAGAATGTTTTCACATTTTCCTTCATCGGATCTGGCTTTGAATTTAGGCGGTTTGACAGTACTCATTTTAGGCAGGTTCATACCTTTCATAAGCCGGCGCACTCTGCCGACGCTTATGTTTATGCGATAATCACGCTTAAGACACAAAGTTATTTTTTCCGCTCCGAGCCGTTTGTCGCTTTTGGCGTACAAGTCAAGAATACATCTGCGAATGCGTTTATTTTCAAGCTCTCTTTTTGATTCTTTGAGGTTGATAAACTTGTAATAAGTGCTTCTATTGACGTTTAAAACACGGCATAAAACGGACACACTGTGCTCTTTTGACAGCAGCCTGACGGCTTTCAGTCTTTGTCCGAGTGCGGCGTGAATATCGCAATGGCTTTTTTTAGTATTAAGTTTTCCTCCTCAAGTTGAGCGCAGCGCTTTTGCAGTTCTCTGACCTGATTGGCGGTAAGAACCGTGCTGTCGTCGATTTTGACCTCAGAATATTTCCTTACCCAATTGCTCAAGGCTGATGACGAAACTCCGTATTCCTTATGTATCTGAGCATAGGTTTTGCCTGAATGATACAAATTTACTATTGTCTGTTTGAATTCCTCGCTGTATTTTTGCTGTTTTTCCGTACCCATTTTTTATTCCTCCTATTGTTTTTTGGCTTGTCTTTTATTATATCTTTTTTTCTTTTGCTTGTCTACTTTTTTAATATACATCCAG
>CAPMFN010000026.1:0-1238 GCA_948658045.1 Christensenellaceae bacterium
TGCCGGAGAAGAACCGGGAAATCATTTTCCTTTACTTTTTCGGGCATTACACACAACAGGAAATCGGGAAAATGTACGGACGCTGCCGGAGTACGACCGGGTATCAAATCCGCAGGACTTTACAGCTTCTGCACAAGGAAATGGAGGTGCTTTCACATGGGGAATCCGAACCTTTTGCCCTATGAAACGATTGTCCGGGCGACCAGCGGAGAGCCGGAAGCCGTGGACGAGGTTTTACGGCATTACAGCAAGCGAATCCGAATCGCCGCCATTGAAAACGGGCATATAGACAGGGATACCGAGGACAGCATAAAGCAGCGGCTTGTCACTGCCCTGTTTAAGTTCCGCTTTGATGAACAGAAAGTATAAGAAATCGCTTTCATTTTTTGAAAAACGGATATATAATAAAGCAACGACAAATCGGGATTTACGGAGGTTAATGCTATGGGAAATATAGTTGGAGCGATTGTATTAGGTGTAATAGCAATTATATGTTTTGTATTTAGTTACTTGCAGTTTAATGAAAAAGGGTTCTTGTTTAACAGTGCATATATTTATGCATCAAAGCAGGAGAGAAAAAACATGGATAAGAAACCACACTACAAACAATCGGGGATTGTCTTTCTTTTAATTGGAATTATATTTTTGATTAATACAATTGATATAATTTTACAAACGGTCTGGCTGGTTTATTTAGTAATAGGAGTTGTAATAGTTGCGATTGTATATGCGATTGTGTCATCGGTTATGATAGAGAAAAGAAAAAAGTAAAATTCCGGTTTGTGGAATTATAGCCAGCTAAAAACTGAATAACCGCCGCTACATAGAACGGCACACCAAGACAGGAAATCAAGAAAAGGTTTCCTGTTTTTTTGCGTCCATTTTTGGCATTTTGAAAAATTGTCAGTATTATACCGTGCAAGGGGGACTGAAAGAAATTCTCTCTCTTGTTTGGCAAATCCGCAAGCTGTCCGTGGAGGGCAGGCAAAGGAAAATCCCACCTGTTTTGTTTGGCAGTTTTCAATTTTCGGTGGTGTGGGAACTGAAAGGAAAGTGAAGAAATTTCCGCAAATCTCCGTCATTTTTGCTTTGCGTGGTGTTGTAGGTAGTAGGGGGAGAAATATCGCCGCAGCTTTGGCAAAATCCCCGCTTGCGGCACTAAAAGTATTGACAGAAGCCAGCACAGAGGAAACCGACACTTTTTAAGAGCAAGATTCTACCACAGTACCAAATTTCGC
>CAPMFN010000027.1:0-1193 GCA_948658045.1 Christensenellaceae bacterium
ATAGCAGATTAGTTTAAAACTTTAAAAAGGATCAGAAAAAAATTACGCAGTTTGTAAAATTAAGTTAGAAAAATAAAAAGCCATTTGTGATAGACTTTTGAGTACCAACAAACAAAAGTAAAGGAAAATCACAAATGACCTATAATCATCTTACCATAAGCGAACTGTCCTTCATACAAAATTTTTGGAATCAAGGTGTTAAAGCCTATATTGTAGCTAAAACCTTAAAACGTAGTGCTGAAACTATTTATCGAGTATATCGTTTTTTAGATGCTGGGAATTCGATCTCTGAATACTATGAAAACTATCGGGCTAATAAATCTAAATCCGGCCGTAAACTCATCGTATTACCTAATGACGAACTTGAGTACATCAAGGAAAAAGTTAGTCTAGGTTGGACTCCTGATACGATCATCGGACGTAATGAAAAACATATCAGTTGCTCAATGCGTACGCTTTATCGCATCTTCAAGCGTTCTAACGTTTTAGATGTGACCTCGCTCCCAATGAAAGGAAAAAGACATCCAAATGGTTACGTTGAACGCCGTGGAAAAGCTGGACGACTAGGTCGGGCTCTTTCAGAGCGGCATCAGGACTATCCCAACTACCATAATGAATTTGGACATCTTGAAGCTGATACGATCCAAGGTAAAAACCATCGTGGTGCAGTAATGACATTAGTTGAACGAAAGTCTAAGGCTGTCATCATTTTGAATACACGCCATAAGACGGATAAAGCTATCTTTGAGAAACTTGATGCTTTACTTTCTGTTACTCCTAAAGGACTCTTTAAATCGATCACTTTTGATAATGGTAAGGAATTTTCTAAGTGGAAAGATATCGCTAATAAGCATGATATCAGTACCTACTTTGCCGATGTAGGTGCACCTAACCAACGAGCGTTAAATGAACAGACAAATGGATTACTTAGGAAAGACGGACTAGGAAAAGATATGAATCTCAGTGATCTCCCCACTGACTATGTCCAACAAGTAGCTAGCTATAGAAACAATATTCCACGTAAAAGTTTAAACTATAGAACCCCACTAGAAGTATTCATAAAGTATATTACGAATGAGCAAATAGTTTTTTTCTAACTTGATTTGACAATTCACGTTAAAATAATAGTACCCAATGTATACGCATATACCAACTGGTTCTGTTGCAAAGTTTTAAATCTACTATCAAATAAG
>CAPMFN010000028.1:0-1153 GCA_948658045.1 Christensenellaceae bacterium
GCCGCAGCTTACAGAGATAAACATCGGCTTCAGCCGTGCGAGCCGAAGCCCCGCCATGCGGAGGCTCGCAAAACTCGCCCCGCGGACTTCGGCACGAGAATATTTCTTGTACCACTATTAAAACCGAGAACCGGCTGCGGCTCGCGCAACACTGCGAATTACAAAACCGCAGAACAAGAAAACCGGCGCAAAAAAACGCCCGACAAAACAAACAATCTCTTAACCCTCCTGCGCCATTACGCCGCCAGCGGACTGCTGAATCTACAAACCACGCTGATGCGAACCATGATCCGCACCACTCCGGGTGTGAAGTTGCTGTCGCACGAAGATAGAGCAAGTCGTTCGCAAAAACAAATGAACTTTGCATTTAGCCGCCCGATAGAGGTGTGCTGAGTTTATCGCTTGCGGGGATGCTCACGTCCGATTGTAAAGAGAACGGTTGCCGGCCAATAATTATAATTCCCGAACGACAGACTCCGGTGTCTTTCCGTGTGCCGGATGTTCGGGGTGCTAATCGTCGCTGTTGAGCTATATATAGAGGTGCGCCGGTCCGCCGGTGAATCTTTGAGGCCGCGCATGGAAAAAGTTTCCGCGGAGCGACCGGTCTTTCGGGTCGCAGATTTTCGCGCGAGTGGTGTCGCTTATGCATGTTGTTGTTGCCGGAGTAAGATGTAACGTGCCGCCGCAGCCTTTTTATATATAAGGTGCAGGCCTTTTCGAGCCTGTTTTTCGGACTTTTTTAACTTTTTCGTGAAAAAAGATGCGGAAATATTTGCAGGTTCGAAAAAAGTCGCTACCTTTGCATCCGCATTTGAGAAAACACGGTTCTTACAAAAGATTGAAAGTTTACAATAAAGGAGCTTGAGGTTCTTGAGTAAGCGGTGGAAAACGAAAAATGCAACGTTCTTGAAAAAATATTTGCAGGATTGAAAAAGATCACTTATCTTTGCAGTCCTTTCGCATCGCAAAATGCGGAGTTTTTTCAACGGGTTCTTTGAATTACTGGTTATTTTTGAGAGAAAAAGAAATGTAGTATTTATCTGTCAATTTCCTTTAAGGAAATAGAAGTAGTCAGGACTCTAACAATACATTATTTTATTTACAATGGAGAGTTTGATCCTGGCTCAGGATGAACGCTAGCGGCAGGCTTAAC
>CAPMFN010000029.1:0-1092 GCA_948658045.1 Christensenellaceae bacterium
TCCAGCTTATATTATCTATTCCTGTACCCGACCAAATCTCTGCAGGGCTAAACAACCACAGCTTGTCAGATGAGGTCGTTATATTTGTTGAGGTTTCTCCTGCACTGGCATCCTTATTTACTGCTTTTATTACAGATTTTAAATCATCTGGAAGTTTATTGTAATAGTCATTTAGTGTGGTTCTCATTGCACTTGCTTCCCAACCACCTGCGTTTGTAGGTGATGTGTTCATTTTTGCAAATGATTTAGCTAAATGCTTCATTCCTATGCTCATTTTTGCCTTTCCACCACTGGTTAGGTTATCATGGTTAAAGCCAAGAATAACTACTGTTAAAACTTCGCCGTCAGTTAAGGTTATATCTTTTTCATCTCCTACACTAAACACAGTTGCTGCATCCCCTGCCTGAGCTACTTCATTTATATCTGACCAAGATGAGCTTGCAAAGGTTATTTGTTCGCCTTTTTCCCATGCTGTGGTTGTATCTGAACTTAAGCTTAATGCTATATCTCCATTTACTGTGAACGTTCTTCCACTTGCTAGGCTTGTTCCATTGGCTGACAATATGTTTGTTGTGGTTGCCTTTTCTGACCACTTAAAACCATTCTCTATTTTTGTATTGCCTGTTAGTCTATGAGTACTCTCTGTATAGGTAAAGGTTAGCACATCTCCCCAGTAAATTACTGAGTCATTAGTTAATGTTTCGCTTCCTCGTTTTACTGTTACGCCCTCTGGGATAACTCCCAAGCTATACTGAACTTTTTCGCCTCTCTCCCATGCTGTGCTTGTTGTATTAGATAAAACTAAACTTATATCAGATTTTACTGTTACACTTGTTCCACTAGCTTGGGTTTTTCCGTTTGCTGTTAAACTATAGGTTGTTGTCTCTACCTCTCTATAGTGATATCCACTTTCCTCTTTAGTGCTCCCTGTATCCATGCTGCTAGTTTCTTCATAAGTAAAGGTTAGCTCGTCTCCCCAGTATATGGTTGAATTGCTAGATAGCACTTCTCCCCCTCTTCTAACTGTCACTCCGCTTGGAATGCTGCCTAAAGTATAAGCAAGTTTGCTTTCTGTGTATTCTATTGTTAAAT
>CAPMFN010000030.1:0-1064 GCA_948658045.1 Christensenellaceae bacterium
ATAAACAATGTAGGAAAATAGAATATAAGCCAGTCTATTTTGGAACTTTTGTAGTGACTCGTGAAGATGTGCAAAAATATATGGCGCATCACCCACAGTACACAAAAGCCAATAGATTCAAAGACATAGTGCTTAAAGTCTATATATAAGTCGAAAGGGAAGTGAGAAATTACTTCCCTTTTGCATATCTATTGAGGACTAAATCAGTAAAACATTAAGTTTTATTGGTTTAGTCCTTTTTTGCGTTTATGGTTGTTCGTTCCAATATTTGATATTGGGATTTTCAATAAAAGATACTAAGGAGGTCATTAAAAATGACAAACACAGCGTTAAGTGCAAAGGCGAAGCAGATTGCTCAAAATGTAACTTTCAGGGATGATGAACACAGGAAATTCTTTCTCACTTATCTGCCAAAATGCAGATATGGCGATGTTTACCATGCGGCATTGGTGTATTGCTTGGGGATTGATGCGGACACAAGGAGAAATGTCAAAGCAATTTATGACTTTAAAACAGGGTGTGTCAAAACGGAGTGCCTGCATAATGGCTGGATTACAAGTGGAAGCGCAAAGGTAGTCCGTATGGCGTTCAATCTTTATAACAATGGTACGCCGAGCGTGTACGATTACGAAGATATGGAGGATCAGTTGAAGGAGTGTAAGCAGTATACGGTGGAGGATTTATTCTGTTGTGGGTATGCAAGATACTTCTGGCAGGCGGTGAAAGTCCGTTATCCGGAATACTGCTAAAGAAACAGGCAGGAGGAAGCGATGTTAAAAATCAGACTTATGGGAACCAAGAATGATATTAAGTGGTTCAGCAGGATTCTTAAAAGGAATAAGAAAGTAAATGTCCTGCAAATCTCCGAGCCTTACACCAATAAGGGGACAAACAGATATTACAGAGTGTACGCAGAGGTAGAAAGAGAAAAGGAAAAAGTTCAGTAAATTAGGAGGGTAAAAGTTATGTGTAGAGTAATCGCAATCGCAAACCAGAAAGGCGGAGTCGATTATGAAAAGCTACACATTATGCAAAGTTAATGATAGAAATCCTTATAAATAAAG
>CAPMFN010000031.1:0-1064 GCA_948658045.1 Christensenellaceae bacterium
CGCGCTCGATATTGTCAATCCTGCGCTGCAAGTCCGTTTCCAGTGCCGCATAGTTGTTTTCCACGGCGACTAAATCCGCGTCCTCCGACGTGTAGGAAGTCCCGACAATGCCGTTAATCATGCCGGAAAACATAGCTCCACAAGAAGATAATGCGGAAGAAATCATAATGAAAAGCAGCAGCGCACCTATGGCGATACATACGCCCGCCGGGTGTCGTCCCACAAATGCGATTGCCTTTTTGGTTCCCTCGGCGGTCTTTTTGGCGGCTTTTCTTGTGTTCTCCGCTGCGTTCTTGACAGACTTTGCGCCCTGTGCCTTGACAGTCTTTGCATACTGCTTTTTAATGCGCTGCTTCTGCATATACCGGGAGAATGGATTTGACGCTGCGATCTGCGGGTTGTCATGGAGTGCCTTTTGGTAGAGATAGTTGGCGTTTGCTTTCTGCGCCGCCTTTTCAGCCTTTGCCGCCGCCCGGTAGGGTTTGAGCTTGTGGCTGCGGTAGCCCTCCTTGACTTTCCGCGCCCCGTACTTCGCGGCTTTTTCGGCGGTTTCCTCGGATTTGTGCGCACCCTCCACGCCGGAATTGTCCTTTTCCACGGAATGTACCTTGTTATGGACGAAAATACCCGCTTCCTGCGCGGGGCGGGATAACGGGTTTTTATGTGCCTTGCCGTAGTTCTGCGGCTTTTCCCGTTCCTCAAAACGTAGGCGGGTCTTGCCTTTCCCGGTGGCTTCGTCAAAGGTTCGCTCCCCCACAAGTTTCTTTTCCTTTGGGATTTTCCCCCTTGCTTCGTCCAGCCTGTCAGCGGCTTTGTCGGATTTCTTGATATACTTTTCAAGCTCCGGCGTTGCCCGTTCTTCCTCGGTGAATTGCAGCCGGGAAGTGTGGGCGCGGCTTTCTGCTTCTGCCTGTGCTTTCCGTGCCGCCTTTTTGCTGGCTCTGCGGGTGTGCGCCCCGTCGATATGCTCTAAGACGCGCTCGGCGGTTCCCGTGTCCTGTGCGGCTTCCGTCCCCGGCGCATGGGGCAGGGGCGGCGCATTGGGGGATATGTCCGGCGCGGGA
>CAPMFN010000032.1:0-1048 GCA_948658045.1 Christensenellaceae bacterium
CTGGACACCCTGATTAAGAGTTATGGTGTCTAAGTAGTGTGCCGGAACAGATAACAGGATTTTGCAGGGAAAATTGTCATACAATTTGTGGAACATCTCCGGAATCCTGAAGAAATTTGTCATACAAGAATCTTGCAATTTGAAAATGCATATGCTATAATTGCCGTAGGCAAAAGCTAGTATTGCAATTCTGACATTGCAAACGAAACCCCCAAGGGCTGGTAACACTTGGGGGTTTCTATTCCATTTGGAGCTGGCGGAAATTTTGTCAATTCATGTTGATTTTAGGAACCAGGTGTGATATTATCATGTTAATCATCAATCTCAAAAGGGTATGGGACAGTGGAATGCAATTGCTGCAAGCTGTTTTATGCCCTTTGTTATTTGTAAGACAAAAAACCGGCAATCCATTTTTCCTGCAGGAAATTTGTCATACAAAGAATCTTGCAATCTGAAAATGCATATGCTATACTAGCATCATAAATGATGTAGCTATCCATTGTGGTAACTAATGAAACCCCCAAGTGTTTGCGGCCCTTGGGGGTTTCTGACTACTTTTGGTTGTCAAGCCTTTTGAGGTTGCCCTCTTTTAACGTATGCTGTCAATCCATTTGCAAAGGTAATAAACTAAGATGCCAGCGGTGACAGACACTAAAAATGATGTAAAACTATCCATTGCTTCACCTCCTTCCTGAAGCCAGTATAAGAGGGGCAACAACAACATTTTACATTTTCTGACACATAATGTCAACAAAGTATCCAACATATGTTCACGTAAAGCAAATGACACAGGCGGAAACCTGTGTCATCTGTTTTTATTAAACGTTGCGCGCGTTAATAAAAGGATTAAGGTGTCAAATAATTTGACCCTTATAGTATATGTTGCGGGAATAAGAATGTCAATTCCTGTTTTTTACCCAATCCTGGAAGCGGATGATTCCAGCCCCTTTGCCTGGTCTTCCCTTGGAAGTGCCTGCTGGATGTCCTCCGCGTGCTTCATGGTCAGAGGCTGACCAATGTCATTCGTGCTCCGGTACAGGTCAACCAG
>CAPMFN010000033.1:0-1036 GCA_948658045.1 Christensenellaceae bacterium
TGGCAACGCCACATCTTTCCGTCCCTTGTCGCTGACATAAAATCTCTCCTTTCCTACATGGCTACGGTCAGACCGTAGAATTTTTCTTCAAAGTATTTTGTCGGGACTTTGCCGCAGATTGTCCGATAGCCCTTTGCTTTCAGTTCCTCATTCAGCCCCCGGATAATCTTGTAGGCATAACCCGTTGATACACCAAGCATTTCAGCCGCTTCCTCTGCCGTTACATACATTTTCTTTCCATTCTCCATATAGTCCTGTCCTTTCCTTTTTTATTTTAGGTACACATATGTGACCTTTATGTTTTTATTATACGGTACACTTTTGTGAACGTCAAGTATTTGTTTTAAATTTTTATACACAAATGTGTCCTGATGTGATAGAATTTAACTAGGCACTAACGAATATCACAAAAATCGGAGGTATTGGCATGACTACCGGGGAAAAGATTAAACACTTTCGGAATTTGCGTGGCATATCACAGGAAACGCTCGGTCAGCTTTCCGGCATCAATTCCGCCACAATAAAAAAATATGAGTATGGCATCCGCAATCCAAAGCCCGACCAACTGCTGAAAATTGCAAATGCTTTGGGTATCAGTATCAATGTTTTCATGGATTTTGATATAGAAACAGTGTCAGATGTATTGTCTTTGATTTTGAAAATGGACGAGCAATTAGATATGAACTTTGAAGCAGAGAGGTACGAGGACGGAAGTTTCAATCCCGCTACAATCAAAATATCCTTTCAGAACTCCCTGCTCAATCATAAGTTGGGCGTATACATGAAAGCAAGGGAATTGCAGGAGAACCTTTTGAATGATACGGAACGCTTCTCGTCAGAAGAAGAACACCAACGGGCGATTGAAGCACTCTCAAAGGATTTAGACGCTGTTAAGCAGAGTATTCTTGATGACAGTAAGATTGTCAAAAAGGGTGTTAGGGGTATATCTGTAAAAATTTATCCCGAAAATGAATGAAAAATTTTTGAGCAAAAAGTATTGACTTCCACGTAACGTGATACTGTATTCTTTTCTCAT
>CAPMFN010000034.1:0-1021 GCA_948658045.1 Christensenellaceae bacterium
GTCTGCAAGACGCAGTTTATCAGACCGACAGAGATTTTCTGTCAGCCAGATAAAGGTTCGCCAAAGCAAACATTATATTCAGTTTAGCGGTCTGTTTTAGCAGACCTCGGTATCGTGTTTTCCGATACCCGAATAATGTTTTTACAACTGCAAAAACATGTTCAACTTTTGCTCTTACCGAGGATTTTTTATGCTCCGCTTTCTTTGCCGCATATTGTCCGCTTTTGGATAGCTTTTTTATCTGAGATGGTTTCCTGTTTATTTTATACTTGATTTTCTTGCCCTGTTTATTGCGAATTATTGCACCCTCACGCTTTTCTGCACCGACATATCCGCTGTCACCGTTAACGTCTTTTTCTTCACCGTGGAGCAGCTTTGGAACAATCGTAACATCATGTACATTTGCACTTGTTACTTCCAGATGATGTACAAGTCCGCTGTCCTTATCAACTCCGATATGTGCCTTGTAACCGAAGTGCCATTGATTTCCTTTCTTTACTGAATGAGCGTCGGAATCACGCTTTTTATCCTTGTTTTTGGTTGATGAGGGTGCCGCAATAAGTGTGGAATCTACTATCGTTCCTCGCTTTAATATCAAGCCTTTTTCACTGAGAATTTCTATTGCTTGATGAAATAGTTTTTCCTGTAATCCGTTCAGGACAAGTATATTTCTGAAACGTCCGACAGTATCTCCATCGGGTATTTGATTTGGCGAATCTACTCCGCAGAAATCCGAAAATGCTCGGCTGTCTATAACCTCGTTCACTACTTTCATATCTGAAAGGTCATAAAGATTCTGAAGAAGATAAATACGAAGCATTAATTCCAGATCGTAGGGTTTATTTCCGTGTTCTCCTTTGTAATAACATGGCTTGATTATCTCTATCCACTCGGAAAATGGTATTATCCGCTCTATCTTTTCTAAAAATTCTTTTTTGCTTGTTTTTGCATTTGCCAGTTCATCGCTTATTAGCGAAAATGTCATTTGTTTTTTCATACCTTTATTTTACCATATTTTTTC